>NZ_JQKB01000027.1 GCF_000745835.1 Belnapia moabensis DSM 16746 | reverse complement strand
ATGGCGAAGGCGAAGTTTGAGCGGAACAAGCCGCACTGCAACATTGGGACGATCGGGCATGTCGACCATGGCAAGACGTCGCTGACGGCGGCGATCACCAAGGTTCTGGCGGAGACGGGTGGCGCGACCTTCACGGCCTATGACCAGATCGACAAGGCGCCGGAGGAGCGGGCTCGTGGCATCACGATCTCGACCGCACATGTCGAGTACGAGACGCAGAACCGCCACTACGCGCATGTGGACTGCCCCGGCCACGCCGACTACGTGAAGAACATGATCACGGGCGCGGCGCAGATGGACGGCGCGATCCTGGTGGTCTCGGCCGCTGACGGCCCGATGCCGCAGACGCGCGAGCACATCCTGCTGGCCCGCCAAGTTGGCGTCCCCGCCCTGGTGGTGTTCCTGAACAAGATGGACCTGGCCGACCCCGACCTGGTCGAGCTGGTGGAGATGGAGGTGCGCGAGCTGCTCTCCAGCTACCAGTTCCCGGGCGACGACATCCCGATCATCAAGGGCTCGGCGGTGGCGGCCCTCGAGGACAAGACGCCCGAGATCGGCAAGAACGCCGTGCTCGAGCTGATGGCGGCGGTGGACAGCTACATCCCGCAGCCGGAGCGTCCGAAGGACATGCCGTTCCTGATGCCGATCGAGGACGTGTTCTCGATCTCGGGCCGCGGCACGGTGGTGACGGGTCGCGTCGAGCGCGGCATCGTCAAGGTCGGCGAGGAAGTCGAGATCGTCGGGCTGAAGAACACGGTGAAGACGACGGTGACCGGCGTCGAGATGTTCCGCAAGCTGCTGGACAGCGGCGAGGCGGGCGACAACATCGGCGCGCTGCTGCGCGGCACGAAGCGCGAGGACGTCGAGCGCGGCCAGGTCCTGGCCAAGCCCGGCTCGATCACGCCGCACACCGGCTTCAAGGCCGAGGCCTACATTCTGACCAAGGAGGAGGGCGGGCGCCACACGCCGTTCTTCACCAACTACCGGCCGCAGTTCTACTTCCGGACCACCGACGTGACCGGGATCGTGAAGCTGCCGGAAGGCGTCGAGATGGTGATGCCGGGCGACAACGTGACGATGGATGTCGAGCTGATCGCCCCCATCGCCATGGACCAGGGGCTCCGCTTCGCCATCCGCGAGGGCGGCCGCACCGTCGGCGCCGGCGTCGTTGCGAGCATCGTGAAGTAAGCCTTAGGCTCAGTCGAGGATCGGTCCGCTCACCATGGACAGCCAGAATATCCGCATCCGCCTCAAGGCGTTCGATCATCGCGTGCTCGATGGCAGCACGCGGGAGATCGTGAATACCGCGAAGCGGACGGGCGCCCGTGTGCGCGGCCCGATTCCGCTGCCGACGGAGATCGAGCGTTTCACCGTCAACCGCTCGCCGCATGTCGACAAGAAGTCGCGGGAGCAGTTCGAGATCCGCACGCATCGCCGCCTGCTCGATATCGTCGACCCCACCCCGCAGACCGTGGACGCGCTGATGAAGCTCGACCTCGCCGCGGGCGTGGATGTCGAGATCAAGCTCTAAGGCCAGGGGAGACTATAGTCATGGCCGCCAAGACCGGCCGCACCGGCCTGATCGCCAAGAAGCTGGGTATGACCCGGATCTTCAACGACGATGGCAGCACGGTCCCCGTGACCGTCCTGCATCTCGACGAGGTGCGTGTGATCGCTCGCCGCAGCGCTGAGAAGGATGGCTATGACGCCGTCCAGCTCGGCATCGGCCGCGCGAAGCCCAAGAACGTTACCAAGGCTAATCGCGGCCACTTCGCCAAGGCTGGCGTCGAGGCTCCGAAGAAGCTGGTCGAGTTCCGCGTCGGTGCCGATGCGGCACTCGAGCCGGGTGCGCGGCTGAGCCCCGCACATTTCGTGAAGGGCCAGGTCGTCGACGTCACCGGCGTCTCGAAGGGCAAAGGCTTCGCTGGCGCCATGAAGCGCTGGAACTTCGCCGGCCTTGAGGCCTCGCACGGCGTGTCGATCAGCCATCGTTCGCATGGCTCGACCGGCAACCGGCAGGATCCGGGCAAGACCTTCAAGAACAAGAAGATGGCAGGTCATCTGGGTGTTGAACGCATCACCACCCAGAATCTCGAGATCGCGGGTGTCGATCTCGACAAGGGCCTGTTGCTGATCAAGGGCGCGGTGCCTGGGTCCAAGGGTGGCTACGTGCTGGTGCGGGACGCGGTGAAGCGCGCGCGCCATGCCGAGGCTCCCTTCCCGACGGCCGCGGCGTAAGGACCAAGTACGATGCAGGTTCCGGTCATCACGCTGGATAACGGCACGGCAGGCGAGATCGAGCTGCCGGAGGCGCTGTTCGCGGCGCAGCCGCGCGCCGATATCATGGCGCGGGTCGTTCACTGGCAGCTCGCC
This sequence comes from Belnapia moabensis DSM 16746, assembly GCF_000745835.1. Lineage (GTDB taxonomy): Bacteria > Pseudomonadota > Alphaproteobacteria > Acetobacterales > Acetobacteraceae > Belnapia > Belnapia moabensis. The sequence goes on along the minus strand of NZ_JQKB01000027.1, from coordinate 68,227 downwards.
AAGCGGCGGGCGGGTACGCATAAGGTGAAGGGGATGGGTGAAGTCTCCGGCACCACCAAGAAGCCGTATCGGCAGAAGGGCACCGGCAATGCCCGTCAGGGCTCGCTGCGTGCGCCGCAGTTCCGCACCGGCGGCGTGGTGCATGGCCCGGTCGTCCGCGACCACGGCTATTCGCTGAACAAGAAGGTTCGTCGCCTCGGCCTCATCAGCGCCCTCAGCCAGAAGGCGGCCGAGGGCAAGCTGGTGGTGCTCGACACCGCTTCCGCCGGCGAGGCGAAGACTGCGGTGCTGGCGAAGCAGCTCAAGGCGCTCGGCTGGACCAGCGCGCTGGTCGTGGATGCGCAGGTGGATGAGGGCTTCGGCCGCGGCATCCGTAACCTGCCGCACATGCATGTGCTGCCGACGATCGGTGCCAATGTGTACGACATCCTGAACCACGACGTCCTCGCGGTGACCCGCGCCGGCGTTGCGGCGCTGACGGAGCGGCTGGCATGAGCGAGGCCCAGGAGAAGAAGCCGGTCCTCTCGCGGGAGCGGATGTATCAGACCATCCTCGCCCCGGTGGTGACGGAGAAGGCGACGCTGCTGACCGAGCAGGGTCAGGTCGTCTTCAAGGTGCCGCTTGAGGCGACGAAGCCGGAGATCAAGGCCTCGGTCGAGACGCTGTTCGGCGTGAAGGTGCTCGCGGTCAACACCCTCGTGGTGAAGGGCAAGACGAAGCGCTTCCGCAATCGTCCGGGCCAGCGTTCCGACTGGAAGAAGGCCATCGTGCGCCTGGCCGAAGGCCAGACCATCGATCTGACGACGGGGCTCGCCTAAGCCATGGCGCTCAAGAATTTCAACCCGATCACGCCGAGCCTCCGCGGCACCATCCTGATCAAGCGGGATGAGCTGTGGAAGGGTAAGCCGCTCAAGCAGCTGACGGAGGGCAAGTCCCATTCCGGCGGCCGTAACAACCATGGTCGCACCACTGTCCGGTTCCGGGGCGGCGGGCACAAGCAGAGCTACCGTATCGTCGACTTCAAGCGGCGGACGAAGCTCGGCGTGCCGGCGACGGTCGAGCGGCTCGAGTATGACCCGAACCGCACCGCCTTCATCGCGCTGGTGAAGTACCAGGATGGCGAGCTCGCCTACATCCTGGCGCCGCAGCGACTGAAGGCCGGCGACCAGGTCGTCGCCGCCGAGCGGGCCGATATCAAGCCGGGCAACGCGATGCCGCTCGGCTCCATCCCGGTCGGCACCATCGTCCACAATGTCGAGCTGAAGCCGGGCGCCGGCGGCAAAATCGCACGTTCGGCTGGCACCTATGTGCAGCTGGTCGGCAAGGATGCCGGTTACGCACAGCTGAAGCTGATGTCGGGCGAGGTCCGCACCGTGCGCGCCGAGTGCATGGCGGCGATCGGCGCGGTGTCCAATCCGGACAACTCGAACCAGCAGATCGGCAAGGCCGGTCGCTCCCGCTGGCTGGGCCGCCGTCCGCATAACCGCGGCGTGGTGATGAACCCGGTCGACCACCCGCATGGTGGTGGCGAGGGCCGCACCAGTGGTGGCCGTCATCCGGTCACCCCCTGGGGCAAGCCGACCAAGGGCGCGAAGACGCGCAACAACAAGCGGACGGACCGGCTCATTGTCCGCCGCCGCACCGCGACGAAGGGCTGAGGGCGATGCCGCGCAGCGTATGGAAGGGGCCGTTCGTGGACGGCTTCCTGCTCAACAAGGCGGAGGCCGCCCGGGCTTCGACGCGCAACGAGATCATCAAGATCTGGTCGCGCCGCAGCACGATCCTGCCGCAGTTCGTCGGGCTGACCTTCGGTGTCTACAACGGGAAGAAGTTCATCCCGGTGCAGGTCTCGGAGAACATGGTGGGGCACAAGTTCGGCGAATTCTCGCCGACGCGGACCTTCACCGGGCATTCGTCCGACAAGAAGGCGAAGCGGGGCTGATCCGATGAGCAAGCCGAAGCACGAACGCAGTCTCCCCGAGACCGAAGCGCAGGCCATTCTGCGGAACATCCGCGTCAGCCCGCGCAAGCTCAACCTGGTCGCCGGCCTCATTCGCGGCCGACGCGCGCAGGACGCCATTGCGACGCTCGCTTTCAGCAAGCGCCGTATCGCCCAGACCGTGAAGAAGACGCTGGAGAGCGCGATCGCCAATGCCGAGAACAACCACCAGCTGGATGTCGACCAGCTCGTGGTGTCCCGCGCCGAGGTCGGCCGCTCGCAGGTGATGAAGCGCTTCTCCGCCCGCGGCCGCGGCCGTGCGGCCCGCGTTGAGAAGTGGTTCAGCCATCTGAAGATCGTGGTCGCCGAACAGCCGGCCGCGGCACCGGCCCAGCAGGAGGCCGCGTAACATGGGTCACAAAGTCAATCCGATCGGCTTCCGGCTCGGCATCAACCGCACCTGGGACAGCCGCTGGTTCGCGGATGCCGACTACTCCCGGCTGCTGCACGAGGACCTGAAGCTGCGTGACACGCTGCGCACGCGCCTCAAGGGCGCCGGCGTCAGTCGCGTGGTGATCGAGCGTCCGGCGAAGAAGCCGCGTGTCACGATCCACGCGGCCCGCCCGGGCGTCGTCATCGGCAAGAAGGGCGCCGATATCGAGGTTCTGCGCAAGGACCTGGCGCGGCTCGCCGGGGCCGAGGTGGCACTGAACATCGTCGAGATCCGCAAGCCCGAGATCGACGCGACGCTGGTCGCCGAGAGCATCGCGCAGCAGCTCGAGCGCCGCGTCGCCTTCCGTCGCGCCATGAAGCGCGCGGTGCAGTCCGCCATGCGCCTCGGCGCCGGCGGCATCCGGATCAACTGCTCCGGCCGGCTCGGCGGCGCCGAGATCGCCCGGATGGAATGGTACCGTGAGGGCCGCGTGCCGCTGCATACGCTGCGCGCCGACCTCGACTTCGGCACCGCCACCGCCAAGACCACCTATGGCACCTGCGGCGTGAAGGTTTGGATTTTCAAGGGTGAGATCCTGGCCCATGACCCGATGGCGCAGGACAAGCGCGCCGCCGAACAGGCGCCGCAGCGCTGAGGGATGATGTGAGATGCTGCAGCCCAAGCGCACCAAGTTCCGCAAGGCCCATAAGGGCCGCATCAAGGGTCTCGCCAAGGGTGGGTTCTCGCTGAGCTTCGGCGGGTTCGGCCTAAAGGCGCTGGAGCCGGAGCGGGTCACCGCCCGGCAGATCGAGGCCGCCCGTCGTGCCATCACCCGCGCGATGAAGCGCCAGGGCCGGGTCTGGATCCGCATCTTCCCGGATGTGCCGGTCTCGACCAAGCCCGCCGAAGTCCGCATGGGCTCCGGCAAGGGCGCGCCGGAATACTGGGTGGCCCGCATCAAGCCGGGTCGCATGATGTTCGAGATCGACGGCGTGTCCATCGAGACGGCGCGCGAGGCGCTGACCCTCGGCGCCGCCAAGCTGCCGATCCGGACCAAGATCGTGTCGCGCCTCGGCGCGGCGGAGGCGTAAGACCATGACCAAGATCGCGGATATCCGCGCCAAGACCCCGGACGAGCTGTCTACCCAGCTCCTCGACCTCCGGAAAGAGCAGTTCAACCTGCGCTTCCAGCGGGCGACCGGGCAACTCGAGGCGACTGGCCGCATCAAGCTGGTGCGGCGTGACATTGCCCGCATCAAATTCGTCCTGTCCGAGCGGCGTCGCTCGGCAGCTTCTCAACCCAAGGCTTAAGGGGAGACCGGCGGCTATGCCGAAGCGCGTCCTCACGGGCCGGGTGGTCAGCGACAAGATGGACAAGACGGTCACCGTCCTTGTCGAGCGTCGCGTGATGCATCCGCTCTACAAAAAGTTCATCCGGCGTTCGAAGAAGTACGCCGCCCATGACGAGGCCAATCTCTGCAAGGAAGGCGACCTCGTGCAGATTGAAGAGTGCCCGCCGCTGTCCAAGCGGAAGGCCTGGATGGTAGTGCTCCGCAACGGTAATCCGTTGACGGCCACGAGTGAGGCGGTGTCCGCATGATCGGCGTCGAAGCAAACCTCGACGTCGCCGACAACTCCGGTGCGCGCCGCGTCCAGTGCATCAAGGTGCTCGGCGGCTCAAAGCGGAAGACGGCCTCGGTCGGCGACGTCATCGTCGTCTCCGTGAAGGAGGCGATCCCGCGCGCCAAGGTGAAGAAGGGTGAGGTGCATCGCGCCGTCATCGTTCGCACCTCCTATCCGGTGCGCCGCATCGACGGCACGGCGATCCGTTTCGACAACAACGCCGCCGTGCTGATCAACAAGCAGGGCGAGCCGATCGGCACCCGCATCTTCGGACCGGTCGTGCGCGAGCTTCGGGCGCGTAAGTACATGAAGATCATCTCGCTGGCGCCGGAGGTCCTCTGACCATGGCCGCGAAGATCAAGAAGGGCGACCGGGTCCAGGTGCTGACCGGCCGCGACAAGGGCAAGCGCGGCGAGGTCATTGCCGTGTTGCCGACCGAGAAGCGTGCCCTGGTGCAGGGCGTGAACGTGGTGAAGCGCCACCAGAAGCCGCAGGGCATGAACCAGCCCGGCGGCATCCAGGAGAAGGAGGCGCCGATCCACGTCTCGAACCTGGCGCTCCTCGACCCGAAGTCCGGCAAGCCGACCCGCGTTGGGTTCCGCGTGCTGGAGGATGGGAAGAAGGTGCGGGTGGCGAAGCCTTCGGGCGAGGTGCTTGACGCATGAGCGATTCGAAGAAGGGCGGCGCCAAGAAGGGCGCCCCGGCCAACGCCAAGAAGCCGGAAGCCAACCGCGAGGAAGGCAGCCGCACCGTCACGACCGTCGCCGCGAAGCCCGGCAAGTCCGCCGCTTCGCCGGCCGAGCGTACGCGCCTTGCGACCTTTTACGCTGAGGTCGTTCGGCAGCGCCTGGTCGAGGAGTTCGGCTACAAGAACCCGATGGAAGTGCCGAAGCTCGAGAAGATCGTCATCAACATGGGCGTCGGCGAAGCCGCGGCCGATGGCAAGAAGCTCGACGCCGCGGTCGCCGACCTGACGGCCATCGCCGGCCAGAAGCCGGTGCGGACCAAGGCGAAGAAGGCGATCGCCGGCTTCAAGATCCGCGAAGGCCAGCAGATCGGCTGCAAGGTGACGCTGCGCAAGGCGCGGATGTACGAGTTCCTCGACCGGCTCGTCACCATCGCGCTGCCGCGCGTGCGGGACTTCCGTGGCCTCCCCGGCACTAAGGGCTTCGACGGCCGTGGCAACTTCGCCATGGGCTTGAAGGAGCAGATCGTGTTCCCCGAGATCAACTACGATCGCGTGGACACGGTCCGGGGCATGGACATCCAGTTCGTCACCACGGCGAAGACCGATAAGGAAGCGAAGGCGCTGCTCAAGGCGTTCCAGCTTCCCTTCCAGAACTGATCTTGGAAAACCGCCCGGCGAGCCGGGCAGGTTCCGGAGGATAGAACCGTATGGCCAAGACTTCGGCAGTCGAGAAGAACAAGCGTCGGGCGAAGCTCTCGTCGACGCATGCTGCCAAGCGCGCGGCGCTGAAGGGTATCGTCATGGATCGCACCCTGCCGGTCGAGGACCGGTTCGATGCGACCCTGAAGCTCGCCCAGCTGCCGCGCAACGGCGCCAAGGTGCGCGTGCGCCTGCGCTGCGAGCTCACTGGCCGCCCGCGCGGCAATTATCGCAAGTTCAAGCTCAGCCGGAACATGCTGCGGGAGCTCGCCAATACTGGCCAGCTGCCCGGCGTGACCAAGGCGAGCTGGTAAGGGAGCGGGGATATGTCTCTGTCCGATCCGCTCGGGGATCTGCTCACCCGTATCCGCAACGCCCAGCGGGCCCGGCAGACGCGTTGCGTCGCCCCGGCCAGCCGGCTGCGGACCGATGTGCTCGACGTGCTGAAGCGTGAAGGCTACATCCGCGCCTGGCGGGTGGAGCAGGAGCGCCCCGGCGTCAGCCGCATCGAGATCGAGCTGAAGTATTCCGAAGGCGAGCCCGCCATCAAGGAGATCACCCGCGTCTCCAAGCCCGGCCGGCGCGTCTACAGCAAGATCAAGGAACTGCCGAAGTTCTACAACGGGCTCGGCATCTCCATCCTCTCCACGCCCCGTGGCGTGATGAGCGATACCGAGGCCCGCACCGCCAATGTTGGCGGTGAAGTCCTCTGCCGCGTGTTCTAAGGGAGGGATACAGCATGTCGCGCGTCGGCAAATATCCCGTCCCGGTCCCGAGCGGCGTCCAGGTGGCGCTGCAGGGCCGGACCGTGGTGGCCAAGGGCCGGAATGGCGAGCTCAAGCTCGACCTGACGGATGAAGTTGATGTGGAGATCGCGGACAACCAGGTGGCGGTGAAGCCGCGCCGGGACGACCGCCGCAGCCGCACCATGTGGGGCACCACCCGCAGCCTGATCAACAGCATGGTGACGGGCGTTTCCACCGGATTCACTAAGTCGATGGAGATCAACGGCACCGGCTACCGCGCCGCGGTGCAGGGCAAGGATCTGGTTCTGAACCTCGGCTACAGCCACGAGGTCCGCTACCCGATCCCCGAGGGCATCAAGATCACCTGCGAACGCCCGACCGCCGTGAAGGTGGAAGGGGCGGACAAGCGTCAGGTTGGTCAGGTTGCCGCCGAGATCCGCGCCTGGCGTGGACCCGAGCCTTACAAGGGCAAGGGCGTGCGCTACACCGATGAGCAGATCCTCCGGAAGGAGGGTAAGAAGAAGTAATGGCCGACAAGCTCGCACTGCAAACGCGCCGGCGGTCCCGCCTGCGCTACCAGCTGAAGATCAAGAGCGGCGGCCGTCCGCGGCTTTCCGTCTTCCGCTCGGGCAAGCACATCTACGCCCAGGTGATCGACGACGCCCAGGGCCGCACCCTCGCCGCCGCGTCTTCCATCGAGAAGACGATGCGCGAGTCGCTGAAGACCGGCGCCGACAAGGACGCCGCGACCCAGGTCGGCAAGCTGGTGGCTGAGCGCGCTCGTGCTGCCGGCGTCGAGAAGGTCGTCTTCGACCGCGGGCCTTACCTGTATCATGGCCGGGTCAAGGCCCTGGCCGACGCCGCCCGCGAGGGCGGGCTGTCGTTCTGAGGATCGCATAGATGGCACGTACCCCTCATAGCGGTGGCGGCGGCGAGCATGGCGGCGAGGGCGGCGATCGCCGTCGTGGCCGCGGCCGTGGCCGCGAGAACGAGAACCGCCAGGAGCGCCAGGACGGCGACGAGCTGAAGGACAAGCTCGTCACCATCAACCGCGTCGCCAAGGTGGTGAAGGGTGGCCGCCGGTTCAGCTTCGCCGCGCTCGTCGTGGTAGGCGACCAGAAGGGCCGCGTTGGCTGGGGCGCCGGCAAGGCCCGCGAGGTGCCGGAGGCGATCCGCAAGGCAACCGAGCAGGCGAAGCGGACCATGGTCCGCGTGCCGATGCGCGAAGGCCGGACCCTGCACCATGACGTCATCGGCGAGTTCGGCGCCGGCCGAGTGATTCTGCGGGCGGCGCCCGCCGGTACCGGCATCATCGCCGGTGGCCCGATGCGCGCCATCTTCGAGACGCTCGGCATGGGCGATGTCGTGGCCAAGTGCCTCGGCTCGACCAACCCGCACAACATGATCAAGGCCACCTTCGCGGCCCTGACCCGCAGCACGAGCCCGCGTGCCGTCGCCTCCCGGCGCGGCAAGAAGGTCTCCGACCTGCTGGGCCCGCGCAAGGACCAGGCCCCGGCCGAGGCTTCGGCCGCGGAGGCTCCGAATGTCTGAGACGAAGAAGACCGTGAAGGTGACCCAGACCGGGTCGCCGATCGGGCGCAAGCCGGGCCAGCGCGAGACGCTGATCGGCCTCGGCCTCAACAAGATGCACCGTTCGCGGGAGCTGGAGGACACTCCGGCGGTTCGCGGCATGATCCGTAAGGTGGCCCACCTCATCAAGGTGGAAGGCTGAGCGGGGAGCAAGACCCATGAAACTGAACGAGCTGCGCGACAATGACGGCGCGCGCTACAAGTCGAAGCGGCTTGGCCGCGGCATCGGCTCCGGCAAGGGCAAGACCTCCGGCAAGGGCGTGAAGGGCCAGAAGGCGCGCGAAGGCGTGTCGCTGAACGGCTTCGAGGGCGGCCAGCTGCCGATCTACCGGCGGCTGCCGAAGCGAGGCTTCGTCAACATCTTCCGCAAGGAATATGCCCCGCTCAACCTCGGCCGTCTCGAGCAGGCGATCGCCGAGGGCAAGCTGCCCGGTGATCAGCCGATCGATGAGGCGGCGCTGCGCGCGGCCGGCATCGTCCGTACAGGGGCGAAGCTCGCCGGCGTGCGGCTGCTGGGCCATGGCACGCTGAGCCGGGCGGTGACCATCACCGTCTCCGGCGCCTCGGCCAGTGCGGTCGCGGCTGTGCAAGCTGCGGGTGGCACGATCACCCTGCTGAACCCGCCCGCGGCGGCCGAAGAGGCGCCCGCGGAGGCGTGATGCTTGCGGCCCGCCGGGCCGCTCGCTACCTAAGTACAGGTTCGTGGCTGCGGCGCCACGGCCGGGGGGCTTCCCCTCGGTTGTTGGCGCCGCTGTCGTGAGGAGGGTTTAGGATCCATGGCCTCCGCAGCGGAGCAGCTTGCGGCCAATCTCAATCTCGGGGTGCTGTCGAAGGCGACCGAGTTGAAACGGCGCCTCTGGTTCACCCTGGGCGCGCTCCTGGTCTATCGCCTCGGCACCTATGTGCCGGTGCCCGGTGTCGATGCCGGAGTGATGGGCGAGATCCTGCGTCAGCATGGCGGCGGGATTCTCGGCATGTTCGACATGTTCACGGGCGGCGCGCTCGGGCGCATGACCGTCTTCGCCCTGAACATCATGCCTTATATCTCGGCGAGCATCATCATCCAGCTGATGACGGCGGCCGTACCGGCGCTCGAGACCCTGAAGAAGGAGGGCGAGTCCGGCCGGAAGAAGATCAACCAGTACACCCGCTATCTCACCGTCCTGATTGCCATATTCCAGGCCTACGGTATCGCCGTCGGCCTCGAAAGCATGCGCGGCAATTTCGGCCCGGCGGTGGGCGATCCCGGCATGTTCTTCCGCGTCTCCTGCGTCATCACCCTGGTCGGCGGGACGATGTTCCTGATGTGGCTGGGTGAGCAGATCACCGCCCGCGGGGTCGGCAACGGCATCTCACTCATCATCTTCGCCGGCATCGTGGCCAACCTGCCGCATGCGCTGGTCTCTCTGCTGGAGCTCGGCCGCACCGGCGCGTTGTCGACCTTCTTCATCATCGCCTTCATCGCCATTGCGCTTGCGGTGATCGCGCTCGTCGTCTTCGTCGAGCGGGCGCAGCGCCGCATCCCGGTGCAGTACCCGAAGCGCCAGGTCGGCAACCGCATGTTCGGCGGCGAGAACACCCATCTGCCGCTGAAGCTGAACACCGCCGGCGTCATCCCGCCGATCTTCGCCTCCTCCTTGCTGCTGCTGCCGGCGACCATTGCCGGATTCGCGGTCGATCCTGCCTCGGATGGCTGGCTGGCTCAGATCAGCGCCGCGCTCGCCCATGGCCAGCCGCTTTATATGGCGCTCTACCTGGCGCTGATCGCCTTCTTCGCCTTCTTCTACACCGCGGTGGTCTTCAATCCGGTGGAGACGGCGGACAACCTGAAGAAGTACGGCGGGTTCGTCCCCGGCATCCGCCCGGGCCAGCACACGGCCGACTATTTCGACCGGGTGCTGACCCGGCTGACCGCGGTCGGCGCCCTCTATCTTTGCCTCGTTTGTATCCTGCCCGAACTGCTGATCAGCAATTACGGCGTGCCCTTCTATTTCGGCGGCACCTCCCTGCTGATCATCGTCTCGGTGACGATGGACACGGTCGCGCAGGTGCAGTCCCATCTCTTCGCGCACCAGTATGAAGGCCTGATCCGCAAGGCCCGGCTGGGTGGCCGCGGCGCACCGCGGCCGCGTTGAAGCAAGGGGAGGGGGATAAGGCTATGAATCTGATCCTGCTGGGTCCGCCCGGGGCGGGGAAGGGAACCCAGGCCAAGCGCCTGGAGGACCGCCACGGGCTGAAGCAGATCTCGACCGGCGACATGCTGCGCGCCGAGGTCCGCTCGGGCAGCGAGGTTGGCCTGCAGGCCAAGGCGATCATGGAGCGGGGCGAGCTGGTCCCGGATGCCATCATCATCGCCATGCTGGCCGGCCGAGTCGCCCAGCCGGATGTCGCCCAGGGCTTCATCCTGGACGGCTTCCCCCGTACCGTACCGCAGGCGGAGGCGCTCGACCTGATGCTGAAGGAGAAGGCCATGCCTCTCCACCACGTCATCGAGCTCCAGGTGGATGATGTGGCCCTGGTGGACCGCATCTCCGGCCGCTTCACCTGCGCCAAATGCGGAGAGGGCTACCACGACCAATTCAAGCCGCTGGCCAAGCACGGCACCTGTGATGTTTGCGGCAGCGGCGAGTTCACCCGCCGCGCCGACGACAAGGCAGAGCTGGTAGCTGCCCGGCTGGAAGCCTATCACCGCCAGACCGCGCCCCTCCTGCCGTATTACGCCGCCCAAGGCGTGCTCCGGGTAGTGGACGGCATGGCGGAGATGAACGAGGTTGCCCGGCAGATCGAGGCGATCTTGGGGGACAAGGGTTGACGGCAAGGGGTCTCTCGGTATAGTCCGCGCCTCTCGCGGTCAGAGGCAGCCCTTGGTCCCAGGTCCAAGGTACTCCCGGCCGCGTTTCGCCGTTGGCATTTTTGGGTTGATCATATCGTCGGGCGGGGGATCCCCATCTGGCGGGAGCAGGAGCGACAGGCTCCAGGAGCTGAGCAGTGGCGCGCATCGCCGGAGTGAACATCCCCACGAACAAGCGCGTGCAGATCTCGCTGCGCTACATCTACGGCATCGGCCCGAAGAACGCGGCCGAGATCTGCGGGAAGCTGAGCATCCCCGAGGACCGTCGTGTCAACCAGCTGACGGACGAGGAAATCCTCCGCATCCGCGAGCTGATCGACCGTGAGTACCGCGTGGAGGGTGACCTCCGCCGTGAAGTCGCGATGAACATCAAGCGGCTCATGGACATGGCCTGCTACCGTGGCCTGCGTCACCGCCGGGGCCTGCCGGTCCGTGGCCAGCGCACCCACACCAATGCCCGCACGCGCAAGGGCAAGGCCGTGGCCATCGCCGGCAAGAAGAAGGTGACGAAGTAATATGGCCCGCGAACCCCGTGGCGGCGCTCGCGCGCCGCGCAAGAAGGAACGGAAGAACATCTCTTCCGGCGTGGCCCATGTGCTCGCCAGCTTCAACAACACCATCGTGACGATCACGGATGCCCAGGGCAACGCGATCGCATGGTCCTCCTCCGGCAGCCAGGGCTTCAAGGGCAGCCGGAAGTCCACCCCCTACGCCGCGCAGGTCGCCGCCGAGGATGCCGGCCGCAAGGCCCGCGAGCACGGGATGGAGCAGCTGGAGATTATGGTGAGCGGTCCCGGTTCGGGCCGCGAGTCGGCGCTCCGCGCCCTGCAGGCGGTCGGCTTCTACGTCACCGCCATCCGGGACGTGACGCCCATCCCGCATAATGGTTGCCGCCCGCGCAAGCGTCGCCGCGTCTAAGACGCGGCTCTTGTCCTTGCGTGTGGTTGGCCTAGGAGACTGTTCGTGATCGAGAGGAACTGGCGGTCGCTCATCCGGCCCGAGAAGCTGGGCGTCGAGGTCGGCGCCGACCCCGAGCGCACCGCGACCATCGTCGCCGAGCCGCTGGAGCGTGGCTTCGGCATGACGCTCGGCAATGCGATCCGCCGCGTGCTGCTGTCCTCCCTCCAGGGGGCGGCCGTTACGGCGATCCGCATCGACGGTGTGCTGCATGAATTTAGCAGCATCCAGGGCGTCCGCGAGGACGTCACGGATATCGTGCTGAACGTGAAGCAGCTTGCCATCCGGATGCAGGGCGAGGGGCCGAAGCGCCTGGCGCTCACCGCAACCGGCCCTGGCGAGGTGACGGCTGGCCAGATCCAGACCACGGGCGACATCGAGATCGCCAACCCCGATCTCGTCATCTGCACCCTCGACGACGGCGCCCGCCTCTCGATGGAACTGACGGTCGGTACCGGCAAGGGCTACGTGCCTGCGGCGATGAACCGCCCCGAGGATGCGCCGATCGGCCTCATCCCGGTGGACGCCATCTACTCGCCGGTCCGCCGCGTCGCCTATCGCGTCGAGCCGACCCGCGTCGGCCAAGTGACCGACTACGACAAGCTGGTCATGACCCTCGAGACCGACGGCACCGTCGCCCCCGAGGACGCCGTGGCGCTCGCCGCCCGCATCCTGCAGGACCAGCTGCAGCTCTTCATCAACTTCGACGAGCCGCGCGAGCGCAAGGTGGAGGAGGAGCGGGACGATCTGCCCTTCAACCGCAACCTGCTCCGCAAGGTGGACGAGCTCGAGCTCTCCGTCCGCTCGGCGAACTGCCTTAAGAACGACAACATCGTCTATATCGGCGATCTCGTGCAGAAGACCGAGCAGGAGATGCTCCGCACGCCGAATTTCGGCCGCAAGTCGCTGAACGAGATCAAGGAAGTCCTGGCCTCGATGGGCCTCGGGCTCGGCCTCACCGTCACCGGCTGGCCGCCCGAGAACATCGAAGACCTGGCGAAGAAACTCGAAGAGCCGTTCTGAGTCCGGCGGATTAGGAAGCCCATACCATGCGTCACGGGATTGCCGGCCGGAAGCTCGGCGTCACCTCCACCCATCGCCTCGCCATGTTCCGCAACATGGCGACGAGCCTGCTGAAGCACGAGCAGATCACCACCACCCTGCCCAAGGCGAAGGAGCTGCGCCCCTATGTGGAGCGCATCATCACCCTCGGGAAGCGTGGCGGCCTGCATGCGCGCCGCCAGGCCTATGCGCAAATCATGGACCAGAAGGTGGTGGACAAGCTCTTCACCACCATTGCCGAGCGCTACAAGGCCCGCAACGGCGGCTACACCCGCGTGCTGAAGGCCGGCATCCGCTACGGCGACGCCGCTACCATGGCAGTCATCGAACTGGTCGACCGCGATCCGGCGGCGAAGGGCCTCGACAGCGGCCCGAAGCCGGAGCGCCCCGAGGCCGATCAGGCTGAGGCGGGCTGAGATCGAGAGGGCGGCGGGGCAACCCGCCGCCCTTTTTCATGGCGCCGGCCGCATCATCACCAGGTCGCCATGCGGCAGGCCGGGCAGGCTATCCGCCGGCACCTTCTCCAGCATCCCGCCCTTCGCCACCCGCCAGAAGCCGAAGCCCAGCTCGCCGCCCAGCCAGGCGATCAGCGCGCCGAGGTCGCTTCGCACCGCCATCATCGGCGCCGACCATTCGGTGACGATCCGCAGCCCCGGCGAGCGCGCGATCAGCTCCGCCGCCCCACGCAGCACCCGCGGCTCCGAACCCTCGGCATCCATCCGTAGCAGCTGGATCGAGGGCAGCGCGGCCAGTGCCGCATCCAACGTCACGGCCGGCACCGTCACGCGACGCGAGTAATTCGCCGCCTCCCCTTCGAAAGCAAGATGCCCGCTGCCGATATGCTCGGGGTCGCTGCTGAAGCTTACGTCGCCCGGCGCGTCCAGCGCCGCGACTGGATAGAGCGTCACCCGCCCACCGAAGCCGTTCACCGCGATCGTCGCCCGCAACAGCGGCAGTACCGCCGGATTTGCCTCGAAGCTGTGGACCTGCCCTTCCGGCCCCACCGCCTCCGCCATGGTCAGCGTGTGGTAGCCCATATTGGCTCCGACTTCAGCCACCCGGTCCCCGCGCCGCAGCAGCCGGCCGAGCACCGCCTCCACATCCATCTCCCAGGTGCCATGGACGGCGATATGCGGCGTTAGGCCGAGGTCGCGCGTATCGAGGTAGATCATCTGTCCGCGATGCGTCAGCGCCAGCGCCCGGCCTCCGCCGAGATAGCAATAGGGCTGCACGGGCCGGGCCGGGGGAGGGGGCAGGGGAACGTTCTTCATCCGGATGCGGCGCAGCACCGCACGCAAACTCAATGCCATACAGAATCGAACCCCCGAATCGCCGCAATCTCCCACCCCGGCCGGTCGCCGCACAAGCCTTGCCTGCGGCTTGCCTGCGGCGGACACTCCGCCACGGGCTCCAGGCCCGCGGGAGGAACGAACACATGCGTCACTGGCTGCTGGCCGGCATCATCGCATCAAGCCTTGGCATGGGCCCGGTTTCGGCGCAGCTCCTGCTCTCGGCGAACGACAACAAGATGGTGCTCGACAACGGCGCGGCCCGCACCCTCCGCGAGTCTCCAGCCGATACCCTGACGGTCATCGACCTCGCCTCCGGCACGCCGCGCATCCGCGCCGAGATCGCCGTCGCCGCCAGCGTCGTCGGCCCGCCCGTCTCCGTCGCCATCACGCCTGATGAGCGCCTCGCCCTCGTCACCGGCAACCAGCAGCGCGACCCGGCCGATCCCGCCCGCCTCATCGCCGGCAACACCATGGCGGTGGTGGACCTCACCACCTCGCCACCCCGCGTCGTGGCGACTTTGCCGACCGGCGTGGCGCCCGCAGGCGTCTCCATCAACCGCGCCGGCACCCTCGCCCTTGTCGCCAACCGCGCGGAGGGCACGGTCGGCGTCTTCCGCATCGCCCATGGCCAGGTGACCGCCATCGGCAAGGTGGAGATCGGTCCGGTCTCCTCCGAGGTTTCACATGTCGCCTTCACACCGGACGGCCGCCGCGCCCTGGTCACCCGCTACGGCGACCATCTGGTGAATGTGCTGCAGATCGAGGGCGAGCGGGTGGTGAAGCTCGACCGCGACATCACCACCGGCGTCCGCCCCTACGGCCTCGCCATCACCGCCGATGGCCGCTACGCCACCGTCGCCAATATCGGCCGCGGCAGCGGCGATGCCGATACCGTCAGCCTCATCGACCTGACCCGCGAGCCCTACCGCATCGTCGACACGGTGAGCGTCGGCCAGACACCCGAGGGCATCCAGACCGGGCCGGACCCACGCCTCGTCGCGGTCACGGTGATGAATGGCTCCAACAAGCCCGCCGGCTCGCCCTTCGCCGGGCCGGGCTTGGTGAAGCTCCTTCGCATCGACAACGGCCGCCTCTCGGTCATCGCCGAGGCGCAGGTCGGTACCTGGTCGCAGGGCGCCGCCTTCTCGCCGGATGGGCGGATGCTCTTCGTGGGCAACATGGTGGAGAAGGACATCTCCGTCCTCCGCGTCGCCGAGGATGGCAAATTGAGCGAGGCCGGCCCGCGCCTCCGCATCGGCGGCGGCTCCGTGGCGCTGCGGGTGGCCGACCGGCCGCGATAACCACTCGGTTGACCGCCCCGCCGCCCGTTTCTAGCCTCGTCTCGACGTCCGAGAAGAAAGGCACCCCTGATGGCCCATCGCGGCTTGCGCTTCGGCATCTTCCTCGCGCCCTTCCACCGCGTCGGCGACAACCCGACCCTCGCCCTCGGCCGCGACCTCGAGCTGATCCAGTGGCTCGACACCCTCGGCTACGACGAGGCCTGGATCGGCGAACACCACTCCGCCGGCTGGGAGATCATCGCCTCACCCGAGATCTTCATCGGCGCGGCGGCCGAGCGCACCAAGCACATCAAGCTCGGCTCCGGCGTCACCTCGCTGCCCTACCACCACCCCTTCCTCGTCGCGCAGCGCTTCGTCCAGCTCGACCACATGACGCGCGGCCGCGCCATGCTCGGCTGCGGCCCCGGCGCCCTCGTCTCCGACGCCTATATGATGGGCATCAAGGCCGAGGATCAGCGCCGCATGATGGATGAGAGCCTCGGCGCCATCATGAAGCTGCTCGCCTGCGAGGAGCCGGTGACGATGAAGACCGACTGGTTCGAGCTGAACCAGGCCCGCCTCCACCTCGCCCCCTACACCTACCCGCACTTCCCGATCGCGGTGGCCAGCGCCACCACCCCCTCCGGCGTGCTGACGGCCGGCAAGCACGGCGTCGGCCTGCTCTCGCTGGGCGCCGGCCTCCCCGGCGGCAATGCCAAGCTCGCCGAGCACTGGCGCCAGGGCGAGGCCGAGGCGGCGAAGCACGGCAAGACCATGCCGCGCGACGGCTGGCGCCTCGTCGTCAACATGCATTGCGCTGAGGAGGACGAGCGCGCCTTCCACGACGTCGCCCGCGGCGAGCGGCTGGAGACGCTCAGCTATTTCAGCGAGACCCTGGGCCGCCCGCCGATGCGCAGCGAGAACCCGCTAGGCGACGGGCTGAAGGCCGGCACCACCCTGGTCGGTAGCCCGGAGACAGTGGCGAAGGGCATCGAGCGCCTGCTCGAATACACCGAAGGCGGCGCCGGTGCCGTGCTCTTCCGCGCCCATGAATGGGCCAACCGCGAGGACACGCTGCGCAGCTACGAGCTCTTCGCCCGCTGGGTCATGCCCCGCTTCCAGGGCAGCCTGACCATGCCGCTGCAGTCCCGCGAATGGTGCAGCGAGAACCGCAGCGGCATCTTCGGCCCGAGCATGAATGCGCTCCGAAAGGCCTTCACCGATGCCGGGCAGGAGGTGCCGGACCACATCCGGCTCCGCCTGCATACCGGCAAGGTCGAGTTGTAGTGCTCAACGGTACGGCGCCACCACCAGCGCCGGCAGCACCACCGCAGGGCGCGGCGCCGTAAGCCGCGCGCCCTGCGGCCCGGCCTCGAGCTGCAGCACCCGGTCATGGTGCTCGGCGAGGCCAGGCCGGTGGCCGATCGACACCAGCGTCGCCTCTGCGAGATCGGTGGAGAACAGCCCCATCAGCGCAGCCTGCCCGGCATCGTCGAGCGCCGAAGTCGCCTCGTCCAACAGCACCCAGCGCGGCCGGTGCAGCAGCAGCCGGGCGAAGCCGATGCGCTGCTGCTGCCCGAGGCTGAGCGAGCGATCCCATCGCCCCGCCTCGTCCAGCCGGTTGATCAGCCCCGGCAGCCCGCAGCGGATCAACGCCGCCTGCACCGCCGCATCGCCGAACCGCCCCGCCGGCGCCGGGTAGCAGACCGCCTCCCGCAGCGTCCCCAGCGGCAGATAGGGCCGCTGTGGCAGGATCATCGTCGTCTCCCGCGCCGGCGCCCGGACCACGCCCTCGCCCCAGGGCCAGAGCCCGGCGGCCGCCCGGAACAGCGTGCTCTTCCCCGTGCCGCTCTCGCCGCGGATCAGCACCCGCTCCCCGGCGCGGATTTCGGCCGAGGCGCCGGCGATCAGCACGTTGCCCTCCGGCCCGCGCAGCGTCAGCGCCTCGAAGGCCAGCACCTCGCCGCCTTCCTCGACCTCGATCCCACTCTCGGCTCGCAGCGCCTCAGCGGCATCGAGGCTGTCCTCCAGCGCCACGATCCGCTCGACATGGCTGCGCCAGTCCGCCAGCCGCGGCCAGCTTTCCTGGAACCAGGAAAGGGCGCGCACCACCTCTGTGAAGGCCTGCGCCATCTGCATCAATGCGCCGAGCGTCAGCGCGCCCGCGAAGTACTGCGGGCTCGCCAGCAGCAGCGGGATGACGGCTGCGACCATCCCATAGCCCGAGCCGAGCCACATCAGCTGCCGCTCCGTCCGCAGCAGCTGGTGCATCACCCCGACAACGTGTCCGAAGCTGCCGCGCAGCCCCGCCGCCTCATCCGACCCGCCGCGGATAAGCGCAACGGCCTCGGCACTCTCGCGCAACCGCAACAGGGTGAAGCGATGGTCGGATTCCGCCTGATTGCGTCGGATGTTGATGTCGACCATCGGCCGCCCGATCAGCCAAGTCAGCGTCCCGCCCGCCAGGGCGTAGAGGCCGGCGACGATCACCAGGCTGCCTGGCACCTCCATCCCGCCGAGCCGCACCGCATCCGAGAGCGTCCAAAGCACGCCAGTGAAGGAGACAAGCGTCAGCAGCGCCTGAAGCAGCCCAACCGTCAGGTCGACCGCCATGACCGTCGCCCAGCGCGTGTTCTCGCTGATCCGCTGGTCCGGGTTGTCCGCCGCATCCGCCATGAGCCCCATGCGGTAGTGGCAGGCATCCGCCAGCCAGCGCTCCTGCAGGTGATGCACCAGCCAGCGCCGCCAGCGCAGCGCCAGCATCTGCCGCGCCCAGAGCAGCGCGACGGCGATCGCCATGCTCAGCCCGGCGAGGATGAGGAAGGTCGAGACCTGCCCCGCGCTCGCCGCCGCCTGCCGCGCCTCGAGAGCGTTGAAGAAGTCGCGGTGCCAGAGATTGAGGCGGAGCTGGGTGCCGATCTGCGCCAGGGTGAGAGCCAGCGTCGCCGCCGTCAGCGCCCAGGCCACGCCCCGTTCCTCGGAGCCAAACCAGCCTTGCGCCATGCGCCAGATGCGCCGGAAGGCGCTTTGGGAAGGGGGCTGGATGCGGGAAGCGGCCAAGGCGAAATCTCCCGTCTGAAATCAGTACGGGATGAGATATACAAAACACCGTGAGGGCCGCAAGGCAATTGGGGCAGGATTGCGGCTGAAGCATGGCAAGTGTGACTTCCGGGCTGTCCGCTCCCGCTGGCGTGACCGCAAGGGGGCCCACCACTCGCCCGCACGCCACGGAGGACGCGCCAAGGCGGCGCATCCCCCTCCACCGGCCATTCAGGCGATGACGGCGTCTACCTCCGAGCGCAGCGCGGCCGAGAGCGCATCGCCAAGCGCCAGCAGATCCGCCGAGGTCGGGTCGTCGCCGATGGGCAGTAGGATGCCGTTGGCGACCGGCAGCGTCTCCTTGTAGCCGGCCGTGCCGTTCACCTCACCCGGCGTGCCCTCGCCCTCGGTCGCGGGCAGGGCAAGGCCATGCACCTGTACTTCGCGTCCGGCCAACCGATCCTCCAGCTCGGCGAAGATCGCCGCCTGCGCTGGATCGCTGGTGTCGAAGCGGTAGGTCTCGCTCAGCCGCAGCGTCCCGTCGGCATCCGCCTGCGGGAAATCCACGCCGGTCTTGGCATTGCTGACCGAGCCGTTCGCCGTCAGCGCCTGGATCACCGGCCCGACCACGGCCGCGCCCTCGCTATCTTCGACGAAGCCATCCCGGTCTGCGTCCAGCCGATAGTTCGGCAACAGTGAGGGGCTGTCATCGGCAAAGCCATGGATATGCGCGGCGTGGACCTGCTCCGGCGTGAGCCCCGTCATCCAGAGCTCGACTGAGATGGTCGCCGCCTCCCGGTCGATCTGCACCCCGGCAAGGCCGAGTGCGCCGGAGCCGTTGGAGGGCGCCATCAGCGCCACGAACCGGTCGGCATCGCTTGTGGCAACCTCCGGCCGCTCCGGCGCCAGCGCCTCCCGGCCTTCGGCCTCCGGGCTCAGCGTATAGGGCGCCAGTTGCGCCAGCACGGCCGAGGCCTTGTCGAGGAAGCTGGCGCCATCGCCCCCGAAGGCCTTGTCCAGCCCCGGCAGGTCGAGCAGCTGCCCCTGCGCCACCGGCACCTGCGGATTGTAGCCGCCCGGCCCGAAAACCTCGCCCGGCGTGCCGGTGCCATAGCCGCGCGGCAATTCGAGGCCGTGGAATTCCAGCACTCGCCCCTCGAGCCGCGCGTCCAGCCGCTCCTGGATTGCCGCCTGGCCGGCATCATCGGGGTCGAGCTCATAGGTCTGGCGGAAATTGATGGTCCCCGCGGCATCCGCCTTCGGAAAGTCGGTCGGCCAGGTTTCGAGGAAGTACCCGGCCCGCCCGGATTCGGTGAGCCCGGCGATGACCGGCCCATAGGCCGATCCCTCGCCCTCCCGCGTCTCGACGATGCCGTCGCCATCGGCGTCGTCGGTTGCCAGCGCCAGCCGCTCCGGCCGGTCGTCGAGGAAGCCGTGCAGGTGGAAGATGTGCATCTGCTCCGGCGTCAGGCCCGAGGCGGCGACCTCGGTGGTGAGCAGGTTGCCGTCCAGCGTCACCCGCGCAAGGCCGAGAACGCCGGAGTTGTTGGCTGGCGTGAGCAGGCTGTAGACCGTCTGTGCCATGGGAGTCCCTCCGCGAGGCCAGGCTCCCTTGCATGGGTCGCTTCGCCGCGGACCGGAACCCGCCCGGCCGCCTGTCTGCTCGCTCCCCCGCAACGCGAGGCGGCGGCCCGGACGCAGGCCCGGGCTGCTCACATATCAGACAGGATAAATTCCGGGACAGACTGCTTCGGTTATGAAAAATGTTGCCGCAATGGCAATATTGCGGGAAAACCGCTGGCGCTGCGGCTCGCGCTACATCGTCGCCCCCATCGGCCAAGGTGCGAATTCCGCCCCGCCAAAGTCGAACTCTTCGCTCTTGGTCCGCTCGCCGCTCGCGGTCCGCAGCATGTGCCGGAAGATGCGCTCACCCACCTGTTGCACCGTTTCCTCGCCGGTGACGATGGTGCCGCAATTAATGTCCATGTCCTCCTCCATCCGCTCGTACATCGGCGTATTGGTGGCGAGCTTGATGGAGGGCGTCGGCTTGCAGCCGAAGACGCTGCCCCGCCCGGTGGTGAAGCAGAGCAGGTTCGCCCCGCCCGCCACCTGGCCGGTCGCCGCCACCGGGTCGTAACCGGGCGTGTCCATGAAGACGAAGCCCTTCTGCGTCACTGCCTCCGCATAGCGCACGACGTCGACGAGGTTGGTCGAGCCCGCCTTCGCCATCGCACCGAGCGACTTTTCGAGGATCGTGGTCAGCCCGCCGAGCTTGTTGCCGGGGGAGGGGTTGGCATCCATCTCGGCGCCGAGCTTCGAGGTGTACTCCTCCCACCAGTGCATCACATCGACCAGCTTCTGCCCGACCTCCTGGCTCACCGCGCGTCGGGTGAACAGATGCTCCGCCCCATAGGTCTCCGGGCTCTCGGAGAGGATCACCGTCCCGCCATGCCGCACCACGAGGTCGCTCGCCGCCCCGAGTGCCGGATTGGCGGTGATGCCCGAATACCCGTCCGAGCCGCCGCATTGCAGCGCGACGCAGAGCTCGCTCGCCGGCACTGTCTCGCGTTGCACCCGGTTCGCCTCCGCCACTACCTCGCGCACGAAGTCGATCCCCGCCTGCACGGTCTTCCGGCTGCCGCCCATCTCCTGGATGTCCATGCTGCGCAGCCGCCCGGCCAGCCGCTGCTCCTCCAGCAGCCCGCCGATCTGGTTCACCTCGCAGCCGAGACCGATGCCGATGACATGGCTGAAATTCGCATGCCGCGCGAAGCCGCCGAGCGTCCGCCGCAACAGGCTGAGCGGCTCCCCCTGTGTCATCCCGCAACCTGTCTTGTGCGTCAGCGCGACGACGCCATCGACATTCGGCCACTCCGCCAGCGGGTCCTCGCCGGTCAGCGGGTTGCGTCGGAAGGCCTGGGCGATGAGGTCCGCCACATGCGCTGAGCAGTTCACGCTGGTCAGGATGCCGATGTAATTGCGCGTCGCCACCCGCCCATCCGGCCGCCGGATGCCCTGGAAGGTCGCCGGCTCCGCCACGTAGTCGGTCGGCCTGGCATCGACGCCCCAGGCGTAGTCGCGGGCGAAGTCGCCCATGGCGAGGTTGTGGGTATGCACCCACTGCCCCGGCGCCACCGGCTCCGTGGTGAAGCCGATGATCTGCCCGTAGCGCGTCACCGGCTCGCCCTGCGCGTGGAAGCGCACCGCCACCTTGTGCCCGGCCGGGATGCGCGCTGCAGCGAGTACATTCGGCGCCACCGGCGTCCCCGGCGGCAGCACCTGGCGGGCGATGACGACGCCATCCTCCGGATGCAGGCGGATGACGGGCGGCTGGGTCATGGCATCCATAGGCGAAACTCCCTTTGCTGACAGCTTAGCCCCCTTCCTCGGGCCCCGCATCCGAGGTTTCGCCGCCGAACCCCCTGGGCCTCCGCCCGATCCCGCCGCATCATACCCGCCCGGGCCAGACGGCCTGCAATGGGAGGGAATTCGGCATGAAGGGCGTGGTCTTCCTCGGCGACCGGCAATTGGCCTTGCAGGACTTCCCGGACCCGACCCCCGGGCCCGACGACGTGGTGCTGGAGATCAAAGCCTCTGGCATGTGCGGCAGCGACCTGAAATTCTACCGCGCCCCCGCGGGCGGTGCCTCCGCCTCGCTCGGCTTCACCAAGGGGCTCCAGGGCCCGATCATCCGGGGGCACGAGCCCTGCGGCGTCGTGGTCGCCGTCGGCAAGAACGTCTCGCCGAAGCAGGCGCGGGTCGGCCAGCGGGCGATGCAGCACCACTACGTCGGTTGCGGCGTCTGCCCGCAATGCTCGACCGGCTGGATGCAGCTCTGCGACGACGGCGTCGACCAGGTCTATGGCGCCACCGGCCACGGGGCGCATGCCAACTACATGGTCTGCCCGGCCCGGACGGTGGTGACGCTGCCCGAGGAGCTCTCCTTCGAGACCGGCGCCGCCATCTCCTGCGGCACCGGCACCGCCTGGGGCGCGCTGCAACGCCTCGGCCTGCAGGGCGACCATACGATCGCGATCTTCGGCCAGGGCCCGGTCGGCCTCTCCGCGACGCAACTCGCCTCGGCGATGGGCGCCCGCGTCATCGCCCTCGACACCAGCCCGGAGCGCCTGGCCCGCGCCAAGGAGTTCGGCGCCGACCTCGTCATCAACCCGATCGAGACCAATGACGTGGTCGGCGCCATCAAGGACGCGACGCACGGCCTCGGCGCGCATCTCTCGCTCGACGCCTCCTCCTCCCCGCAGGCGCGGGCCCAGGCGGTGCGCTGCATCCGCACCTGGGGCAAGGCCTGCTATGTGGGGGAGGGGGGCGAGGTGACGCTCGATGTCAGCCCCGACCTGCTGCGCCGGCAGGTGACGCTCATCGGCTCCTGGACCTTCTCGACCGTCGGCCAGGCCGAATGCGCCCGCTACATCGCCGATCGCGGCATCGAGGTGGACAAGCTCTTCACCCATCGCTGGCGCCTCGATCAGGCGGAGGAGGCCTACAAGCTCTTCGACCAGCAGAACTCGGGCAAAGGCGTCATCCTGCCGAACTGACCCGCGAGCAGCTGCATCGCCGGTGAAACGCTCCGCCAGCCGCCGGCCCGCGGTGGCCAGCGGGGCGCCCTCCCGCATGGCGAAGGCAATCGGAAGCAGCTACAGGCCGGATGGTGGGGTGCAGCGCCATCCGCAGGGGACCAACCGTCATGCCGCCGATCCGGCCCACCGACACCGACATGCTCGGCCTCATCGACGTGCAGCCGACCTTCATGCCCGGCGGCGCCCTGGCCGTGACCGGGGGCGAGGAGGTCGTCCCGGTCATCAACCACCTGCTGGCCGGACCCTTCGCCCAGGCCTTCGCCACCCAGGACTGGCACCCGCCCGGCCACTCCTCCTTCGCCTCCAGCCATCCCGGCCGCGCGCCCTTCGACAGCATCGCGATGCCCTACGGCCCGCAGACCCTCTGGCCCGAACACGCCATCCAGGGCAGCGCCGAGGCCGCGCTGCACCCGGCGCTCGACCAGCGCCGCATCGAGCTCATCATCCGCAAGGGCTTCCGCCCCGTCATCGACAGCTATTCCGCCTTCTTCGAGAACGACCGCACCACCGCCACCGGCCTCGATGGCTGGCTCCGCGCCCGCGGAATCCGCCGCCTTTTCCTCGCCGGCCTTGCCACCGACTACTGCGTCGCCTTCTCCGCCGAGGACGCCGCCGGCCTCGGCTACGAGGTCTGCGTCATCGAGGATGCGTGTCGTGGCATCGGCTTGTCCCTGCCCGAGGGCGGGGACACCATTGCGGCGGCGAAGGCGAGGCTGACCGCGGCCGGAGTGCGCTTCATCTCCGCCGCCGACTTCGCCGCCTGAAAGGCGAGTGGGGATGGGCGAGGCGAGGCTGCTGCTGGAACTGGCGGGCGAGGCGGCGCTGCTGCTCTGGGGCCTGCACATGGTCCAGAGCGGCGTGCAGCGCGCCTTCGGCAGCCGCTTGCGCCAGGCGCTCGGCATCGCTCTCGGCGGGCTGGGCCGCGCCTTCCTTGCCGGGCTCGGGGTGACGGCCGCGCTCCAGAGCAGCACGGCGACGGCGCTGATGGTCGGCTCCTTCGCCGCCTCAGGCGCGGTCGCCCTGGCTCCGGCGCTGGCGGCGATGCTCGGTGCCAATCTCGGCACCGCGCTGATCGTCCAGCTCCTCTCCTTCGACGCGACGGCCGCCTACCCCGCGCTGGTGCTCGTCGGCGTGCTCGCCTTCCGCCGCGGAAGCCGGGCGCGGACGCGCGATCTCGGCCGCGTCGCCATCGGCCTCGGGCTGATGCTGCTGGCGCTGCACGAGCTGGTCGGCAGCATGGCTCCGGTCGAGGCCTCGCCGACGCTCCGCGCCCTGCTGATGGCGGTGGCGGACCAGCCCCTGCCCAACCTGCTGCTCGCCGCCGCCATCGCCTGGGCGGCGCATTCGAGCGTCGCCGGCCTGCTCTTCGTCGCCGGCCTCGCCGGCAGCGGCGCGGTCGCCCCGGCAGCGGCCCTGGCGATGGTGCTCGGCGCCAATCTCGGCAGCGCGCTGAACCCGCTGCTGGAAGCCGGCGGCGACCGCGATGACCGCGCCCGCCTCCGCGTCCCCGCCGGAAACCTGCTGAACCGGCTGATCGGCTGTGCGCTCGGCCTCCTGCTCCTGCCACAGGCGACCGCCTGGCTCCAGGCGCTCGACCCGGCCCCGGCGCGGCTGGTCGCCAATGCGCATCTCGCCTTCAACCTGGCGACCGGCCTGCTCGCCTTGCCCCTGGTGCCGGCCCTCGCCGCGCTGCTCCGCCGCTGGTTGCCGGAGCGGTCCGCCGCCGCCGATGCCGGCACCCCGCGCTACCTGGACGAAGCCGCGCTCACCACCCCTTCCGTCGCCCTGGCCAATGCGGCCCGCGAGGTGCTCCGCATCGCCGACCAGTTGGAGGCGATGCTGCGGGGCTCCGCCGCCGCCTTCCGCGGCCAGGACCGCGAAGCCGCCCGCGCCATCAACCGCATGGACGATGTGGTGGACCGCCTGCACCGCGCGGTCCATTCCTACCTCGCCCGCATCCCGCGCGAGACGCTGGGCGATGAGGAAAGCCGCCGCCTCGCCGAGATCCAGGCCTTCGCCGTCGCCCTCGAGCACGCCGCCGATGTGGTGGAGCGCGACCTGGTGCGCCATGCCGCCAAGCGCCTGCGCCGCGGCCTCGCCCTCGGCGCCGAGCCGGCGCAGGAGATCGAGGCCCTGCATGTGACCCTGCTGGAGCAGCTGCGCCTGGCGATCGCCGTCTTCATGATGGAGGATGCCGAGGCCGCCCGCCGGCTGGTCCGCGGCAAGGAAGGCCTGCGCGCCGCGGAACGCGACGCCGCCCGGCGCATGGCCGAGGCCGGAGCCCTTACGGCCGCCGAAGGTGGCGGCGCCGCCGGCCTGCTGCTGGATGCGGTGCGCGACCTGCGCCGGGTCGGCAGCCATCTCGCCGCCGTCGCCCATCCGCTGCTGGAGCGGCGCGGCGAGTTGCTGCCGAGCCGCCTCGCGCAGGAAGAGGACTGAGCCGCGCTTGCGCCGGCAATGACGCCCTGAGCCTGTCCACTCAGGGCGATCATGATCTTAACTCTTAGTCGTCCCCGCCGACGCGCCAGGTCTGCGTCCGGCTGCCCGGCTTGGCGCCGCCGCCGTCGCGGAAGTCGCCATCACGCCAGCGCCGGTCGCTCCGGGTCTGGTCGCTGATCGCGGCCGGCATCGCCCGCCGCCGCGTCTGGTTCGCACTGGCCGCGGCCGGCCGCTGCTGCGACTGGCCGCCGCCCGGCTGGCCCTGCGGCCGCGACGCCCCGCTGCGCCCACGCCCCTGGCCACCGCCCCGATGCCCGTCGCGGTTGCCCTGGGGCCGCCCGGCCGGACGCCCGGTCTGCACCGGCCGCGTCACCGGGCTCGACTGGTCCTGCCGATGGTCCTCGGCCGGGATCGGCGTGCGGATCAGCTTCTCGACGGCCCAGAGCTTGTCCAGCTCCTCCGCCGCCACCAGCGCCACCGCCTCGCCCGAGGCACCGGCCCGCGCGGTGCGGCCGATGCGGTGCACATAGCTCTCCGGCACGTCCGGCAGGTCGTACTGCACCACATGGGTGACGTTATCCACGTCGATGCCGCGCGCGGCGATATCCGTCGCCACCAGGATCGGCGCGCTGCCCTCGCGGAATTCCTGCAAGGCCCGCTCGCGCTGGCCCTGGCTCTTGTTGCCATGGATGGCATTGGCCTGCAGCCCGTCCTGCGCCAGCTGCTTCACCACCCGGTCGGCGCCGTGCTTGGTGCGGGCGAAGACCAGGGTGCGACCGACGCCCTCGCCCTTCAGCAGCCTGGCCAGCAGCATGCGCTTCCGCGCCGTCTCGACATGCAGCACGCGCTGCGCCACGCGCTCGGCGGTGGTGGCGACCGGCGCCACCTCGACCCGGGCCGGGTCCTTCAGCAGGTCGCCCGCCAGCCGGCCGATCTCGGTCGGCATGGTGGCGGAGAAGAACAGGGTCTGCCGCGCCTTCGGCAGGGCCGGGATCAGCTTGCGGATGGCGGGCAGGAAGCCCTTGTCCAGCATCTGGTCGGCCTCATCGAGCACCAGCGTCTCGACGCGATCGAGCCGCGCCGTGCCCGCCGCCATATGGTCGAGCAGACGGCCGGGTGTGGCCACCAGCACGTCGATGCCGGCCGCCAGCGCCCGGCGCTGCCCGCCATGCGGCACGCCGCCGAAGACGGTCGTCACGCTGAAGCCGAGATGCGCGCCATAGGCCTTGAAGCTGTCGGCGATCTGGGTGGCGAGCTCCCGCGTCGGCGAGAGTACCAGCACGCGGCTGCCGCCGCGCGGCGGCCGACCGCCCTTGGCGATGAGCTGGTTGAGGATCGGCAGCGCGAAGGCCGCCGTCTTGCCCGTGCCGGTCTGGGCGATGCCCAGCAAGTCGCGCCCCTCGAGCACGAGCGGGATGGCCTGGGCCTGGATCGGGGTCGGGGTGGTGTAGCCGGCCTCATCGAGCGCGCGCAGGAGGGGCGCGGCGAGGCCAAGATCGGTAAAGCTTGTCACGAAATCGGTAATCCCAGACACGCGGCGCCTGACGCGGACCCGGTCATGGGTCGCCGCGGGGTTTCAGGTGGAGACCCCGCGTGGCTGGGTCGATCCGGAAGATGGCTTCCTGTGCGCCGGCAGTTCGACCGGGTCCCGCTTCGCCCAGCAAAGGCGGCCAGGGAGGCCGCGCGCGGACTGAAACCGGACAGGGTGGCCGCTCACGCGGCCGGGCACCACCGGGGCATGGCGCCGCCGGTACCGCCTACATGCGCCTTCGCAGCTGCGAAAGCAAGGGGAAGTCTAGGCCGCCCGCATATGCTCCTTCAGCCGCGGCATCAGCTCCACCAGGTTGCAGGGCCGGTGCCGGGCATCGAGCTGGAACAGCAGGATGTCGTCCCAGGCATCCTTGCAGGCCCCGGTCGAGCCGGGCAGGGCGAAGAGATAGGTTCCATTGGCCACGCCGCCGACCGCCCGGCTCTGCATCGTGCTGGTGCCGATCTTCCGGTAGCTGAGCATGCGGAACAGCTCGCCGAAACCCTCGATCTCCTTCTCCAGCACGCGCTTGAAAGCCTCCGGCGTCACGTCGCGCCCGGTGATGCCCGTCCCGCCGGTGGTGATGCCGCAATCGATGTTCGGATCCTCGATCCAGCGCCGCAGCACCGCCTCGATCGCATCCGCCTCGTCGCGGACGATCTCCCGCGCGACGCAGCGGTGCCCCGCGCCCTCGATCCGTTCCTGCAAGGTCTGCCCCGAGCGGTCGGAGGCGAGGTCCCGCGTGTCGGAGACGGTGAGGACAGCGATGTTCACCGGGATGAAGGGCAGGCTCTCGTCGATCGGCATGGCAGGCGCTCCGTGATCTCGTCGGCACCTAACGTAGCGCAGTCCTCCGACCGCGCAGCATGGCGACCACATCCTCGGGCCCGGCGAATTTCGGCACGCTCCCGGCGGCCATCTGGTCGAGGCTCGGCGCTGGCAGGCCGAGCCGGCTGGCATAGATCCAGGAATAGGCCATCACCCGCTGCACGAAGGCCCGCGTTTCATCGATCGGGATGGCCTCGATGAACAGGAAGGGGTCGTCCCTGTGCCCGCTCGCCGGCAGCCACTTCTGGAGATTGCCCGGCCCCGCATTATAGGCGGCCAGCAGCCGGATGAGGTTGCCCTCCACCCCCTCGTGCCGCGCCAGGTAATGCACGTAGCGCTGGCCGAGATCGAGCGAGAAGCCCGGATCGTGCAGCCGGTCCCGATTCTCCGCCGAGAGGGAGGGGTCGCCCGCAACATAGCTCGCCGTCGCCGGCATCAGCTGCATCAGCCCGCGCGCCCCGGCTGGCGAGACCGCCGCGGCATCGAAGCGGCTTTCCTGCAAGGCGAGGGCATAGAGTAATGACGGATCGACCCGGAACCCGCCCTGCGGCTGCAGCCTAGGCAGGGGGAAGCGCGCGAAGTCGCGCGGCCGTCCATCCGCCCCCTGGCTCGCCGCCGCCAGCTGCGAGGAGAGCCCGTTCATCCCCGCCGCCGAGGCCACGGCAAGCATCGCCCGCACCAGCGTCGGGTTGTTCCTGGCCTGGCCCCAGAGCTGCCGCAGCTCCGCCTCGGCCCGCGCGCCCTGGCCGATCTGCAACAGGGCCAGCGCCCGCCAGCCGCCCGCCGTCTCGGCCAGCGCCGCCGTCTCCGCCTCGCCGGCCAGCTCGCCCTCCCAGGCGAATTTGTTCGGCAGCCCGAGCGCCCGCCGCGCCACCTGGCCGTAGAAGGTCCGCGGCTCCTGCGCCGCCTGCGTCATCCAGGAGACATAGAGCTGCGGCTGCCGCGCCCTGACTGCCGCCCGCCCGGTCCAGAAGGCCGCCGCCGAGCGCAGGGCCGGCGCCGCCGCCTCGGTCCGCGCCGCCCGCTCGAAATAGGGGAGGGCAAGGTCGTAGCGTTCCATCCCCCAGGCCGCGAGCCCCGCGGCGAAGGCGGCAACGCCGTTCTCCCCTTTGCCCGGCCACCGTTGCAGCGTTTCGGAGGCGATGCGGAACGCCTCCTCGTCACGTCCCGCCCGGAACAGGCCGATCGCCAGGTCGGCCCGCAGCAACGCCGCATAGGCCGGCGACAGGCCGCGTGTCCGCCCGATCAGCGCCAGCGCCGCCGCCGCATTGCCCTCGCGCGCCTTGTCCCGCACCGCCTTGTCGAGCGCCGGGTTGCGGGTGACGGCCGCACCATCCCGCTCTTCCGGCGCCAGCGACTGGTCGGGCGAGAGCACCTCCGCCGCCTCGGGCGGGGCCGGCAGCGCCGTGCCGCGCGGCAGCAACTCGGCGAGCAGGGCATGGATCCGTGCCGCATCCGGGTGATCCGGGTGGTGCGACAGCCAGGATTGCAGCGCCGCCGGGCTCGGCCGCGCCCCCGGCCGCAGCCAGCGATCGGCGAGCACCGCGCCGAGCAGCCGCCGGTCCTCCAGCCGCTCCGTCTCCCGCTCCGCCGCGGCAAGGTCGCCCGACGCCTGGGCCTGGAAAATGCGCCGGAGCCGCGCCGCCTCGGACGGGGCGAGCACCTGCGGCAGCCCGGCCACCCCGCCGGGCGGGGCGGGGCGTGGCTGGATCATCGCAGTCTGGCCAAGCGAGGCCGGAATGGCGGTCGAGGCTGTGGCCCTTTGCGCCTGGGCCGAGGCCGTGGCCCCTGCCGTCAGCGCCGCCCCCAGCAGGACCCCGCGGAGCAGGGGGCGAAGGAGGCAACGGGCCATGGGGCTGATCACGCGCATGGCACGTTCCCGTTAGCGGTCGCGGGCACTGAAGCGCAACCCCTCAATTGCGGGATCAGGATGAGATACGTTCCACCGGAGCGTGAAATGCCCGACATGCCGTGGAGATTGGCATGTATAACAATCCCGTTGGCATCTAATCGGTACCGTCGATCCTCCGACGCAGCATCAGCAGGTCGTTCCAAGCTTCGCGTTTGGCCGAAGGTGTGCGCAGCAGATAGGCTGGATGAAGGGTGGCGAGCGCCGGCAAGGCTTGTCCTTCATTGATCGTTACTTGATGCCAACGACCACGCAGCCGCGTGATGCCCTCCCGCGAGCGCAGCAGCGCCTTGGCCGAGACGCCGCCGAGCAGCACCAGCAGCCGCGGCCGCGCCAATTCGATGTGCCGCAGGATGAAGGGCAGGAAGAGCGCGATCTCCGCATCCGTCGGCGTCCGGTTGCCGGGCGGGCGGAAGGGCAGGATGTTGGTGATGTAGAAATCCCGCTCCCGGCTGAGCCCCACCGAGGCCAGCATCCGGTCGAGCAGCTGCCCCGAGACGCCGACGAAGGGCCGCCCCAGCCGGTCCTCATCCGCCCCGGGCGCCTCGCCGATGAACATCAGCCCGCTCTCCGCCACGCCATCGGCGAAGACGAGGTTCATCGCCGTCTCCTTGAGCGGGCTCCCCTCGAATTGCGCCATGGCCTCGCGCAGCGCCGGCAGGCTGTCGGCCCCGGCCGCCAAGGCCTGCGCCCGCGTCCCCGCGACGGAGGCCGGCAGCAGCTGCGGCTGGGCCCGCAACGCTGCCGGAGCCGGGGAGGGGGCCCGCGCCGCCGGCGCCTCCACGCGCTCCGGGGCGCGCACCGCCCGGTCCTGCGGCTCCGCCTCCAGCGCCTCGTCGACGCCCCAGTCGAGCTGGAGCCTGAGCGCCGCGATCAGCGCGTCCTGTGTCTCCGCCTCCATCCGCGCCCCCGTCAACGGCCTATATTCCTGCCCCCGGGGTTCCGTGCAACCCGAAGCGACGCTACATGCGGTGGCGAACCAGGAGGAGCCAGGCATGTCCGAGGCCGAAGCGCGCGAGTCGATGGAGTTCGATGTCCTGATCGTCGGGGGAGGCCCCGCCGGCCTCGCCGCCGCGATCCGGCTGAAGCAGGTCGCGCCCGATGCCACGGTCTGCTTGGTCGAGAAGGGCAGCGAGATCGGCGCCCATACCCTCTCCGGCGCCGTGCTCGAGGTTCGCGCCCTCGACGAGCTGCTGCCTGACTGGCGCGAGGACCCGCCGGCGCTGGCGACGCCCGCGACCGATGACCGCTTCATGCTGCTGACGGAGACGCGCGCCTTCAAGCTGCCGACGCCGCCGCAGATGAACAACCACGGCAACTACATCGTCTCTCTCGGCAATGTCTGCCGTTGGCTCGGCGCCAAGGCCGAGGCGCTCGGCGTCGAGATCTACCCCGGCTTCGCCGCCTCCGAGACCATCGTCGAGGACGGGCAGGTCAAGGGCGTCATTGCCGGCGTCGCCGGCATCCAGAAGGACGGCACCAAGGGCCCCGCCTACGAGCCGGGGATGGAGCTGCGCGCCAGCTACACCCTCTTCGCCGAGGGCTGCCGCGGCTCGCTGACCAAGCAGCTCTTCGAGCGCTACGACCTGCGCCAGGGCGTCGCCCCGCAGACCTATGCGCTCGGGATGAAGGAACTGTGGGAGATCCCGAAGGAGAAGCACAAGCCCGGCCTCGTCTGGCACAGCACGGGCTGGCCGTTGACCTCCGACACCTATGGCGGCTCCTGGCTCTACATGCTGGGCGAGAATCTGGTCTCCATCGGCTTCGTCGTCGGCCTCGACTACTCGAACCCATGGCTTTCGCCCTTCGACGAGTTCCAGCGCTTCAAGACGCATCCCGAGGTGCGGAAGATGCTGGAAGGCGGCAAGCGCGTCGCCTACGGCGCCCGCGCGCTGAACGAGGGCGGCTTCCAGGCCATCCCGAAGCTGGTATTCCCCGGCGGCGCGCTGATCGGCGACTGCGCCGGCTTCCTCAACGTGCCGAAGATCAAGGGCACGCATACCAGCATGAAGACCGGCATGCTCGCCGCCGAGGCCGCCGCCGCGGCGATTGCGGAGGAGACGCGCGTGCCGGTGCTCGACAGCTACCCCACCGCCCTCGAGGCGAGCTGGGTCTGGGAGGAGCTGAAGGGCGTCCGCAATATCCGCCCGGGCTTCGCCAAGTACGGCTTCTGGGGCGGCCTCGCCAATGCCGCGCTCGACACCTACGTCTTCCGCGGGAAGGCGCCCTGGACCTGGCCGCACCACGCCGACCATGAGACGCTGAAGCCCGCCTCTCAAGCGAAGCGCATCGTCTACCCGAAGCCGGACGGCGTGCTGACCTTCGACCGCCTCTCCTCAGTCTTCCTCTCCAACACCAACCATGAGGAGAACCAGCCCGCCCACCTCCAGCTCCGCGACCCGGGCCGCTGGAAGGGCGTGAACTGGGACCAGTTCCGCAGCCCCGAAAGCCGCTACTGCCCGGCAGCGGTCTACGAGGCCGTCGGGCCGGATGCGGAGCGCGAGCTGAAGGGCACGCCAGACCCCGAGGCCACCGGCCCCGGCGGCGATGTCGAGGCCGGCGACGGCGGCGCGCGCCTCGTCATCAATGCGCAGAACTGCGTTCACTGCAAAACCTGCGACATCAAGGACCCGACGCAGAACATCGATTGGCGCACGCCGGAAGGTGGCGGCGGGCCGAACTATATCGGCGGGATGTGATCCGCCGCCGCGCCTCCACGGCGCGGCAGCCTATGGGCAATATCAGGCGAAGCCTCCCCCTGCGAAGCAGCGGGGAGGCTTCGATGCTTTGCGCCCGCGCTTCAGCCCGGCACTGCCGGCCTTTTCGTTGGTATTCTGAATTTCCCGAAATGCTCTTTGCCTGAAACCTTGGCTTGGCGGTATCAACCGCCCAGCGTTCACCGACACCTTCCGGCCTGTGCCAAAGGTTGGATGGCCGGAGGCACGCAAGTGAAGGGAAACGAGAGATGCGCTCGGCAATCATCAACAAGACACCAGAACAATGGTTGCAGGAACTTGGCCATACGCCCGAGAAGATCTCCGAGGTCATCAACTCCTTCACGAAAGGCGCGGCGCTCCGGGTCTACATGTACGCCGCGCCGCATCTGTTCCTGCGGTTCCACGGCAAGAAGGCGAAGAACGCCATCTACCTGCCGAACTATTGGGTCGACGGCACGGCCATCGGGTCTGCATTCGGGCGGGCCAGCCAGTTCGAGGGCATGCTGACCGGGGCAGAGATCTCGCGGGTCGCCAAGAACTACTACCGGGAGATCACGGCGATCTGCCGGAACTGGAACGACCTTCGGGACAACGAGCTTTGGAAGATCGAATTGCGCGGCTCGGAAACCGTCGAGGGCGTCGAGGGGCCGATCGCGCCCCAACCGACTTTCGCCCCAACAAGGACGGAGCCTGCCTCGGCCTCGATGCTCTCGGGCGGCGCCACCCAGGTCTATCTAAACCCCCGGACGCCCTTCATCTGCACGCCGGTGGACTGGAACGTCGGCTAGAGCAAACTTCGGTCAGGTGGAATCACCTGACCGGAGTAATTTGCTCGTCAAAACAATAAGCTGGAGCGGGATCCGTGAGCCAGCGCGAACGGAAACCGCTCTAGCCCTGCGGCTGAGGACCGGGACGGCGTCGTTCCGGGCGACGCCATCCGCCGGACATCGGCGTTCCTAAGCTTGGATGCACTCCAGGCCGCGCCGGGCATAGGCCATCGACAGGTCGCCGACCTTCAGCGCATCCGCCGACGCCGCCGTCCCGGTCCGCGCCCGCACCGCGATCCCCTCGAAGATCACGGCGAAGCGGAACATGGCGAAGGCCCGGTGGAAGGGCTCCAGCCGCGGCGCCGGCGTTCGGCGGCAGGCGTAGTAGTGCGTCACGTAGTCCTCCTCGCCCGGAATCCCGAGCGCCGCCAGGTCGAGCCCCCGCATCCCGCCATACTCCTCTGGCGTGCTCCGCCAGGGGATGGTGCTGAAGGCGAGGTCAGCCAGCGGGTGCCCGATGGTCGAAAGCTCCCAGTCCAACACCGCCACCACCTGCGGCCCGTCCGGGGCGAACATCACGTTCCCCGGCCGGTAATCTCCATGGACGATGCTCGCCTCGCCATCATCCGGCGGGATATGCGCCGCGACCCACCCCGCCAGCTCGGCCAGCTCCGGGATATCGCGGAAGCGCTGCTGCTCCCACTGCTTCGTCCAACGCCCGACCTGCCGCTCGAAGTAGTTGCCCGGCCGCCCGAAGCCTTCCAGCCCGGCCGCCTGCCAGTCCACGTCGTGCAGCCGCGCCAGCGTCTCGGCGAAGGAGAGATACATCGCCCGCCGCTCCGCCACCGCCGCGCCCGGCAGGTCGCAGGTGCCGAAGACCCGTCCCTCGACGCGCTCCATGACGTAGAAGGGCGTCCCCACCACCTCCGTCCCCTCATGGAAAAGCACGACCGGGGGCACCGGCACCTCGCTCCCCGCCAGCGCCCGCAGCACCCGCGCCTCGCGGTCGACGGCATGGGCCGAGGGCAGCACCTCGCCCGGCGGCTTCTTCCGCAGCACCAGCCGCCGGTTCGCATAGGTGACGAAGAAGGTCGGGTTCGACTGGCCGCCGGAGATGCGCTCCACCGCCATCTCCCCCTGAAGCCCTGGGATGGCGCTCCGCAGGAAGCCATCCAGCCGCGCGGCCTCGAACTCAGGCGCCTCGCCCATGCGCATCTCCTCCCGATCCCGCCGGAGCATGGCCGGGGCGAGGGGAGGGGGCAACCATGCGCCCGAATTGTTCTATCCTGCCCCGATGAACAGCACCCTCGCCCTGCTCGGCTTCTTCGCCGCTTGCTTCCTCGTTGCCTGCTCCGGCGCCGTCTTTCGCCCCGGCGAATGGTACGAGAGCCTGGCGAAGCCGAGCTGGAATCCGCCCAACTGGCTCTTCGCCCCGGCTTGGACGCTGCTCTACATCCTGATCGCCATCGCCGGCTGGCTGGTCTGGCGCGAGGCCGGCATCGTCCCCGCGCTTGCTCTCTATGCCGTTCAGCTGGTGCTGAACGCCGCCTGGTCCGGTATCTTCTTCGGGATGAAGCGCCCGGACCTTGCCTTCGCCGAGCTGGTGCTGCTCTGGCTTTCCATCCTCGGCTGCATCCTGCTCTTCGCCCCGATCAGCGCGACGGCCGCTTGGCTGATGGCGCCCTACCTCGCCTGGGTCACCTTCGCCGGCGCGCTGAACTACGCTATTTGGCAGCGCAACCCGCGCGCCGCCTGATTAGCTCCGCTTCCGGCTCATCCCCGAAGCGACCAGCGCCGCCTCCACCCCCGGCTGCACCTCGCGGATCGCGGCCAGGGTCCGCGCCCCCTCGATGACCCGGCTGGCGATGCCGCCCGCCGCCTGCCGCGCCTGGACCTCCGGGTCCCGCGCCGCCGCCATCAGCGCCGCCTCCAGCCGCTCGCGGATCGGCGCCGGCATCCCCGCCGGCCCGGCCCAGACGATGAGCTGCCGCGTCGCCGTCTGGTAGCCCTGCTCGATGAGCGTCGGCACATCCGGGAAGTCCGGCCAGCGATCGACGCTCGCACTCGCCAGCATCCGGAGCTGCCCGCCCCGCACCAGCCCGATCATCTCGGAGGTGCCGGAATAAGTATCGACATGCCCGCCCGCCACCTGGCTCGCCGCCTCCGTGATGCTGCCGAAGGGCACGTAGCTGATCTGGATACCCGCCAGCCGCGCCAGGTCGAAGAAGCTGACCGCCGAGCCGGGATTGGTGCTGGCCACCGTGATCGGCCGCCGCCGCCCCTCCGCGATGAAGTCGGCGAGCGTCCGCACTTGCGGCATGGACGGCCCGACCGGCACCCCGATCCGCAGCTCCGAGGTGCAGCCGAGGAAGTCGAAGCTTTCCCAGGGCTTGTAGGGCACATCCATCGTCAGCGGCGCCACCACCAGCGCCGACAGCCCGACCAGGCCGAAGGTATAGCCATCCGGCCGCGCCTGGGCGATCCGCGCCGGCCCCAGCGTCCCACCCGCCCCTGGCGTGTTGCGGACGGGAATGGCGACGCCGAGCGTCTTCTCCATATGCGCGGCGATGGCGCGGGCCACTACATCCGTCCCCCCGCCCGGGCCGAAGCCGGTGATGAGGCTGATCTCCCGGCTCGGCCAGCGGTCGGCCTGGGCCAGGGCAGGCGTGGCGAGCGCCATCCCGGCGATGAGCGTTCTGCGCTTCATTGTTTCCTCCCAGTCAGGGAGGGCCTTGCCCTCCCCGAATGCCTCCCACCAGGCCGAAACCCGGCCTGGACCGGTCCGTGTCTAGCGCCCGACCCAGCGGGGGGCGCGCTTCTCGACGAAGGCCTTGGGGCCTTCCTGGAAATCCTCGGTCTGCTTGATGCGGGCGCTGGCCTCGCGGCTCAGCCGCCACAGCGTCTCGTCATCCAGCACCAGCGCCTGCCGCGCGATGGCAAGGCTCTCCCGCACCGCCACCGGCGCATTGGCCGTGACCCGTCGGGCGAGGCCGAGCGCCGCCTCCCGCACCTCCGCCGCTGGCACCACGGCGTTGACCAACCCGTGCTGCAAGGCGAGCGCCGCCGGAATCGGCTCCCCGGTGGCGATCATCTGCAGGGCGATGGCCTTCGGCAGCGCCCGCGGCAGGCGGAAGACGCCGCCCGCCGCCGCCACCAGGCTCCGCTTCACCTCCGGCAGGCCGAAGGTGGCCGTCTCCGCCGCGACAGCCATGTCGCAGGCCAGCAGCAGCTCCAGCCCGCCCGCCAGCGCATGCCCCTGCGCCGCCGCGATCCAGAGCTTCGTCCGGGTCGCCTTGACGAAGCCGCCGAAGCCATACCGCTCCGTCGCCAGCCCCGCGCTCCGCCCCGCCGACACCTCCTTGAGATCGGCCCCGGCGCAGAAGGCATGCGGCCCCGCCCCAGTCAGCACCACGGCCCAGATCACCGGGTCCGCCTCCACCCGATCGACCGCCGCCTCAAGCCTCGCGGCGACCGCGCCATTCACCGCGTTCCGCGCCTCCGGCCGGTTGATGGTGACGAGCGCCACATGCGGCTCCACCATCTCGAACAGCACCGCGTCGCTCATGCCAGCCCCGCCGCCTGCGCCATCACCTCGATCGCCTCCGGCTGGCGCGAGCGCACGTTGAGTGCATCCGCCCCGCTCTCCGCCCAGGCGCGGAACCGCTCCCTGATCCGCGCCGGCGGCCCGACCAGCGACTTCATGTCCACCCAGTCATCCGGCACGGCGGCAATCGCCTCCTCCTTCCGCCCCGCCAGGTACAGCTCCTGGATACGCGCCGCCGCCTCGCCGAAGCCGCGCCGCTCCATCATGTCGCGATGGAAATTCTTGTCCTTGTGCCCCATGCCGCCGACATAGAGCGCGATCTCCGGCTTCAGCTTCGCCAGCGCGCCCCGCACGTCGTCGGACACCTCCACATGCACGCTGGCCTGGATGGTGAAGTCCGCCCGCGTCTTCTTCCTGCCCGTCGCCTTCTCCGCGCGCCGGAACCCTTCCTCCAGCAGCGGCAGGAAATGCCCGATGGTGCCGGGCACGAAGCCGAGCGCCAGCCACCCATCCGCGATCTCGCCGGTCAGCCGCACCATCGCATCCGTCTCCGTCCCCAAGTAGACGGGGATGGCAGGGTTCATGTGCAGGATCGACTTCAGCGGCTTGCCGATGCCGAGCGCGCCGGGCCCGGTATAGGGCAGGGGGATCTCCGGCCCGTCATGCGTCACCGGCGCCTCGCGCGCCCAGATCTTCCGCATGATGGCGACATAATCCTTCACACGGTAATAGGGCTTGCCCCAGGGCTGCCCGTACCACCCCTCGACGATCTGCGGCCCGCTCACCCCGAGCCCCGCGATGAACCGCCCGCCGCCCGCGAGGCTGTCTACCGTGCCCGCGCACATCGCCGCATTCGCCGGCGTCCGCGCGGCGAGCTGCATCACCCCCGTGCCGAGCTTGATGCGCTTCGTCACCGCCGCCAGATAGGCCAGCGGCGAGACGGCGTCCGACCCATAGGCCTCCGCCGTCCAGGCGGAGTCGTAGCCGAGCGCCTCCGCCCGCTGCACGAGTTCGACGGGCACGTCCATCCGCGCCCCCGAATAGCCGATCGACAGGCCAAGCTTCATCCCCACACCTCCTCCGGCATCGGCAGGCCGGCGAAGACCTCCGGCCCAAGCTTTCCGTCGGGCGCGATGCCCATCCGCTCCAGCACCCACATCAGCTGCCGCGTGTGCTGCCCGCTGTGCCAGACCGTCCGCTCGAAGAATTCGTGCAGCGACTGCCGGCCGTAATAGACCTCCGCCGCCTCGGTCCAATCCCG
The DNA here is from genome assembly GCF_000745835.1 of Belnapia moabensis DSM 16746. Taxonomy (GTDB): domain Bacteria; phylum Pseudomonadota; class Alphaproteobacteria; order Acetobacterales; family Acetobacteraceae; genus Belnapia; species Belnapia moabensis. The sequence continues at coordinate 30,437 of NZ_JQKB01000027.1, read as the reverse complement.
CCCGCGCCCCGGCCCGTCGAACCAGGCCTTCAGTCGCGTCGAGACATCCGCCGCATAGGCCAGCAGCTCGGCCTTCTCCGCCTTCGGCGGCAGCCGGAAATACGCCTCGTAGCGCAGCGGAATCCCCGCCTCATGCTCGAGGAAGGCATCGACGATATTGACGATATGATAGACGAGATCGGCGTAGGATCGGGGCCGGTCCGGCAGCAGCGTCCCGAGGCTCTCCTCCGGCAGCTGCGCCGCAAACCGCGCCGCCCCGCCAAGGATCGCCTCCTGCCGCCGCCGCAGCTCCGCCACCGGCAGGATCTGCGGCGCCCCGAGGTCGATCCCGACCAACTCCGCCACATCCTTGAGCACCTGCCCATTCGCCCAGGCCTCGCCCCGCGTGACGATCGGCACCTGCCGCAGCCCGAAGCGCTCCAGCTCCGCATAGGCCGCCTCGTCGACCAGCACGTTGCGCGAGGCGAAGGGCACCCGGTGCCGCGCCAGGAACTCCTTGGTACGCAGGCAGCTGGTGCAGCCAGTCATCCAATAGACCCGCACATCGTCCGGCAGGGCGGCGTTCCTCCGGGATTTTCCGGCAGTCTATACGCCTTGCGTCATCCGGCCAGCCCATGCGGGGACTTCCCCACCCGGCCCATCCATGGTTCTTCCCGCCTCCGAAAGCACCCCGGAGGGAACCCAGCAATGAACCGCAGAGCCATCCTCGGCCAGACCGCGCTCGCCGCCACCCTGGCGACGCCCGCCCTCGCGCAATCCTCGCCGACGCTCCGCTGGCGCCTCACCAGCAGCTACCCGACTTCGTTGGATGCTATTCACGGCGCCGCCCATGTCTTCGCCCGCACCGTCGCCGAGTTGACCGAGGACCGCTTCCAGATCCGCGTCTTCGGCCCGGGCGAGGTCGTCCCCGCCCTCCAGGCGCTCGATGCCGTCCAGGCCGGCACGGTGGAGTGCTGCCACACCACCTCCTCCTTCTATGTCGGCAAGAACCCGGCCTTCGCCTTCGCCACCGGCGTCCCCTTCGGCCTCAACACCCGCCAGCAGAATGCCTGGATGTACGAAGGCGGCGGCATCGACCTGCTGAACGAGCTCTTCCGCCAGTACAACACCTATGCCCTGCCGCTCGGCACCACCGGCGCCCAGATGGGCGGCTGGTTCCGCAAGGAAGTCAGGACGGTCGAGGACCTGCGCGGCCTCAAGATGCGCATCGCCGGCCTCGGCGGCACCGTGCTCCAGCGCGTCGGCGGCGTCCCCCAGCAGCTGGCCGGCGGCGACATCTACCCGGCCCTCGAGCGCGGCACCATCGACGCCGTCGAATGGCTCGGCCCCTATGACGACGAGAAGCTCGGCTTCAACAAGGTCGCGCCCTTCTATCACTACCCCGCCTGGTGGGAGGGTGCGGCCAACACCACCTTCGTCGCCAATTTGGAGCAGTGGAACGCGTTGCCGAAGAGCTACCAGGCCGCCATCCGCACCGCTTGCTCGGAGGCGACGCACTGGATGGTCGCCCGCTACGACACCCGCAACCCGGAAGCCCTCCGCCGCCTGCTCGCCGCCGGCACCCAGCTCCGTGCCTTCCCGCGCGAGGTGATGGATGCCTGCTACCGCGAGGCCATGGCCCTCGAGACCGAGTTGGCCCAGAAGAGCCCGGAATACGCCAAGATTCACGCCGCCTGGTCGAAGTCGCGCGACGACATGCGGGCCTGGTTTCGCGTGGCGGAGCTGTCCTTCGACAACTACATCGCGCAGGTCAGCCAGCGGCGTTGAGGAGGGCGTCGCCCTCCTCAAACCCTACCCACCAAGGGCCGAAGGGCCCTTGGAACCCTCCAGTTTAGTCGCGCAGCGCCCGTCGGGCCGCGGCGCTCAACGGCGTCCACAGATAGGCGAAGGGCGTCCGCCTTTCGCCGAGGATGTAGAGCTCCGCCGGCATGCCTGCGACCGGCGCGAGATCCGGCACCGAATTCAGCTGCCCGGCATCGAACTCGACGCGCACGAGGAAATACGGATCGCCGCCATTGTTCGGCGGCATCTGCACATCCGCGCCGACGACGATCACCCGCCCCTCCAGCATCGGCACATTGCGCGTGCGGTAGCTGCTCAGCCGGATATTCGCTCGCTGCCCCACCGACACCTGCTCGATATCCGTCGGCTGCACCCGGCCCTCGACCACCAGCCGGTCATTCAACGGCACCAGGTCGAGGATCGGCTGCCCGGTCTGGATCGTCGCCCCCGGCGTGAAAGCCTGGATATTCGTCACCTTCCCGGCCTCGGGCGACAGCACCTCGCGCCGCGTCAGCACATCCTGCGCCGCACGCAGCTGCTGCAAGGCTGCGGCCGTCGTCGCCTCGGTCGTCTGCAGGTCGTTGGCAATCTCGGAAAGCCGTGCGAGCCGCAGCCCCTCCAGCTGCCGTTGCGCCTGGATGATGCCCTCGCGCAGCTGCGCCTCCTGCGCATTCGCCTGCCCGATCGTGGCGACGAACCCCGCCTCCTGCTGCTGCAGGTTCAGCACCGTGAAGCGCGACGCATAGCCCTGCGTCAGCAGCCGGTTGTAGCCCGCGATCTGCTCCCGCACCGCCATCAGCTGCCGCCCGGCGCCCTCGCGCTGCGCCTGGGCGCCGGCAACCTGCTCCTGCAACTGGGTGATCGCGCGCTCCTGCACGCCCACCTGCCCGTCGAAATTCGCCCAACGCGCGGCGAAGAGCGCCTGCTCCGCGCGAATGAAGATCTGGATCGCCTGGTCCGCCCCCGCCGCCGCCTCCAGATCGACCGGGAAGGCGAGCTGCCGCTGCTCCGCCTGCTCCGCCCGCAGCCGGGCAACGCGCGCGCGCCCGCTCCAATAGGCGGCCTTGGCCTGCCCCGCCGTCGCCTCCGCCTGGGTCACATCGAGCTGCAGCAGCGGCTGCCCCGCCTGCACCACGGAGCCCTCCTGCACCAGCAGCCGCCGCAGGATGCCCGGCTCCAGCAGGTTGACCGTCTTCCGCCGCCCCTCGGGCACCAGCTGCCCGCCGGCCAGCACCGCCCGCTCGGCGATGGTCATCGTCGCCCAGCCGGCAATCGGTAGCAGGGTGATGGCGAGCGTCAGCAGCGAGCGCCGCACCAGCCGATGCACCGGCGGGCTCTGCACCGCCCGCTCCAGCTGCTTCTGCAGTGACTCTTGGGGGAGGGGCGCCGGCAGCGCCGCGGCCCCGCCATGCTTAACCAGCTGCTGCACGATGCCGCTCCATGTCACTCTCGCCAGGTCCGCCCGCGAGCCACTCAAACCCACCCGCGGCCTCCAGCCGCAGCCGGTGCCCCGCCAGGTCGGCCCAGGTCGCCGGCTCATGCGTCACCACGATCACCACGGCGCCCGCCGCGCTCGCCTGGCCGACAGCCGCCCGCATCGCCCGCCGCGCCGCGCCGTCGAGGCCGATCTCCGGCTCGTCCAGCACCAGCAGCCGCGGCATGCCGTAGAGGGCGCGTGCCAGCCCCACCAATCGCCTCTGCCCGGCGGACAGCCCGGCGCTGGTCCCGGCCGGCGTCTGGTAGCCCATCGGCTGCCGCCCGATCATCTCATGCGCACCCGCCGCCCGCGTCGCAGCCACCACCAGCTCCGCCGGCGCTCCCGGCCCGCGGCCGATATTGGTGAAGATGTCCGCCTCCAGCAGCTGGACATCCTGCGGCAGGTAGCCGATCCGCGCCCCGAGCAGGCCGCGGTCGCAGAACCAGGTGTCCTGCCCATCCAGCATCACCCGCCCCTGGCCCGGCGGCATCAGCCCGAGGACGAGGCGCAGAAGCGTCGTCTTGCCCGCGCCGTTGCCGCCCTCGACCAGCAGCACCTCGCCCGGCGCCAGGGCGATATCGAGCCCGGCCAGGACCGGCCGCTCACGCTCCGCCGGATGGAAGCCCAAGTCTTCGACCACCAGCCCCGCCGGCGCCCCGGCCGCCGGTGGCCGGGCGACGACCGCCGCCTCCTCTGCCAGCGCCTGCCGCAGCCGCCCCCAGGCGCGCATCCCCGCCTGCCAGGCCTCGAAATGCAGCACCAGCCCAGCAAGCGGCCGCATGGCGAACAGACCGAGCAGCACGGCGCCGAGCACCAGCCCGATCGTCCCCCGCCCCTCGACGATGCGAAGGATGCCGAAGCCGACCAGGCCCATCATGGTCAGCGCCGCGATCAGCGCCTGCGCCTCGCGCAACGCATCGCCTTGCGCCTCGGCGAGGTCCGCGAGGCCGAGCGCCGCTTCATGGCGCCGCTGCCAGCGCGCCAGCAGCGCCGGCATCTGCCCGAGCCCGCGCACCAGATCCGCATGCACCAGCTGCCCCGCCAGTTCATGCGCCGCGCCGCTCAACCCGGCCTCGGCCTCGGCCGCCGCAGGCCCCGCCACCCGCCGCAACACCAGCCCGAGCAATCCCGTCGCCGCCATCCCGGCCAGCAGGATCCAGCCGAATCCCTCGTGCAGGTAGAAGACGAGTCCCAGCGCCGCCGCCGCCCCAGCGAGGTCGAGCAGCCCCGCCACCGCCTCGCCGGTGACGAAGCGCTGCGCCGCCGCGATGTCCTGCAGGACGCCGAGCCCCGCCACCATGTCGCGCCGCGCCGCCCGGCGGATCGCCGCCTGCAAGGCCTCGGCCGGCAAGGTGAGCCCCAGCCGCTCCGCCATCGCCTGCATGAGCGCCTCGCGCCGGTGCCGGTAATAGGCCGAGAGCAGCGTCGCCAGCGCGAAGACCATCATCAGCGCCAGCACGGTATTGCCGTTCTTAGTTTCCAGCACGCCATCGGTGATGTGCGCGATGCTGAGCACCAGGTCGAACAGCCCCAGCACCCCGCCTAGGCCGAGCAGCAGGATCGTCAGCACGCTCATCGGACCAAGCCCCATGGCCCGCAGCCAGCCGCGCCTGTGCGAAAGGGTCGCACTCATGCCGCCGCCGCCTTCCGCCCGGGCAGGCGCGGTGCCTCCGCGGCGTTGCCGAGCCGCTGCGGCCCGTCCTGCACCCCCGCCGGCACCAGCGAGCCGTTGCGCAGTGCCAGCACCCGGTCCGCCGCGCCGATCAGCGCCGGCCGATGCGTGGTGAAGACCACCGCCACCCCCTCCCGTCGCAACTCGCCAAGCAGCGCGATCACATGCGCCTCGCCCGCCGCATCCAGCCCGCCGGCCAGCTCGTCCAGCACCAGCACCCGTGGCCGGCCGTAGAGTGCCCGGGCCAGCGCCAGCCGGTGCTGCAGCCCCATCGAGAGCGGCCAGGCCCCATCCACCGGCGTCGCATAGCCGAGCGGCAGCGCGATCACCGCCTCATGCACCCCGGCCCGCCGCCCCGCCTCCAGCACCTGCGCCATGTCCGGCGCGCCGAGCCGGGCGATGACCTCCGCCACCGTCCCCCGCCCGAGCAGCGGCAGCTGCGGCAGGAACCCGACATGCCTGGCCAAATCCTCGCGGTCCCACTGATGCACCGCATGCCCGTCGAGATAGACGCCACCCGCGGCCGGCGGATAGAGCCCCACCAGCACCCGCAGCAGCGTCGACTTGCCGCAGCCCGAGGGCCCGACGATCGCCACCGCCTCGCCCGGCTCCGGTGCCAGGTCGACATTGCGCAGCAGCACCGGCTGCACGCCGCGGAAGCTGAAGGTCACATGCTCCGCCACCAGCCGCGCTTGCGGGCAAGGGAAGGGCGTGCCGCGATTGATGCTCGGCGTCTCCGCCATCAGCCGCCGCAGCCGCTGCCAGGCCGCCATGGCCTCGGCCACCTCCCGGCTGCTTCCGGCGAAGGCGGCGAAGGGCCCAACCAGCGCCAGGCCGAGAAAGAAGAACCCCATCCCGACGCCGCGCCCGGTCATCCCGTTCAGCACCAGCACGGCCATCAGGAACAGGAAGCTGCCGCCGAACAGACCGAGCAGCACATCCAGCGCCAGCCGCAGCCGGCTCGCCCGCCGCCGCGCGAGGAAGGCCTCACCCGCCGCCTGGGCCCCGCTCGCCAGCAGATGGCCCGCCAGCCGCGGCAGCATCCCCATGGCGAGGATCGCCTCGCCCGCCCGCATCGCATCGGCGGCCAGCCCCTGGGCCTGCGCCTCGCCGGCCCGCACCAGCTCCGCCTCCCGCCGTAGCGCCCGGATGAGGGCAAGGCTCAGCATCCCGGCCAGGCCGTAGAACAGGATGGACAGCACCGCGAAAGCCCAATGCACCCCGAAGGCCAGCAGGATCAGCGCCGGCAGGGTGATGATCTGCACCAGCGCCCGCCCCGCCAGCCCGGCGAGGCCGCGCCGCATCGTCGCCAAATCCTCGAGCGCGGCGCTGCCGATCGCCTCCGGCCGCCCGGCCCGCTGCACCATGGCGAGCGCCGTCGCCACGCCCAGCCGCCCGGCCAGGAAGCGCGACAGCCGCCGCAGCCCCGCCCCCTGCTGCAACCCGAGCGTGGCCGCAATCACCAGCAGCAGCGCCCAAATGCAGAGGATGGTGCCCGTCGTCTCAAAGCTTCGCGTCTGCGGCACCGAGGTCAGCAGGATCGCCCCCGTCTCGACCATGGCGAAGCCGATCCCCGCAGCGAGCAGGCCCAGCATCAGCAGGAAGGCCGCCAGCCGCCGGACGGCCAGCCTGACCGGCCCCATCGCCTCCGACAGCGTGGTCTGGAGGCCGGACTCCACCGTCGCGCGGGCCAAGGGCTAGGCCCCGTAGCGGGCGAAGATGAAGGCCACGACGCCGCAGCCTAGGCCGACCAGCAGGGCGATCAGCACCACCTGCCAGACATCGACCCCGCCTTTCGCTCCCGTCTCCTGGGGCGCCACGAGCTGGGCGAGCTTCTCGTCGAGCCGGGTGAGCCAGAGCTCCATCGTGTCCAGCCGGCGCTGCATCTCCTGCCCGGCCTGGGCAACGGCGTGGAGCGCCGCGCCGTCCGGCTGCCCGGCCACGCGCTGGCGCAGCGCCTCGATTTCCTGCCGGACGGCTGCCTGTTCGGCCACCAACGACTCCGCCGCGACCTGCAACTGCGCCGTGGCCGTGGCCGGCACCAGCGCCTCCTCCTGCCGGCGCGCATGCACCGGCACCTGCGTCGCCGTGCCGTCCCGGCCATAGGCGATGACCGAGAGGTCCCGTATCTGGCGGAACCACTGGCGCTGCAGCGGGAATTCGAAGGCATGGCGACCATCGCCGATGCCATGCTTGGCGAGGTCCGGCCGCGCATTGGCGGCGACGCCCGTGGCCACCACCTCGCCCGCCAGCCGCAGCTCGACCTTCACCCGGTAGCCGGGATGCGCCGCATCCCAGACCCAGCCATAAAGCCGGTCGGCCGTCGCATTGTCGATCAGCCCGCGGACATCTGAGGGGGGGACCGCCTCACCGGCCGGCAAGGCTTCCTCGGCCAGGGTGGCATCCACCAGTGTGGCATCCATCGGCATCGGCGAAGATTCCCCTGGAGCGGCCCCCGAGACCGGGGAAGTCGCTCGATCGAAACGGCAGGCCGGGGCGAAGGCCGCCCCGCATCAGGCGCCAATCTAGCCGGACGCGACTGCCAGCGCAGCTTTATACAACTTAAGGTGCCGGCAGGCAGAATCGGCCAGCGTCACCGGCGGGGCGATGCCCTCGACCAGCCGCTGCCACAGCCCTTCGGTCTCGATCGCCCGCCGCATCACCTCGGCCAGCCCCGCCGGGTCCCTCACCGGCGCATGCAGCCCATCGACGCCGTCGCGCACCATCTCCGCCGTGCCGCCGATCCCGCTGCAGATGACCGGGCGACGATGGCGGAAGGCTTCCTGCACCACCAGCGGCGCGTTCTCCCACCAGATGGATGGAACCACCACCCAATCCACCTGCTCCATCAGCCCGGAAAGCTCCGCCGCGACATAGGCGCCGCGGTAATGTGCTGCCGGCGCCGCGGCGAGGGCGGTATTGAACTCCCCCATGAAGGCGTCGGACTGATAGGCCGCGCCGCCATTCAGCGTGACCCGGTGTGCCACCCCCGCCTCGCTCAATTGGTGCGAGGCGCGCAGCAGCATCAGGCTGCCCTTGAAGCGGTTGATATGCCCGAAGAAGCCGAAGCGGTCCCGCCGCCCGTCCGGCGCGGCGCGGAACGACGCCGCCGGCAGCTCCGGCACGCCGTTCGGCATGACGCTGAAGCGCGCCGCCGGCCAGCCGCTCGCCACGTAGCGGCCGCGGGCGAACTCGCTCGGCACCAGGATATGGTCGAAATCGGCGAAGACATCGCGCAGCTCGAGCTGCCGCATGACGATGTCCGTCGCCCCCCGCTCCGGGAAGCAGCGCAGGCAGCCATCCAGCGTCGGCCCGTTGCAGAGCCGCCCATCCGTCGTGAGCAACTGCCCCTCTTGCGGGCAGATCGGGAAGAAGTCATGCGCGGTGAAGATGAAGCGCGCCCTTGGTGCCGCCCGCCGCACCAGGTCGATGGTCTCGGTGCCGAGCTGCAGCGCATGGTGGACATGCACCACATCCGGCGCCAGCGCCTCGACCAGCGGGATGAGCGAGGCCAGCCCATAGGTGTCCGGCTGCGTCAGGAAGAAACGATCGAAATTGTTCAGCCAGAGCAGCATCTCGTCCGTCGCTTCGCCGACTGCCTGCACCATCGTGCCGGGCAGCGGCTCGCGGTGCGTGCCGGTGACGGCGGCGAGGAACAGCCCTTCCACACCATGCCGGTCGCGCAATTCGCGGAACAGGTTGCGGGCGAAGACCTCGGTCCCCCCGGCCTGCAGCGTAGGATGATTGTGGCATAGGAAGAGCACGCGCATCGCCATCACGCCGCCTCGCCGCAACCGGGCAGGCTGCCCGATGGCCACCCACGCGCCATCAGCGCCGCGATGTCGCCCGCCCAGCGCCGGTGATGCAGGCCCCGGTTGTAGGCCGCCGTCAACGTCGTGGCGTAGCCGCCATGCAGCGTGATCGACTGCCGCTCGAAATGGTAGAGTTCCGAGGCCGGCACATAGCCGATGCCATGCCCCGCCGCCCGCAGCTTCAGGCAGAGATCCGAATCCTCGTAGTCGCCGACCACGTAATCGGTGGTGACGCCGCCTACCGCCTCGAAGGCTGCACGCCGCACGCAGAAGGCCGCACCGGTGATCCCCGGCACCTCCCGCGCCACATCCGCCGCCGGGAAGCGGCGCGGCAGGCCCTTGTAGTAGTGGCTGTTGTACCAATCGCCATCGCCGCCGAGCCGTTCGAAATACAATCCCGCATGCTGCAGCGAGTCGTTGCCGTAGAGCAGCTTCGGCCCGACCGCGGCGAGGCCCGGCGCCGCCGCCAGCATGCCGAGCAGCGGCCCGATCCAGCCGCGCCGCGCCGGCACCACGTCGGAGTTCATCAGCAGCAGCACCGGCGCCCGCGCCTCCGCCGCACCGGCATTGCAGGCGCTGCCATAGCCGTAATTGGCCGGCTGCACGACCAGCGTCACCGGCCGCCCGCCGATGCCGTGATGGCCGCGCAGGTTGTGCTCTAGGTCCTCCCGCTGCTCCGGGCTGTCGAGCACGAAGATAAGTTCGGCATCGTCGAGGCTCGCATCCCGCGCGAAGGCCGCCAGCTGGTGCCGCAGGTAGAAGACGTTCCGGTAGATCGGGATCACCAGGCTGACCACCGGCGCCGTCACCGGCTGGCCGATGCGCACCACCTCCGGCGCCCGCCGCGCCGCCATCACCTGCCGGTGCAGCCGCTCGACCGGCGGGGCGATGCAGCGCGCCATGATCTCCGGCGTCACATGCACCGGGGCGAGGCCGCCGAGTATCCGGTCGCGCGCCAGCTGCGGCGTGGCGATGGCCGGCGGCGCCACCAGCGCCACCTCGTCGCCCGTGCTCAGCCGCACCTGGAGCCGCCACTGCAGCGAGGGCCGCAGCGCCGCCCGCGGCAGATAGGTGACGAATCCGGTCTTCAGCTCCGCCCGGCCATGCGGCGCCTCGGCAAAGGCCTTGACGATGTCCGGCCGCGGGAAGCGGATCATCCGCTCCGGCGGCAGCCGCTGCTCGCTGAACCGCCCCTGCAGGGTGAGCTGGTCGACAAGCCCGAGCGGGTCGCGCAGCCAGCCGGCAGGAACAAGCCACCGCCATGGTCGTCGACCGCGAGCTCGAGCGCGCCGCCGAATGGCTCCTCCAGCCGGTTCAACTGTGCCGCCGGCTGCGCAGGCTGCACCAGCTGGTGGTCGCGCAGCAGCCGCCTTGCCTCCTCCTCGGTCACGGCGCGCCGGGCGAGTTCAGCGGTCGCCAGGCGATAGAGGCGGCGCCCCACCGGGTCCTGCCGCCGCGACAACTCGCCGAGCGTCGGCAACCGCTCCGGCGCCGGCGCCGGACAGACTGGCCCCTCCGCGCCGCTCGCCAGCAGGTAAGCCCCCTCGAAGCAACAGTCGCCGAGGATCAACGCTTGGCCGCTATGGCTGACCCGGGACAGCCGGTCCCGGCCGACGACATGGGAGGTGGCGGGCTCCGCCGCCAGGCCCTGGGGGAGGGACCAGAGCAACGCATCCGCCCCGCAGAGCGCAACCGCCCGGGCGCTCCGCTCCGGTGACCCGGCGAGGGCCGCGATGGCATGGCAGGCGGCTGCGAAGGCCGCATCCTCGGTGCCGCGGAGCAGGCGACGCCCGCGCGACGTCAGGAAGCTCAGCACCCGCAGGATGGCGGCCGGAGGCATTTCGACAAAGGCCCGGTCGGGGGCTGCCGCCTCGGGCAGCAGCCGCAACCGGCCGCCCGCCTCGTCAGCGGCCTCCAGCCATTCGCCCGGAGCGAGGCCGGGCTGGGCCCGCAGCAACAGAAGGGAGAAGCCCGGCGCCGCCCCCGGCACCGACTGCAAGGACATCGGCGGCTGAACCGGCCCATGCGCAGAGGCGAGGGAGAGGCTGCCCGTATCGATGCCCGGAAGCCCGCCCGGCAGGACGAGAAGCACGACGCCGGGCGACAGCGTCAGCAGAAGGGCAGAAGCGGAGCCGGCGACATCCGAGGATGTCGCCGGCATTGGGTGCATCGTTTCCAGAACTCTTGCCCCCGTCATCATGAGACACGGGTATCAGAGAAAGCTTTCCGCAGTCTTTACCCTTGGCCGGATCAGCTGACGATCTTGATCCACTGCTCCGGGTTGGCAGCCAGCTCGGAAGCGGAGGCGCCGGTGACGCCCTTGATGACGATGGTGTCGCCGGTGCTCAGGCTGATCTTCACGCTCGAGCCGTCGACGGTGATCTTGCCGGTCAGGTCGTCCAAGCTGCTGACGCCGTTCATGCCAGCCTTGATCTGCACGAAGTCCTCACCGTAGCTGAAGCCGAGGATCGTGTCGTTGCCGGCGAGGCCGTCCTCATAGGTGAAGTAGTCGGCCCCGGCGCCGCCGACCAGCAGGTCGTTGCCTGCATCGCCCGTCAGCGTGTCCATGCCATCGCCGCCCAGCAGCGTGTCGTTGCCGTCGCCGCCCCAGAGGCTGTCATTGCCGACACCGCCGGAGATGCTGTCGGCATTACTGCCGCCAACCAGTGTGTCGTTGCCGGCGCCACCCTGGATGTTGTTCCGGCCGTCGCCGCCGACGATCGAGTCATTGCCAGCGCCGCCGAGCAGCGTGTCGTTGTCCTTACCCGCGACGATGGTGTCGTCGCCCAAGCCGCCATCGACGTAGTTGCTGCCGTTACCAGCGTCGATCTTGTCAGCCCCGCCGCCGGCATTGACCGTGTCGTTGTACTCGCCGCCCTTGAAGCCCCATTCGACGTTGAGGCTGCCGATGTTGCCGGCGCCGGTATCGCTGACGTCGCCGCCCTTATAGGCGATGCCTCCATTGGCGCCGCTGGCGTCGATGCCGGTAAAGCCGGTTGCGAGGCTGCGGTCGATGAACAGCCCGCCGGTCTCGATGTGATAGAAGGCATCCACGTCGCCCGGCACCCAGCCGAATTCGGCCAGATTGAGTTTCTGCCCCCCGGCAATCGATGCAAAATCCGCCATGACAAACACCCCACCGTCGATGTCGGGCACCGGTAAGGCGCCGTCTTATGGGGGCAATGTTTAACCATCGGTTGCGGCTTGGTCAATCTGCAGGCAATCATGGCGACAAGTCTTTACACCGGGCCGGACCTGCCCAGGACCGCTTCAAATTGCCATTGTGCAGTGCGGCAATCCACGCATACCCCATCCATATCAGCCAGTTTCTGTCTGGTCCGTCCATGACGAAACCAAAATTACAAACGGTGATGGTTCTGGTTCCGGCAAGGCTTAAGCGTGCGTTAGATAATGCCATCTACACCCCTGGTACAAATTGAGACGGCATGCCTTCTTCACCAGCGGTTGTGAACGGCGTATAAACCAAACGGTATCGGTTGAATGGGGCGTCCCATAGGGGGGTCGGCTCCTGTTCGCTTCGTTCATGCGGAGGCGCCTCTTATGGCTAACAGGTTTGGTACGCAGAATTCGGATACCATCAACGGGACCGACGATGCCGACGTCATCATCCCCTTCGCTGGCGATGACACGATTTTCGCCGGCGCTGGCAACGACACCATCTGGGGCGGCAACCTCGGCAACGCCACGGTCGACCTCGGCACCGGTGCGGACCAGGTTCAGCTCGGCGACGGCAACAACACGGTGATCGCCGACGCCGACTCTGGGCCCGGTGCGCTTGGCGACGCCATCACCACCGGCAATGGCAATGACACGATCTATGCCGGCGGCGGAGCGAACTGGATCGTTGCCGGCGGCGGCCAGGACCTCGTCTCCTGGAAGGAGGGTGTCGGCGGCCAGATCCGCGGCGGCCTCGGCACCGATACCTTCGACATGGCCCGCGCGGCCGCTGGCCAGGTGATCTACGCCGCGGCGGGCAACATCGCCGGCGAGAGCCTCTGGTTCGGCGAGTTCGAGAAACTCGTCGCGACGGACTACAACGACACCATCTGGGGCGGCCTCGCTACCATCGAGGGCGGCGCCGGCAACGACCAGATCAACATCTTCGGCGGCGCCGCGGCAACAATCGATGGCGGCATCGGCAATGACTCGATCACCGGCAGCGCCGGTGCCGACAGCATCATCGGTGGCGAAGGCAACGACACCATCACTGGTGCGGGTGGGCGGGACACCATCTTCGGTGGCGCCGGTTTTGACAACATCCGTCTTGGCGGCGACGGTGCCGAAGTACATGGCGGCGCCAACAGCGACATAATCATCGGTGGCGCTGGTGCCGATACCATCTTCGGCGATGACGGGAGCGACTTCATCCTGGCCGGCGACGGCGACAGCGTCGACGGTGGCGCGGACGCTGACCGAATTGAGATCACCAGCTCGGTTGGCGCCACGGTTCATGGCGGCGACGGCGATGATACGATCGTCCATATGGCCGGGACCGGTGCCGATACCATCTTCGGCGATGACGGTGACGACTACATCGTGGTCGGTGGGGGCGCCAGCGCCGACGGCGGCGCCGGCCACGATCGGATCGACATCATCGGTTCGCTTGGCGCAACCGTTCATGGCGGCGCTGACAAAGACATGCTCGTCAGTGGTGACGGCGCCGACAAGATGTACGGCGACGATGGCAACGACTACATCGTGGCCCATGGTGGCGATACCGCCGACGGTGGCGCTGGCAACGATGTTATCTTTATTGTCGGCTCGGTCGGTGCAACTGCCCTGGGCGGGGCGGACAACGATACGATCGTCGGCGGCACCGGAGCCGATACCATCGACGCGGGTACGGGCTCGAACTATGTCGTCGCGGGTAGCGGCAACGACTTGATCTACGTCCATGGCACTTCGGACTACATCGACGGCAGTTTCGGATTCGATACGGTCGACATGGGCGACGCCGCGGTGGACCTTTCGATCGACCTGAACCGCGCCCCCAGCGACGTCTTCGACTTCAACCTGGTCGCGGTCGAAGGGATCAAGACCGGGTTGGGCAACGACACCATCCTCGGCAGCGATGCCGCCAACCTGCTCGATGGCGGCGCCGGCAATGACGAAATCACTGGCGGCGCTGGCATCGATACGATTGTCGGCGGCGCGGGCGACGACGCGCTGACCGGCGGCGACGGGGCCGACACCTTCGTCTTCGCCAGTGGCTCCGGCGACGACCTGATCCTCGACTTCAAGGTCGGCGTGGACAAGCTGGAGCTTAAAGGCTTCACCTCTGGCCAAGTCAACTTCACCTCGGATGGCGAGGTGTCCTTCGGCGGCAACCACATCACCATCCTCGCTGACGGAATCCTCACCACCAGCGACTTCATCTTCACCTAAAGCCTGGTCGGAGGGGTTCTCGCCCCTCAGTCCAACCATGGCGAAGGCCGGGCCCGAAGCCCGGCCTTTTCAATTGCCGCCTGCCCAAGCCAGTACGTTTCGATTTCGATTGATTATACCGTATCGATATCGTAGCAATACCGCATGCCGGATTCGCTGCCGCCATGCCTGCCGCATTCCGTCGGCCTCGCCGAGTCGCTCAACGCCCGCTTCCGTGATAGGGACGCGACCATCGCCGTCATCGGCCTCGGCTATGTCGGCCTGCCCCTCATCCTGGCCCTGGTCGAGGCCGGCTTCCACGTGATCGGCCTCGATGCCGACCCGGCCCGCCTCGCCGGACTCGCCGCCGGCCGCAGCCCGCTGCGCCAGATCGACCCCGACTCGATCCGCGCCGCCCTCTGCACCGACCGCCTGCGCCTCACCGGGGAGGGAAGGGCGCTCGTCGAGGCCGACGCCATCCTCGTCTGCGTCCCGACGCCGCTCGGCCACCACCGCGAGCCCGACCTCTCCGCGGTCGAATCCGCCACCCGCCTGATCGCGGCCAATCTCCGCCCCGGCCAGCTCATCGTCCTCGAATCGACCAGCTACCCCGGCACCACCCGCGGCGTCGTGCAGCCGATCCTGGAGGCGACCGGCCTCCGTTGCGGCGAGGACTTCTTCCTCGCCCACGCGCCGGAGCGGGAAGATCCCGGCAATGCCCAGCACCGCACTGCCAGCATCCCTCGCGTCATCGGTGGCATCGACCCGCCCTCACTGGACCTCGCCCTTGCCCCCTACGGCGCCTTCGTCGCCCGCACCGTCCCCGTTTCCTCGTCCGATCTGGCGGAGGCGGTGAAGCTCACCGAGAATACCTTCCGCGCCGTCAACATCGCCCTGATGAACGAGCTGAAGCTGGTCTTCGAGCCGATGGGAATCGACATCTGGGAGGTGATCGAAGCCGCCCGCACCAAGCCCTTCGGCTACATGCCCTTCTTCCCCGGCCCGGGACTCGGCGGCCACTGCATCCCGGTCGACCCGCACTACCTCACCTGGCAGGCGCGAGCGCATGGCGTCGCCACCCGCTTCATCGACCTGGCCAGCGAGATCAATGCGGCGATGCCCCGCCACGTGCTGGACCGCCTGGCCGAGGCGCTGGATCGCCAACAGGGCAGGGGCCTCCGCGGCAGCCGGATTCTCGTCATCGGCCTCGGCTACAAGCGCAACCTCGAGGATCTCCGCCACAGCCCCGCATTGGTCCTGATGGAGATGCTGGTGCAACGCGGCGCCGAGGTCCTCCATCTCGACCCGCTGGTCCCGGTCATCCCGCCCCAGCCCGACCACCCGGGCCTCGCCGGCTGCCGCGGCATCGGCCCGGGGCGGGAGGCGCTGTCCGGCATCCAGGCCGGCCTCATCGTCACCGACCATGACGGCATCGACTATGCCGACCTCGCCGCCGGACTTCCGTTGCTGATCGACACCCGCAATGTCTGCGCCCGGCTCGGCCTCATTGGGCCACATATTGTAAAGGCGTAAGTTCCCTTCTGATCGCGCTCTTGTTATCGCGATCACCCCCGCAGGTATGCACGAATCCGCGGGGCAGCCAGGGATGGCAGAGATGGACCGCCAGGACACGCGCCGCTTCGGGCTCGGCAATTCGATCCTCGGCGGCGCCGCCGGCGGGCTGAGCTATGAGGGCGCGCTCCGCGACGCCGTCGCCCGTGAGGCCGCCGCCCGCCGCCGCGAGGCCGGCCAGCGTCGCCCCGTCCCCGCCCCGCAGACCCAGCCCCGCCGCGAGCGTGAGCCGGCGGAAGCCTGATCAGTACATCGTATCGATCAGCCGTTGCGGCGCTTCCTTGTCATAGGAGGCCGGGTCGACCATGCCGCCGGTATGGGCCGAGATGATCTCGCCCATGCTCGGCACCGTCCCCGGCCGCTCCCGCTCGCCCCAGAGCTTGGAGCGCATCACCGCCTTGGCGCATTGCATATAGGCCTCGCGCAGGCTGACCAGCACCACGGTCGCCGGCAGCTTGCCCCGCTCCTCGAAGCGCCCGCGCAGCGCTGGGTCCGCCGTGATCCGTGCCGTCCCGTTGACCCGAAGCGCCTCGCCTACCCCGGGGACGAGGAAGAGCAGCGCCACCTCCGGGTTGGCGATGATGTCCCTCAGCGCATCCAGCCGGTTGTTCCCCCGCCGGTCCGGCAAGGCGAGCGTCCGGTCGTCGAGTGCCTGGATAAAGCCCGGCGCATCCCCGCGGGGCGTTGCATGCACCCCCTCCGGCCCGACCGTCGCCAGGATGACGAAGGGGGAGGCGGCGATGAAGGCCATCGCCTTCGCCTCCAGCCGTGGGATCACCTTCTTCAGCACCAGTTCGCGTGGCGGGTCGTAATGCCGCGCCAGCTCCTCGAGCGTGGCGACAGCGAAGGGATCGGCGGGCGGCATGGCATCCATGGAGAGGAAGCCTGCCAGCCCGCGCCCCACATCCGCAAGCCTCCCCGTGGCGCTCGGGCTCCGCGCTCGCTATAAGCCGCTCTTCATTCGGAATCTCAGGAACGGGAGAAGGCTGGGGCCATGGCCGGCCACTCGCACGCCAAGAACATCATGCACCGCAAGGCGGCCCAAGGCGCCAAGAAGGCCCGCGCCTTCGGCAAGCTGATCCGCGAAATCACGGTCTCCGCCAAGATGGGCCTGCCGGATCCGGCAATGAACCCGCGGCTGCGCGCCGCGGTCAAGGCCGCGCTCACCTCGAACATGACGCGCGACACCATCGACCGCGCCATCAAGCGCGCCGGCCAGGCCGGCCAGGGCGAGGACTACCAGGAGGTCCGCTACGAGGGCTACGGCCCCTACGGCGTCGCCATCATCGTGGAAGCCCTGACCGACAACCGCAACCGCACGGCGGGCGACATCCGCAGCGCCTTCGCCAAGGCGGGCGGCGCGCTCGGCGAGACCAACAGCGTCTCCTTCCAGTTCGAGCGGAAGGGCGTCCTCTGGTTCCCCGGCCTCCCCGGCCAGGAGGAGGCGATGCTGGAAGCCGCCATCGAGGCCGGCGCCCAGGACGTCGAGTCCGACGAGGAAGGCCACGAGGTAACCTGCGCGCCGGAGGATTTCTTCGCCGTCCGCGACGCGCTCGAGGCCCGCTTCGGTAGCCCGGAAAGCGCCCGCATCGAATGGGTGCCGAATATCCGCATCGACCTCGACGAGGAGAAGGCGCAGGACATCCTCAAGCTGATCGACCGCCTCGACGAGAGCGACGACGTGCAGAACGTCTACGCCAATTTCGAGGTGTCGGAGGCCGTGTCGCAGCGGCTCTCCGCCTGACCGGCTCCGTCCGCCTCCTCGGCCTCGACCCCGGCCTGCAGCATACGGGCTGGGGCCTGGTGGAGAGCATCGGCAACCGCCTCCGCCACCTGGCCGACGGCGTCATCTCCACCGATGCCGACCAGCCGCTCGCCGAGCGCCTCTGCACCCTCCACCGCGGCCTCGCGGTGCTGATCGAGCAGTGGCGCCCGCAGGAGGCGGCGGTCGAGCATACCTATGTCAACAAGAACCCCGGCGCCGCCTTGAAGCTCGGCCAGGCCCGCGGCGTCGTGCTGCTGACACCCGCCCTCTCCGGCATCCATGTATCCGAGTACCAGGCGATGGAAGTGAAGCGCGCCGTGGTCGGCACCGGCCATGCCGACAAGACCCAGGTGGAGGCGATGGTCCGCCGCCTGCTCCCCGGCGCCACCATCCGCCGCTCGGATGCCGCCGATGCGCTCGCGGTCGCCATCTGCCACGCCCACCACCGCGGCACGAAGCTCGCCTACGCCAAGGGCTACGTGCCGGCATGATCGGGAAACTAACCGGCAAGCTCGACGCGCTACTCGAAGGCGGCTGCATCTTCGACGTCAACGGCGTGGGCTACTTGCTGTCCTGTTCCACCAAGACCCTCGACCGCCTGCGCGACGTGCAGGGCCAAGCCGCGATGCTGGTCGAGACCCAGGTGCGCCAGGACGCCATCGTCCTGGTCGGCTTCGGGAGCGCGGCGGAGCGGGACACCTTCCGCAAGCTCACCTCGGTCCAAGGAGTCGGCACCAAGCTGGCGCTCGACATCCTCTCCGCCTTCGCCCCCGAGGATCTGGCTGAGGCTGTCCGCCGCGGCGACCGCACCGGCCTCCGCCAGGCCAACGGCGTCGGCGCCAGGCTCGCCGACCGCCTGGTGACCGAACTCCGCGATTGGGCCGGCGGCATCCAGCCCCCGAGCGGCATCGCCGCCGGCCCTGCCACCGCGGCGCCCCCGGCCGGGGCCGCCGCCGATGCAGTCTCGGCGTTGATCAATCTCGGCTGGAAGCGCCCCGAAGCCCAGGCCGCCGTCAACCGCGCGCAGGCCCGCCTCGGCGAAGGCGTCCCGCTCGAATCCCTGATCCGCGACAGCCTGAAGGAGCTCGCCCGATGAGCGGCTCCCGCCGTCGCCCCCCGCCGCCGCCTCCACCCGAGGCAGTGCCGGACGACCGCATCACCACCCCCGCCCGCACCGACGAGGACGCCGCCGAGGCCACCCTCCGACCGCAGGTCCTGGCCGACTTCACCGGCCAGCAGGCGCTGCGCGAGAACCTCGCCGTCTTCATCCAGGCCGCCCGCGCCCGCGGCGAGGCGCTGGACCACGTCCTGCTCCATGGCCCCCCCGGCCTCGGCAAGACGACGCTCGCCCAGATCGTCGCCCGCGAATTGGGCGTCGGCTTCCGCGCGACCAGCGGCCCCATCCTGCAACGCGCCGGCGACCTCGCCGCCATCCTGACGAACCTGCAGCCCCGCGACGTGCTCTTCGTCGACGAGATCCACCGCTTGCAGCCGGCGCTGGAGGAAACCCTCTACCCGGCGATGGAGGATTTCCAACTCGACCTCATCATCGGCGAGGGCCCGGCGGCGCGCACCGTCCGCATCGACCTGCCGCCCTTCACCCTGGTCGGCGCCACGACGCGCGCCGGCCTGCTGGCGACGCCGCTGCGCGACCGCTTCGGCATCCCGCTCCGCCTGCAATTCTACACGCCGGAGGAGCTGCTGCGGATCGTCCGCCGCGGCGCCGAGAAATTGAGCTTCGAGCTGGCCGAGGCCGGCGCGCTGGAGATCGCCCGCCGCTCCCGCGGCACCCCCCGCATCGCCGGCCGCCTGCTGCGCCGCGTCCGCGACTTCTCGAGCGTCGCCGGCATCCCCGCCGATCGCGCCATGGTCGACGGCGCCCTGACGCGGCTGGAAGTGGACAGCAAGGGGCTCGATGCGATGGACCGCCGCTACCTCCGCCGCATCGCCGAGCACCACAATGGCGGCCCGGTCGGCGTCGAGACCCTGGCCGCCGCGCTTGCCGAAAGCCGCGACACCATCGAGGACGTCATCGAGCCCTACCTGATCCAGGAAGGCCTCGTCCTGCGCACCCCACGCGGCCGGATGCTCGGCATGTCCGGCTGGACCCATCTCGGCCTCAGCCCGCCCGCGAGCTTCGCAATCCAGCCCGACCTGCTCTCGGGCGGCGAGCCGTGAAGCTTCCACCACCCGGGCCTGCCCATCGCTTCCCGATTCGCGTCTATTTCGAGGACACCGATGCGGGCGGCGTGGCCTATCACGCCAACTACCTCCGCTGGGCCGAGCGCGCCCGGACGGAATCCTTGCGCGACATGGGCTTGCCGCATCAACTGATGATGGAGCGTCACCATTCGATACTCGTGGTGCGCCGCATCGAAGTAGAGTATTGGCGCCCCGCGCGACTCGATGACGCAATCGTGGTCGAGACGCGGGTCATGGCGGTGAAGGGCGTTACCCTCCAGCTCGACCAGCGCATGGTCCGGGGGGAGGAGGCGCTCGCCGCCCTGCATGTGGAACTGGCCTGCATCGACCGGGACACGCTGCGGCCGAAGCGCATACCCGAACCCTGGCGCGCGGCCCTGGCCGATGCGCCGGGCGCGGCTGGATAGAGAGGAGAGAGGCGGTGGACCGCAGCGTGACGGCGACGGATCTGGGCGGCGCATTGCACGACCTGTCCCTGTGGGGCCTGTTCCTCCAGGCCGACTGGGTGGTGAAGCTCGTGATGGTCGGGCTGCTGCTCGCCTCCGTCTGGGTCTGGGCCATCGTCTTCGAGAAGATCACCACCCTCCGTCGCGCCAACCGCGCCGCCGATGCCTTCGAGGACAGCTTCTGGTCCGGCGGCAGCCTCGACGACCTCTTCCGCAAGGAGGGCGAGCAGCCTTCGCACCCCATGGCCGCCGTCTTCGCCGCCGCCATGCGGGAGTGGCGCCGCAGCGCCCAGCGCCTCGCCGGCTCCGACCTCGTCGCCGCCGGGCTGAAGGAGCGCATCGACCGCAGCATGAACCTCGCCGTGCAGCGCGAGATGGACCGGATGGAGCGCTGGATGGTCTTCCTCGCCTCGGTCGGCTCGGTCGGCCCCTTCGTCGGCCTGTTCGGCACGGTCTGGGGCATCATGAACAGCTTCGCCGCCATCGCAGGAATGCAGAACACCAACCTCGCCGTCGTCGCGCCGGGCATCGCGGAGGCGCTCTTCGCCACGGCGATCGGCCTCGTCGCCGCCATCCCGGCGGTGCTCGCCTACAACAAGATCAGCACCGACCTCGCCCGCTTCGCCAGCCGGCTGGAGGGCTTCGCGGCCGAGTTCGGCGGCATCCTCTCCCGCCAGTCGGAGAGCGCGGTGATCGGCACCGAGACCCGCACCCCCGCCGCGGTGGCGGAGTAACCCCATGGCCGCTTCCCTGAACGCCGGCCGTGGCAAGGGCCGCGGCCGCTACCGCCCGATGGCCGAGATCAACGTGACGCCCCTGGTCGACGTCATGCTCGTGCTGCTCATCATCTTCATGGTCGCCGCACCCCTGATGACGGTCGGCGTCCCCGTCGACCTGCCGAAGACCCAGGCCAGCGCGCTGAACCAGGACAACGAGCCGATCACCATCACGGTGAACCCGGAGGGCAAGATCTTCCTCCAGGAGACCGAGGTGCCGCTCGAGAACCTGGTCGCCCAGCTCCAGGCCATCGCCGGCGAGAACAGCCAGGGGCCGAATGCGCAGGAGCGCCGCATCTTCGTCCGCGGCGACAAGGCAATCAGCTATGGCCGGGTGATGGAGGTGATGGGCGTCATCAGCGCCGGCGGCTTCAGCAAGGTGGCGCTGCTCGCCGAGCAGCCCGCCGGCCGGCCGCCCGCTGGCGCGGCCCCGGCTGCCCGCCCCGCCACCCGTCCGACCCGCTAAGCGACAGAAAGGCCACGCGCGGGGGCGCGGTCATGCAGAACAGGGGAATGCGTTTCTGGGGGCTCGTCTCGGCGGCATTGCATGTCGTCGCCCTCCTGCTCGGCCTGGTCTTCGGCCTGCCTCCCAAGCTGGAGGAGCCGAAGGAGGAGGCCATCGCCGTCGAGCTGGTCGCCAGCCTGCCCGCCCAGCAAGCCCAGGGCGCCTCCGAGGCGGCGCCCGTCGCCGCCCCGGCCTCCGTGCCCCAGCCGCCGCGCCCCGAGCCGCCGGCGCCGGAGCCGGTGCGCGAGGATCGCCTGCCGACCCCGCCACCCCCGCCGCCGCCACCTCCTACGGCCGCCCCGCCGCCGCCCGCGCCCCAGGCCCAGGCTGCGCCGCCGCGTCCGAGCCCGCCGACACCCACACCGCCGCAGCCGGCCCCGACACCGCCGGCCCCACCGCCCCCGCGCCCGCAGCCCCAGCAGCAGGTGGCCGAGGTCGCGCCGCTGCCCCTGCCGCCGCCCCCGGTGCCCGAGCCGCCGCGCCCGACGCCGCCCGCACCGACGCCGCCCGCCCAGCCGCCGCGCCCGCAGCAGCAGGCCCAGCCGACGCCGCCCACCCCGCCGGCGCCGCCGCGCCCGCAGCAGCAGCAGGCCCAGACGACGCCCGCCCCGCCGCGCCCCGACGCGCGCCCGGCGCCACCGACGCCCGTCCCGCCGCCGCCCCAGACCAGCCAGCAGGCCGGCACCGGCCGCACGCCGCCGCCGCCGCGCCCACAGGAGCTGAGCAACAGCGTGCAAAGCACGCTGGACCGCCTGCGCCAGATGCAGGCCTCGAACGAGGCGCCGCGCGGCCGCCCGCAGCCTAGCCCCGGCGCGCCGCAGCAAGGCGGCGGCACGCCCACCGGCACCGCCTCGCTCAGCGCCGGCGAGCGCGCCGGCCTCGCCGAGAAGATCAGCGAGTGCTGGAGCGTCGATGCCGGCGGCCTCAACATCCAGAGCATCGTCGTCGAGTTCCGCGTCGAGGTGGATCCGGGCGGCACCGTCCGCAATGTCCGCCCCAACGGCTCTCCGCCCTCCGAGCCGCGCGCCCGCGCCGTCTACGAGGCCGCCCGCCGCGCCCTGCTCGATCCGAAGTGCAACCCGTTGCCGCTGCCGCGCGAGCGCCTGGCCGCGCTGCGCGACACCATCTTCCGCTTCAACCCGCGCGATCTCGGCCTGCGTTGAGCCCCGCGCGCAACCAAATCAGAGGAGAAGCCGCATGACCTGGAAGGATGAGGCTGCGATCCGCCAGCTCTCCCGCCGCGCCGCGATCTTCGGCGGCGCCGCGCTCGGCCTGCCGCTCATCGGCGCCCGCGCGACCTTCGCTCAGAGCTCCGTCGTTGACATCACCAAGGCCCGCACCGACCCGATCCCGATCGCCGTGCCGAATTTCGCCGGCGGCTCGGACGAGGCGCAGCGCCTCGGCCAGAACATCGCGGGCGTGATCCAGACCAACCTGCGCAACAGCGGCCTCTTCCGTCCCGTCGATCGCGCCGCCTACATCCAGACCGCCGAGGCCGCGGCGCAGACGCCGCGCTTCCAGGACTGGCGCGTCATCGGCGCCCAGGCGCTGACCACCGGCCGCGCCGAAGTCTCCGGCGACCGCCTCCGCGTCGAATTCCGCCTCTGGGACGTGCTGCCGGAGACGCAGATCCAGGGCACCGCCTTCACCGCGCCCGCCGGCAACTGGCGCCGCATCGCGCACCTGATCTCCGACGTGATCTACGAGCGCCTGCTCGGCGAGAAGGGCTATTTCGACACCCGCGTCGTCTATGTGGCGGAGACGGGCCCGCGCGACCGCCGCACCCGGCGGCTGGCCATCATGGATCAGGACGGCGAGAACCAGCGCTACCTGACCGACGGCTCCTTCGCCGCGCTGACGCCGCGCTTCCACCCGAACGCACAGCAGATCGCCTTCATGTCCTATGCCCGCAACGAGCCGCGGGTCTATCTCTTCAACCTCGACAGCGGCCGGCAGGAAGTGCTCGGCACCTTCCAGGGGATGACGCTCTCCCCGCGCTTCTCGCCCGACGGCCGCAGCGTCGTGCTCTCCTCGACGCGCGGCAACGACGCCAACATCTATGTCGTCGATCTCGGCAGCCGGCGCGAGCGCCAGCTCACCTCCGGCGGCGGGCTCGACGTTTCGCCCTGCTACTCGCCGGACGGCTCGCAGATCGTCTTCAACTCCGACCGCGGCGGCGACCAGCAGCTCTATGTCATGGATGCGGGGGGAGGGGGCGTGCGCCGCATCTCCTTCGGCCGCGGCCGCTATGCGACGCCGGTCTGGTCGCCGCGCGGCGACCTCATCGCCTTCACCCGCATCTCCGGCGGGCAATTCGCCATCGGCGTCATGCGCCCCGACGGCTCCGGCGAGCGCATCCTCTCGGAGGGCTGGGGGATGGAAGGCCCGACCTTCGCCCCCAATGGCCGGGTGATGATGTATTTCCGCGAGACGCCGGCGCGCGACGCCCGCGGCAGCGGCTTCTCCTCCCGCCTCTCCAGCATCGACATCGCCGGCTTCAACGAGCGCCAGATCGTCACCCCGACCGATGCGTCCGACCCGGCCTGGTCGCCCCTGCTGGCGTAGCGGCGGGCTGGCCGACAAAGCGGAACAGCCGTCGTTCGCACGAGCAACGGCTGTGTTGCACCAAAAGCATGGAACCAGGCCGCCGTT
The DNA here is from genome assembly GCF_000745835.1 of Belnapia moabensis DSM 16746. Lineage (GTDB taxonomy): Bacteria > Pseudomonadota > Alphaproteobacteria > Acetobacterales > Acetobacteraceae > Belnapia > Belnapia moabensis. Next base: position 6,391 of record NZ_JQKB01000027.1, on the reverse strand, counting down.
GCCATATCAGGCCCGTTTTCCTTGACGCTGTAGCGCACCGGTTGTAACGGCCCCGAGCAGAATTCCGCAGTGCCGGGCTGCGCGATGGCAGACAGGAAAGGGACGACCCCCATGCTGAACACCAAGGTGATGACCGCCTTCGCGGCGCTGGCCCTGCTCGCCGCCTGCGGGTCCTCGACCGCCGACAACGCCGCCACCGGCGCCGGCGCGGCGAGCAACACCTCGGCCGGTCCGCGCCCGGGCAGCCAGGAAGACCTCGTCGCCAATGTCGGCGACCGCGTCTACTTCGACACCGACGAGAGCAGCGTCCGCGCCGACCAGCGCCCGGTGCTCGAGCGCCAGGCCGCCTGGCTCGCCCGCTACCCGCAGGTGACGGTGCAGGTCGAGGGCCATGCCGACGAGCGCGGCACCCGCGAGTACAACCTGGCCCTCGGCCAGCGCCGCGCCAACTCGGCGCGCGACGTGCTGGTCGCCAACGGCGCCGCCGGAGCCCGCATCTCCACCATCTCCTACGGCAAGGACCGCCCGGCCGCCCTTGGCTCCACCGACGATGCCTGGGCGCAGAACCGCCGCGCCGTCACCGTCGTCCGCTGAGCGTCGTCCATCGCATCGCGGGGCCGGTCCCGCGCTGCGATGGCGGCACGCTTCCGGGGGCAGCACCCCAGCTTAATCCCACAGCTTAATCCCACAGCTTAATCCCACTGGCCGATACGAGCCGGCTGGCTTATCCAGCCGGCCCGCACCCATTTCCGCCCCGCGCCCTTCCGGAGGCCCCGTGACCCGCCCCTTCCTCGCCACCCTGCTCGTCGCCGTCCCGCTGTTGCTGCCCGCCCAGGGCGCCTGGGCCCAGGCCGAGAGCCGCGAGGGCATCTACCTGCAGAACCAGATCCTCCAGCTCCGCCAGGAACTCGACCAAGTGCGCCGCAGCGGCGCCTCCGCCCTGCCGGCGCCGAGCGCCCCGCGCGGCAGCGTCCCGGGGAGCGAGCTGGTCGGCACCCTGCTCGACCGCGTCAACGCCCTGGAGGAGGAGACCCGCCGCCTCCGCGGCCGGCTCGACGAGGTCGAGTACCGCAACCGCACGCTGCAGCAGACGGTCGAGAAGATGCAGGGCGACATCGACTACCGCCTGCAGCAGGTCGAGAACCAGCCCGCCGGCCGCCAGTCCGCACCGGCGCCCCGCGCCCCGGCGGCAGCGCCCACGCCCGCCCCGGCTCCCGCGCCGACGCCCGCCCCCGCCGCCGGCCGCACCCCGGAGCGCGCCATCTCCGAAGGCCAGGCCGCGCTCGCCCGCCGTGACTACCCCGCCGCCGAGGCCGCCGCCCGCGAGGTCCTCGCCAACCGCAACTCCCCCCGCGCGACGGACGCCCAGCTCCTGCTCGGCGACGCCCTCTCCGGCAAGCGCGACCATGCCGGCGCGGCACTGGCCTATAACGACGCCTATACCCGCGGCCGTACCGGCCCCCGCGCACCGGAGGCGCTGCTCGGCCTGGCCAGTGCCTTCAACAACCTCGGCAACAAGCGCGAATCCTGCGACACGCTGGACGACCTGCGGAGCAACTTCCCCAACCTCCGCGGCGCCCTGGCCGAGCGCGCCGCCGATGCCCGCCGCCGCGCCGGCTGCCGCTGAGCCTTTATCGGCGGAGGAATTCGCCGCCCTGATGGCTCCGCTCGGCCCCTTCGGCCGAGCTCCCCGCCTCGCCGCCGGCGTCTCCGGCGGCCCCGACAGCCTCGCCCTCGCCCTCCTCGCCGCCGATTGGGCCCGTGCCCGCGGCGGCAGCCTCCTCGCCCTCGTGGCCGATCACGGTCTCCGTACCGGCAGCGCGCAGGAGGCCGAGGCAACCCTCCGCCAGCTCGCCACCCGCAGCATCCCGACGCGCCTGCTCCGCCTCGGCCTCGCCCCCGGCCCCGGCTTGCAGGAGCGCGCCCGCGACGCCCGCCTCGCTGCCCTCCTTGCGGCCTGCGCCGAGGCCGGCACGCCGTGGCTCCTGCTCGGCCACCACCAAGCGGACCAGGCCGAGACGCTCCTCTTCCGCGCCCTCCGCGGCAGCGGCCCCAGCGGCCTCGCCGCCATCCCCGCCATCCGCATGACGGATACGGCGCTGATCCTCCGCCCGCTCCTCCCCATCCCTCCTGCCCGCCTCGCCGCGACGGTCGCCGCCGACCTCACCCCCATCCAGGACCCGAGCAACGCCGACCCGCGCTTCGCCCGCGCCCGCCTCCGCGCCCTGCTCGACCCGGCGGCGACGGAGGCCCTGGCCGAGGCCGCCCACGCCTTCGCCCTGCGCCGCGCCCGGCAGGAGGCCGCGCTCGCCGCCCGCCTCGCCGCCAGCACCACACTCCGCCCCGCCGGCTTCGCCGAGATCGACCCCACGGCCCTCGGCACCGACGCCCTCGCCGATGCCCTGCTCGCCCGCCTGGTCCAGGCAATCGGCGGCGCCCGCCACGCCCCGCCCGCCGCCGCCATCGCCGCGCTCCGTAGGCGAGGGGAGGGGACCCTCGCCGGCGCCTGGCTTCGCCTCCGCCGCGGCGGCTGGCTGCTCTTCCGCGAACCCGCCGCCCTCGCCGCGCCCGTGGAGGCCCGGCCCGGTGCCATCTGGGACGGCCGCTTCCGCCTCGCCGCCCCCGGCGCCCCCGGCCATATGCTCGGCGCCCTCGGCCCCGTCGAGGCCGCCCGGCTCCGCCGCCTCGCCCCCGCCTGGCCCGCCGCGCTGCTCGCCGGCCTCCCCGCCATCCGCCACAACGGAATGCTGGTGGCCGTGCCCGCTCTGGACTATCCTGATCCGGATCGCTGCATGAGCGTCGGGGTCGTTTTCGCTCCGGTTGGGTCTCTCGCGGTCGGGATGGTCAATTCCGCGGGCGGCACGGTCTTGTCGCATCGGGGGCATTCACGGCCGGGGTTCGCCTCCCTATCTTAGGGCTGCGGGCCTCGGGCAGAGCCTGAGGCACCAGGGCCCGAACGGGGCCTTGGCGGGAACGGGATACGCATCGGTGAATAATTTCGGCCGGAATCTGGCGCTCTGGGTGATCGTGGCGCTGCTGCTGGTGGCGCTCTTCAACGTGTTCCAGCCTAGCGGTTCGGCGCAACGGGGCGCCCAACAGGTCGCCTATTCGGATTTCCTCAACGAGGTCGGCGCCGGCCATGTCCGGGACGTGACCATCCAGGGGCGGACCGTCAGCGGCCAGCTCTCGGACGGGCGCACCTTCCAGACCTACACGCCGGAAGACCCCAACCTCGTCTCCCGCCTGACCGAGAAGGGCGTCCGCGTCGTCGCCCGGCCGGAGGAGAGCGACGTCAACCCGCTCTTCCATTACCTGCTCTCCTGGTTCCCGATGCTGCTCCTCATCGGCGTCTGGGTCTTCTTCATGCGCCAGATGCAGTCGGGCGGCGGCCGCGCCATGGGCTTCGGCAAGTCCCGCGCCCGCCTGCTGACCGAGAAGCAGGGCCGCGTCACCTTCGAGGACGTCGCCGGCATCGACGAGGCCAAGGGTGAGCTCGAGGAGATCGTCGAGTTCCTGCGCGACCCGCAGAAGTTCCAGCGCCTCGGCGGCAAGATCCCGAAGGGTTGCTTGCTCGTCGGCCCGCCCGGCACGGGTAAGACGCTGCTCGCCCGCGCCATCGCCGGCGAGGCGAACGTTCCCTTCTTCACCATCTCCGGCTCCGACTTCGTCGAGATGTTCGTCGGCGTCGGCGCCAGCCGCGTCCGCGACATGTTCGAGCAGGGCAAGAAGAACGCCCCCTGCATCATCTTCATCGACGAGATCGACGCGGTCGGCCGTCATCGCGGCGCCGGCCTCGGCGGCGGCAATGACGAGCGCGAGCAGACCCTGAACCAGATGCTCGTCGAGATGGACGGCTTCGAGTCGAATGAGGGCGTCATCCTCATCGCCGCGACCAACCGCCCCGACGTGCTCGACCCGGCTTTGCTCCGGCCCGGCCGCTTCGACCGCCAGGTCGTGGTGCCGAACCCGGACGTGTCGGGCCGTGAGAAGATCCTCCGCGTCCACATGCGGAAGGTCCCGCTGGCTTCGGATGTCGACCCGAAGGTCATCGCCCGCGGCACCCCCGGCTTCTCCGGCGCCGACCTGGCGAACCTCGTCAACGAGGCTGCCCTGCTCGCCGCCCGCACTGGCCGCCGCACCGTTGGCATGCATGAGTTCGAGCAGGCCAAGGACAAGGTGCTGATGGGTGCCGAGCGCCGCAGCCTCGTCATGTCCGAGGACGAGAAGCGCATGACGGCCTACCACGAGGCCGGCCATGCCCTCTGCGCCATGAAGCTCCCGGAGTGCGACCCCGTCCACAAGGCGACTATCATCCCCCGCGGCCGCGCCCTTGGCTTGGTGATGTCCCTGCCGGAGGGCGACCGCTACTCCAAGCATAAGTCGAAGCTGCTCTCCGAGCTGGCGATGGCCATGGGCGGCCGCGTGGCCGAGGAGCTGATCTTCGGCCCGGACAAGGTCTCGAACGGCGCCTCGGGCGACATCAAGATGGCCACCAACCAGGCCCGCATGATGGTCACCGAGTGGGGCATGAGCGAGAAGCTCGGCATGATCGCCTATGGCGAGAACAGCCAGGAGGTCTTCCTCGGCCACTCCGTCACCCAGTCGAAGAACCTGTCCGAGAACACCGCGCAGATGATCGACGGCGAGATCCGCCGCATCATCGACGAGGCCTATGCCCGCTGCAAACAGCTGCTCTCTGAGAACATCGACGAGCTGCACCTGCTGGCGAAGGGCCTGCTCGAGCACGAGACCATCTCGGGCGACGAGATCAAGCTGATCATCCGCGGCGAGCCGATCGTGCGCGACCGCCCGGACGAGCCGGTGCCGCAGGGCCGCGGCAGCGTGCCGAGCAGCGGTCGCCCCGCTCGCCCGAGCGGCGGGTTGAACCCCGGCCCGGCTCCCGCCACCTAGCCTCTGTCCACAACCGACCCACCGATCAGCGCGCCCCCGGGCGCGCTGATTGCGTTTCGGGGGACGCCATGCCCGACCGCTGGATCGAACCGCTCGGCCTGCTGACCGGCCCCGCCGCCGCCTCGGCCATCGCGGCCGGTCTCGCCCTGCCGCTGCATGGCGGCCCCACCGCCTTCACCCTGGCCCGGCTGATCGGCCGCGACCCAGACCTCGTCCCCGCCGCCGCCATCCCCGCCGACTGGCGCGATCTCCTGCTGCCGCTGATCGAAGCCCCGCCACCCTTCGCCGGCCTCGTGCCCAAGCTTGGCTCCGGTGCCCCGCTGGTGATGGGCGTCGTCAACGTCACCCCCGACAGCGTCTCTGGCGATGGCCTCCTCGCCGCCGGCCTCACCGGCGAGGCCCTGATCGAAGCCGCCCTCGCCCAGGGCCAGGCGATGCTCGCCTCCGGCGCTGACCTGCTCGATATCGGTGGGGAGAGCACCCGCCCCGGCGCCGCCCCCGTCACGCCGGAGGAGGAATGCCACCGCATCCTCCCCGTCATCCAGGCGCTCGCCCCGCTCGCCCCCCTTTCTGTCGACACCCGCAACGCCCTCACCATGCGCGAGGCGCTGGCCGCCGGCGCCCGCATCGTCAACGACGTCTCCGGCCTCCGCCACGACCCGGACGCCGCCCGCGTGGTCGCCGAATCCGGCGCCCCGCTGATCCTCATGCACATGCTCGGCGACGACCCCCGCCACATGCAGGACGACCCGCGCTACGATGACGTCACCCTCGACGTCGCCGCCTTCCTCGCCACCCGCCTCGCCGCTGCCGAGGCCGCCGGCATTCCCCGCCACCGCATCGCTCTCGATCCAGGCCTCGGCTTCGGCAAGCTGCTGGAACACAACCTCGCCCTGCTGCACCGCCTGCCTTTGCTCGCTGGCCTCGGCTGCCCGCTGCTGGTCGGCGCCTCGCGCAAGCGCTCCATCGGCCGCCTCTCCGGCGCCACAGAAGGGGGCAAGGCCCGCATGCCCGGCAGCATCGCCGCCGCGCTCTTCGCCGCCGCCCGCGGCGCCGCCATCCTCCGCGTGCATGACGTGACGGAAACCGTGCAGGCCCTCCGCGTCCACCAGGCCGCGCTTTCCGGTGACACGCCGCCCGACGGGCGCTAATCCAACAGCATGACCCAGCCCAACCGCCGCCTCTTCGGCACCGATGGCATCCGCGGCAAGGCCAACCAGGCGCCGATGGACGCCGCCACCGCCCTCCGCCTCGGCCAGGCCGCGGGCCAGTACTTCAACCGCGGCACCCACCGCCATCGCGTGGTGATCGGCAAGGACACCCGCCTCTCCGGCTACATGCTGGAGCCCGCGCTGACCGCCGGCTTCGTCGGCGCCGGCATGGATGCCGTCCTCGTCGGCCCCATGCCGACGCCCGCCATCGCCCTGCTGACGCGCAGCCTCCGCGCCGATCTCGGCGTCATGGTCAGCGCCTCGCACAA
>NZ_JQKB01000026.1:63953-74503 GCF_000745835.1 Belnapia moabensis DSM 16746 | reverse complement strand
CCCTGGCCATCCGTCAGCCGCCCGTCGTCGAGCACCTGGAGCAGGATGTTGAAGACATCCTCATGCGCCTTCTCGACCTCGTCGAAGAGGATGACCTGATAGGGGCGCCGCCGGATCGCCTCGGTCAGCGCGCCACCCTCGTCATAGCCGACATAGCCGGGAGGGGCGCCGACCAGACGGGAGACGGCGTGCTTCTCCATGTACTCGGACATGTCGATGCGCGTCATCGCCCGCTCGTCGTCGAAGAGGAAGGCGGCGAGCGACTTCACCAGCTCCGTCTTGCCGACGCCCGTGGGGCCGAGGAAGAGGAAGCTGCCGATCGGCCGGTTCGGGTCCTGCAAGCCGGCGCGGGCGCGGCGGACCGCTTTCGACACCGCCTCCAGCGCTTCGGGCTGGCCGACGACGCGCTCGCGCAGCTTGTCCTCCATCTTGAGGAGCTTGGCGCGCTCGCCCTCCAGCATCTTCTCGACCGGGATGCCGGTCCAGCGGCTGACGACGCCGGCGATGCCCTCCTCCGTGACGGCCTCGTTCACCAGCCGCGCGTCGCCGTCGCCGGTCGAGGCGAGCTGCTTCTCGAGCGTCGGAATGGTGCCGTAGAGCAGCTCGGACGCCTTCGCCAGGTCGCCGCGGCGCTGGGCCAGCTCGACCTCGGTGCGGGCGCGGTCCAGCTCCTCCTTCAGCTTCTGGCTCTCGACGACCTTGCCTTTCTCCGCTTCCCAGCGCTGCGTCATCTGGCGCGAGCGCTCCTCGAGGTCGGCGAGCTCCTTCTCGAGCTTGGCGAGGCGGTCGCGGGAGGCGGCGTCCTCCTCCTTGCGCAGCGCCTCGCGCTCGATCTTGAGGCGCATCAGGTCGCGGTCGATCGCGTCGAGTTCCTCCGGCTTGCTGTCGACCTGCATGCGGAGGCGGCTGGCGGCCTCGTCCACGAGGTCGATCGCCTTGTCGGGCAGGAAGCGGTCGGTGATGTAGCGGTTGGAGAGGGTCGCCGCCGCGACCAGCGCGCCGTCCGTGATGCGGACGCCGTGATGCAGCTCGTACTTCTCCTTGATGCCGCGGAGGATGGTGACGGTGTCCTCGACGCTCGGCTCGCCGACGAAGACGGGCTGGAAACGGCGGGCCAGCGCCGCGTCCTTCTCGACATGCTTGCGGTACTCATCGAGCGTGGTCGCGCCGATGCAGTGCAGCTCGCCACGGGCCAGCGCCGGCTTCAGCAGGTTGGAGGCGTCCATCGCGCCATCCGCCTTGCCGGCGCCGACGAGGGTGTGCATTTCGTCGATGAAGAGGATGATCTCGCCGGCGGCCTTCTCGGTCTCCGACAGGACACCCTTCAAGCGCTCCTCGAACTCGCCGCGATACTTGGCGCCGGCGACCATGGCGCCGAGGTCGAGCGCCATGACGCGCTTCGACTTCAGCGCCTCGGGCACGTCGCCCTTGACGATGCGCAGCGCGAGGCCCTCGACGATGGCGGTCTTGCCGACGCCGGGCTCGCCGATCAGCACCGGATTGTTCTTGGTGCGGCGGGCGAGGACCTGGATGGCGCGGCGGATTTCCTCGTCGCGGCCGATGACCGGGTCGAGCTTGCCCTCGTGGGCGGCCTCGGTGATGTCGCGGGCGTATTTCTTCAGCGCGTCGAAGCTCTGCTCGGCGTTCTGGCTGTCGACCTTGCGGCCCTTGCGGAGGTCGGTGACGGCGGCCTCCAAGCGCTGGGCATCGGCGCCGGCGCCTTTCAGCGCGCGGCCTGCCGGAGTGTCGGAGGCGGCGAGCGCCACCAGCAGCCGGTCCTGCGCGACATACTCGTCGCCGGCCTTCTGCGCCTGCTGCTGCGCGGCGTCGAGCACGCGGACGATGTCCGGCGTGAACTGCGGCTGGCCGGCGCCGCCGCCGGTCACCTTCGGCTGGCGGCTTACCTCCAGGTCGATGGCCTGTTTCGCCCGGGCGGGGTCGCCGCCGGCGGCGCGGATCAGGCTGGCTGCTGCACCCTGCTCATCGTCGAGCAGCGCCTTGAGCAGGTGCTCCGGCGTGACGCGCTGGTGGTATTCGCGGATGGCGATGGTCTGGGCGGCCTGGAGGAAGCCGCGGGACCGTTCGGTGAATTTTTCAATGTCCATGGTCAGCCTCCTCGGTGCGGTTACCCGCGCTTGCGGTTCCGGTCGTCGACCTCCTCGAAATCGGCGTCGACGACATTGTCATTTCTGGCTTGAGTCGAGGTTGTGCCTGCTGAGCTGCCAGCCTCCGCTTGCTGGGCATCGGCGCTGCGATGCACTGCCTCGCCGAAGCGCCCGAAGGCCCGGGATAGAACCTCGATCTGCTGCTGGATGCCGTCGGCATCATCCGCCGACAGCACGTCCCGCAGCTGCCTGACCGCATCCTCCAGGGCCTGCCGCTCGGCGCTGCCGACCTTAGCGCCATGCTCCTGCAGCTGCTTCTCAGCAGTGTAGATCAAAGCGTCGCCCTGGTTGCGCGCCTCGATGGCAGCCCGGCGGCGCTTGTCCTCCGCTGCATGCTGCTCGGCCTCGCGGACCAGGCGTTCGATGTCCTTCTCGGACAGGCCGCCGCTGGCCTGGATCTTGATCTGCTGCTCTTTACCGGTCGCCTTATCTTTCGCACTCACGGAGACGATGCCGTTGGCGTCGATGTCGAAGGTCACCTCGATCTGCGGTATGCCCCGGGGTGCGGGTGGGATGCCAACAAGGTTGAACTCACCCAGCATCTTGTTATCGGCCGCCATCTCGCGCTCACCCTGGAAGACGCGAACAGTCACGGCCGGTTGGTTGTCCTCAGCTGTCGAGAAGACTTGGCTCTTCTTGGTCGGAACGGTCGTGTTGCGGTCGATCAGCCGGGTGAACACGCCGCCCAGCGTTTCGATTCCCAGCGAGAGCGGGGTCACGTCGAGTAGCAGGACGTCCTTTACCTCGCCCTTGAGCACGCCGCCCTGGATCGCGGCGCCGACGGCGACCACCTCGTCCGGGTTGACGTTGCGGGCGGGCTCCCTGCCGAAGAACTGCTTTACCGCCTCGATGACCTTGGGCATGCGGGTCATGCCACCGACCAGGACCACCTCGTCAACGTCCTTGGCGGTGATCCCAGCATCCTCCAGCGCCTGCTTGCAGGGCTCCATGGTGCGGGCGATCAGGTCGTCCACAAGCGCCTCGAGCTTCGAGCGGGTCAGGATCATTACCAGGTGCTTCGGCCCGGAGGCGTCAGCGGTGATAAAGGGCAGGTTCACCTCGGTCTGCTTGGCGGACGAAAGCTCAATTTTGGCCTTCTCGGCGGCCTCCTTCAGCCGCTGCAGTGCCAGCCGGTCCTTGCGCAGGTCGATACCCTGCTCGCGCTGGAACTCGCTGGCCAGATGGTCCACGATCCTGGCGTCGAAATCCTCGCCACCCAGAAAGGTGTCGCCGTTGGTGGACTTCACCTCAAAGACGCCGTCGCCGATTTCAAGAATCGAGATATCGAAGGTCCCGCCGCCGAGGTCGTAGACCGCGATCCTCCCGGACCCCTTCTTCTCGAGGCCATACGCCAGGGCCGCCGCCGTCGGTTCGTTGATGATGCGTAGCACCTCGAGCCCGGCGATTCGACCGGCGTCCTTCGTGGCTTGGCGCTGGGCGTCATTGAAATAGGCGGGGACGGTGATGACGGCCTGCGTCACCTTCTCGCCGAGATAGACCTCGACCGTCTCCTTCATCTTGGTCAGCACAAAGGCGCTGATCTGACCCGGGCTGTGGCGCTTGCCCTCGATCTCCACCCATGCGTCGCCATTGTCGCCTCGAACGATCTTATAGGGGACCAGACCGCGGTCCTTCTCCACGGTGGGATCATCGAAGCGCCGGCCGATCAGGCGCTTGACGGCGAAAATCGTGTTTGTTGGATTGGTGACGGCCTGACGCTTTGCGGGCATGCCAACGAGGGTCTCGCCACTTTTGGCGAAGGCCACCATCGAGGGTGTCGTGCGCATCCCTTCGGCGTTCTCGACGACCTTTGGCGTGCCGCCCTCCATGATGGCGACACAGGAGTTCGTGGTCCCAAGATCAATCCCGATGACTTTGGTTGCCATGTCTGCCTCCGGCGCTGCGAATTGCTGTTCCGGGTTATGGACGTGCTCGCCAGTTCGGTTCTGGCCGATGTTCATGCCGGTGTTTCCTGGCGGCGGCACCCCGGGCCGGAAGCCAGCCCGGAGGCCGGGACCTCACCCGCTGATCGGAATGCGCTTCACCTGGCGCTGCGCCTCCGGGCGCTTGGCCACGGTGACGGTGAGCACCCCATTGCGGAAGGAGGCCGCCACCTTGTCCGGATCGACATCCGGGCCAAGCTGCAGCGAGCGCTGGAACTGGCCGTGCCAGCGCTCGCTGTACACGGCGCCGCTGCTTTCGGCCTTCTTCTCGCCGCTGAGGATCAGCACGCCATCGTGCAGCGTGACCGCGAGGTCTTTCTCCTCAAGGCCCGGCAGCTCTGCGACGACCCTCACCTCCTGCTCGGTTTCACTCACCTCCACATGCGGCCCGGTCGCCGTCCAGCCAAGTGGGGCGAGCGTGGATGCAACCGGGGAGCCGCGCAAGAAACTGTCGAACACCCGGTTCATCTCGCGCTGCAGGGCAAGAAATGGGTTGTTCTCATCGTTTCCGCGCGGGACGGGGGCGGTGCGGTTGCGGCCCCACGGGGTGAGGTCACTCATCATCATGGTTGCCTCCATTCCCACCGGGAGCGGCAGGCACACAGCGCCGCGCGGCACCCGCACCTGCCGGCCCGGTGTCATATAGGTGTGTTGCTGAGGTAGTCTCCCTGGCTCAGGCGGCCTGCTGGCCCTCGATCTGCCGCGGACCCTGGGCCGAGCGATTGGCGATCTCGATCCGTCGCGGCCGCATCGCCTCGGGCACTTCGCGCTTGAGATCGATCGTCAGCAGGCCATCGGCGAGGCTGGCGCCGTTCACCTCGACGAAATCAGCGAGGTTGAAACGCCGCTCGAAGCCGCGCGTCGTGAGACCCCGGTGGAGATACTGACCGCCCCGGTCCATCGACTTCTGGCCCGAGACCAGCAGCAGGTTCGGCTGGCCCTCGATCGAGATCTCGTCCGACTTGAAGCCGGGGACAGCCAGTGTGATGCGGTAGGCGTCCTCGCCGGTCTTCTCGATGTCGTAGGCCGGGAAGCTCTCATTCGGCTCGACACCCGTGGTCCGATCGAGCAGATCGAACAGCCGGTCAAAGCCGATGGTGGACCGCGAAAGCGGCGCAAAGTCGATCATCCTCATAGCCACATCCTCCTCTGAGCGACATGGATACGGGCACCGAAGCGCCTGGCCCGGCGCCCACCGAACCCGGTTGCGGCATTCGGCAACAGACGAGCTAGGAAAATGCTGCGTCGGTTCAAGCCCCCCGGCCGCCCGTAGTGCCTGGCACGACCCGAGGCGTCCGGCGATCAAACCGAGAGCTACAGAAGCCACCGGCGTGCCAGCCGCTGGGCCGGGTAGTGGCTGCCCAGGGTCCACAGCGCCGGAGGCGCAATCACGACCCGGTCTGGATCCGACAACACCGGACGCACCGGCGCCGCCATGCTGCGCAGGGCCGCGATGCGGTCCTTGAGCGTGGGATGAGTGCGGAGCCAATTCATCCAGAACGGGCCACGGGAGGTCAGGCGCTCCCAGTCGTCACCTTGCATGCGCCAGATCCGCGCCAGGGCTTCGGCCAAGGCTGCGACATCGCCGGTCAGCTCGATCGCGCCCGCATCGGCCAGGAGTTCTCTCCGTCGCGAGAGCGATAGGGTCAGAACATCGCTGAGCAGCGGCGCAGCCAGCAGCAGCACCATGGGTAGAGGTGCTGGCATCGCATCGGTGGCCCACAACATTGGCAGGAAGACCAGGAGCACCAGCGCTCCGAGGCCGGCCATGCCGCGCGTCAAGGTGGCCGCTGCAGTCGCCAAGCGGAGGACCAGCAGATCGCCATGCCGGATATGCGCAACCTCATGCGCCAGCACCGCCGCCAGTTCACGTCGTGACAGGGTCCGCAGAAGTCCGGACGTTACCGCAATGACGGGCGCTTCTCGGCTGCCGGCCGCCATAGCCTGCAGCGTCGGCGAGGGAATGAGATAAAGGTGCGGCGGATGCGGCAGGTCGGCACGCCGCGCCAGCGCCGCCGATAGGGCGAAAAGGTCCGGCGCCTGGGCGGGCGAGAGACGGACCGCGCCGAAGGCCTGGCGGAAGAGGAGGTCGCCTGGCATCGGGTCGAGGAACAGAAAGGCCAGCGCTATGCCGGCGCCGAAGGCGAGCCCCTCTACACCGCCAACCAGCAACCCGGTCCACCCCGCCAGTCCAACCAGGAGTAGCAGGATCAGCGCCGAATGGAGCCGGTTGAGCCGCCGCTGCCGGGCCAAGGCCGCCGGGTCGAGCCGCAGCGCCACGGCGCGTCGTGCCCGCTCAATCCACACCGGAAAGCGGTTCCTCGCCCGAATGTCTCACCACCTCTTCCTGGCCGCCCCGGAGCCGAGCCAGGATCTCCTGTTGCAATGGTGCCGGCAGCCCTTGGAGTGCCGAGCTCACCCGGTGCAGCGCCTGCCGAAACCCATGCAGCTGGTCGAGCAGGTCGAGCACGATGGCAATGCCCTCATCGTTCACCCCCATGCCCTCCCGCAGGTCGCGGATCAGGCAGACGCGAGCGAGGTCAAGTTCGGAGAAGGGGTGTTCGGGGGCCGCCTGCTGGGGCGCCAGCCAGCCCGCCTTGATCCAGGCGTCCAGCGAGACGGCGTCGAGCCGGGCCCGGAGCAGGAAATCGTGGATATCGAACATTCACTCCTCCATCCCGACCCGCGGGTTGTGGGCCTTGCCGCCCTCCCAACGGGCGGCGAAAGCCTCCAGCTCCGGGTCCGACCGGTCCGGCAGCACGATCCGCAGCGTCGCAAACGCATCGCCGTGGGAGCCGTCGGGTCGCCTCACGCCGCGCCCTCTCAGCCGCAGCACCGTGCCGGTGTTGGAGACCTTGGGAATGGTGACGGCAACCGGCCCTGCTGGCGTCGGCGCCTCCACTCGGCCGCCGAGCACCGCCTCCGACAGGCTCACCGGCAACTCGAAATGGATGTCGTCGCCCTTGCGCGTAAAGTGCCGGTGCGACCCGACCTCGACCTCGACGAGCAGGTCGCCCGCAGGCCCCCCACCGATGCCGGTGTCGCCCTTGCCCCGAAGGCGAAGCACTTGGCCATCCCGTGTCCCAGGCGGCACCGTGACGTCCACGGTTGAGCCGTCCGGCAAGGTCAGCCGCTTCGTCGTGCCGTTGACCGCTTCCAGGAAGTCCAGCGCAAGTTGCCCGCGCAGGTCGCCGCCACGCATCCGCATCCCGGCACCGCGGCCACCGGTACGCCTGCCGCGGCCAAGGAGTTCGGCGAGCAGGTCGTCCGTGTCCATCATGTCAGCGAAGCCGGCATCGCTCGCATAGGATTGCTGCCCTGGACCGGCACCTCCGGTGAAGTCGCGGTAGAAATGTGTCGGCTGCGGTTGCTCGGCACCCGAGGCGTCGATCTCGCCGCGGTCGAAGCGCGCACGCTTGTCGGGATCACCGAGCAAGTCATGGGCCGCCGACACCCGCTTGAACCGCTCCTCGGCCGTACGGTCGCCCGGATTGAGGTCCGGATGCAGCTTCCTGGCCAGGCGACGGTAAGCACTGCGGATCTCATCCTGTGTGGCGTCACGCTTCACACCCAGGATGTCGTAAGGGGTCTCGCTCATGGTCGTCTGCCTTGCCCGTCAGGCCCCGGCCGAAGCACGGGACGCCCATTCGACGATCTGGCGCGCCGGCATGGCGCCCGCCCGGCGTGCCACCTCCTGCCCGCCCGCAAACAGCGAAAGCATCGGAATGCCGGAGATCCGCAGCTCAGCGGCTAGCCCGGGGGCCTCCTCGGTGGAGAGCTTCGCCAGCCGCATCCGTGGCTCGAGTGCGCGCGCCGCCGCCTCGAACTCGGGCGCCATCGTGCGGCAGGGGCCGCACCAAGAGGCCCAGAAATCAACCAGCAGCGGAATGCCGCTATGGCTGAGATGCCGCCGGAAGCGTGCCTCCGACAGGGGGACTGGACGCCCCTCGAACAGCGGCCCGCGGCATTCGCCGCATCTCGGCACGTCGGTCAGCCGGTTGGCCGGAACGCGGTTGATCGTATCGCAATGCGGGCAGACCACCTGGACTGGCTCAGGCATGTTCATGATCCTCATCGACGGCGCAGGACACCGCTTTGCAATCGCTTCGGTCTCGATCGTTGGTTCTCAAGCATCGGGCCGGAGGCCGGCCACCGCCAGTGTGACGCGGCAGGCGTTCTCCCCGGTTCGCTCGATCTCGTGGGGTGGGTAGCTCTTGATGGGTTTGGCCTGCAACGCGCCCGGCACCTCCTCGAGCATTCAGCCGGGTCCCATGCTGGACCGTAGCCGGCGACCCAAGTCGATCTCGGGCCTCGTCGCTGCATGGTCATTGCGAAGCACCATAAACACGCCGAGCACCTGTCCTCGGTGCCATCCGCCGAGCCTGGTTCGGGCACCCGGCCCGAGCATGGATGGTGCTCGCATCCTTCGGCTTGGCCCCCCGCAGCACCATCGCCAGCACTGCCAGGCTAGGCGGCGGTGCAAGCAAGGCAGCGACCCAAAGGGGCGGCGCCCAGAAGAACGGGAAAGAGGCCGCCACGGCACATGCCGTGGCGGCCGCAGAAGCCCAGTAGATCGGGCCGGGGTTACCCTGATGCCGTCCCGGCCGCACCTGCGATACCGATGGCATCGTCACGACTGCTTCGTGTTCTGCCTTATGCATGACGGCACCCTCCCTGCTGTCATGCCGTTACGACCAGACCGAGGACATTCAGCAGCCCGAGCAGGGCCAGTGCGTAGATGACCGCCCGCCCCAGGAGGTCCTTCATGTCCTCGATCAGGAGATCACGGCGCCAACGAGCAGACCTCCGGAGCGCCGGAGCGCGCTGCCCGTTGTCGGCATCACCCTCTTCCAGAGGCGACGTAGTACCGCAGAGCGGAAAGCGGTTGTTGCTGGGTCCGTTCCAAAGCGAGCGCTGGGTCTGGTCCGGCATCCGGTCGAAGCGCAGAGGCGACCGGGACAGAAGGTCGAAAGGGTTTTCAGCCCACATCTCCACGTCCTCCTTGCGAGCAACATGGCCATGGCGGCACTCGAGGTCCGTGCCACCCGCCAGGCCTCGGTCGAGCACCTGGCAGAGTTGTTGATAGTCTTCCGTTCACCCCGTTCAAGGCTTGGCGGCACGGCTCCCCGAAGTCCGGGACCAGTCACCCTGCCGACGCAGCCCTCTCGAAGCATGGGAGAGCCGAGGTGATAGCCCCAGGGCCATGATCCCCTGCGATCCCTTGGCTCTCCACGGCCGGCCCCGGGCAGGGCCGGCCGGCTAGATCGGCACAGGGTGCGCTTGCTCCCGCGCGGACGGCGCCTGTATCGGGTCGAGCAGGGCAAGGGCCTGCAGCCACTTTGTTGCACTGAACGACCGTAGGGTGCATCGAACCCAAGCCGCGTTTCGGGTCATGTAATGCGGACGTAGATCGGGCGTCCGAGATCTAGCATTCGGTTCAGCACGCCGGCAGCGATGGTTACCTCGGTCGCCTGACGTCCATCCGTTTGCGAACGTAGTCCATCACCGATGACGCGCTTCCAGCGCGAGACGTCGGCCTCCACCAGGGCACGAGTGTTGTACCCCGATGCGCGCTGCCATCCCAAGCGGCCGCGCTTGGCGATACATTGCAGATGGGCATCGCGTTGCGTTGGTGTGGTCTCGGCCACGTCGCTTGGCACCGCATTTGCGCGCGGCGGCACGATGACCGCCGCCTTGGGATGGCGCGCTGCAATTTCGGCATAGACGTCGTCTCTGTCGTACGCGCCGTCGCCGGTGAAGGACGCCACCAATCCGTCCACTTGGTCGAGCAGTGGACCGACCTGAGAGCCGTCATCGGCATCCCTGTCGGTCAGTGCCGAGGCGACGATCAGCCCAGTGTCGGCGTCAGTGGCGAGGTGCAGCACTCGCCAAGCCCGACGCCGCTTGCTGCCATGCTTCTCCTCTAGCCACTCGCCGGGTCCACAGAGGCGGAGACCAGTGCTGTCCACCAGCAGGTGGACCGGCGCGCTCCCCGCTTTCGGCCGCGGCACTTCGAGCACCTCGGCCCGACGGCTGAGGGTGCTATGGTCCGGCACCGGCAGGTCGAGGCCGAGCAACTGCAGGACGGACGCGATCAGCCCCTCGGTCTGGCGCAGTGCCAGACGGAACACCGCCCGCAGCGTCAGGGCTGTGGCGATGGCCAACGCGGAGTAGACGGGCTGCCCGCCCCGGCCGGTACGCGGCTCAGCCGTCCATGCCTCGACCGCCTCCGGCGTAAACCACACGGTAAGGCTGCCGCGGGCGCGCAGGCCGGCGTCGTACTCGGCCCAGTTGGTCACCCGGTGCCGCTGCTTCGGGATGTGATGGCGCCGAGCGGCATTGGCTTTGAACGGCACGAGGGGTCCCCTGCAGGGTGAAGAGGCCTCGCCCCGGCCGCATCCTACCCCAGGCCACCCAGGCGGGCGACTGCTGCAACAAGGTC
>NZ_JQKB01000026.1:0-63943 GCF_000745835.1 Belnapia moabensis DSM 16746 | reverse complement strand
GCGTCGAAGCTCTGCTCGGCGTTCTGGCTGTCGACCTTGCGGCCCTTGCGGAGGTCGGTGACGGCGGCCTCCAAGCGCTGGGCATCGGCGCCGGCCTGCTTGAGGATGCGGCCGGCCGCGCCGTCGCTGGCGGCGAGCGCGACCAGCAGGCGGTCCTGGGCGACGTATTCGTCGCCGGCGCGCTGGGCCTGCTGCTGCGCGGCGTCGAGCACGCGGACGATGTCCGGCGTGAATTGCGGCTGGCCGGCACCGCCGCCGGTGACTTTCGGCTGGCGGCTGACTTCGAGGTCGACGGCCTGCTTCGCGCGGGCGGGGTCGCCGCCGGCGGCGCGGATCAGGCCCGCGGCCGCGCCCTGATCATCGTCGAGCAGCGCCTTGAGCAGGTGCTCGGGCGTGACGCGCTGGTGGTACTCGCGGATGGCGATGGTCTGGGCGGCCTGGAGGAAGCCGCGGGACCGTTCGGTGAATTTCTCAATGTCCATCAGTCTTGTCCCTCATCGAGGCGACGGGTTCCACCGCCCCTCAAGAGGCGACGACGGCACCCAGTTCGCCACGGGATGTGGTAATTCGCCTTGCGCGTGGTCAAGAGGCGGGAGAATTTATTCCGATGCGGGTCGAACATATCTACCGGTACCCGGTGAAGGGCCTCACCGCCGAGGCGATGGAGGAGGTCACCCTCCGCGAGGGCGAGTGCCTGCCGCATGACCGCCGCTTCGCGCTCGCCCAGGGGGATGCACCCTTCGACCCGGCGGCGCCGAGCTGGATGCAGAAGCGGCATTTCGGCTGCCTGATGGCGAATGCCAGGCTGGCGCTGCTGCACACGGCCTTCGACCCACGCAGCGGGCAGTTGCTGATCCGGCCGCCGGAGGGGGCGGCCTTCATCGGCGATACCAGGAGCGAGGCGGGGCGGGCGGCGATCGCGGCTTTCCTGGCCGACTTCATGGGCGAGGAGGCGCGCGGGGTGCCGCGTTTCGTCGAGGCGCCGGGGCATAATTTCACCGATGTGGCGGCGAAATGCGTCTCCATCATCAGCCTTGCCAGCCTCGCCGCGCTGGAGGCGGCGGCGGGGATGCGGCTCGACCCGCTGCGGTTCCGGGCGAATGTCTATGTCTCGGGCGGCGTCCCCTGGGCGGATTTCGGCCTGGTGGGGCAGGAGATCCAGCTCGGCGGGGCGCGGCTGCGAGTGTTCAAGCGGATCGTGCGTTGCCCGGCGACGGAGGTGAACCCGGAGACGGCGGAGCGGGATGCGAAGCCGCCCAAGGTGCTGCGGGAGGCGTTCGGGCATGCCGATCTCGGCGTCTATGCCGAGGTGATCGAGGGCGGGCGGCTGGCGGTGGGCGATGCGCTGGAGCCGTTGCAGGGAGAGCTGCTGCACTGAGACTTCCCCGCGAAACCGCTTCGCGGTTTCGCGGAGGCCTCGGATGGCGCTCAACGTCCAACGCCCTGTACAGCCCTCCATGGCGAAGCTGCGGGGAAGCATCGGGCAGGGGCCGGGTTGGATAGGCGTTCAAGACTCCCCCGGAGGGCGGTGCCAGGGCTCAAGAATTGAAGCGGGCCCGCACCAAGGCGTTGATCTTGCTGGAGGCCGAGTGGGGAATTCAAGTTTTTAGGGATTTAGGCGCCCTGCGGCGAAGCGGCGGGCACGGCTCGGCTGTTGGCTTTTATTCCTATATACTTGGGCCTGCGCCGATGCAAGCGCGGAGGCCGGGCGTCAGCCGCGCCGGGCGGCCTCGATCGCCGCGACGTCGATCTTCCGCATGGTCATCATGGCTTCGAAGGCGCGCCTCGCCTCCTCGCCGCCGGCGGCGATCGCTTCGGTCAGGACGCGGGGGGTGATCTGCCAGGAGATGCCCCAGCGGTCCTTGCACCAGCCGCAGGCGCTCTCCTGGCCGCCATTGCCGACGATGGCGTTCCAGTAGCGGTCGGTCTCCTCCTGGTCGTCGGTGGCGATCTGGAAGGAGAAGGCCTCGCTGTGCCGGAAGGCGGGGCCGCCGTTCAGGCCGAGGCAGGGGATGCCGGCAACGGTGAACTCCACCGTCAACACATCGCCCTGCTTGCCGGCCGGGTAGTCGGCCGGGGCGCGGTGGACGGCGACAACCGCGCTGTCGGGGAAGGTCGCAGCGTAGAAGCAGGCGGCGGCCTCGGCATCCTTGTCGAACCAGAGGCAGATCGTGTTCTTCGGCATCGCTGACCCTCCTGCTGCAGCGCCGTTCCGGGTGCCAGGATAGCGTATTCGGTAAACCCGGAGAAATAGATGAGGGGTCCGGGGAGAATACCTTCTCCCCGGATTTTCTCTCAACGCGCCACGGGCGGGAGGTAGATCTCGCCGCCATTGCCGCGGAAGCGCTCCGACATCTCCTCCATGCCCTGCTGTGCGGCCTCGCGGACCTCCTGGCTGATCTTCATCGAGCAGAATTTCGGGCCGCACATGGAGCAGAAATGGGCGAGCTTGGCCCCTTCCGCCGGCAGGGTCTGGTCGTGGAAGCGCTCGGCCGTCTCCGGGTCGAGGCCGAGGTTGAACTGGTCGCGCCAGCGGAATTCGAAGCGGGCGCGGCTGAGGGCGTCGTCGCGGAGCTTGGCGGCGGGGTGGCCCTTGGCGAGGTCGGCGGCATGGGCGGCGATCTTGTAGGTGATGACGCCGGTCTTCACGTCGTCGCGGTCCGGCAGGCCGAGATGCTCCTTCGGCGTGACGTAGCAGAGCATGGCGCAGCCGAACCAGCCGATCATCGCGGCGCCGATGCCGCTGGTGATGTGGTCGTAGCCGGGGGCGATGTCGGTCGTGAGCGGGCCGAGGGTGTAGAAGGGGGCTTCGCCGCAGACCTCGAGCTGCTTGGTCATGTTGACCTGGATCTTGTGCATCGGCACGTGGCCGGGGCCCTCGATCATTACCTGCACGTCGCGAGCCCAGGCGAGCTTGGTGAGTTCGCCGAGGGTCTCCAGCTCGGCGAATTGGGCGGCGTCGTTGGCGTCGGCGATGGAGCCGGGGCGGAGACCGTCGCCGAGCGAGAAGCTGACGTCATAGGCCCGCATGATCTCGCAGATCTCGGCGAAATGCGTGTAGAGGAAATTCTCCTGATGATGCGCCAGGCACCACTTCGCCATGATGGAGCCGCCGCGGGAGACGATGCCCGTCACGCGCTTGGCCGTCAGCGGGATGTAGGCCAGGCGCACGCCGGCATGGATGGTGAAGTAGTCCACGCCCTGCTCGGCCTGCTCGATCAGCGTGTCGCGGAAGATCTCCCAGGTGAGGTCCTCCGCCTTGCCGCCGACCTTCTCCAGCGCCTGGTAGATGGGGACGGTGCCGATGGGGACGGGCGAGTTGCGGATGATCCATTCGCGGGTCGTGTGGATGTTGCGGCCCGTCGAGAGGTCCATCACCGTGTCGGCGCCCCAGCGGATGGCCCAGACGAGCTTGTCCACCTCCTGCGCGACGGAGGAGGCGACGGCGCTGTTGCCGATATTGGCGTTGATCTTCACCAGGAAATTACGGCCGATCGCCATCGGCTCCGATTCCGGGTGGTTGATGTTGGCGGGGATGATGGCGCGGCCGCGGGCGACCTCGTCGCGGACGAACTCCGCCGTGACGTAGTCGGGGATGGCGGCGCCGAAGCTTTCGCCGTCGCGCTCGGCGGCCTCGCGCAGCTTGGCGCGGCCGAGATTCTCGCGGATGGCAATGTATTCCATCTCCGGCGTGACGATGCCGGCGCGGGCATAGGCGAGCTGGGTGGGCGCCGCGCCCGCGCGGGCGCGGAGGGGCTGGCGGTTGGCGCGGTCGAAGACGGGGACGCGGCGGGCCTCGCCGGGCTTCAACCCGTCATCCTCGGGCTTGGGGTCGCGGCCGTCATAGGCCTCGACATCGCCGCGCGATTCGATCCAGCCGGCGCGGAGGGGGGGGAGGCCGCGGCGGATGTCGGTCGGGTGAAGCGGGTCGGTATAGGGGCCGGAGGTGTCGTAGACGCGGAGCGGCGGCTCGTTGGCCGAAGGGTCGAGCGCGATCTCGCGCATCGCCACGCGGATGTCGGGGTGGTGGGTGCCGGCGACGTGGATCTTGCGCGAGGCCGGCAGCGGGCCGGTGGTGACCTCGAGGGTCTCGGGCGGGAAGATATCGGGCATTCTTGGACCTCCTGAGTTGGAGATCCGGGTGGTGTGACGTGCGGGGGCGGGCATGGCCCTCGGGGGCGCTGCCCGCTTGTTCCGTTCCCTACGCCGGCATGACCCGGATCAGGTTCGAAGGGTCACGGCGGCAACGCCGTTCTCAGCCCCTGCTGGGGCCCCCCTTGGAACATCCGGTAGCCTGGGGCCGGCGCCCGAGGCTGTCAACGCGCCGATGTGGCGCGCTGCGTCAGAGCTGCTCGCGCTCGCGCATCCCGGGCTGGGCGGGCTGCTCGTCCTCGTCCTGGCCGTTGTCCATGGACTGGCCGTTCTGGTTGTAGGGCTGGCCGTTGGATTGGCCGTTCTGGGCATGGCCGTTGAACTCGGGCTGCTGGTCACCCTGGTTCTCGCCGCCCTCGCCGCTATCGGGGCCGTTCTGGTAGCGGCGGGGCTGCTGCTGCTGGCCGCCCTGCTGCTGCTGGACCTGATTCATGGCGTTGATGATGCGGAAATAATGCTCCGCGTGCTGGAAGTAGCTCTCGGCCATCACCCGGTCGCCCGAGCCGGTCGCATCGCGGCCGAGCTGGAGGTACTTCTCGAAGAGCTGCTGCGCGGTGCCGCGCAGGCGCATGTCGGGGCCGTTAGAGTCGAAGACGTGGTTCCGGCTCATCGGCTGGTGGGAGGCCTGGCGATATTGCCCGCCGCCACCGCCGCCGCCGCCTCCGCCGCCTCCACCATGCCGGTGGCTGCGGCCGCGAATCCGTTTCATGTTCATCGGTATTGCGTCTGCCGTCTCGCAGCTTGACCGCCCCGTCCCCGCCCGATTGTCGGGCCGGATCGGCAGTGGCGGTCGATGTGGTTCAAAGCGCCGCGGACGCCATGCTTGCCAGGGCTGCCCTACGGATTGGGGCCTGCGCAGCGTGGGACAAGCCCGCCGGCACGCGAAGGCCTGCCCTCAAGCTAGTCGCTGCCGGGCCCGGCGCCAAACTGTTTTTTTGCGGTGCCGCGCAAGATTGGGTCATTCCGTGGCCAGGACCAGGGCGCGGTCGATGCCGCCGAGGTCGGGGCGGCAGGCGATGGGGGTGAGGCCGGCGGCGCGGGCCAGGGCCTCGACGGCGGGGCGCTGGCCCTGGCCGAGTTCCAGCACGGCCCGGCCGCCGGGGGCGAGCAGGCCGGGGAGGATCGTGGCGAGGTGACGGTAGGCGGCGAGGCCGTCGGCGCCGCCATCGAGCGCGGAGGCGGGCTCGTGGCGGGCGACGTCGGGCATCAGGGCGGGGATCGCCGCGCTCTCGATATAGGGGGGGTTGGAGAGGATCAGGTCGAAGCGGGCGGCGAGCGGGGCGGCCCAGTCGGCGGCGAGGAAGCGGGCGCGAGGGGCGAGGCCGAGGCGGCTTGCGTTCTCCTGCGCCAGGGCGGCGGCGGCGGGGATGCGGTCGAGGCCGATGCCGGTCGCCTGCGGGTACTCGGAGAGGGTCGCCAGCAGCAGGCAGCCGGTGCCGGTGCCGAGGTCGAGCAGGCGGAGGGGGGCCGAGCGGTCGGGGAAGGCGTCGAGGGCGGCTTCGACCAGGCTCTCGGAATCGGGGCGGGGGATCAGGGTCGCGGCGGAGACGCGGAAGGGGAGCGACCAGAATTCGGCCTCGCCCAGCAGATGGGCGATGGGGGCGTGGTCGAGGCGGCGGCGGAGCAGGGTGGCGAAGCGGGCGGCGGCCTCGGGGGGGACGGGGGCGCGCGGGTCGCGCAGCAGGTCCTCCTCGCGGCAGGCGAGGCTGTGGGCGAGGAGGAGGCGGGCCTCCTGGCGGGGGGTCTCGATGGCGGCGGCGCGGAGGGCCTGGCCGGCGCGGCAGAGGAAGAAGCCGACCGTCCCGGCAGGATCGGCGCAGGCGGTCACTCGCCCTCGGCGGCGAGGCGGGCGGCCTCGTCCTCCTGGGTCAGGGCGTCGATGATCTCGTCAAAATCGCCGAGCATGACCTTATCGATCTTGTGGAGAGTCAGGCCGATGCGGTGGTCGGTCACCCGCCCCTGGGGGAAATTGTAGGTGCGGATGCGCTCGCTGCGGTCGCCGGTGCCGACCTGGGACTTGCGGTCGGCGGCGCGGCCTTCGCTGAGGCGGGCGCGCTGAGCCTCGTAGATGCGGGCGCGCAGCACCTTCATCGCCTTGGCGCGGTTCTTGTGCTGGCTGCGCTCCTCCTGCATCGCCACTACCGTGCCCGTCGGGATGTGGGTGATGCGGACGGCGCTGTCGGTCTTGTTGACATGCTGGCCGCCGGCGCCGCTCGCCCGGTAGGTGTCGATGCGGAGGTCGCTCTCGTTGATCTGGACGTCCACCTCCTCGGCTTCCGGCATGATGGCGACCGTCACCGTGGAGGTATGGATGCGGCCCTGCGTCTCGGTCGCGGGCACGCGCTGGACGCGGTGGACGCCGCTCTCGTACTTGAAGCGGGCGAAGACGCCGGTGCCGGCGATCTCGGCGGTGGCGCCCTTCACGCCGCCCAGCTCGCCCTCGTCGTATTCCAGGACCTCGAAGCGCCAGCGGCGGCTTTCGGCGTAGCGCTGGTAGGCGCGGAACAGCTCGGCGGCGAAGAGGGCGGCCTCGTCGCCGCCGGCGGCGGGGCGGATCTCGAGGATGGCGCTGCGCTCGTCGGCGCTGTCCTTGGGCAGGAGCATGAGGCGGACCTCGCGCTCCAGGCGGGGGACGGCCTCCTTCTGGGCGAGGTACTCGTCCTCGGCAAGTTCGCGCAGCTCGGGGTCGCCGAGCATGGCCTCGGCCTCGTCGCGGGCGCGGATGGCGGCGCGGAGGGCTTCGACCTTCTCGACCAGGGGTTCGAGTTCGGACAGTTCCTTGGAGAGGGCGCCGAACTGGCTGCCCTCGGCCGTCGAGAGGAGGTGGCGGACCTCCTCGGCGCGGGTCAGGACGCGGTCGAGCTTGTCGGAAATGCTCATGCGAGGCGGCCGGGGATCTCCGCCAGCGGGACCACCTGCTGCGTGCCGGCGTCGAGGTCGCGGAGCTGGGCGGTGCCATTCGCCAGCTCCTCCTCGCCGAGGATTACGGCGGCGCGGGCGGACTGGCGGTTGGCGCGCTCCATGCGGCGCTTCAGGTTTCCCTTGTAGGCGATCTCGGCGGGGATGCCGGCCTGGCGGAGGCTTTGCAGCAGGGCGAGCGCCGGGGCTTCAGCGGTGTCGCCGACGGGAATGACGGCGACGGGGCGGGGGGCGGCGGGGGTGAGGCCCATGGCCTCGATCAGCAGGGCCAGGCGGTCGACGCCGGCGGCCCAGCCGACGGAGGGGGTGGGCGGGCCGCCCATCTCCTCGACCAAACCGTTGTAGCGGCCGCCGCCCATCACCGTGCCCTGGGCGCCGAGGCGTTCGGTGACGAATTCGAAGGCGGTGTGGCTGTAGTAGTCGAGGCCGCGCACGATCCGCGGGTTGATGCGGAAGGGAACGGCGAAGGCCGCCAAATGGCGCTGGACCGCGTCGAAGAAGGCGGCAGCCTCGGGGGTAAGGTGGTCGAAGATGGTGGGTGCGTCGGCGATGATGGCGCGGTCGCCCTCGTCCTTGCTGTCGAGGATGCGCAGGGGGTTGCGCTCGAGGCGCATGCGGCTGTCGGCGGAGAGGCGGTCCTGGTGGGCGGTGAAGTAGGCGACGAGGGCGGCGCGGTAGGCGTCGCGGCTGGCGGCGTCGCCGAGGGTGTTGATCTCGAGAACCGTGCCCTCGGTGATGCCGAGCGCCTGCTGGATGTGCCAGCCGCAGGCGATGACCTCGGCATCGGCCAGCGGCTCGGCGGCGCCGAGCACCTCGATGCCGATCTGGGTGAACTGGCGGTAGCGGCCCTTCTGCGGGCGCTCGTAGCGGAACATCGGCCCCGCGTAGAAGACCTTGCGGGGCAGGTTCGCCTGGGTGAGGCCGTTGCTGACCAGGGCGCGGCAGACGCCGGCGGTGTTCTCGGGGCGCAGGGTGACGCTCTCGCCGCCGCGATCCTCGAAGCTGTACATCTCCTTCGAGACGACATCCGAGGTGTCGCCGAGGCCGCGGGCGAAGACGCGGGTATCCTCGAAGATGGGCGTCGCCCATTCCTCGAAGCCGTAGAGGGCCGCGATCTGGCGCGCGGTGTCGATGACGTGGTGGTGGCGGCGGAACTCCTCGCCGATCAGGTCACGGGTGCCGCGGGCGGGTTGCAGGGAGCTCATGGGATGCCGGATAGCCCTCCGTCCCGTTGAGGGCAAGCGACGCAACGGAACGGTGCCGGTTCTCAGGCGCTGTTACACCGCCCGTTTACGGGATCATACGGCCAAGGAGACGCAGGATGAGACAATGGCTCTGGTCGGCGGCGCTGATGCCCGCCCTGCTCATGGGCTGCGCGCAGACGCAGCAGGCGGCGGATACCACGGTCGCCGCGGCGAAGGCGCAGGTGAACCCGACCCTCTCCACCACCGATGCCGGCTTCATGACGACGGCGACCCGCGGCGGCATCGCCGAGGTGCAGATGGGCCGGCTCGCCCAGCAGCGCGGAAGCTCCCCGGCGGTGCGGCGCCTCGGTGAGCGGATGGTGGCGGACCATACCCAGATCAACCAGGAGATGCTGGCCCTCGCCCAGCAGAAGCAGATCACCCCGCCGGACAGCATGGGCGCGCATCACCAGGCGATGTATGACCGGCTGGCCGGGCTGCGCGGCCGGGCCTTCGACCGGGCCTTCGCCCAGGCGATGGTCGCGGACCACCAGGAGGATGTAACGGCTTTCCAGACCGAGGCGCGGGACGGGACTGATCCGGATGTGAAGGCCTTCGCCCAGCGCCACCTGCCGGTGCTGCAGGAGCATCTGCAGGCGGCGCAGCGGCTGGAGGGGACGCGGACGAGCGCGCGGGGCGCCACCCATAGCCACCGCTGAGGTGCCTCAGGGCCGCCTGCCGCTCAGCGCGGCAGGCGGTCTGCCAGGGTGATGGCGAGAAAGAGCACCAGCTCGGCCAGCAGCATCCAGGCGAGGCGGCGGAGGTCGCGGGGCGCGGCCTCCTCCCGCGGCTTCAGCCGGCCGAGCAGCAGGGCGGAGAAGCCGAGGCCGTTCACCGCTATTCGGCCGCGAGCGCGGCCTTCTCGGCGGCGTCCGCGGCCTTGATCGCCTCGACGCGGCGCTCCACCAGCTCGACCAGGTGGTCGACCATGGCGGCCTCGTCGATGGTGTGGTCGGTCTTGCCGGAGGCGTAGATCATGTGCCGGCCGGCACCGCCGCCGGTGAGGCCGATATCGGTCATCAGCGCCTCGCCGGGGCCGTTCACCACGCAGCCGATGATCGAGAGCGTCACCGGCGTCTCGATATGGGCCAGCCGCTCCTCCAGCGTCTCCACCGTCTTGATGACGTTGAAGCCCTGCCGGGCGCAGGAGGGGCAGGAGATGATCTTCACGCCGCGATGGCGCAGCCCCAGCGACTTCAGGATCTCCCAGCCGACATGGACCTCCTCCTCGGGCTCCGCCGAGAGGGAGACGCGGATGGTGTCGCCGATGCCGGCCCAGAGCAGGCTGCCGAGGCCGATGGCGCTCTTCACCGTGCCGGTGCGCTTGCCGCCCGCCTCGGTGATGCCGATGTGGAGCGGGTGGTCGCAGACCTCGGCGAGCTGCTGGTAGGCCGCCGCCGCGAGGAAGACGTCGGACGCCTTCACGCTGATCTTGAACTCGTGGAAGTCGTTGTCCTGCAGGTGGGCGGCGTGCCAGAGGGCGCTCTCGACCAGGGCCTCCGGGTTGGGCTCGCCGTATTTGTCGAGCAGGTGCTTCTCCAGGCTGCCGGCGTTGACGCCGATGCGGATGGAGCAGCCGTGGTCGCGGGCGGCCTTCACCACCTCTTTCACCCGGTCGGCGCTGCCGATGTTTCCTGGGTTGATGCGGAGGCAGGCAGCGCCGGCCTTCGCCGCCTCGATGGCGCGGCGGTAGTGGAAGTGGATGTCGGCGACGATCGGGACATTCACCTCGCGCACGATCTCATGCAGCGCAGCGGTGCTCTCCGGCGTCGGGCAGGAGACGCGGACGATGTCGACGCCCGCCACCTCGGCCCGGCGGATCTGGGCGATGGTCGCCGCGGCATCCTCGGTTGGGGTGTTGGTCATGGTCTGGACGGTGATCGGGGCGTCGCCGCCGACCGGCACCTTGCCCACCATGATCTGGCGCGACTTGCGCCGGGTGATCATCTGGTACGGGCGATAGCTCATGCGGTGAAAATCCCGTTTGGGTCCTGGCGGGCAATATGGCAGCGCGGGCACGGATGCCCAAGCCGCCTGGCGGATCATTGCGCGGGGCGAGGCGCCGGCGCGGGAGTGGCGGCCTGGAGCGGCTGGCCGGATTTCAGCCGGTCCGGCTCCAGCAGCAGGTCGCGGCGAACGGACTGGGCGCCGCCCAGGGCGGGGACGGGCTGGCCATCCACCAAGATGTCGAGGCCGCCGGCATTGCCGGTGGTGAAGAGCAGGCCGTCGCGTGGCGGCACCGTATAGGTCTCGCCGGGGCGGAGGACGCGGTTGAGGATGACCGTGCCGGTGGCGCGGTCGCGGAGCTGAATCCAGGCATCGGCCTTGGCGCGGAGGACGATACGGCCTTCCGGCGTGGCGGCCGCAGGCGGCGGCGCGGGGGGCGGCGGGGCGGCCTGGGCGTTCAGCGGCGAGGCGGCGGGGGGCGCGGCCAGCGAAGGCGGCGGGGCGGCGAGGTCGGGAGCCGGGGCGGGCGGCGGCTCTGGCCGGGCGGCCCGCTCGATGCGGGCCGGAACGGGAGGGACGGCATCGACCGTGCGGTTGCCGCTGCCGGACCATTGATACCAGCCGATATAGGCGCCGACCGCGAGCACCGCGCCGACCAGGATCACGGCGCCGGCGGGCAGGCCGCGCTCCGGCACCGGCTCGGGGAAGACAAGGTCCGTCTTGCGCTGCACTGCCGGGCCGCTGGCCTCGCGGAAGCGGCGGACGACCTCATCCTCGTCGAGGCCGAGGGCGCGGGCATAGGTGCGGACGAAGCCGACGGCATAGGCGGGGGCCGGCAGGTCGCGCACCCTACCCTCCTCCAGCGCCACCAGATAGGGACGGCGGATGCGGAGCGAGGCGGCGATGTCCTCGATGGAGAAGCCGAGGGCGAAGCGGGCGTCGCGCAGCTCCTCTCCGAGGCGGGCGGCCTCGCCGGCAGAGGGTTCGGGGCGGAAGGGGCGTTTCATGTCGTCCAACACGTTTCCGGGATGTAGACCCTGGTCGGCCTTGCGGCAAACCGAATCGCATCCCCGGTTGTACGCGTCACCCGCCCGTCACCCGTTGCGGCTCAGGCTCCGCGGCGAGCCAGGGCGGCGGCGGCCTGGCCGATCAGCTCGGCGATGATCTCCGCCGCCGGGGCCTCGCGGTCCACCATGCCGACGGACTGGCCGGCCATCAGGCTGCCGTTCTCCACATCGCCGTCCACCACGGCGCGGCGGAGGGCGCCGGCCCAGAAATGCTCGATCTCGAGCTGGGCGGCTTCCTTCGACAGCTCACCGGCCTGGAATTTGGCCAGCATCTCGGCCTGATGGGCCATGAAGCGCTTGGTGCCGGCATTGGTCAGCGCGCGGACCGGGATGACGGGGAAGCGCTCGTCGATCTGGAGTGTCGGCACGGCGTCGCGGGCGGCGCCGCGGATGAAGGCGCGCTTGAACAGCGGATGGGCGACGCATTCCGTCGCGCAGACGAAGCGGGTGCCGAGCTGAGCGCCGGCGGCGCCCATTTCCAGGTAGGAGAGCATGGCCTCGCCGCGGCCGATGCCCCCCGCCACGAAGATCGGCACCTGCTCGGCCATGGCGGGGAGGATCTCCTGCGCCAGCACGTTGAGGGAGACGGGGCCGATATGGCCGCCGGCCTCGGAGCCCTCGATGACCAGGGCATCGGCGCCGGAGCGGACGAGCTTCTTGGCGAGCGCGAGCGCCGGGGCGAAGCAGACGACCTTGGCGCCGCCCTCCTTCGCCCGCTTGATGGCCGAGCCGGGCGGGATGCCGCCGGCGAAGACGATGTGGCCGACCTTCGCCTCGAGGCAGGTCTCGACCAGCGCGTCGAGGCGCGGGTGCATGGTGATGAGGTTGACGCCGAAGGGGCGGCGCGTGAGGGCCTGGGTGCCCGCGATCTCCTGGGCCAGCCGGTCGGGCTCCATCGCGCCGCAGGCGATGACGCCGAAGGCGCCGGCATTGGAGAGGGCGGCGACGAGGTTGCGCTCGCTGACCCAGGACATGGCGCCGCCGAGGATGGCGTAGCGGCTGCCGAGGAAGGCGGCGCCGCGCTCCATCAGCCGGTCGAGGGCGGCCATGCCGGGGGCGGCGGTGGGGGTGATGCCGTCCATCAGCCGGGGCCGTCCAGGCCGTAGGCGGTGTGGAGGGCGCGGACGGCGAGCTCGGTGTAGTCGGCGCCGACCAGGACGCTCACCTTGATCTCGCTGGTGGAGATGACCTGGATGTTGATGCCCTTCTCGGCCAGGGCCCCAAACATGGTGTTGGCGACGCCCGCATGGCTGCGCATGCCGACGCCGACGACGCTGATCTTGGCGACGTCGGGGTCGGCGACGAGGCTCTCGAAGCCCATCTCGGCGCGGGCCTTCTCCAGCACGTCCTGGGCGCGGGCGAGGTCGGCCTTGCCAACGGTGAAGGTCATGTCCGTGGTGCCGTCGGCGCCGATGTTCTGGACGATCATGTCCACGTTGACATTCGCCTTCGCCAGGGTGCCGAAGACATTGGCGGCGACGCCCGGCCGGTCCGGCACGCGGCGGAGCGTCACCTTGGCGTCGTCACGGGAATAGGCGATGCCGCTCACGACCGGCTGTTCCACGATCTCGTCCTCATCCACCACCAGGGAACCTGGCTTGTCCTCGAAACTGGATAGCACCTGCACCCGCACGCGCTGCTTCATGGCGAGCTCGACCGAGCGGGTCTGCAGCACCTTGGCACCCACCGAGGCGAGTTCCAGCATTTCCTCGTAGCTGATTTGCTCCAGCTTGCGGGCGCGGGGGACGATGCGGGGGTCGGTGGTGTAGATGCCGTCGACATCGGTGTAGATGTCGCAACGGTCGGCCTTCACCGCGGCGGCGATGGCGACGGCCGAGAGGTCGGAGCCGCCGCGGCCGAGCGTCGTGATGCGGTTGCGGACGGGCTCGAGGCCCTGGAAGCCGGCGATGACGGGGACCTGGCCGGATTGCATCCGCTCGATCAGGAGGGTGCCATCGATGCTCTCGACGCGGGCCTTGCCATGGGCGGCATCGGTGATGATGGGCACCTGCCAGCCCTGCCAGGAGCGGGCATCGACGCCGATGGTCTGCAGGGCGATGGACAGCAGGCCAATGGTCACCTGCTCGCCGGTGGCGACGACCGTGTCGTACTCGCGGGCGTCATGGAGCGGCGAGAGCTCCTGGCACCATTTGACCAGCTGGTTCGTCACGCCGGACATGGCGGAGACCACCACGGCGACCTCGTTGCCCGCCTCCACCTCGCGCTGGACGCGGCGGGCGACGTTGCGGATACGGTCGAGATCGGCGACGGAGGTGCCGCCGAACTTCATCACGATGCGGGCCATGGCGGGGCGTCTGGGTCCGAAATTAGGCCGCGGCGGCGGTTGCGACCGCGCGAAAGGCGGCACAGATACCGATCCGGCCCGCGGGCCGCAACCGGAAGAGGAGCGCGCATGCCGGGACCCGGAACCGCAATCGGCGCGGAGATCGCCAAATTCGACCGGCTGGCGGCGGAATGGTGGGACCCGAAGGGGCCGATGGCGCCGCTGCACGCGATGAATCCGGCGCGGATGGGCTGGATCATCCAGCGGCTTGGCGGAAAGCTCGACGGGCTGCGGGTGCTGGATGTCGGCTGCGGGGCCGGGCTGGCGAGCGAGGCACTGGCGCGGGCCGGGGCGCGGGTGACGGGGCTCGATGCCGCGGCCTCGGCGCTCGGGGCCGCGCGGGCGCATGCGGCGAGCCAGGGTCTCGATATCGACTACCGGGAGGGGATGCCGGAGGCGCTGGAGACGGACGGCTTCGATGCCGTCATAGCCCTCGAGGTGATCGAGCATGTGGCGGACCGGGTGGAGTTCTGCCGGCAGCTGGCGCGGCTGGTGAAGCCGGGCGGGCCGGTCTTCCTCTCGACGCTGAACCGGACGCCGCGCTCCTTCCTGATGGCGAAGCTCGGGGCGGAGTACCTGCTGCGGCTGCTGCCGGTGGGTACGCATGACTGGCGGATGTTCGTCCGGCCGGCGGAGCTGGGGGCGGACCTCAGGGCGGCGGGGCTGCGCGTCGCCGACATCGCCGGGCTGAGCATGGGCGCGGGCGGCGGCTGGCGGGTCAGCCGCGATGTCGGCGTCAACTACATCGTCATGGCCCGATAGGGGCTAGTCGGCCAGCGGCACCCAGGGGATGCGGGCGACCTCGATGCCTTCGTCGCGCAGCGCCTCGGCATCGGCATCGGAGGCCTCGCCGTAGATGGCGGTGCGCTCGCTCTCGCCGCGGTGGATCTTACGGGCCTCCTCGGCGAAGTCGCGGCCGACATAATCGGCGCTCTTCTCGACCTCGGCGCGGATGCGCTGGAGGAAGGCGACCATTTGCGCCGGGATGGGCGGCGGCGGCGGGGCCGCAGGGGCCGCGGCGACGGGGGCCGGGGGCTGGGCCGGGGCCTCCTTCGCGCGGGTGCGGCCCTTCTTCGGGATGGCCGGGGCCATCAGCCGCTTGCTGACATCCTTCGAGCCGCAGACCGGGCATTCGACGAAACCGGCCTTCGACTGGGCGGCGAAGGCCTCGCTGTCCTTGAACCAGCTGTCGAAGTCGTGCCCGGCGCCGCAGCGCAGATCGTAGTGGATCATTCCCCGCTCATCCCTGGGCCCACCTGCGGGCCGCAACCGATCCGCAATATAGCCTGGCAGTCGAGCAATTCGAGTGCCAGACCCTTGCGCCGGCGGAATTCAGGCGGCGAGCAGCGGGTCCAGCCTGCCGGCGCGCTCGAGGGCGGTGAGGTCGTCGGAGCCGCCGATCGCCTGCCCGTCGATGAAGATCTGCGGCACGGTGGTGCGGCCGCCGGAGCGGGAAATGGCGTCCTTCCGCGCCTGGGAGCCGGTGGGGGCGTCGATCTCCTCGAACGACACGCCCTTCCGGCCGAGCAGCGCCTTGGCGCGCTCGCAATAGGGGCAGAACGGGATGGTGTAGATTTCGACCTTGGGCATGCCATGGAGCTTGGCACCCGGCCCATCCGGATCAAGGGCCGGGGAGGATCGCGAGGCTGAGCAGGACTGCCGCCGGGGCGAAGACCAGGGCGAGGGCCAGGGCGAAATGGCGGAGTGCGTTGTCCTCCTCCATGCTGCGGCTGGATTGAGTCGGGGCCGGGCCGGGCGGCTCGGACGGTGGCGGCGGCGGGGTGCGGCGGCTGAGGATGGGCTCGGCCGGCGGGGGCGGGATGGTGAAGGGATCGGGGTCGGGCGTTCCGGGCATCTTGCCGCATCCTTCCGTATTGGGGGACGCGGGCAGGATGCCGGATTTGCATTAAGCGGCGGTTAGCGCCGAATCGGACCGGGGATCGGGGACGCGGGCAGCGGCGAGGATGTCGACCGCGGCGGCGCCGCCATCGAGCAGGATGCGGGCGCAGGCCTCGGCGGTGGCGCCGGAGGTGAGGATGTCATCCACCAGCAGCACCCGGCGGCCGGCGATGCGCGGGCCGGCGCGGAAGCCGAGGGCGAAGGCGCCGCGCAGGACCTCCTCGCGCTCGTCGGCGCCCAGCTCGCCCAAGGGGATGGTGCGGCGGATGCGGCGGAGCAGGCGCGGCGCATAGGGCTTGCGGGCGCGGCGGGCGAGGCGGGCGGCGAGCAGCCCGGCCTGGTTGTAGCGGCGGGCGAATTGGCGGCGCCAATGCAGGGGCACGGGGGCGATGAGGTCGGCGCGGGCCAGCAGGGAGGCGCCGGCGGCGGCCATCTGGCGGGCAAGGAAGCCGGCCAGCTCGGTGCGGTCGGCATATTTGAAGGGCAGCAGCAGGCGCTGGGCGGCATCGTCGTAGCGCAGGGCGGCGCGGGCGGCGGAGAAGGCGGGGGGCTGCATCTCGCAGGTGAGGCAGAACGGGGCGGGCTTGGCGAGCGGCACGCCGCAATGCGGGCAGAGGGGCTCGGCCAGGAAGGCGAGGCCGCCATGGCAGGCCTCGCAGAGCGTGCCCTGCTCGCCGACCTCTGCCTCGCAGGTGAGGCAGTGGGGTGGGAGCACGGCATCCAGGAGGCGGATGCCGAGGCGGGCGAGGATGCTCACATCTGGCCGAAGCGGGCGTCGCCGTCGCGGGCGACCTCGTGGACCAGGTCGATCTCCCAGGAGAGGTATTCGTGCATGGCCGCCTCGACGCCCTCGTTGCGGTCATAGGGGCGGAGATAGGTGTCGAGGCAGTCGGCATCCTCCGGGGTGCGGCGGTTGGCCGCGAGGGGGAGGCCGGCCTCGCGCCAGGCGGCGAGGCCGCCGGACAGCAGGCGCACCGGGGCAGAGGTCAGGGCCTGGAGTTCGGGGATGGCGAGGCGGGCGGTGGCCTCGTCGGGCGCCGTCACCACGACCGGGCGGCCGGCGGTGAGGCGGCGGGCAAGCGCGGCGAGGCGGGTGCGGATGCCCCAGAGCGCGCCGGGGATATGCGCCTCACGGAAGTCGATGGAGCGGGAGAGCTGGACGACCTGGGCGCCGCCTTCGGCGAGCAGCGCGGAGAGCTCGGCGGGGGTGACGGTCTCGGCCTCGATGGCATCGGCCTCGGGGCAGGCGGGGCGCCAGAGGCCGGTTTCCAGCGGGCCGCTGAGGCCGTCTTCCAGCACATGGACCTCCCACTGGCCGAGCTGGCGGAGCCAGCCGCCGGCCATGCGGGCGCGGACGCCGGTGTCGTCCACCAGCACGACGCGGGCGCCGCGGACGGCGACCCACTGGTCGGTCGCCTGGACCAACTGGCCGCCGGGGGCGCTGCGGCTGCCGGCGAGGTGGCCGGCGGCGTATTCGGCCGGGTCGCGGACGTCGAGGAGGTAGGTGGTGCGGCTCGCATCCGCCATGAGGGCGGGAAGGTCGGCCCGGCGGAGGGTCTTCACCCCGGCCCGCCCGGCGAAGGCGGTGGCGCGGGCGAGGGCTTCCGGCAGGCTTTCGGGCGTACCGGGGCGGTAGGTGTCGGTGCGGCCGGTCTCGCAGGCGAAGCCGGCCAGCTCCCAGCCCATGGTGCCGTTGCGCAGCGCCACGATCTTGTTGGGCAGGCCGGCGCTGCGGAGGCTCTCGGCGCCCATGATGCTGCGGGTGCGGCCGGCGCAGTTCACCACGATGGTCGTCTGCGGGTCGGGGGCGATGTCGCCGATGCGGTAGACCAGCTCGCCGCCCGGCACGTCGATGGCGCCGGGGATGGACATGCGGCGGAACTCGTCCATCGGTCGGCTGTCGAGGATGACCATGCGCTCGCCCGAGGCGCGCATCGCCTGCAGCTCGGCCGGGTCGATGGAGGGGGTGTGGTAGTGGTGCTCCACCCATTCGCCGAAGGCCTTGGAGGGCACGTTGACGCCGGAGAAGAGGACGTAGCCGGCGGCTTCCCAGGCGGGGGTGCCGCCTTCCATGACCGAGACGTCGGTGCAGCCGATGCCCTCCAGATAGGTGGCGAGGCGCTCGGCGAGGCCGCCTTCGCCGCCATCGACGCAGGCGATGCGGGTGGCGAGGCGGGGCAGGATGGCCCGCGCCCGCAGCTCGGCGCGGGAGAGGCCGCAGGGATTGGCCCAGAACAGGTGGGAGCGGCCGAACTCGCCATCCTCGCGGGCATCGAGGATGGCGAGCTCCTGCCCGTCGCCGATCCAGGATTTGAGGGTGGCGGGGGTGATCCTCTGCATCTGTCGCGTCCTCGGTCTTGCGGCGGAGGGTATGTCGCAGGGGCATGGACAGCAACACGGGCGCGGGCCAAATGGACGCATGCGTCGATCGAGCCAGACCCCGCCCGCCCCTCGCCGTCCGCCCCAGGCTGAGGCGCGTGGAGGGGCCGGCGGGCTGTGGCTCTACGGGCTGCATGCGGTGGCGGCGGCGCTGGCCAACCCGGCGCGGCGGCTGAAGCGGCTGCTGGTGACGGAGGATGCGGAGGCGGCGCTGGCGGCGCGGCTCGGCGAGCGCTGGCGGGTGGCGCCGGAGCGGGTGGAGCGAGGGCGCTTCGCCACCTTCCTGCCGGAGGATGCGGTGCATCAGGGCGCGGCGCTGCTGGTGGAGCCGCTGCCGAACCTGACGCTCGACCGGGCGGTGGAGCATGGCTCGGGGCCGGTCCTGGTGCTCGATCAGGTGACGGACCCCAGGAATATCGGGGCGATCCTGCGCTCTGCCGCGGCCTTCGGGGCGTCGGCGCTGGTGATGCAGGACCGGCATGCGCCGCCGGAGACGGGGGCGCTGGCGCGGGCGGCCTCGGGCGCGCTCGAGATCGTGCCGGTGGTACGCGTGGTGAACCTGGCGCGGGCGCTCGACGAGCTGAAGAAGGCGGGACTTTGGGTCGTCGGGCTGGCGGGCGAGGCGCCGGTGACGCTGGCGCAGTCGGGCCTCGGCGGGCGTAGGGTGGCGCTGGTGCTCGGGGCGGAGGGCGACGGGATGCGGCGGCTCACGCGGGAGGGCTGCGACGAGCTGTGCCGGCTGCCCATCGCGCCGGAGATGGAGAGCCTCAACGTCTCGGCTGCCGCCGCGGTGGCGCTGTATGAGTTGGGGCGGAAGTAATAACGGAGGAAGCGATGGGGGCGGCGGCGGAGGCGATCCTCGAGGCGAGGCGGGGGCGGCGGGTGTTGGCGCCGCTCGGGGGCGCGGCCCCCAAGAATGAGGCCGAGGGCTATGCGGTGCAGCGCGAGGTTGCCGCGGCGCTGGGCGCCCTGCCCCCGGCCGGCTTCAAGATCGGCGCGACGACGCGGAAGATGCAGGAGTATCTCGGCCTCGGTGGGCCGGCGGCGGGGTTCGTGACGGCGGCGAGCGTCAATCCGAGCGGGACGGAGTTCCGCTTCGCGGATTTCGTCGCGCCGGGGGTCGAGTGCGAGATCGGGGTGCGGCTCGGGCGGGACCTGCCGGCCGGGCCCTGCACCCGGGCACAGGCGGCCGAGGCTGTGGGGGAGTTGTTCCCCGCCATCGAGATCGTCGAGCGGCGCTATGGCGACCTCATGGAGTTGGGGACGCCGGCGCTGATCGCCGACCAGGTCTTCCATGCTTCGGGGGTGATCGGGGCGCCGGTCGCGGGGTGGCGGGAGATCGACCTCGCTTCGGTGCGCGGCCGCTTCCACATCGGCGGAAAGGTGGTGGCGGAGGGGCATGGGCGGGAGCTGCTTGGCCATCCGCTGGAGGCGCTGGCCTGGCTCGCCGGGTCGGGGGCGGCGCGGGAATTCGGCGGGCTGCGGGCGGGGCAGGTGGTCTGGCTCGGCTCGGTGACACTGCCGGTCTGGCTGGAGGGGCCCTGCGAGGTCATCGCCGAATTCGAGGGGCTGGGGGAGGCGCGGCTCCGCTTGGTGTGATGGCGGCGGAAAGGGGGCGTTAATCGGCGATGGGGCAGGATGCAGCGGCCACCATGTGGTGGCTAAGTATTGGCTTCCGCCAGGATGGCGACAGGGATTGGGAAACCCCATGCCGCCCGCCGACTGGAATTTGCTGACCGACGACCTGCAACTCGCCCTCTCGCGCGAGGCGTTGCGCCGTGCCACGGAGACCCTGGCGGAACATGCCAGGCTGCTGGCCATCGAGATGGAACAGGGCACGCTGAGCGATCGCGGCGGGCCGGATGCGCTGCGGCTCTTCGCCGCCGTGGTGACGGCGACGAGCTACGATGCATTCGGGCCGATCGGGCATGCCTGAGACCGGGCCCGCAGCGGGCCGGGGCGGCTTCAGCGTGGTGCTCCGGCAAGCGAATACCGCCGGCTGGATGATTCCATCCGGCCGGGGTTTGCTCTAAGCGCCTCGGGACATTGCCGCCCGAGGACCCATGAAAGACCCGCTGCTTTTCGCCCTTGCCGTGCTCGCCGTGCTGGCGACGCCGGGGCCGACCAATACGCTGCTGGCGACCTCCGGGGCGATGGTGGGGCTGCGGCGCTCCCTGCCGCTCGTGCCGGCGGAGGCGGCGGGGTATGGCATCGCCATCCTGACGCTTGGCCTGGTGTTGGGGCCGGTGATGGCGGGGCAGCCGCTGCTGGCGGCGGCGCTGCGGGCGGCGGTCGGGGCCTATCTGCTCATGCTGGCCTGGCGGCTGTGGCGGCGGGGCGCCGGCGCGGTGGTGGGGGCGGGGCTGGTAAGGCCGCGGCAGTTGTTCCTCACCACGCTGCTCAATCCAAAGGCCATCGTCTTCGCGCTCGGCATCGTCCCCTTCGGCAAGGCGCCGGTGCTGCCTTACATGCTCGGCTTTCTCGCGCTGCTGGTCACGGTGGCGGTGGGCTGGATCGGGCTCGGCGCGGTGCTGGGGCGGGCGGCGGCGCGGCGGGGCATCGCCGGGGTTGTGCCGCGGCTCGGGGCGACGGCGGTGGCGGGGTTCGGCGTGCTGCTGCTGGTGGGGCCGTTGCTGCGGTAGGGCTCAATCGAAGTCCAGGGCGTGAATCGCTGGCTCGACACGGGCAAGACCGGCATCGGCTTAGCAACGGTTGGGCGGATGCCGGCCTCGGATCAGGCGCGGCCGAGCAGCACGTAGAGGCGGGCGGCGGGGGGCCAGGCGGCGGTGATCGGCGCCTGCCAGGCGAGCAGGGCGATGACGAAGCCGATGAGCACCAGCGCGGAGGCGGCCCAGGCGGCGGCGAGGGCCAGGCGGGCGCGGCGTGGCGGCTTCGGCGGGTCGATGGGCTGGTGCAGGCGGTTCTGCGTCGGGATCGGCGGCGGCAGGGGCCGGTCCGGCTCGGGCGGCGGCGGCTTCGGTGATGGTGCTTCGGGCGGCGCGGCGGGGGGCGGCGGGGCGGCCTCGGCCCATTCGTGGCGGCACTTCACGCAGCGCAGCATCCGCCCGCCGGCGATCAGCCGCTCCGGCACGTCATAGGCGGCTTGGCATTGGGGGCAATGGATGCGCATCGGGGCCGTAATGTGCGGCCCCCCTGCCCGCGCCGCAAGCGCCCGCGCACGGGCCTTGGCGTGCCGGCCCGGCGGCGGCATTGTCCGGCCCCATGGTGCGCTTCGATGATGTCGGGCTGCGATACGGGTCCGGGCCGGCGCCGGAGGTGCTGCGCGACGTCAGCTTCGTCCTGCCGCAGGGCAGCTTCCACTGGCTGCTCGGGCCATCGGGCGCGGGGAAGTCCTCGCTGCTCGGGCTGATGCATCTCGCCCTGAGGCCGAGCCGGGGGGAGGTAGAGGTGCTGGGCCAGCCGCTTTCCCGACTACGGCGCGGGGCGCTGCCGGGGCTCCGGCGCAGGATCGGCGTGGTCTATCAGGATTTCCGGCTGCTGCCGCACCTCACCGTCTTCGACAACGTGGCGCTGCCGATGCGCATCGCCGGGCGGGCGGAAGCGCAGCTGCGGGCGGATGTCGGCGAGATGCTGCGCTGGACGGGGCTCGATGCGAAGGCGGGGGCGCTGCCGGCGACGCTCTCGGGCGGTGAGCAGCAGCGGGTGGCGCTCGCCCGGGCGGTGGTGATGCGCCCTGCCCTGCTGGTCGCGGACGAGCCGACAGGCAACCTCGACGGCGTGCAGGCGCGGCGGGTGCTGGCGCTGCTGCGGGAGATGCATCGGCTGGGCACTACCGTTGTCGTGGCGACCCATGCGGAGGGTCTGGTCGCCGAGCATCCGGCTCCGGCGCTGCGCATGGAGGAAGGACGGCTGGTGGCGCATGGCTAGGCCGCCAAGAGTAAGGCGCAGCCGGGGGCGGGATCCGCTCGGGCTGCGACGGGCGCTGTCGGACCGGCTGCTGCCGGCGCTGGTGGCGGCGATGGCGTTGCTGGCGGCGCTG
Organism: Belnapia moabensis DSM 16746; assembly: GCF_000745835.1. Classification (GTDB taxonomy): domain Bacteria; phylum Pseudomonadota; class Alphaproteobacteria; order Acetobacterales; family Acetobacteraceae; genus Belnapia; species Belnapia moabensis. The sequence continues at coordinate 41,992 of NZ_JQKB01000026.1, read as the reverse complement.
GCCCTCGCCGGAGCGCAGGGGGCGGCGGAGCTGACGGCGCGGTGGGAGGCCGGCGCCGCCGCGGCGGTGACGGTGCAGCTGCCGCCGGCCGCCGCCTCGGGCGGGCGGCTGGAGCGGGCGCTGGCGGCGCTCGAGGCGCTGCCGGAGGTGGCCGAGGCCAGAGTGATGAGCGAGGCGCAGATGCAGGCGCTGCTCAGGCCCTGGCTGGGCGAGGCGCCGGCAGTCGCGCTGCCGCTGGTGATCGAGCTGCGGCTGGCGGAGCTGCCGGCCTCGCCCGACGAGCTGGCGGGGCGGATCGCGGCGGCGGTGCCTGGGGGCGTGGTCGAGTCGCATGGCGTCTGGGTGGCGCGGCTGGTGGCGCTGGCACGGAGCCTGCAAACGGTGGCGCTCGCGGCGCTGGTGCTGGTGGCGGGGATCGCGGCGGCGGTGGTCGCGGTCGCGGTGCGGGCGGGGATCGCGGCGCGGCGGGCGGCGATCGCCCTGCTGCACGACATGGGTGCGACGGATACCGATATCGCCGGGCGTTTCGCCGGGCGGGCGGGGCTGCTGGTGGGGACCGGGGCGCTGCTCGGGACGCTGCTGGCGGCGCCGGTGCTGGCGGGCTTCGCCGATCTGGCGGCGCCGCTGCTCGGGCAGGTGCCGGCGGGGTCGGTGGCGGGGCTGCCCTGGGGGAGCGTGCCCTGGGCGGCGCTCGCCCTGCTGCCGCTGCTGGGCGCGGCGCTCGGCTGGCTGACGGCACAGGTGACGGTGCGGCGCTGGCTGCGGCGGCTGCCGTGAGCGAGGCGGCCCTCCGGAGCAGGAAGAGGCGGCGCTGGCTGGTGCTGGCGCCGGTGCTGGGCTTCAGCCTGCTGGTTCTCGGCTTCGGCTGGTTCCTGGTGGTGGCGGGGCAGGGGCCGGCGGAGCCGGGGCGGCATACGGATGGCATCGCGGTGCTGACCGGCGGGGCGGAGCGCGTCGAGACCGGGTTGCGGCTGCTGCGCGAGGGGCGGGCGGAGCATCTGCTCGTCTCCGGCGTGCATCCGCAGGTGACTTTGGCCGACCTGGCGCGGCTGGCGGCGCTGGAGCCGGAGGCGCTCGGCGAGCGCGTCAGCCTCGGGCCGCGGGCGACGACGACGCGGGGCAATGCCGCCGAGATCGCCGATTGGGCGCGAGCGAAGGAAATCCGCTCGCTCCTGGTGGTGACGGCGGGCTATCACATGCCGCGGGCGCTGCTGGAGCTGCGGCGACGCCTGCCGGAGGTTGTGCTGGTTGCCCATCCCGTGGTGCCGGCCAGGCTGCGCGACCCGGCAGCGGGCGGACGGGCGAGGACCTGGTCGCTGCTGGCGGGGGAGTACCTGAAATTCCTCGCAGCCTGGGCCGGCCTGCCCTACCTGCTCGGCCTGCCCCTGGATCCCCCTTGATGACCTGGCTTCGTTCTGTTCTGTTCAACATTGCCTTTTTCGGCAGCACGGCGATGGTCGCGGTGCTAGCGACGCCGGTGCTCCTGGCGCCCGGCCGCTGGACCATGCCGGTGATCCGCTTCTGGGCCTGGCTGGTGGTGCAGGAGCTGCGGCTGATCTGCGGCATCCGCCTGCATGTAACGGGGCGGGAGCACCTGCCGCAGTCCGGGCCGGCGCTGATCGCGGCGAAGCACCAGTCGGCGCTCGACACCATCATCTGGCTGCTGCTGGTGCCGCGCTGCTGCTACGTGCTGAAGCAGGAATTGCTGCGCATTCCCTTCTACGGCTTCCTCGTCGCCAAGGCGGGGATGATTCCGGTGGACCGCGAGGGCGGCGGGGCGGCGATGCGGCAGCTGCTGAAGGACGGGCGAAAGGCGATGGCGGCGGGGCGGCAGCTCGTCATCTTCCCCGAGGGGACGCGGGTGGCGCCGGGGCAGCACAGCCCTTATCAGCCGGGGATTGCGGCGCTGGCCTCGGCGACGGGGCTGCCGGTGATCCCGGTGGCGACCGATAGCGGGCGGCTCTGGGGGCGGCGGGCCTTCCGCAAGCGGCCGGGGGTGATCTCCATCGCCGTGCTGCCGCCGCTGCCGGCGGGGCTGCCGAGGCCGGTGCTGATGCGCGAGTTGGAGGCCGTCATCGAGCGGGAGACGGACCGGCTGATGGGCCTGGCCCCTGTGGATAAAACCGTGGATGAGTTGGTGCCGACCGCTGCGCCGTGAGGCCAGCCGGAGACCGCAAGCTGCTGCCGGAGCGGGGTTTTTCCACAGAGGAGGCTTGTGCAGGGCCACTCATCCACCGCACATTGCACAGGCTAACGCATTGAAATAGGCGGATATTCCGCGAGATAGCCACAAGCCGTCCCCCGGCCCCGATCACGCGCTCTTCAATGATTCGGCCGCAAATTGAAGGGGTTGGGAGAAGTGTGGATGCTTTGTTCCCGGGACTCAGCCCGGCGGCAGCAGGGCGGCGATGCGGTCGAGCGCGGCGTCGCGGATGCCGAGGTCGCGGAGATGGGAGACGGTGTTCATCAGGTAGTCCCGGTTCGCCCCCGCCTGGCCGATGCCGAGGGCGATGGCGGCGGCGGCAACCTCCGGCGCCGGGCGGCAATAGGCGGCGTGGCGGCGGTTCGCGACATAGGTGACGGCTTGTACGGTGCGGCCGTCATCAAGCAGGCGGACGGGCAGCAGGCGGCGGGTGTAGACAATCTCGCCGGCGACATTCTCCCGCGCGTCGAGATAGGCGAGGGTTTCCTCCGCCGCTTCGGGGGCGACGGCGAAGGCGACGCCGCGGCAGGCGCCGCCGCGGTCGAGGCCGAGGACCAGGCCGGGCTGCTCCGCCGTGCCGCGGTAGTGGCGGCTGGTGAGGCAGAAGCGGCGGTGGAAGCCACGCAGCAGCGCAGGGTGACGCGACTCGTAGGCGAAGCCGGGGCGCCAGATCAGCGAGCCATAGGCGAAGATATGGAGGGATTCGGGCATGCGGGTCCGGGTATCGGCAATCGCCTGCCGCGTGGGGGCGCGGTATAGCGCCGGGCATCATGCCAGCCAAGCCGAACCCCCTCCCCCGCCGTCTCCTTCTCGGGGGGCTGGCGTTGCTGCTGCTGCTCGGGCTGGGGCAGGTGGTGCTCTGGCGCTGGATGGCGGGGCAGGTGGAGGCGGGGCTCGCCGGCTGGGCGGCGGCGCGGCAAGCCGAAGGCTGGGTGGTGGAGCATGGGGCGCCGGTGCGCGGCGGCTGGCCGCTGGTCGTGCGGCTGCGGGTGCCGGATTTCCGGCTGGCATCCGAAGGGGTGGAGTGGCGGGCGCCGTCGCTCGACCTCGCCGTCGAGATGCTGCGGCCGATGCGGCTGGAGGTGGTGCTGGCGGGAGAGCACCGGCTGCGGCTCGGGGATGCGGAGGTGCCGGTGACGGCGGAGCGGCTGGTCGCGCGCCTGCCGGTCGAGCGGCGGGCACTGCCGAGCGAGGCGGCGATCGAGGGGGGCGGGCTCAGGATCGGCGGGCTGGGGGTGGCGGGGCTGCGGCTCGATCTCGAGACGCGTGAGGGCGCTGCCGAGGGCGAGACGGCGCTGGCGCTGCGGGGCGGGCTCGACGGGGTGGAGTTGCCGGTGCCGGTGGCGGGGCTGGGTGGGCGGGTGGTGCGGGCCGGGATCGAGGCGGCGCTGACCGGGCCGGTGCCGCCGCCGGGCGGGCCGCGGGCGCAGGCCGCCGCTTGGCGCGATGGTGGCGGGACGCTGGCCGTGTCGCGCCTCGACCTCGCCTGGGGGCCGGCGGTGGCGGTGCTCCAGGCGACGCTGTCGCTCGACCGGGAATTGCAGCCGATGGGGGCGGGCACGCTGCGGCTGACCGGGGCGGCGGCGGCGCTGGATGCGCTGGTGGCGGCCGGGGTGGTGGCGCCGCGCGGGGCGGGGATGGCGCGGAGGATGGTCGGCATGCTGGCCCGGGTGCCGCCGGAGGGCGGGCCGCCGCGGATCGATGTGCCGGTGACGCTGGAGCGGCAGCGCCTCGGCATCGCCGGCATGGCGGTCGGGCGGATCGGCGCCTGGGAGTGGCCGTGAGATGAGGGGTGGCCAGGCCAGGCGCGATGGGCTAGGCTCCGCCTCGATGCACACTCGCTTCCTCCGCACTGCGCGAATTACCGGCCCGGCTGCCTGAGCCGCGCCGTGGGTACGGCGCGTCCGCGCCGCCGGGTTGTCCCGCCCACCCACACGCCAGTCCGGAAGCTTCCATCATGTGCGATTCTAACCTCGTCTCCGTCCGATTTTCCGTGCTCGCCGAGAGCAGCCCGGGGCTGCTGCCGCGCCTGCTCCAGCCACTCGCCAAGCGCGACCTGACCGCCGACGCCATGACGGCGCGGCGCGAGGGCGACGACATGCGGGTGGAACTGGTGCTCGACGCCATGCCAGAGGAGATGGTGCATCTCGTTGCCGGCAACCTCGGGCAGGTGATGGGCGTGATGGAGGTGCGAGTCGTTGCCGGTTCGGCCTTGCAATTGGCCGCTTGACGGCAAAGTTAATGTGCAGCGCAACATGGCGCTGCGACGGTCTTCGCGGCCGGGACTTCCCTGACCGAGGACCGGATAAGGACTCGGCCGATGCTATGGGACGCCCTCCCCGATGCGCTGCTGCTGGCGCGCATCCAGTTCGCTTTCACGGTCACCTTCCACTTCCTGTTTCCGGCCTTCACCATCGGGCTCGCCAGCTATCTCGCGGTGCTGGAGGGGCTGTGGCTCTGGACCGGGCGGGCGGCCTATCTCGACCTGTTCCGCTATTGGCTGAAGGTCTTCGCGGTGAACTTCGCCATGGGCGTCGTCTCCGGCATCGTGCTGTCCTACCAGTTCGGCACCAATTGGTCGGTCTTCGCCGACCGCACCGGGCCGATCCTCGGGCCGCTGATGGGCTATGAGGTGCTGACGGCCTTCTTCCTTGAGGCGGGGTTCCTCGGGGTGATGCTGTTCGGGCTGGGGCGCGTGGGGAAAGGGCTGCATTTCGCGGCGACGAGCCTGGTTGCCATCGGGACGCTGATCTCGGGCTTCTGGATCCTCTCGGCCAATTCCTGGATGCACACGCCGGCCGGCTACACGATCGGGCCGGATGGGCGCTTCCTGCCGGCGGACTGGTGGGCGATCGTCTTCAACCCGTCCTTTCCCTTCCGCTACCTGCACACCATCACCGGGGCTTACCTGACGACAGCGATGATCGTCGGCGCGGTGGGGGCTTTCCACATCCTCCGCGACAGGCGGAATGAGCGGGCGCGGCTGATGTTCTCCATGGCGATGTGGATGGCGGCCTGCGTCTCGCCCATGCAGGCCGTATTCGGCGACATGCAGGGGCTGGTGGCGTTGGAGCACCAGCCACAGAAGGTGGCCGCCATGGAGGGGCACTGGGAGACGCAGCGCGGCGCGCCGCTCATCCTGTTCGGCATGCCGGACATGGAGCGGGAGGAGACGCGGATGCGGGTCGAGGTCCCTTATCTCGGCAGCCTGATCCTGCGGCATAGCCTGGATGGCGAAATCCGCGGGCTGAAGGACTTCCCGCCCGACCAGCGGCCGACCAATGTGCCGCTGGTCTTCTGGTCCTTCCGCATCATGGTCGGCATCGGCTGCCTGATGATCGCGCTCGGCGCGGTCTCGCTCTGGCTGCGGTGGCGGGGGAGGCTCTACGACACGCCCTGGTTCCAGCGATGGGCGGTGGCGATGGCGCCGGCCGGCCTCATCGCCGTCACCTTCGGCTGGATCACCACGGAGGCGGGGCGGCAACCCTTCACCGTCTATGGGCTGATGCGGACGGCAGAGAGCGTGAGCCCGATCGCGGCGCCGGCGGTCGCGGCCTCGCTGGCGGCCTTCGTCATCGTCTACTTCTGCGTCTTCGGCGCGGGCATGTGGTACCTGTTCCGCCTCGTCGGCAAGCCGCCGCTGCCGCAGGAGGAAGGGCCGCGGAACGACCAGCCGATCCGCACCGCTGGCATCACGCCCGCGCCCTCGGCACAGCGGCCGCCGGCGCGGCACCCGGAGCCCGCCGAATGACCGCCGAGACGATCGCCACGATCTGGGCCTTCCTGATCGCCACCGCCGTCTTTCTCTATGTCTGCATGGACGGGTTCGACCTCGGCGTCGGCATCCTCTTCCCCTGGATCAGGGGGCAGGAGGATCGCGATGTCTCGGTCAACACCATCGCTCCGGTCTGGGACGGGAACGAGACCTGGCTGGTGATGGGGGGTGCGGGGCTCTTCGCCGTCTTCCCGCTGGCCTATGCGACGATCATGCCGGCGCTGTACATGCCCATCATCCTGATGCTGCTGGCGCTGATCTTCCGCGGCGTCTCCTTCGAGATGCGCTTCCGCGCGGCGACGGAGGGGCAGCGGCTCGCCTGGGACCGGGCCTTCTCCTGGGGGAGCTACGCGGCGACGCTGTGCCAGGGGGTGGCGCTCGGCGCCTTCGTCCAGGGGATCGAGGTGGAGGAGCGGGCTTATGCCGGCGGCTGGTGGGACTGGTTGACGCCCTTCTCCTGCCTCACCGCCGTCGCGCTGGTGGTGGGCTACGGGCTGCTCGGCGCCTGCTGGCTGGTATGGAAGACCGAGGGCGAGTTGCAGGACCAGGCGCGCGGGCTGGCGCGCGGGCTCGGCGTGCTGACGCTGCTGCTCATCGCGCTGGTGAGTGCGATCATGCCCTTCCTGCTGCCGGAGTTCCGGGAGCGGTGGTTCGCCTTCCCGGCGATCCTGACGGCGCTGCCGGTGCCGGTGCTGGTGGTGTTCCTCGGGTGGCGGATGTTCAAGGCGCTGAGGGAGACGAATGGGCATCCGTGGCGGGACGGGCTGCCCTTCCTCTGTGCGCTCGGGCTATTCTTCCTCGCCTATACGGGGCTCGGCATCTCCATGTGGCCGATGATCGTGCCGCCGGAGCTGACGATCTGGGATGCGGCGGCGCCGCGGGATTCGCAGCTCTTCCTGCTGGTCGGGGCGGCGGTGCTGATCCCAATCATCCTGGCCTATACCGGCTACGTCTATTGGTTGTTCCGGGGGAAGGTGAAGCATGGCGAGGGGTACCATTAGCCGCTGGCTGTGGTTCCTCGGGCTCTGGGCGGCGGGGGTGGTGACGGTGGGGGCCGTCGCCATGGTGCTCAGGACGCTGATGAAGGCGCTGTGAGCCGGGCCAGAAGGGCGTCAATATCGGCCTCGGGGGCGAGGAGTTCGGCGAGGGTATAGGGGCAGGCGGGGGGCAGCGGGCGCGACGGGCCGCCCATCGCCTGGAGCTTACGTTCGGCGAAGCGGTGCGCCCGGCGCCATTTCTCGGTCAGGCGAAGCCGTTGCGCCATACTGGGCGAAAAACGGTCCCGCGCGCTGTCCAGGGCCGCCTGGGCTTCGGCCAGCCAGTGCTGCACCGGCTCCGGCTGGGGTGAGGCATGGGCCAGCAGGAGGTGGCGCAGCGCGACCTCGATCAAGCTCTCGGTCGCGTTGAGTTCGCTCCGCCCCACGCTTTCGACCTCGTCGATCAGGTTGGTCCAGTCGACGGCGTCATTCACCCGCTCGCCGGCGGCGAGGCGGCGGAGCAGATCGGCCTGCTGCTCGGACCAGAGCAGAATGTCGCGGTCGTAGAGCCCGTCCATGGGCAGAAGATAGGGCGCGGCGAGGCTGGGCGCTACGCTTGCTTCCGCTCGATCAGCCCCCGCCGGATGCGGCGCCCCCGCCGGATGCGGTCCTCGATGAAATCCGCCTCGCCCCAGCGGACGGCGCGGGCCAGGGCGTGGCTGTCCTCGGTGAAGCGGGCGAGCATCTCCAGGAGCGCGTCGCGGTTGTTGAGGAAGATGTCGCGCCACATGTCGATGTCGCTGGCGGCGATGCGGGTGAAGTCGCGGAAGCCGGAGGCGGCGAATTTCAGCACGGCCTCGCGCGTCTCTTCGGCCAGGTCATCGGCGGTGCCGCAGATGGTGAAGGCGATGAGGTGCGGCAGGTGGGAGACGATGGCGACGACCTTGTCATGGGTCGCGGCGTCCATGCTCTCGACGGTGGAGCCGGCGCGGCGCCAGAGCTCGGCCACCCGCTCCTGCGCGGCGCGGTCGCCGCCCGGCAGCGGGGTGAGGATGACGTAGCGGCCCTCGAAGAGCGTTGCGAAGCCGGCATCGGGGCCGGAATGCTCGGTGCCGGCCATGGGGTGGGCGGGGACCAAGTGGACGCCCGGCGGCAGGAGAGGCGCGAGGTCGCGGATGACGCTGCCCTTGGTGCTGCCGACATCGGTGAGGATGCAGCCGAGCGAGAGATGCGGCGCGATCTGCGCCATCACCCCAGCATAGGCGCCGACGGGGACGCAGAGAATGACGCAATCCGCACCCGCGACGGCGCGGGCGGCGTCCTCCTCGACCACATCGGCGAAGCCGAGCTCGCGGATGCGAGCCAGCGTCTCCGGCTTGCGGGTATGGGCGACGATCGTCTCCGCGATGTCGCCCCGCTCCCGCGCCAGCTGGGCGATGGAGCTGCCGATGAGGCCGGCGCCGATGAGGCAGAGGCGCCGGAACAGGGGCTCGCTCATGTGGTGCCGTGCATGAAGCCCGTCAGCGCGTCGAGCACCATGCCGCACTCCTCCGCGGTGCCGATGGTGATGCGCAGGCATTGCGGCAGGCTGTAGCTGGCCATGGCGCGGACGATGAGGCCGCGGGACTTCAGCGCCGCGTCGGCGCCCTTGGCGCGCTCAGTGGTGCCGAAATCGGCGAGGATGAAATTGCCCTCGCTCGGGTGGACGGTGATGCCGGCGGCGCGGAGGCCGTCGGAGAGCTTCGACCGCCATTCGCTGTTGTGGGCGACGGACTTCTCGACCCAGCCGGGCTCAGCCAGCGCCGCGATGCCGGCGGCCATGGCGGGGGCGTTGACGTTGAAGGGGCCGCGGACGCGGTTCAGCACGTCGGTGATGTGTGGCGGCGCATAGGTCCAGCCGAGGCGCACGCCGCCGAGGCCGAAGACCTTGCTGAAGGTCCGCGTCATGATGGTGTTGGTGCCGGCCTCGACCAGCGCCACGCCCGGGTCGTAGTCGGGGCGGGTGACGTATTCGGCATAGGCGCTGTCGAGGACGAGCAGCACGTCCTCGCGGAGGCCGGCGCGCAGGCGCTCGATCTCGGATTGCGGCAGGATGGAGCCGGTCGGGTTGTTCGGGTTGGCGAGGAACATCAGACGGGTGCGGGGCCCGACCGCGGCGAGCAACGCATCGACATCGGCGGTCAGGTTCCGCTCCGGCACCTTGATGATGCGGCAGCCGGCATAGCGGCCGGCGATGTCGTACATGACGAAGCCATGGGCGCTCATCACGAGCTCCGTGCCTTCGCCGCCATAGGCCATGATGATGTGGCCGATCAGCTCGTCGGAGCCGTTGCCGCAGACGATCTTCTCCACGTCCAGGCCGTAGCGGGCGGCGATGGCCTGGCGGAGGGCGGTGCTGCCGCCGTCGGGGTAGCGGTGCAGTTCCGTCGCCAGCTTCGCATAAGCGGCCTGGGCGCCGGGGGGGACGCCGAAGGCGCCCTCGTTGGAGGAGAGCTTGATGATGCGGTTGACGCCCGGAATCTTCGACTCGCCGCCGACATAGGGCTCAATCGAGAGGATGGAGGGGCGGGGCAGCAGGGTGGGCATCAGCCGATGTCTCCTCTCTCGGGCACCGCGTAGAAACCCAGCGGCAGGGCACGGTCGACGGGCAGGGCGGCGAGGCGGGGGTCGCCCGCCTCGAGCACGCCATCGACCTCGACCAGGGCGCGCAGCACGCCGCCGTCGCGGCGAAGCTGCATCATGCAGGGGGCGAGGCCGGCGGAGGCCAGCGCGGTGGCGAGCTGGGCGCGGCTGCGATCCGCCATCGCCTCGATGCGCAGGAGGGAGCGGTCGGCGCCGCTCGGGTCCGGCGCGCCGGGGGCGAGGGCCAGGGCCTCGGGCCGCGGCTCCGCGCTGTAGAAGGGCAGCCGGGCGATGACCTGGAGGCGGGGGCTGTCGAGGCTGGTCCACCAGGCCTCCTCGGGCGCCTCGGCTTCCTCCGGCAGGGGGAGGACGGCGACCTGGGCCTCGCCGGCGGCGACGGCGGCCAGCGCGCGGGTCGCGGTCGGCAGGGTGCGGAGCGGCGTCAGGCTGCCGAAATGCTCGCGCGCGACGCGGCCGAATTCCGGGGTGCGGGCATAGACCGCGACGGTGAAGCCGCCCTGCTGGGCGGAGGAGGCGGCGAGAATCTCGCGCCAGAGCCGGACCAGCGCCTCGGGTGGCAGGGCGCCGTGGTGGCGGGCGAGCAGGCGGCGGAGGATCATCGCCTCTCGGCCGGGGCGGAGCGGGCTCGGGCTGCCGGCCTTGGCGCGGCTGGCAGCGAGGCGGGCGACGACCTCCGCCCGGCGCATCACCAGATCGTGCAGCGCGTCGTCCAGCGCATCGATCTCCGCGCGGGCGGCGGCGAGCGGGTTGGGCGCGGCGGGGTCGAGGGTGGTGTCGGGGGTCATGGTCCGGGCGTCTTTGCCCGGCAGCTTTAGACGCGTGGTGGCGCCCCGCCAAGGCCAGCCGTTGAAGACCCGGGCCGGGGGGCCTATTCCTCGCTTGCCATGTCAACACACGTCGCCCCCTTCCCGCAGGTCGACCACCAGCGCGCCCTCTTCCCCGAGGGGCTGGCGCTGGATTGCGGCATGGCGATCGCGCCGCTCGCCGTCGCCTACCGGACCTACGGGCGGCTGAACGCGGCGCGGAGCAATGCCATCCTCGTCTGCCATGCGCTGACCGGCGACCAGTACCTGGCGGAGCCGCAGCCGCTGACGGGGAAGCCGGGCTGGTGGCAGACCATCGTCGGGCCGGGGCGGCCGCTCGATACCGACCGCTACTTCCTCATCTGCGCCAATGTGCTCGGCGGCTGCATGGGCTCGACCGGGCCGCGCGACGAGATGACGGATGCGGAGGGGCGGCCGATGGGGCGGCCCTGGGGGACGGATTTCCCCAATGTCACCATCCGCGACATGGTGCGGGCGCAGAAGAAGCTGACGGACCACTTAGGGATCGAGCGGCTGCTGGCGGTGGTCGGCGGCTCGATGGGCGGGATGCAGGTGCTGGAATGGGCGGCGACCTTCCCCGATGCGGTCTATGCGGCGGCGCCGATCGCCACGGCCGCCTATCATAGCGCGCAGAACATCGCCTTCCACGAGGTCGGGCGGACGGCGGTGCATGCCGACCCGGACTGGCGCGGCGGGCGGTACTGGGAGGAGGGGCTGGTGCCTGCCAAGGGCCTCTCCGTCGCGCGGATGGTGGCGCATATCACCTACCTTTCCGAGCAGGCGTTGACGCGGAAATTCGGGCGCCGGCTGCGGGGGGCGAGCGCGCTCACCTTCCTCGAGGATGTGTTCGAGGTGGAGAGCTACCTGCGGCACCAGGGCAGCACCTTCGTCCGCCGCTTCGACGCCAACAGCTACCTGACCATCACCCGGGCGATGGACTACTTCGACATGGCGGCGGAGCATGGCGGGGATTTGTCGGCGGCCTTCCGGGGGACGCGGACGCGGTTCTTCGTCGCCTCCTTCTCCTCGGACTGGCTGTTCCCGACCACCGAGAGCCGCGCCATCGTCCGGGCGCTGAACGCGGCGGCGGCGAATGTCAGCTTCGTCGAGATCGCCTCCGACAAGGGGCACGACGCCTTCCTGCTGGAGGAGCCGGACTTTCACCGGGCGCTGGGCGGGTTCCTGGCGGGGTGTGCGGATCGGCTCGGCGTCTAGGCCTCGTCCGGCAGCTCGATCTCCAGCATCGCCGAGGCCAGGCACTTGCCATGGGCGTCGAGGGCGAGGGAGCGGGTGACGCCACCGCCCAACGCGCCCTCCATCACGAAATTCAGGGCGCCGATTCCGGGCAGGGCATAGCGCCGGACCTCGCCATGGACGATGCCGCTGAAATGAGCGCGGACGCGCTCCGGCGTCAGCAGGCGCTCGAGGCGGGCATAGTCCTCGGCGCGGTAGGCGATGACGCCGATGGAGGAGGTGTCGCCCTTGTCGCCGGCGCGGGCATGGGCGAGGTCGCGGAGCAGCATCGTCAGGCCTCCAGCCAATGGAGCGCGGGGCGGGCCATGGCGGCAGGCACCAGGCAGGAGCGCATGCCGATGACCTCGCGGACCGAGGTCGTCACGCCGCCGCCGCTGGCGGGGCCGTTGAGGTAGAGGCTGTCGACCTCATGGCCGATGCGCTCGGCCGCCGCGGCGCTGGCGCAGCGGCCGATGACGCGGAGGCGGACCTCGCGGGGCTCGGCGGGCGCGGAGCCGGCGCCGATGATGGCGTCGAGGCCGATGAGGTCGAGGCGGAGGTCCTCGGCCTCCAGGCCGATCAGGCGGAGGCGCTCGCGCACCACCGCCCGGGCCAGCTCGCCGCGGGCCAGCGCGCCCGGGCCGGCATAGGAGATCTGGCCCTCGCCGAACCAGCCCTCATGGCAGCCGACGGAGACCTTCAGCATCCCCGTCCGCGCGGTGCCGGTGCCGCCGGTGATGCGGACGGCGTCCTCGCCGGCCGGGTCCAGGCGGACGCCGGTGAAGTCGGCGGCCACGTCGGGTTGCAGGTAGCGGGCGGGGTCGTGCACCTCGTAGAGCAGCTGCTCCTTGCAGGTGGCGGGCGTCACGCGGCCGCCGCTGCCGGGGACCTTGGTGAGGAGCGCGTCGCCGTCTTCCGTCACCTCGGCCAACGGGAAGCCGAGGCGGGCGAGGTCGGGTACGTCCTTGAAGCCTGGGTCGGCGAAGTAGCCGCCGGTCACCTGGCCGGCGCATTCCAGCAGATGGCCCACCACCGTGCCGCGGCCGAGGCGGGGCCAGTCCTCCAGCGACCAGCCGAACTCCCGGATCATCGGGGCGAGGAACATGGCGGGGTCGGCGACGCGGCCAGTGACGACGACCTCGGCGCCGCCGGCTAGCGCCTCGGCGATCGGGGCGGCGCCGAGATAGGCATTGGCCGAGACCAGCCGGTTGCCGAGGCCGGCCACGGTGCCGCCCTCATCGAGCGGAGTCTCGGTGCCGCGGAGGGCATCGGCCACGTCGTCGCCGGTGAGCGCCGCGACCTTGAGGCCGGCGAGGCCGAGGCCGCGCGCCACCTCGGCCACCTTGCGGGCGGCGGCGAGCGGGTTGGCGGCGCCCATGTTGGTGACGATGCGGATGCCCTGGCGGCGGCAGGCGGGCAGTACGGCCTGCATCCGGGCGGCGAGGAGCTTGTCGTAGCCCGCCTCCGGGTCGCGCTGTCGGGCGAGCTGGGCGAGGGCGATGGTGCGCTCCGCCAGGCATTCGAAGACGAGGTAGTGGAGGCCGCCCTGCTCGGCCAGTTCCACGGCGGGGTCGATGCGGTCGCCGGAGAAGCCGGCCCCGGCACCGATGCGGATGCTGCGCGTCATGGCCTCAGTCCGGCTTGATCTGGGCGGTCTGCACCACCTCTCGCCACTTGGCGATGTCGGCCTCCAGCCAGGGGCGGAATTCGGCGGGCGGCATGCCGACGGGCTCCAGCCCCTGCTCGATGAGGCGCGGCCGCAGCTCGGCATCACCGAGCGCCGTGGCGAGGGCGGCATGGATGCGCTCCGTCACCGGCGCCGGCAGGCGGGCGGGGGCGAAGAGGCCATGCCAGGCGGCGACGTCGAAGGGGGCGACGCCCTGCTCCTCCACCGTCGGCACCTCCGGCGTCCAGGGCAGGCGGCGGTTGGAGGTGGTGGCGAGAGCCTTCAGCCGCCCGTCGCGCACCAGCGGCAGCACCGCCGTCACCTGGTAGATGGTCATCGCCACCTGACCGGCCATGATGTCGCTCAGCGCCTGCGGGGCGTTGCGGTAGGGGACATGCTCCAGCGCCGCGCCGGTCTTCAGCTTCAGCAGCTCGCCGGCGAGGTGGGAGGAGGTGCCGTTGCCGGCCGAGGCGTAGGAGGCGCCGCCGCGTTGGGTTTTCGTCCAGGCGAGGAACTCCTGGAGGTTGCTGGCCGGGACGTGGTTGCCGACGACGAGCAGGTTCGGCGCGGTGGTCACCAGCGAGATCGGGGTAAAGTCGCGCAGCACGTCATAGGGCAGGCGCGGCATCAGCGAGGCATTCACCGAATGCGAGGCGATGCTGCCCATGCAGAGGCTGTAGCCGTCCGGCGCCGACTTGGCGATGGCGTCGGAGCCGACGATGCCGCCGGCGCTCGCCCGGTTCTCGACGACAAGGCTCTGGCCCAATTCCTGGCCCATGCGCGGCGTGACCAGCCGGGTCATGATGTCGGTGCTGGTGCCCGGGGCGAAGGGCACGACGACACGGATCGGCCGGTCCGGCCAGCCCGCCTGGGCGGCGGCGGGGCGGATCAGGGCGGGGGCGGCGAGCAGCCCGGCACCGGCGAGGAACAGGCGGCGGCGCGGCAGGGGTTGCAAGGCAGGTCCTCCGTTCTCGTGCGGGCGGAGGTAAGCCTGTCCGGCCGCACCGGGCAATGCCCGGCGCGGGCCAGTTTCAATTCGATAACGGTTCGGTCAAAACCGTGCCGAGGGGCCGAGATCGATCTCGACGCGGCAAGGGTTCTTCGGGATAAAACAAAATCCGGCAATCATTGGCGGATAGAATAGGCCCGGTGATACACTCCGCCCTCCCGCGCGCGCACCCTGTCTGGGTGCATCTCGTCACCTTCGCGCTCTCGATCGTCGTTCCGTTGTGGTGCCTGCTCGGACTCGTTGCCTGGACCTCGGTGCAGCAGGCCCGGCGCGAGAACCAGCAGCAGACGATGCTCGTCGCGCGCAACCTGGCCCTCGAGCTGGACCGAGAGCTGGCCGGCTTCGGCGGCATCCTGCACGCCCTGGCGACCTCGCCGGCGCTGCAGGACGGCGACCTCCGTCGGTTCCACGAGCAGGCGGCGCGGGTGGTGCCGGCGGGCGGGGCGATCGTGCTGCGGGACCGGTCGGGACAGCAGCTGATCAACACCCTCTTCCCCTTTGGAACGCCCCTGCCGGTCAGCACCGCCCCGGCCGTCCTGGAGGCGGATGCCTGCGTGTTCCGGACACGGGCCAATTGCGTCTCCGACCTCTACACCGGCACCACGGACCGCCAGCCCTATGTGCTGCTCGACGCGCCGGTCTTCCGCGAGGGCGAGGTGGTGTTCGCCCTGAACATCGCGGTCCGGGCGCGGCACATGGCGTCGCTGCTGGAGGCGCACCGGCTGCCGCCCGGCTGGGGGGTTTCCATCCTCGACCGCCGCGACCGGATCGTCGCGCGCATGCCGGACCATGACCGCTACGTCGGAAACTTGGCCAGTGCCTCGCTCCGCGAGAACGCGACTGAGGACGAGGGCAGTGTCCGCAGCCTGAACGTCGCCGGGGTGCCGGTCTGGGGCGCCTATGTCCGGCTGCCGGCCTGGGGATGGCGCGTGGCCCTCGGCGTACCGGAAGAGGCGCTCGACGCGCCGCTGCGGCGATCGGCGCTCTGGCTCGGCCTGGTGGGGCTGCTGGCGGTCGGGGCGTCGGTGGCGGCGGCGCTGCTCTATGTCCGCCGCCTTGCCCGCCCGATCCGGGCGCTCGGCCGCGCCGCCGCCGAGGTGGGCGCCGCGCGCGCGGTGGGCCCGACGACGATCTGCGAGCTCGACCAGGTCGCCGTGTCGCTGGCATCCGGCGAGGAAAGGCTGCGCCTGGCCCAGGAGGCGGGCCGCATCGGCACCTGGGAGGTGGTGGACCTGACCGCCGGGCGAGCGGTGGTGAGCGTGTCGCAGGTCCGGCTCTACGGCATGCCGGCCGAGGCGGCGCCGCACGGCTTCGGCTGGGATGCCTGGCTCGCCCGCATCCATCCCGACGACCGGGCGCGTGTCGAGGCGACGGTGCATGCCGCGATCACCTCGGGGGCTGCCTATGACGACGAGTTCCGCATCCTCCGGGCGGATACGGGCGAGGAGCGGTGGATTCGTGCGCATGGGCGCTGGTCGGCGGGTGGCGGCCAAGGCACTGCGCGCTTCGTCGGGGTCAATATCGACGTGACCGAAGCCAAATGCGTCGAGGCCGCGCTCGCGGCCAGCGAGGCGGAGTTCCGCGCCATCTTCGAGAATTCAGTGGTCGGCAAGGCGCAGGCGGAGCTGGCCACGCTGCGCTTCCTCCGGGTCAACCGCTCCCTCTGCGAGATCGTGGGATACGAGGAGGCCGAGCTGCTCGGGGGAATGACCTACCTCGATATCATGCACCCGGCGGACCGCGCCGCCAAGGAGGCGGAGTTCCGCGAGGCGATGGCCGAAGGGCAGCCCTACCGCACGGAGAGCCGGCTGCTGCACAAGGATGGCGGCCTGCGCTGGGTGATCCTTTCCGCGGTGCTGCTGCCCCGTGCGCCGCTGCGGGGGGCGACGATGATCGCCACGATGCAGGACATCACCGAGCGAAGGCTGGCGGAGGAGCGCCAGACGCTGCTGGCGCGCGAGGTGGACCACCGGGCGAAGAACGCGCTCGCGGTGGTGCAGGCGGCGCTGCGGCTGACGCCGAAGACCGAAGCACGGACCTTCGCCAAGGTGATCGAGGGCCGCGTCGGCGCGCTGGCCCGCGCGCAGACGTTGCTCGCCGAGGGGAAGTGGAGCGGTGCGCAGCTGCGCACGCTGATCGAGGGGGAACTCGCGGGCTTCGTCGGCAACGATGAGGGTGGCGCGCAGCCCCGGGCGCAGCTGGACGGGCCGCCCCTGCTGGTCGCCACCGAGGCCGCGCAGCCGCTCGCCATGGCGCTGCACGAGCTTGCCACCAATGCGACCAAGTATGGCGCGCTGTCGGTGCCGGGTGGGCTGGTGACGGTCGCCTGGACGGCGGACGAGGCGGCGGGGATGCTGCTGCTGGACTGGACCGAGACGGGCGGCCCGCCGGTGCCGGGCTCGCCGATGCGGCGCGGCTTCGGTTCGCGCGTGCTTGCATCGACGCTGCAGCAGCTCGGCGGCGAGGTCGCCCTGGACTGGCGCCCGGACGGCCTGGCCTGCCGGCTGCGGGCGCCGCTGTCCCGGGCCATCGCGGAACGGCAGGCCCGCCTGCTGCCGCAGGAGGCGGCGGTCCCCGGCTGAGGACCGCCGCGCGGGTCAGGCAATGGCGGGGCGCCGGGCGGCGAGGCGGGCGCCGTCCAGCGCCCAGGCGCCGGCGCCGAGCCCGGCCTGGACCAGCAGCGTCACCGTCCAGAAGGCCGGGTACTCCCAGCCGCCGCCGGGGGCGCTGAACACCCAGCCATTGCCGGTGTGCTGCAGCATCGCGCCGAGCATGAGCGGCACGAGGGCGAGGCTCACCCAGCGGGTGGCGAGGCCGGCGATCAGCGCCAGGCCGCCCAGGATCTCGGCGGCGATGACGACGGCGCCGAGCGCGGCCGGGTAGCCGATGCTGGCGAAGTAGCCCATCGTCCCCGCGAGGCCGAAGGTGCCGAGCTTCAGCACGGCGCCATGGGCGAGGAACATGACGCCCTGGGCGATGCGCAGCAGGGCGGTGGCATAGGGGGTTGTGGCGGAGGTTTCGGGCATCGGTCTGTCTCCAAAAAGGGATGTGCGATGCCGGGAAGGTGCCGCGCCGCCGCCCCTGCTTCCAACGCAGGGATGGAACGTCCATCATCACGCCGGTGAATGATACGGGGCGTGAATGGCCGGTCTCGGCAGCCTGGACCTCAACCTGCTGCGCGTCTTCGATGCCGTCGCGCGCGAGCGGCACGTCACCCGCGCGGCGGAGCGGCTGAACCTCTCCCAGCCGGCGGTCTCCAATGCGTTGGCGCGGCTGCGGCATGCGCTGGGGGATGAGCTGTTCCTCCGCCGTCCGGGCGGGGTGGAGCCGACGGCGCTCGCCCTCAGCCTGGCCGGGCCGGTGGCGGATGCGCTCGACCGGATCGGCGAGGCGATCTCGGCCCAGGCGCCCTTCGACCCGGCGACGACGGAGCGCATCTTTCCGCTGGCCTTCAGCGAGTATGCCGAAGCCGTGCTGGCGCCGCCGCTGCTCGCCCGCATGGCGGAGGAGGCGCCGCATGCGCTCCTCGCCATCAGCCATGCCGACCGGACGAATTGGGAGGCGCTGCTGGAGGGCGATGTCGCCATCATGGCGGTCGGCGTGCTGCCGGAGCCGCCGGCGCTCTACACCCGGCTGCGGCTGCTGCCGGAGGGGTTCTGCACGCTGATGCGGGCGGACCATCCGCTGGCCGAGGGGGAACTGACGGTCGAGCGCTTCACCAGCGTGCCGCATCTGCTGCATTCGCCGAACGGGTCGCGCAGCGGGGCGATCGACGACATGCTGGCGGAGATCGGCCACAAGCGGCGGCTCGGCGCGGTGGTCGCGCATCTCTCGGCGGTGCCGGACATCCTGCTGCGGACGGAGATGATCATGACGCTCTCCTCCCGCCTTGCGGTGCGGTTGGCGGAGACGCATGGGCTGGCGCTGCGCGATCCGCCGGTGGCGCCGCGGCATACGCGGCTGTCGCTGCTCTTCCATCGCCGCTTCGAGGCGGATGCGGGGCATGCCTGGATGCGGCGGCTGGTGCTGGCGGTGGCGCGGGGGGTGGAGCCGCCGAGCGGGTTGCAGACCGGGCCGGAGCTGATGGAGTGATGGGGCCCTTCGACTATGTCGTCGTCGGCGGCGGCAGCGCGGGGTGCGTGCTGGCGGCGCGGCTGAGCGAGGACGGGCGGGCGAGCGTCGCGCTGGTCGAGGCCGGGGGGCGGGACCGGCACCCCTATATCCATATCCCCGCCGGCTATGCGCGCATCCTCGGGCATCCGCGCCTGACCTGGGGGTATCGGACGGAGCCCGATCCGGGCACCGCCAGCCGCGCCCTCGACTATCCGCGCGGGCGGGTCTGGGGCGGCTCCTCCTCGATCAACGGGCTGGGGCATGTGCGGGGGCACCCGTCGGACTACGACCTCTGGGCGCAGAAGGGATGCACGGGCTGGGGGTGGGATGACCTGCTGCCCTATTTTCAGAAGCACGAGGCCTATGCGGGCGGGGGCGAGGGGCGGGGCACCGAAGGGCCGCAGAGGGTGGAGGCGCTGGCCGACCGCCCTCCCCTGCTCGACCACCTGGCTGAGGCGGCGCGGGCCATCGGCCTGCCGGTGCAGCCGGACATGAACGGGCCGGTGCGGGAGGGTTTTTCCGAATTTCAGCAGACCAGGCGGGGGCGGCGGCGCATCTCGGCGGCGCGGGCCTATCTGCATCCGGCGCTCGGCAGGCCGAATCTGACGGTGATCGATGAGGCGATGGCGCTGCGGGTCGTCGTCAAGGAAGGAAGGGCGACGGGGGTTGCCATCCGCCGGGGCGGGGTGGAGCAGGTGGTGGAGGCGCGGCGGGAGGTTATCCTTTCAGCCGGGGCGATCGGCTCGCCGCAGTTGCTGATGCTCTCGGGGATGGGGCCTGGGGAGGCGTTGCAGGGTCTCGGCATCCCCGTGCTGCGGGACATGCCGGGGGTCGGGGCCAATCTGCAGGACCATTACATCGTCCGGCTCGGCTACCGGCTGGCCTCACATCGCTGGTCGGCCAACCGGCGCATCCATGGCTGGCGGCTGCCGGTCGAGGCGATGCGCTGGGCACTCAACGGGACGGGCGTGCTGACCTGGTCGCCGGGGATGTTCTCGCTCTTCGCCCGCACGGCGGCGGGGCTGGAGGCGCCCGACATTCAGATCAACGGGGGGCCGCTCTCCTGGGCGGAGGTGCCGGGCGAGGGGCGATGGCCGGGGCTGGCGATCGGCACGCCCGAAAGCGCGCCGGGGATGACGATCGGCGTTTGGCAATGCCGGCCGGAGAGCCGGGGTAGCGTCAACCTTGCCTCTCCCGATCCGGCCGTGGCGCCGCGCATCGCCCCGCGCTACCTGGCGACGGAGGGCGACCGGGCCTGCGTGCTGCGCGGGCTGCGCCTGGCGCGACGGTGGATGGCGGCAGCGCCGCTGGCGGGCATCGTCGCGGGCGAGTCGCGGCCGGGGCCGGTGGCGGAGAGCGATGCCGACCTGCTCGACTTCGCTCGCGCCACGGGCGGCACCGTCTATCACCCATGTGGGACGGTGCGGATGGGGGCAGACCCGGACGCGCCGCTCGATGCGGCGCTGCGGCTGCGAGGCGTCGAGGGGCTGCGGGTGGTGGATGCCTCGGTCTTTCCGGACATCCCGGTCTGCAACATCAACGCGACGGTGCTGTCCGTCGCGGAGAAGGCGGCGGACCTGATCCGGTAGCCTCAGTTGGCGCCGGGGTCGTCCAGGACCTCGATCGAATTGGTCGTGGTGCGGCCCAGCTCGGCGTTGCGGTGCTGCTGCCAGAGGCTGCGGAGGCGCGCATAGGCGTCGAGCGAGCCGTTGCGGACCTCGTCCAGCGTCTCGATGTTCTGCTCGCGGGTGTCGAGCCCTTCCACCGCGCCGCGGCCGAGATTGGCGCCGAGCGGGATGAAGTAGCTGAGCGGATTCATGAAGCCGTTGACGACGGAGCCGGTCAGCTCGCGTGGGTTGGAGGGGCCGACGATGGGCACCATCAGGTAAGGCCCGTCCGGCAGGCCCCAGGTGTAGAGGGTCTGGCCGAAATCCCGCTCCAGCCGCGGCGGGCCGCCGAACTGGGCGAGGTCGAACATGCCCCCGAGCCCGGCCGTGCTGTTGAAGACGAAGCGCAGCACGGTCTGCGCCGATTCCAGCGGCCGGCCTTGCAACAGGCTGTTGGCGGCGACGGCCGGTTCGTTCAGGTTGCTCAGCACGTTGCGGATGCGGGTGCGGGTCCAGCCGCCGACGGAATTGCGGTAGAAGACCGCGGCCGGGCGGATGGCCGCGTCATCCACGGCGAAGTTGAAGTCGAGGACGCGGCGGTTGGTCGCCTCGTAGGGGTCGGTCGGGTCGGTCGGCGCCGTCACCGTCACCGGCAGGGCCGTGCCGGTGATGTCGGTCGCGGTGCGGCCGCTGGAGGCGACGACCTGCCGCCCGTCCCCCTGTTGGGCGCAGGCGGCGAGGAGCAGGACGAGGAGGGGAGCTATTCGGCGCATCGGACCAACCGGCAGGGGGAAGGCGACGCTAACGCAAAGCGCGAGCGCGCGGCACCCCGCATCGCGGCACCCCGCGCGTGCTTGATCTGCTCCTCGCTATCCCGGCGCTGGCTGGAGCGGTGACGGCGGTGATGGGGGCGCGTGCCGTCCACCGGCTCGGCCGCATTGCGCCGCCGGCGGGGCCGGCCCTGCCTGCCAGCATCCTGAAGCCGCTGCATGGGGCGGAGCCGGGGCTGCGGGAGAACCTGCTTTCGACGCTCGACCAGGAGCATGCGGCGCCTTTCGAGGTGCTTTTTGCCGTGCCCCAGGATGCCGATGGGGCGGGGCCGGTGGCGGAGGCGGCCATGGCGGACCGGCCGGATGTTCCGGCCCGGCTGGTGGTCGATCCGCGCATCCATGGGCCGAACCGCAAGGTCTCGCAGCTCGTCAACCTGGCCGAGCGGGCCGAGCACCCGGTGCTGGTGGTCGCCGATGCCGATATGCGGGTGCCGCCGCATTGGCTGACGGCGGTGACGGCGCCGCTGGCGGACCCTTCGGTCGGGCTCGTCACCTGCCTCTACCAAGGGGCGCCGGCGGAGCCGGGGCTGTGGTCGCGGCTGGGGGCGCTCGGGATCGACTGGCAGTTCCTGCCGAATGCGGCGCTCGGCGAGGCGATGGGGCGGGCGAATGGCTGCTATGGAGCGACCATGGCGCTCAGGGCGGAGACGCTGGAGCGGATCGGCGGCTTCCGGGCGCTGGCCGGGTTGCTGGCGGATGACCATGCGCTTGGGGCGGCGGTGCGGCGGCTCGGGCTGCGGGTGGTGGTGGCGCCGGTGCTGCCCTTGCATGTCCAGGCAGAGGCGAGCCTCCCTGCCCTCTTCGGCCACGAATTGCGCTGGGCGCGGACGCTGCGGCTGCTCGACCCACGCGGCTATTGGGGGATGGGGCTGACCTATCCGCTGGTGCCGGGGCTGCTGGCCGCATTGCTGGCGCCGCGGGGGCTGGCGGTGCTGGGGGTGGCGCTGGCGGCGCGGCTTGGGCTGGCCCTCACGGTGGATGGGGTGCTGGGGCGACCCTGGCGCATGGCGCGGCTGGCACTTCTGCCACTGCGCGACGTGATCTCCTTCGCTATATGGGGGGTTGGGCTTGCCCGCGGCACGGTGACGTGGCAGGGCCAGCGATATCGGATGGACCGCGAAGGCCGCATGGCCGAGGCGCGGGTTGGGGATTGATTCCGGCGATGATGCGTACCCTGTTCCTCCAGGCTCCCTCTTTCGACGGTTTCGATGGCGGCGCCGGCTCGCGCTACCAGGCGCGGCGCGAGATCAAGAGCTTCTGGTTCCCGACCTGGCTCGCCCAGCCGGCCGCGCTGGTCGAGGGCTCGAAGCTGGTCGATGCGCCGCCGCACCGGCAGAGCCTGGCCGACGTGGCGCCGATGGCGCGCGACCACGACATGGTCGTGCTGCACACCTCGACGCCCTCCTTCAGCTCCGACGTGAAGGTGGCGGAGCGGCTGAAGGCCGAGAACCCGAACCTCAAGGTCGGGCTGATCGGCGCCAAGGTGGCCGTGCAGGCCGAGGAGAGCCTGCGCGATGCGCCGGTGGTAGATTTCGTCGCTCGCAACGAGTTCGACTTCACCGTGAAGGAAGTCGCCGAGGGGCGCGACTGGGGCTCGATCAAGGGCCTGTCCTGGCGCAACGGGCAGGGCGTGCTGGTCCACAATGCCGACCGGCCGGTGCTGGAGGACATGGACAGCCTCCCCTTCGTCTCGCCGATCTACAAGCGCGACCTCGACTACAAGAAGTACTTCATCGGCTACCTGAAGCACCCCTATGTCTCGATCTACACGGGCCGGGGCTGCAAGAGCCGCTGCACCTTCTGCCTCTGGCCGCAGACGGTGGGCGGGCATCGCTACCGGACGCGCAGCGTCGGCAACGTCATCGAGGAGATCCGGTATATCCGGGACAATTTCCCGGGGCTGAAGGAGATCTTCTTCGACGACGACACCTTCACCGACGACCTGCCCCGCGCCGAGGCGATCGCGCGCGAGATGGGCAAGCTCGGCGTCACCTGGTCCTGCAACGCCAAGGCCAATGTGCCGCGCGAGACGCTGAAGGTGCTGAAGGATGGCGGGCTGCGCCTGCTGCTGGTCGGCTACGAGAGCGGCAACCAGCAGATTCTGCACAACATCAAGAAGGGCATGCGGATCGACGTCGCCAAGCGGTTCACCAAGGATTGCCATGAGCTCGGCATCATGATCCACGGCACCTTCATCCTCGGCCTGCCGGGCGAGACGACGGAGACCATCCGCGAGACCATCCAGTTCGCCATCGAGACCAACCCGCACACGCTGCAGGTCTCGCTGGCGGCGCCTTATCCGGGGACGTTCCTGTTCGACCAGGCGCAGAAGGAGGGCTGGCTCGACACGGCGCATACGGAATACGTCGATGCGCATGGCGTGCAGATCGCGCCGCTGGCCTATCCGCATCTCAGCCATACCGAGATCTTCAACGGCGTCGAGGAATTCTACCGGAAGTTCTATTTCCGGGCGCCGAAGATCGCCTCGATCTGCGGCGAGATGATCCGCGACCGGCAGATGCTGGTGCGGCGGCTGCGCGAGGGGGTGGAGTTCTTCCACTTCCTGCGCGAGCGGAAGACGGCGGGGGAGCAGCAGGCCGCCTGACTGGAACGCCCAGGGCCCCTGGCCCGGGGATCGTTATGACCGCTCGCCTCATCTTCAATGCCGATGACCTCGGCCTCGCCGGGCCGGTGAATGCCGCGATTGAGCAGGCGCACCGCGAGGGCGTGCTGACGGCGGCCAGCCTCATGGTCGGCGAGCCGGCGGCGGCGGAGGGGGTGGAGGTGGCGCGGCGCAATCCGCGGCTGGCGGTCGGGCTGCATCTGACGCTGACCGATGGCACGCCGACCCTGCCGCCGGAGCGGATTCCGGCCCTTGTCCAGGCGAATGGGCGCTTCCGCGATGATATGGCGGGGCTTGGGCTCAGCCTCGCCGTCTCTCGCGCCGCGCGGGCGCAGCTGCGGGCGGAGATTGCGGCGCAATGCGCGGCCTTCCGGGCGACGGGGCTCGAATGCGACCACCTCAATGCGCATAAGCATTATCATCTGCATCCGGTGATCGCTTCCATGGCCTTTGCCGAAGCGGCGCGCACGGGCATCCGCACGGTGCGCATCCCCTATGAGCCGGGGGCGGGACGGGCGCTGGCGCCACTGATCCTCTGGCTGCGGCGGCTGGCGGCGCGGCATGGGCTGCGGGCGCCGGATCGTGTCGTCGGGCTTGGCTGGACGGGGGCCTTCACCGTGGGGAGGTTGGCGGGGGCGCTGGCCAAGCTGCCGCCGGGTGTAACCGAGCTGTATTTCCATCCGGCGACGGAGGGCGGCTTCCCCGGCGCGGCGCCGGGTTATCGCTATGCGGAGGAGCTTGCGGCCTTGGTCGATCCGCGGATTCGCGCCACCTGCGCCGGACTCGCGACCGGCGGCTATGCGGCGATGCTGGCGTGAGCCGGCTCGGGCTGCTGCTCGCGGTCGGGGGGCTGGCCGGGGCGCTGCTGCTGATCGGGCAGCAGGACCTCAGCGAGGTCGGCGGGTTGCTGGCGACGGCCGGGTTCGGGCTGGTGCTGGCGGCACTGGCGCATGTGCCGTCGATGGCGCTCAACGGCCATGCCTGGCGGCTGCTGCTGCCGCGGGCGCGGCGGCCGGGGCTCGGGGCGATGACAGCCAATGTGTGGATTCGGGAATCGGTGAACGGGTTGCTGCCGGTGGCGCGGATCGGGGGGGAGATCGCCTCCTACAGGCTGCTGCGAGGCGAGGGCGTCGCGGTGGCGCCGGCGGCGGCGAGCCTGATGGTGGATATGGCGATCTCCATCCTCAGCCAGCTTGGCTTCGCGTTGCTCGGCCTCGCATTGCTGGCCTGGGCGGGGGCGGGGATCGGCTGGGGTGCCACCGGGCTCGGGCTGCTGGCCGGGCTTGCCATGGCGGGCGGCTTCATCCTGGCGCAGCGGGCGGATGTCCTGTCGCGGCTTGCGCGGCTGCTCAATGGGGTGGCTGCGGGGCGCTTCCCCGGCATTGCCGCGCATTCGGCGAGGATCGACCGGATGACGCGGCGCATCTGGCAGGTGCGGGGGGCGATTGCTGGGTGCTTCCTCTGGCAGCTTGCCGGGTGGCTGGCGGGGTCGCTCGAGATCTGGATCGCGCTCGCGGCGCTCGGCTACCCGGTCTCCATCGCCGAGGCGGTGGCGATCGAGGCGATGATCCAGGCGCTCTCCTCGGCCGCCTTCCTCGTGCCGGGGGCACTGGGGTTGCAGGAGGCGGGGTTCCTCGGCCTCGGCCTGCTGCTCGGCCTGCCGGCGGAGGCGGCGGCGGCGCTCGCCATCGCCCGCCGCCTGAGGGACCTCATCATCTTCCTGCCGGGGCTGCTGGCCTGGGTCTGGATGGAGCGGCGGATGGTGCCGCAGCCCTCCTGATCATTCCTTGTGGACGCGGAGCGGGCCGAAGCTCTGCACCACCGGCATCACCTGCAGCAGGTTGACGTTCACCCGGGCCGGGCGGGTCGCCACCCAATGGACGATGTCGGCAATGTCCTCCGGCGTCAGCGGGTCGGTCCCGGCATAGACGCCGGCGGCCTTCTCGGCATCGCCGCCGAAGCGGACGGTCGAGAATTCCGTGCCGCCGACGAGGCCCGGCTCGATATCCGTCACCCGCACCTTCGTGCCGTGCAGGTCGGCGCGGAGGTTGTAGCTGAACTGGCGGACGAAGGCCTTGGTGGCGCCGTAGACATTGCCGCCGGGATAGGGCCATTCTGCCGCGGTCGAGCCGATGTTGAGGATGTGGCCTGCATTGCGCTTCACCATGCCCGGCAGCACGGCATGGGTGACGTACATCACCCCCTTCACGTTGGTGTCGAGCATTGCCTCCCAGTCGTCGAGCGAGGCCTCCTGCGCCGGGGCCAGGCCGCGGGCGAGGCCGGCATTGTTCACCAGCAGGTCGATGGCGGCCCATTCGGCGGGGAGGCCGGCGATGGCCGCCTCGACCGCCGCCCGGTCGGCGACGTCGAGGGCGAGCGGCAGGACTTGGCCGGGCAGCTCGGCGGCCAGGGTGTCCAGCCGCTCCTGCCGGCGGCCGGCGGCGATGATGCGGGCGCCGTCGGCCGCGAAGCGGCGGGCGATGGCGAGGCCGAATCCGGCCGTGGCTCCGGTGACGAGGACGATCATCATGCATTCCTTCGCGCGGGCGTGATCGAGGCCAATGCGGCCGGGGATTGAAAAATCTTACGGTTTGTCCATCTCCCGCCAGTCGGCCGGCGCTGTAGACTACCGTCAAGGTGGCATGTTCCCATTCATATGGGCACCTGTTGAGCCGATGTGCCACCGCCCGGGCGGTTGGTGCTAAAATAGGGCGCTGAGCCATGCGCCTCCCGACCCATCTGGAGGCATAGACCGTGCGAATACCCCTCGGCGCGCCCTTTCTCGCGTGCGCCCTGTCCACCCTGCTGCTGCTGGCCCCGCTGCCGGTGCAGGGGGTGGAACCCGCGCCGAACGAGGTACAGATCCCGATCGACGAGCGGCAATACCGCGCCGCCGGTATCGAGGTCGTGCGCGTCGAGGCTGAGGGGGGCACCACCCAGACCATGCTGCCCGGCACGGTGAGCGTGCCGCCGCAGCAGCTGCGCGTCGTCGCCTCCCCGGCGGCCGGGCTGGTGGAGTCCATCCTGGTCGCGCCGAACGAGCCGGTGAAGGAGGGCCAGCCCATCGCCCGGCTGCGCAGCACGGACCTGCTGGAGGCGCAGCGCACCTATCTTCAGGCCCTCTCGGCCGAGAAGCTGGCGGCCGAAAAGCTGCGCCGCGACGAGCAGATGCACCGCGAACGCATCATCGCCGAGCGCCGCCTGCTGACCACCCGCGCCGATTACGACTATGCCCGCACCACCTTGCAGGAGCGCGAGCAGATGCTGGCGCTGCTCGGCATGGCGGAGGTGGATATCAGCGCCGTCCGCGACCAGCGCCGCATGGTCCCGGCGCTGACCGTCAGCGCGCCGGCCGATGGCGTGGTGCTCGAGGTCCGCGCCACGGCCGGCGAGCGCATCGCTCCCGCCGCGCCGCTGTTCAGCATCGCCCAGCTCGACCCGCTCTGGATCACCTTGCAGATGCCGCTGTCGCAGGCGAACGCCATCACCCCCGGCACCCGCGTCGGCGTGCCGGGGACGCCGGCGCAGGGCGAGGTCATTCGGCTCGGCCGCGCGGTGGATGCCACCACGCAATCGCTCGCCGCGGTGGTCGAGGTCACGGACGGGGCGGAGGCGCTGCGGCCTGGCCAGGTGGTGACGGCGAGTGTCGCGCTCCGCCCCAACGGCACGCCGCAATGGCGGCTGCCCGCCGGCGCCGTGGTGCGCCATGCGGGCCAGTCCTGGGTCTTCGTCCGCAGCGCGCATGGCTTCCGCGCCCGGCCGGTGGTGGTGATCGCCGAGACCGCCAGCACCGTCTCCATCCGTGCCAGCCTCACCACGGAGGACCAGGTGGCGACACGCGGCATCCTCTCGCTGCTGGCCGAACTCACCGAGATCTACGGGGGCTGACCGCACCATGCTGATGCGCCTTGTGTCGCTGGCCTTGAGCCAGCGGCTGATCGTCGCGCTCGCCACGCTCGGCCTGATCGCCTGGGGGGTGAACGCCTACCGCAAGCTGCCGATCGACGCCTTCCCCGATGTCTCGCCGACCCAGGTGCTGGTGGCCATGCAGGCGCCCGGCCTGCCGCCGGAGGAGCTGGAGACCCAGGTCACCAACCCGGTCGAGCTGGCGATGAAGGGCATCCCCGGCCTCGTCAACATCCGCTCCATCACGCGCTATGCGACGGCGCTGATGACCTTCGAATTCGCACCGGGAACCGACATCTACTGGGCGCGGACGCAGGTGGACCAGCGGCTCGACGACCTCGAATCGCAATTCCCCGACGGCGTCTCGGGCGGCCTTGCCCCGGTCATCACGCCGCTCGGCGAGATGCTGATGTTCACGCTGGAGGGCGGCACGCTCTCGCCCATGCAGCGGCGGACGCTGCTCGACTGGGTGATCCGCCCACAGCTCCGCGGCCTGCCGGGCGTCGCCGACGTCAACACCCTCGGCGGCCATGTGCGGACCTATGAGGTGGCGCCCGACCCGGCGGCGATGGCGGCGCGCGGCATCACCACCGCGATGCTGGCCGAGGTGCTCGGCCAGAACAACCGCAACGACGGCGCCGGCCGCGTGCAGGACGGCGAGGAGGCGCTGCTGGTGCGCGCCGAGGGGCGCATCCGCACGCTGGAGGACATCCGCGCCATCGTCGTCGTCTCGCACCCGACCGGGGTGGTGCGCGTCGGCGACATCGCCGATGTGCGGTTCGGGGCGCTGGCGCGCAACGGCGTCGTCACCCGCAACGGCGAGGGCGAGGCGGTCTGGGGCATCGTGCTCGGGCTGCGCGGGGCGAATGCGCGGACCGTCGTCAACGGCGTCACCGCGAAGCTCGACGAGATCCAGAAGACGCTGCCCGAGGGGGTCAAGATCAGCATCTTCTACGACCGGAACGACTTGATCGAGAAGGCGGTCTGGACGGTGCAGAAGGTGCTGCTGGAGGCGATCGCCCTCGTCACCGTGCTGCTGATCCTCTTCCTCGGCAACCTGCGTGCGGCGCTGGTCGTCTCGCTCGCCCTGCCGCTCTCGGTGCTGTCCACCTTCGGGGTGATGTCGCTCTACGGGCTCTCGGCCAACATCATGTCGCTCGGCGGCCTGGCCATCGCCATCGGCCTGCTGGTCGATTGCGCGGTGGTGGTGGTGGAGAACGTGGCGCACCGGCTCTCGACCATGGAGGGCAAGCCGAACCTCAAGGCGCGCAGCCAGGCGACATTGGAGGCGGTGCGGGAGGTGGCGGTGCCGCTGGTCTCGGGCGTCGTCATCATCGTCACCGTCTTCGTGCCGCTGCTCTCCTTGCAGGGGTTGGAGGGGCGGCTGTTCGGGCCGGTGGCGCTGACCATCATCTTCGCGCTCTGCGCCGCGCTGCTGATCTCGCTCACCGTGGTGCCGGCGCTCGCCGCCTCGGTGCTGACGGCGGGCGGGCATGGCAAGGAGCCGTGGCTGGTCCGCAAGCTGCACGCGGTCTACGATCCCTTCCTCGCCTGGGCGATGAAGAACCCGCTGAAAGTGGGCGGCGCGGCACTGGCCGGGCTGGGCCTGGCGGTGTTCCTGTTCGGCCGCATCGGCTCCACCTTCATGCCGGTGATGGACGAAGGTACGCCCGTCGTCACCCTGCGCAAGCACCCCACCGTCAATGTCGACCAGGCCGCCGAGAGCGACCTGCTGCTCCAGCGCGAGATCATGCAGCGGGTGCCCGAGGTGCGCGGCATCATGGGCCGCGCCGGCGCCGACGAGCTGGGCATCGACCCGGTCGGGCTGAACGACAGCGACCTCTTCCTCACCATCGCGCCGCGCGAGGAGTGGCGCGACAAGAAGAACCGCGACTTCGTCATCAACGAGGTGCGCAAGGTGCTCGATGCCTTCCCCGGCATCTCCTACGCCATCAACCAGCCGATCGACATGCGGGTGCAGGAGATGATCATCGGTGCCCGCGGCGACGTGGTGGTGAAGGTCTTCGGCTACTCGATCGGCGAGCTGAACAAGATCGCCCGCCAGGTGGAGGAGACGGTGAAGGACATCCAGGGCTCCTCCGATGTCTTCGCCCTGCGCAACGAGGGGATGAAGTACCTCCGCGTCGAGATCGATCGCTTCGCCGCGGGGCGGCTCGGCCTCAACGTGCGCGAGGTGCAGCAGGCGCTGCGCGTCTGGGTGGACGGGCGCGACATGGGGCTGGTGCTGGAGCAGGAGCGGCGCATTCCGCTGATGTTGCGTGGCGAGGGCAGCCTGCGGCGTTCCGCCACCGACCTGCAGCGGCTGGTGCTCGCCCTGCCGGGCGGGCGGACCGTGGCGCTCTCGCAGGTCGCGCGCATCGCCGAGGAGGAGGGGCCGATCCAGGTCATCCGTGAGGGTACGCAGCGCTACGCCACCATCCTCGCCAATGTGCGCGGGCGGGACCTCGTCGGCTTCGTCGCCGAGGCGCAGGCGGCAGTGGCGCAGCGGGTGGAGCTGCCGCCCGGCTACCGCATGGAATGGGGCGGGCAGTTCGAGAACCAGCAGCGCGCCTCGGCGCGGCTCGCCGTCGTCGTGCCGATCGCGCTCGGCATGATCTTTCTGCTGCTCTACTTCACCTTCGGCTCGGCGCGGCAGGCGGCGCTCGTCTTCTGCAACGTGCCCTTCGCGGTGATCGGCGGCGTGGTGGCGCTCTGGGGCTCGGGCGAATTCCTCTCGGTGCCGGCCTCGGTCGGCTTCATCGCGCTGATCGGCATCGCCGTGCTCAATGGCGTGGTGCTGGTCTCCTACATCAACCGGCTGATCGCCGAGGAGGGGCTGTCGCTGGTGGATGCGGTGCGCGAGGGAGCGAAGCGGCGGATGACGCCGGTGATCCTGACGGCGACCATCGCCGCCTTCGGCCTCGTGCCCTTCCTCTTCGCCACCGGGCCGGGCGCCGAGATCCAGCGGCCGCTCGCCGTGGTCGTCATCGGGGGCCTGGTCACGGCGACGGTGCTGACGCTGGTGCTGCTGCCGATCCTCTACTCCCGCTTCGCCCTGCCGAAGGCGGAAGCCGAAGCAACATCAGCCCCGGCCGGCGCCAAGCCGGTGCCTGCCGAGTGATGCCGACGATGCGTCCGATCCTGCTTCTGCTCGCCCTTCTGCTCGCGCCCGTGGCGGCGCATGCGCAGGGCGACTCGCTCCTCGCCCGGCATCTCGACCAGGCAGTCTCGCTCGATGCCGCCAGCCGTGGCCTCGCCGCCCAGCGCGGGGCGGTGGCGGCACGGAGTGCCCAGGTGCGCTCACCCATCGCCGGCTCCCCGGCCGTGATCGGCGCCTGGCGCACCGATACCCGCGGGCCGCGCGAGGCGCTGCAATTCGACCTTGAAGTCGGGGCCCCGCTCTGGCTGCCGGGCCAGCGCAGCGCTCTCGGCAACACGGTGGCGACGGGCGTCACCGAAGTGGAGCGCCAGCTCGCCCAGCGCCGGCTGGAAGTGGCCGGGCTGCTGCGCGAATACTGGTGGAACGCGGTGCTGGCGGCGCGCGAGCAGCGCCTGGCCCGCGACCGGCTGGCGACGGCGCGGGACATCGCCCGCGACGTGGGCCGCAGGGCGCAGCTTGGCGACATCCCGCCCTCCGACAGCCTGCTGGCGCAGAACGAGACGCTGGCGGCGGAACTGGCCCTGGCCGATGCCGAGGCGGCGCTGATCGCCGCGCGGGCCACCTACGCCACGCTGACCGGCGGCGCCGAGCCCGACCTGCCGCCGGAGCCGCCGGCGCCGCGCCGTGCCAGCCATCCGCTGCTCGTCGCCGCCGAGGCGAGCCTCGCCCGCGCCGAGGCGGAGGCGCGGCTGGTGGCCGTGACGCCGCGCGACAACCCGGAGCTCGGCCTGTTCGGCCAGAACCAGAGCGGCAACGTGACGGAGCAGGGCGTCTCGCTCGGCCTGCGCCTACGCGTGCCGCTGGCGACCGAGGCGCGGAATGCCCCGCGCCGTGCAGCGTCCGAGGCGGACATCACCCGTGCCACGGCGGTGCTGGCCCAGCAGCAGCGGCTGGTGCGGGCCGGGGTGCTGGCGGCGGAGCAGGCGCTGCGCGCGGCGGAGGAGGCGGCGCGGATCGCGCGCCAGCGGCTCGCCGTGGCCGATCAGCAGTTGGATACGGCACGCCGGGCCTTCCGCGCCGGCGAGACGGGCATCTTCGACCTCTACCGGGTGCGGCAGCTCCAGCTCGAAGCCGCAGGCGCCGAGGCGCGGACGGCGGTGCAGCTCGGCCGGGCGCGGTCGCGGCTCAACCAGGCGGTGGGGTATGCGCCGGGGCTGTGATCAGCCCCGCAGCGCCTCCGCCGTCCGCCGCCGCAGCTCGGCGACCAGCCGCTGTGCCCCGCCGTCGCGGAGCAGGCCGGCGAATTCGGAGCGGCGGCTGGCCAGCTCGCTGATCGTGCCCGTCAGGTAGACATCGACGATGCGGCCCTCGCGCAGCAGGTAGTTGATCTGCACCGGCGAGTCGCTTGGGCGGAGGATGCGGGTCTCGACCAGCACGTCGCCGTTCGGGCGCGGCGTGCTGCCCTGGATCTCGAAGCTCTCGCCGCCATAGCCGTCGAAGCGGTTGGCATAGGTGGCGATGGACCAGTCGCTGAAGGCCGCCACCAGCGCCTGCTGGTCGGCCGGGGAGATGGTGGTCCAGGACGGGCCGACGGCGATGCGCGTCATGGCCGGCAGGTTGAAGACCTGCTCCATCACCGGCCGCAGCCGCTGCTCCCGCCCGCGGACGCCGAGGCTGCGGGCGTTCCTCATCACATCGAGCAGGGCGGCGTTGAGCCGCTCGATCGGCGCCGTCTGCGCCCGGGCGGCGGGAGCGAGGGAGAGGGCCGCGAGCGCGGCGAGCAGGGTGCGGCGGGAGGGCGTGTTCATGCGGCGCCCTCTAGCATGGGGTGGCCCCGGCCTGCGATCCGGGACCGGGATCACATCAGGCTTTACCGCGGCAGGAAGCCGACGATGCGCTCGGCCTCGGTGACAATGGGGTCGGCGATGGCCGCCGCCCGGTCGGCGCCGAGGCGCAGCGCAGCGTCGAGCGAGGCCGGGTCGTCCAGCAGGCGGCGCATCTCGGCCTGGATCGGCGAGAGATGCGCGACCAGCGCCTCGGCCAGCACCTCCTTGAAGGCGCCGAAGCCCTTCCCGCCATGCTCGCGCAGCACGCCATCGGGCGTGGTGCCGGTGATGGCGGCAAGGATGCCGACAAGGTTGCGCGCCTCGGCGCGGCCTTCGAGCCCGGCAACCGCCTCGGGCAATGGCTCCGGGTCGGTGCGGGCGCGGCGGACCTTCAACGCGATGGCGTCGGCGTCGTCGGTCAAGTTGATGCGCGACTGGTCGGAGGGGGACGACTTCGACATCTTCTTCGTGCCATCGCGGAGCGACATGACGCGGGCGGCGACGCCCTGGATCAGCGGCTCGATGCGAGGGAAAAAGCCCTCAGCGGAGAAGTCGTGGTTGAACTTCTCGGCGATGTCGTTGGCCAGCTCCAGGTGCTGCTTCTGGTCGTCGCCGACCGGCACCAGCGTCGCCTTGTAGGCCAGGATGTCGGCGGCCATGAGGTTCGGATAGACATAGAGGCCGGAGGAGGCGGCCTCGCGGTCCTTGCCGGCCTTGTCCTTGAACTGGGTCATCCGGTTCAGCCAGCCGAGCCGGGCGACGCAGTTGAAGATCCAGGCCAGCCGCGCATGGGCGTGGACATGGCTCTGGATGAAAAGGATGCAGCGCTTCGGGTCGAGCCCGCAGGCGATCAGCGCCGCGGCCATCTCCCGCGTCTGGGCCGCCAGCTCCTTGGGGTCCTGCCAGACGGTGATGGCGTGCAGGTCGACGACGCAATAGATCGCGTCATGCGTCTCCTGCAACGGCACCCAGTTGCGGATGGCGCCCAGGTAGTTGCCGAGGGTCGGGATGCCGGAGGGCTGGATGCCGGAGAAGACGCGCTGCATGGCGCGGTTGATCCACCCGCCGGACCCGCAGGTCAAGCGGCGCTTGTGACCTTGTAGCCCTCTTCCTCCACGGCGGCGGTGACCGCCTTCGGCTCGGCCCCGGTTTCCGCCCGGACGGTGCCGGTGGCGAGGTCGATGGCGACCTCCGCCCGAGGGTCGAGCGCGCGGATGGCCTCGGTCACGGCGCGAACGCAATGGCCGCAGCTCATGCCTTCGACATGCAGGGTCAACATGGGTGCTTTCCTTCCAGACCATCGAGGATGGGGCAGTCGGGCCGGGCATCGCCGTGGCAGTGCGCGGCCAGGTGACGGAGGCTCTCGGCCATGCGGCGGAGGCTTTCGGCCTTCTCCTCCAGCGCGGCGACATGGGCGAGGGCGATGGCGCGGACCTCGGCGCTGGCCCGGCCCCGGTCCTGCCAGAGGGCGAGCAGGCGCCGCACCTCCTCCAGCGGGAAGGCGAGGTCGCGGGCGTGGCGGATGAAACGCAGCACGGCGATGTCGGCCTCGGCGTAGCGGCGGTAGCCGTTCGCCTCGCGGGCGGGGCGGAGCAGGCCGATCGACTCATAGTGGCGGATCATCTTCTCCGAGACGCCGGAGGCGCGGGCGGCCTCGCCGATGCTAGCGGTCATGGGCGCCACCTCGCCAGACGCAGGGCATTGGCCAGGACGGAGACGGAGGAGAAGGCCATCGCCGCGCCGGCCAGCATGGGCGAGAGCAGGCCGAAGGCGGCGAGCGGCAGGCCGATCAGGTTGTAGCCGAAGGCCCAGCCGAGATTCTGCCGGATGGTCCTGAGCGTTCGCCGTGTCACCGCGAGCGCCGCCGGCACCAGCGCCGGGTCGGGCCGCAGCAGGGTGATGCCGGCGGCCTGGATGGCGATGTCGGTGCCACTGCCCATGGCGATGCCGAGATCGGCGGCGGCGAGCGCCGGGGCGTCGTTCACCCCGTCGCCGACCATGGCGACGCGCTCGCCCTCCGCGCGCCAGGCGGCGATGCGGCCGGCCTTGTCGGCGGGAAGCAGTGCGGCGGCGGCCTCCGCGATGCCGAGGCGGGTGGCGACGGCGGCCGCTACGTCAGGGCTGTCGCCGCTCAGCATGGCGGTCTTGGCGCCCATGCGGGCGAGGCTGGCGATGGCGACGGCGGCGCCCGGCCGCTCGGTGTCCTCGAAGGCGAGAAGGGCGAGGACGTGGGTGCCTTCGATCAGCCAGGCGGGTGTCATCGTCGCGGGGACGGCGAGGCCGGACGGGTCGGCGCCGCTCTCGGCCAGCAGGCGGGGGCTGCCGAGCAGCAGGGCGCGGCCCTCGACGGTGCCGGCGACGCCGCGGCCGGGCAGGGCGCGGAAATCGGTGGCTTTCGGCAGCGCTGGTCCGGCGCGGTCGAGCACGGCGCGGGCCAGCGGGTGCTCGCTGCCGGCTTGCAGGGCGCCGGCGAGGCGCAGCGCCTCGGCCTGCGTCACGCCCGGCACGGTGGTGACCGAGGCTAGGCGCGGGCGGCCTTCGGTCAGCGTGCCGGTCTTGTCGAAGGCGACGAGGGTGATGGCCCCGGCCCGCTCGATCGCCTCCGCATCGCGGATGAGGATGCCAGCCCGCGCGGCGGCGCCGGTCCCGGCCATGATGGCGGCCGGGGTGGCGAGGCCGAGGGCGCAGGGGCAGGCGATGACCAGCACCGCGACCGCGCGCAGCACGGCGGCCTCGGCCCCGGCGCCGGCGAGCAGCCAGCCGATCAGCGTCAGCGCGGCGATGCCGACCACGGCGGGGACGAAGACGGCGCTCACCCGGTCCACCAGCCGCTGCACCGGGGCGCGGCTGGCCTGGGCGGCGGCGACCAGGGCGGCGGTGCGGGCGAGCACCGTCTCGGCGCCGACGGCGCGGACCTCCACCACCAGCCGGCCGTCGAGGGCGATGGTGCCGGTGGAAACCGCATCGCCGGGGCCACGCGCGACAGGGCGGCTCTCGCCGGTGAGCGCGCTCTCGTCGATGCCGGCCTCGCCCTCCTCGATGCGGCCATCGGCCGGGATGCGCTCGCCGGGGCGGGTGACGACGCGGTCGCCGATGACGAGGGCGGCGGCGGGGACGTCCTCCTCCGCGCCATCGACTAGGCGGCGGGCGGTGCGGGGGCGGAGGGCGAGCAGCGCCTCGATCGCTGCGCCGGTCGCGCGGCGGGCGCGGGCCTCGAGATACTTGCCGAGCAGGATGAAGAGGATGACGACCGCGCTCGCCTCGAAATAGAGGTGATGCCAGCCTTGCAGCAGCCCCCAGAGTGATAGGCCGAAGGCGGCGCTGGTGCCGAGCGCCACCAGCAGGTCCATGTTGCCGGTGCCGGCCCGCAGCGCCGCCCAGCCCGACCGGTAGAAGCGGGCGCCGAGCCAGAATTGCACCGGCGCGGCGAGGGCCAGCTGCACCCAGCCGCCGGGCATCCAGTCCTGGCCGAATGCCATCCCGATCATGCCGAGGAAGAAGGGCGCGGTCAGCAGCGCGGCCAGCAGCAGGTCGCGCCGCTCCCGGCTGCCCTCGGCGGCGCGGATCTCCGGCGTGCTCTCGCGGAGCGTGTAACCGGCGCGCTGGATGGCGGCGGCCAGCGCGGCTTCCTCGGTGCCGGCGACGGCGCGGACCATGACGCGTTCGGCGGCGAGGTTCACCTGCGCCTCCAGCACGCCGGGGAGGCGGCGGAGGGCACGTTCCACCCGGCCGGCGCAGGTGGCGCAGGTCATCCCGGCGATGCCGAGGTCGAAGCGGGCCTCGGGCACGGTGTAGCCGGCCTTGGTCACGGCCTCGATCAGCGCCGGGAGGGGCGCCGTGCCCTCGATGGCGGCGCGCCCCGTCGCCAGGTTGACCCGGGCGGAAAGCACGCCTGGCACGCGACCGAATGCCCGCTCCACCCGTTGGGCGCAGGTGGCGCAGGTCATGCCGGCGATGGGCAGGCCGAGAGTGGCTGGGAGGGGTGCTTCGGGCATGGCGGGGATATGGGGCCTCCCACAATGGGAGGGTCAAGGGCTGGAACCGCCAGAGGTTGCCATCGCCGTCGAGGCCTGGCGCCAGGCTTGGCGGCCGGAGCGGCTTCGCCTGCTGCTGCTGGCTGAGAGCCATATGGCGGGCTCGGCGGAGGAGCTGGCGGTGCCGCTGGGGCCGGCGCCGGGCTGGCCGATGGTGGCGGGCTTCGTGCGGCATCTCTATTGCCCGGCCTATGGCGAGCCTTCGCTGGCGCCCGCGGTGGCCCGCAATGCAGGGACGCCGCAATACTGGCGCCTGCTTGCCGCGGCCGAGGGCAGCACGGCGCCGACCCGCGCGGCCTTCCCGGCGGTGGAGGCGCGGCTTGCTGCCAAGCTCGCCTTGCTGGAGCGGCTGCGGCGAAGGGGGGTCTGGCTGACCGATGCCTCGCTGGTGGCGGTCGCCGGGCCGGGCGGGGCGCGGGTGTCGCCGGCGGCTTACGGCGCGGCGCTGCGGGAGAGCTGGCGGCTGCATCATGGCGTGGTGCTGCCGGCGCTCGGGCCGGCGGGGGTGGTGGTGATCGGCCTTGGCGTGGCGCGGGTGCTGCGGGCGGAGCTGGAGGCCGCCTTCCCCGGCCGCTGGCAGGCGGTGCCGCAGCCGATGGGCGCGCGCGGGGCGGCCGCCGCGGCGGCGATGGTGGGGGCGCTGGCCGAGGCGCTGCGGCGTCACGCCCCGGGCGATTGACTATGCCGCGCCCGCGTCCGACATCCCCAGCCATGCCGCACCCGTTCCGCCTCGCGCTGCTCCTCCTCCTGCTCCTGCCGGGCGCTGCCTTGGCCCAGGGACAGCCCTTCCATGTGGTGAACCGCACCGGCGTGCCGGCGAAGGAGCTGAACGCCGTCCGCACGCCGCGCGGCGCGGCGAGCGACTGGGGGCGCAACCTGCTCTCGCCCGACCGGCCGCTGGCGCCGGGCGGCGGCTTCCGCGTCAACCCGGCCGAGGCTGCCGGCTGCCGCTTCGACCTCCGCCTGGTGCTGGAGGATGGGCGGGAGGCGATGCTGCAGAACCAGGACATCTGCGCCAACCGCGAGCTGGCGTTGGAGGCGGCGAGCCGGCCGCTGCCCTCGGGCAAGCCGGCGCCGGCCACCGCTGCGGTGGTGCCGCCGCCTTCCAACGTGCCGCAGCAGCGGCCGAACCAGAATGCCCGCAACGTCTCGACCGGCAGCGGCTTCCTCGTCGCGCCCGACCGGGTGCTGACCAACCAGCATGTGGTGAATGGCTGCGACCGCATCGTCATGCGCGCGCCGGATGGGCGCTGGCTTGCCGCAGTGCCGCCGGCGCGGGTGGACAACGATCTCGACCTTGCCCTGCTCGCGGTGCCGGGGCTGCCGGGGCCGGCGCTGCCCTTCCGCAGCGGGCCGGCGGTGCGGCGGGGCGATGGCGTCGTCGCCTATGGCTTCCCGCTGGCGGGGCTGCTCTCCTCCGATGCCAAGCTGACGCGGGGGGAGGTCAACGGGCTCGCCGGCCTCGCCGACAACCGCAACCAGTACCAGATCAGCGCCGAGGTGCAGCCGGGCAACTCGGGTGGGCCGCTGCTCGACATGCATGGCAATATCCTCGGCGTCGTCGTCTCGAAGCTGAATGCGCAGCGCATCGCCCGTGTCACCGGGGATATCGCGCAGAACATCAATTTCGCGGTGAAGGGGGAGGCGGCGCAGGTCTTCCTTCGTCGTGCGGGCCTCAATCCGCAGGTGGCGGAGAGCAGCGGGCCGGAACGCGGCGCGGCCGATGTCGGCGAGATCGCCAACCGCAGCACGCTCTTCATTCGCTGCGAAAAGTAATCCACCACAGCAGACAGGCAGCGAGGAGCAAGGCCAGCCAGCTCCCCGCCAGGGCGGGCCCGGCGCAAAAGGTATCGATCGCCAGGCCGACCAGCAGCGGCACCGCGCCGAAGCCCAGATGGGCGAGGACGAAATAGCCGGCGACGGCGCGCGCCCGCTCCTCGCCCGAGGCGGCCTCGGCCACCGCGGCGAGACCGCCGGGATAGACGAAGCCATAGGTGCCGATGCCGACCACGGCGCCGCCGAGCAGGAGCGGCGCCATCCCGGCCCCCGTCGCGCCGAGGAAGGTCAGCCCGGCGCCGAGCAGCAGGATGCCGAGGCCGATCCGCACCGCCCGCCGCGGCGCGACGTGGCGGAAGCCGCGCTGGGCGATGACGCCGATCAGCATCATGCCGCAGGCGGCGAAGGGGCCGGCGAGCGGCTGGCCGCCCGCGGCGAGGGTCGATTGTACGGCGGTCAGCACCGTCCCCGTCACGCCCCATCCGGGGAGGATGGCGCAGGTCGTTGCTAGAGGAGTTGTGAACGGTCCAACCGGGAGATAGCCCCATGCCGTTTAGCTGACGAGTCCCCTAAAACGCCGAAACCCTCCCTTGGGGAAGGGAGGGTCCGTAGGCGTCGTCTGAACTGTGGTGTGTTGAAGGTGCAGACTTCTCCACACGCGGGAAAACTAGCACTCGTCCCGCTTATGGCAGAAGATCGCTGCGCTTTCAACACATCGATTCCGCAACTCGATGTGAGTTGGCTGTCATGCACGACGAACCTGTCCATTACGTTGACGATCCAGATGCGGATCGGGGCGACACACCGCTGAACGGCCCGGACGACTGGATTCGGGCCTCGATGGCACGGGCGGAGGACCGCCCTACCCTGACCGCCTGGGACCGCATCGGTCTGGCCCGCCTCCCGGTGGTGATGCGGTGGATCGACCTGCCGCTGCATTGCCATGACTGGCGCCCCGGCGAGCTGATCTGGTGGCCGGAGAGCCAGAGTGGCTTCGTGTCCCTGTTCGGCAATACCTGGCCGAGCGTCGGGGCGTTGATCGACCGGCGGACCGGCTACTGGCGGCTGCGCCGGGTCTGGTGGACCGGCTGGCGGCAGGTCCACAGCGAGACCGTCCAGGGCGGCACGCTGGCCGGGCTGGTGGCCTTCCGCCTGGGGATCGAGCCCCACGAGGCGGCGGAGCGTTTGCTCCGTTGGCAGCGGGCCGAGACCTCCGGGTCGCGGAGGGCAGCATGACCGAGGAGGAACTCGCCGCTTTTCGCGCCTCCCCTCACCCCGAGCGGGCGAACCCGGAGTACTGGGAGGAGCCCGAGCCCCGCAAGCAGAACCCCTTCACCGTCCATCCGGGCGGTGCTGGGAGCACCCTGTTCCGCCCGGCGCGCTTCCCCGATCCGGGGAGCATCCCGCCCCGGCAGTGGCTCTATGGCGACCTGCTGCTGCGGCGGTACCTCACCGTCTTGGCCGCTCCCGGCGGCGTCGGGAAGACCTCCCTGACGATGGGAATCGGCCTCTCCCTGGCGTGCAACCGCCCACTGCTCGGCGATCGCGTGCATGCCGGCGGCTGCCGGGTGCTGTTCTGCTCGCTGGAGGATTCGGAAGACGAGTTCGACCGGCTGACGGCGGCCTTCGCCCGGCACCACCGCTTGGATGTGGACGAGTTGCGGGGCCGGGTCTTCGTGCGGTTCGGCCGGGAGGCGCCTCTGGTGCTCGCCGCGCTGAGTTCGGGCGAGATGGTCTACCCCGATGAGGAGGCGATGACCCACTTCGTGCGCGAGGAGGGGATCGGCGCGGTGATGGTTGACCCTTGGGTCAATGCTCACATGCTCAACGAGAACGACAACGCCCAGGTCAACGAAGCGGCACGGGCGATCATCCGGGTCGGGCAGGCTACCGGGGCCGGCATGCTGGCCTCGCACCATACCCGCAAAGGGGCCGAAGCCGGCAATGCCGAAGCCTCGCGCGGTGCCGGCGCTCTCACCAACGCCTCGCGGGTGACCTACACCCTCACGCCGATGGATGAGAAAAGCGCGGAGACCTCCGGCATCGCGGAGGATGAGCGGCCCTTCTACACCCGGCTGGCCCGCGCCAAGGCCAACCTGTCGCCGCGGGACAAGGCGCGCTGGTTCCGCCTGCGGAGCGTCAACCTCGGCAATGGCACTCCCGATTATCCCGAGGGGGATAACGTCCAGGCGGTGGAGTCCTACCAGCCCGCCGGAGTGTTCTCGCGCCTTTCGGATGCAGATGTCGATGAGGCGCTGGCCGAGATCGATCGCGGCGGCCCTGGTCCGGGCGAGCGCTACACCGACAGCGCCAAGGGCGG
Organism: Belnapia moabensis DSM 16746; assembly: GCF_000745835.1. Lineage (GTDB taxonomy): Bacteria > Pseudomonadota > Alphaproteobacteria > Acetobacterales > Acetobacteraceae > Belnapia > Belnapia moabensis. The sequence goes on along the minus strand of NZ_JQKB01000026.1, from coordinate 1,527 downwards.
GGCGACCCGGTGGCTTGGCCATTACTTGGTGAAGCGCTTCGGCATGAATGAAACCCAAGCGAAAGCCATCGTCACCACATGGTTGAAGAACGGCCTGCTAGTTGTGCGGGATTACACCGATTTCCGGCAGCGGAAAACGGTGTCCGGTCTGTATGTGGATCGTTCCAAACGGCGGCCGGTCTGATGCAGTTGGGTTTGCGCCATATCCGGGGGTTCGGGGCGCATATGGCGCAATATGGCGCAAACCGGGGGCCGGAGGGCGGCTTGCGCCATATGCGCCAAATAATCCTTCTCCCTCGGAGAAGGATTATTTGGCGCGATCATATGGCGCAGAACGCCGCCCGGAGGGGATATGGCGCAGATATGGCGCAATACAGCGCAAGTTACCCTGGGATGGCTGGGTGGTGGAGAAGCACTCGTGGAAGTTCTGCCGCTTCCTATTCCAGCGCTGGGGCATCGTGCTGGAGTTCGGCGAGTACTCCCGCCTCAAGCGCGCCGCGGCCCAGGTCAAACCCATGGAGGGGCAGCCCGACCTGCGCCCGGTCGTGCATGAGCGCACCGGTACCGCCCTGCTGGTGGGGGTCAACAAGCTCGGCCAGCCGATCTTCTGCCGGCCTGCGCCCCGCGACGCGGCGGCGGAGTTCCGGGCGGCGATCGCGGCCCGTGAGGCCTGGCTGCCGAGAAGGCCGCCAGGAAGGCTGCTGAGGCGGCAGCGGCCAAGCCCGCGGTTACAAACCCCCGGTCAAGGCGCGGAAGGCTCCAGAGGGCAAGCCAGCGGCAAAGCCTGCGCCCATCGTGCCCATGGTGCCTGCCGGCCCGGTGAAGGTGGTCCAGCAGGGCACCACGTTGCGCCTGTTAGGGGCTCTCAAGCCGAAGGTGGCACCACCCCCACCACCGCGGCTGGAACCGGCTCCGCGAAGACAGGGGCGGAAATGAGGGCGAAACCTGGGCGTCGGATGGTGGAGGTGACGGTGGAGCATGTCTGCCGCCACACCGCGACGCACAGCATCCCGCGGGCTCGGCAGTCGGACCCATACGATATGCCGCTCATGGAACTGGTAGCAGGCATGTGCCCGGCCTGCGAGGCGCACCACCGGAAGATCGCCGATGATGCTAGGCGGGCGAGAGCCCCCGAGAATGCGCTGGCCCTTGGGGTCGATATGGCAGAGTCCATGCGCCGCCTGTCCATCGAGCTGGATCTGGATGCCGAGGACTGGGGCTGCGAGCTGGACCCCAAATGAGGCAAGCCCGGCTAACCTGTGGTAATTCGGCATTATCGCATGTGATCGGGAGGCTGGCTCATGGCCGCTTTGGAGGCTCTCCCAGAATCCATCCAGCACCGCTCTGGCCCGCGACATCAGCAGCGGCAGGTAGACTTGATTTGGGTGGTTCCCTTTCGCCAGTGCTTCGGCCGATGGTGCTAGGATCCAGCAGCGGGTGGCACCCATGACCTCGGATCCAATCGGCCTTCCTGTGCAGCAGCGCGACCAGCTCAACGAGCTACGGGGCGAGGTCCATGCCTTGAAG
>NZ_JQKB01000025.1 GCF_000745835.1 Belnapia moabensis DSM 16746 | reverse complement strand
TCAACCGCGATGCCTGGCCCAGCGCCTTACGGTCAATCAGCCCAGCCGGACCCTCGGCATTGAACCGAACAACCCAGTCCCGGACGATCTGCACCGTCACCCCGCCGATCCGGGCGGCCTCCGTGCGCAATGCGCCATCGTAAATGGCTGCCAAGGCCAACAGGCGACGTGCCTGGGCCGCATCCTTGGTCCGTCGAGCCGCACTACGGAGCCCAGCCGCGTTAAAGTCAGCTCGGAGTGGGATGGGCATGGCAAAGCTCCCCTGTTCGCCACGTTGAATCAGAGCGCCGTCCTCCTGGGAATCCCCAGCAAGTCACGCTCTCCGAGACTTGGTATTAATACAGGATGCGCGTGCGGAGGCCGACGACGAGGGCGTTGCGCCCGCCCGGCCTCTCGCTCGGATTCCAGATATGCGTGACGACCGGTTGCAGATCGAAGCCCGGGCGAATCTCGGCGAGGTAGGTCAGCTCCAGATTCGCCTCGAAGCTGCGCCGCGGATGCGCGTTGCGCGACAGCCTTGCGAGGTCGCGGTCGAAGTCGCGCACCGCCTGCGCATACTCGGCGAAGATGAAGCTCGCCCCGAAGCGGTCGTTGGGCCGTCCCGGCACGAGGTTGGCGAAGACGATCCCGCCATCGCCATAGAAGCCGATGGTGCTGCGGTCCTGCGGCGCGACCGAGATGCGCCCGAAGACCGAGATGCCCGACAGCGCATCGCCGCCTGCGGGCCTCCACAGCTGCTGGTCGAGGATGCCATAGAGCCCCCAGGTGCCGCGGCGGCGGAGCGGCGTGCCGACACTCCCCGGGTCGGCCAGCAGCGAGCCGTCCGCAGCGAAGCGCAGATCCTCGAACTTGCCCAGATGGCCCCAGCCGCCAAGCTTGACGGTGCGGGCGAGGTCGGTCGCATCCGTCTCCTGGTTCCAGCGCCACCGCGCCTCGCCGAAAAGGAGCGCCGGGTCCCGCACGCGGAAATTGGTGTTGTAGCGGTTGCGCACCTGGTCATCGACGCCCTCGCGGCCCGGCGGGCCCGTGTCGCCGTTGAAGATCGCGGCGCTCATCTCGAATCCGGGATTCGGTCGGAACCCCACCATCGCGCCAGGCGTCGCAAGCGGAAAGGCCGGCCCACCGCCCGGCAGGTTGAGCGCGCTGATCGTCGGGAAGTCGCTCTGGAGGAACATCACCGACAGGTCGGAGTAGAGGAACTCCACATCGGCCGCGAGCTGACCCGCGCGCAGCCGCACGGCGTCCCCGAACAGGCTCTGCTCGAGCCAGACCTCCGAGAGACGGATGCGCGGCATCGCCTCGATAGCGGCGATGGTGTTCACGCCGCCCACATAATCGCGCCGGATGCGGCCCGTATTGTGGATGAAGAAGCCGTTCGCGTAGCCCCGCAACCCGGTGATGCCCGCCAGCCGCTCGAAATCGACCTGGAGTGAGGGCTCGAAAAGGCCCTGGTTCACCCAGCCGCGCCGCTGCCCGCCGCGTACATTGCCGAGTACATCGTTGATGTAGGAAAGACGGAACTCGATCCCCCGGTCGGAAAGCCTCCGGACGATGCCGAGGGGGTCGCCGCCATCCGGCAGCGTGTTGCGCAGGGAGGAATCCATCGGGCCGTCCGAGCGCGGGCCGCGCTCCTCGATCTGCGCCCGCGGACCCTCTCCGAGGGGCAGGAGGGCCAGGAGAGAGGCGGTCAGAAGAACGCGCGACAGGGCGGACAGGGTGCTGCGACTGGCCGGCATGATCCTCTTTCCGAAGCCATGCCCGCCGGTAGATCATGGCTGCCCGCACCGGTTCAAGCCGCGGACGGTGAAACCTGAGGCGCCAGTCAGAGCAGGATTCGGCCAGGCGGGTTCGCCTGATCCGAGCAATTGTGCTCCACCACGTCAGCCGATCGCCACCCAGCCCGCATCCCTCTGGCTGGACGACACCGCGGCCTCGATGAAGCGCATGCCCCGCATGCCCTCCTCTATGCCCGGGACGAGCCGGCGCGCCGGATCCGGAGCCTTGCCCTCGCGGGCCGCAACGATCTCCTCGGCGAAATCCCGGTAGATCTGGGCGAAGGCTTCGAGATACCCCTCCGGATGGCCGGACGGAATGCGCGTGGCCTGCGCCGCGGCCGGCATAGCGCCCGCGCCGCCACGACGGATCATGCGAGGCGCCTCGCCGAAGGGCGAATGCACCAGCAGGTTCGGCTGCTCCTGAGCCCAATCCAGGCCGCCGCGCTCGCCATAGACGCGGAGCCGCAGCGCGTTCTCGTTGCCCGGCGCGACCTGCGAGCACCAAAGCATCCCCCGCGCGCCGCCTTCGAGCCGCAGGAGCATATGCGCATTGTCGTCGAGACGGCGGCCGGGGACGAAGGTCGTGAGGTCGGCTGCAACGGACTCGACGTGCCGGCCGGTGACGAACTCGACGAGGTTGAAAGCATGGGTGCCGATGTCGCCCACGCTGCCGGCAGCGCCGCTGCGTGCGGGATCGGTGCGCCAGGCCGCCTGCTTCTGGCCGCTCTCCTCCAGACGCGTGGTCAACCACTCCTGCGGGTACTCGACCTGCACGACTCGCAGGGCCCCGATCGCGCCCTCGGCAACCATGGCGCGAGCCTGGCGCACCATCGGGTAGCCCGTATAATTATGCGTCAACGCGAAGAGAGCGCGGCTCTCCAACGTCGCGCGCTCGACCTCCTGCGCGGCGGCGAGCGTGTGGCAGAGCGGCTTGTCGCAGATCACATGGATGCCGGCCTTCAGGAAGGCGATGGCCGGCTCGCCATGCATGTGGTTCGGGGTGACGACCGAGACAGCCTCGACGGGATCGGGCCGAGCTGCCTCCGCCGCCACCATCTCCTGCCAGCTTGCATAGGCGCGATCGGGCGCGACATGAAGCTCTGCTGCGCTAGCCCTTGCCCTCGCGGCATCCGACGAGAAGGCGCCGGCGACGAGCTCGTAGCGGTCATCGAGGCGCGCGGCGATACGGTGCACGGCGCCGATGAAAGCGCCCTGCCCGCCGCCGACCATGCCGAGGCGGATGCGCCCGCTCATCTCGCAAGCCCCAGCATGGTGCGGTTCGCGGCCTCGTCCACGCCAGACGCGGCGAAGTCGTCGAAGGCACAGTCGGCCACGCGGATGATGTGCGAGGCGATGAAGGGTGCGCCCTCGGCGGCGCCCTGCTCGCTGTCCTTGATGCAGCACTCCCACTCGAGAACGGCCCAGCCATCATAGCCGTGCTGGCTGAGCTTCGAGAAGACCGCGCCGAAATCCACCTGCCCGTCGCCGAGCGAGCGGAAGCGTCCGGCACGCTCCGCCCATGGCGCATAGCCCGAATAGACGCCCTGCCGGCCGGTCGGGTTGAACTCCGCATCCTTGGCATGGAAGGCCCGGATGCGGGGGTGGTAGATGTCGATGAAGGCCAGGTAGTCGAGCTGCTGCAGCACGAAATGGCTCGGATCATAGAGTATGTTGCAGCGTGGATGATCGCCGACACGCTGGAGGAACATCTCGAAGGTCGTGCCGTCGAACAGGTCCTCGCCCGGATGAATCTCGTAGCAGACATCCACGCCCGCCGCATCGAAGGCGTCGAGGATGGGGCGCCAGCGCCGCGCGAGCTCGTCGAAGGCGGTCTCGATGAGGCCGGCAGGCCGCTGCGGCCAGGGATAGGCATAGGGCCAGGCGAGCGCGCCTGAAAACGTGGCATGCGCCGCGAGCCCGAGCCGCTGCGAGGCGCGGGCCGCGAGCTTCATCTGCTCCACCGCCCATTCCTGGCGTGCCGCCGCATTGCCGCGCACCTCCGGCGCGGCGAAGCCGTCGAAGGCAAGGTCATAAGCGGGATGGACGGCGACGAGCTGGCCCTGCAGATGGGTGGAAAGCTCGGTGAGCTCCATCCCGGCTTCGCCAAGGGTGCCGCGAACCTCGTCGCAGTAATCCTGGCTTTCCGCGGCACGCCTCAAATCGAAGAGGCGGCCGTCCCAGCTTGGAAGCTGCACTCCCTTGTAGCCATGGCCCGCCGCCCAGCGCGCGATGGAGTGCAAGCCGTTGAACGGCTCGGCGTCGCCGGCGAATTGTGCCAGGAAGATCGCGGGCCCCTTGATGGTCTTCATCGGCCACTCCTAAGATTCTCGCCGACCGTCCGGAAGGCCTTCAGATAAACCTCGTTGGTGGCGAAGGGGATCAGCGTGATGTCGTCCTGCGGCGCCGCGATCCAGTCGCCGAACCAAGTGGCGAAGCACTGGTCTGTGTCGGTCACGCGCCAGAGCTGCGGGCCACTGACATAGTGCATCCAAGGCGTGTCGCAGCGGGTGATGAAGTAGGAGTAGCTCATCGCGGCGTCGTCGAGGTGCAGCAGCTTCTCGTTCAGCCTGCCTTCCCCGAAGAGGAAATCACGCGTGCCGGAAACCTTGTCGCTGCGCACCCCGTCCAGCATGCGCATGCCGGTGATGGCGTCGTGCCAGCTATCCATGGAGGCGAAGTCCCGGATCACCCGCCAGACCGAGGCGGCGGGCTGGTCGAGCACCGTGCTGCACCAGACCTTGTTGGGCGGAAAGCCGGACCAGCGCTTCGCCCCCTCCGGTGCGGCGCGACCGGCCACGTGCCCTTTCAGCGCATCCCAGCCGGCCTTGAAGACGCCGTTGGAGATGATATCGACATACTTGCCCTTATCCGCTGCCGCCTCGTCGAAACTTGCTTCCCATTCGGCGAAGGTGCGGTCGGTATCGGTCACCGGCATCAGCCGGATGCGGGCGACGTAATTTCCCACCGGGAAGGCCGGCGTCTCGAAATTATGGGCAAGGCTGTAGTCGCGGTCGCTCAGGCTCAGCAGGCGCTCACGCACCATCGCGCCATCCTGCAGCCAGAAGCGGCGAATGCAGCCGACCACATCCGGGTCGAGGCCATCCTCGATCTCCGATTTCACAATGGCAGGGTGCCAACCTGGCAACCCGTTGAAGTCGCGCACGACCGACCAGACCGCCTCGACAGGCGCATCCAGGATGGCGGAAGCATAGGCACGGGCCATGACATGCATCCCTCAGAAGGTGATGGACTTGAACTCGCGCGTGCGCGCGGTCAGCGCGGTCTCGGTCGGCAGCCGCTCCATCGAGGAGGCGCCGTAGAAGCCGTTGATGTTCGTGGTGTTGCCGAGGATGTAGCTGGCATCCTCCGGCGTGGCGATCGGGCCGCCATGGCAGAGCACGATGATGTCCTTGCGCACCCGCCGCGCGGCCTCGGCCCATTCGTCGATCAGCTTCGGACAGTCCTCCAGCTTCAGCGCGGTCTGCGCGCCGATCGCGCCGCCGGTGGTCAGTCCGAGATGCGGAACGAGGATGTCGGCTCCCGCCCTCGCCATCTCGGCCGCCTCCTCGGCATTGAAGACATAGGGCGTGGTCAGCATGTCCTTGGCGTGCGCCAGGCGGATCATGTCGATTTCATGCGCGAACCCCATGCCGGTCTCCTCCAGGTTGGCCCGGAAGGTGCCGTCGATCAGCCCGACCGTCGGGAAGTTCTGCACGCCGGCGAAGCCGAGCGCCTTCAGCTCGTCGAGCAGATGGTCCATGATGGCGAAGGGGTCGGTGCCGTTCACCCCGGCGATGACCGGCGTGCGCTTCACCACCGGCAGCACCTCCCGCGCCATTTCCTTCACGATCTCGTTCGCATTGCCATAGGCCAGAAGCCCGGCGAGCGAGCCGCGGCCCGCCATGCGGTAGCGCCCCGAATTGTAGATGACGATGAGGTCGATGCCGCCGTCTTCCTCGCACTTGGCCGAGAGCCCGGTGCCGGCGCCGCCGCCGATGATCGGCTCGCGCCGCGCCACCATCCCGTTGAAGCGGTGCAGCAGGTCCTTACGGTTGAAGCGGGGCATGGTCGGCAATCTCCCAGAAGGCGGCAAGCACGGCATCGGCGAAGGCGCGGTCGTTGATTGCGGCCTGCACCTCGATCAGCCGGCGGTTCGGCGCAGGAACGAAGCCGGCGCGGATGGTCTCGAACAACGCGGCATCGGCCTCGGGGTCATGGAACGGCATGCCCGGCACGGCGATGGCGGAGACGCCGCCCAGCGGCAGCAGGAAGCGCACCGGGCCTTCCATGCGGTTCAGCCGCTCGACGATGAAGCGGCCGATCGCGCGGTTCTCCTCCGGCGTGGTGCGCATCAGCGTCACCTGCGGGTTATGGACGTAGAGGTTGCGGCCCGCGAATTGCGGCGGCACGGAATCCTTCGCACCGAAATTCACCATGTCCACCGCGCCGACGCTGCCGAGATAGGGCAGGCGCGTGCGGATGGGCGCGCCGAAGCGGTCGGTATCGCAGGGGAAAATGCCGCCGACCAGGAAGTCCGGCACCTCGGTCGTCGTGAGGTCGATCAGCGCCGTGACGAGGCCCGAATCGGCCAGCTTCTCCATGCTGCGACCGCCGGCGCCGGTGGCATGGAAGACGTAGCACTCATGGCTCGTCTCCAGCGCCTCCCGCAGCATGGTCACGCAGGCGGTGGTGACCCCGAACATCGTCATGCCGATGCCAGGCTTCTCCGCGCCCGTGGCAGCGGGCGGCGCATGCAGCGCCATGCCGGCCGCCGCATGCGCTGCATTGGCGATCACCCGGCGCGAGATCGCGTTGATGCCCGCCACATCCACGACCGAATACATCATCGCAATGTCCGACGGCCCGACATAGGGCGCGACATTGCCGGAGGCGATGGTGCTGACGACGAGCTTCGGCAGGCCGATCGGCAGGGCGCGCATCGCCTGCGTCACCAGCGCCGTGTTGCCCGACCCACCCAGGCCGAGGACCGAGCCGATGTCGTCGCGCCCGGTGAGCCAGCGCGTCAGCGCATCGGCCATGCCGGAGACCGCCCTGCCGCGGTCGTCGAGGCCGAGCACGGCCTCGACCCCCTGCGGGTGATGGGCAGCGATCTCGGCGGCAGCCACGTCGGCGCCCGTGCCGGGTCCTTTCGTGCCGACATCCACCAGCACGGGCACCGCCCCGGCACGGCGGACGCATTCGGCGGCGAAGCGCAGCTCCTGGCCCTTGGTGTCTATGGTGCCGATGACGTAGACCTTCGCCATCCTATCCCTCCGTGCTTCAATGCCCGCCCGCCGCGACGCCGAGATAGCGCCGCTGCAGGCCCTGATCCTCGGCGAGCCGGGCGGCGGGCATGGTCGCGGCGATCCGGCCGGTCACCATGAGGGCAACCTCCTCGGCCACCTCGGTCGCCACGCGCAGGTTCTGCTCCACCAGCAGCACGCCCATGCCATCCGCCGGAAGCGCGCGCAGCACTTCGATGAGATGGTCGACGATCACCGGGGCCAGGCCCTCGCTCGGCTCGTCCATGATGACGAGCTTCGGGTTCATCAGCAGCGCGCGCGCGATGGCGAGCATCTGCTGCTCGCCGCCGGACAACTCCGTGCCGCCATTGCCGCGCCGCTCCGCAAGGCGCGGGAAAGTCTGGTAAACGCGCTCCACTGTCCAGCGCGCGCCCCGCACCGCGACCAGGCGCAGGTGTTCATCCACGGAGAGCGAGGGGAAGGTGCGGCGCCCCTGTGGAACCAGGGCGATGCCGCGCCGCGCGATGCGATAGGGCGGCAGCCCGTTCAGCCGCTCGCCACCGAGCGTGATCGCGCCTTCGCTGGTTGCGACGAGACCCATGATGGCTTGGCAGAGCGTGGTCTTGCCCATGCCGTTGCGGCCAAGGATGGCGAGTGGCCGCATACCGACCGAGAGCGACACGCCCTGCAGGATATGGGCCTGACTGAAGCGGACGTGCAGGTCGCGGACCTCCAGCATCAATGCCCGCCCCCTAGATAGATGGACTGCACCACCGGATCGTCCTCGATCCGGTCGGGCGGCGCCTCCACCACCACCTCGCCGTCCTTCATGACAGTCACGATGTCCGCCGCGGGCAGGGCGATGTCCATGTCATGCTCGATCAGGATCAGCGTCAGCGTGCGCGGCAGCTCGTGCAGCAGGCGCAGCAGCTCCGGGCGGTCTCCGGGCGAGAGGCCGGCGGCGGGCTCGTCCAGCATCAGCACGCGCGGGTCGCCTGCCATTGCCATGCCGATCTCGAGCTGACGGCGCTGGCCGTGGCTCAGGTTAAGCACCTGGGCGTCGAGCAGGTGCGAGAGGCGCATCCGCTCCGCGAGCTCGCGGGACTTCGCCGTCGCGGCGTCGCCCCGGCCCGGGCGCCGGAAGGAGAAGCGGTTGGGGCGCGAGCCGCGTACCGCGACGAACAGGTTCTCCAGCACCGTCAGGCCGTTGAACAGCAGCGACGTCTGGTAGGTGCGGCCGATGCCCAGGCGCGTGCGCTGGTGCGGGCGCAGGCGCGTGATGTCGGCGCCGAACAGTACGATGCTGCCCGCCGTGGGCGGGAAGTCGCCGCAGATCGTGTTGAACAGCGTCGTCTTGCCGGCACCGTTCGGGCCGAGCACCGCCCGGCGCTCGCCCGGCAGGACGTCGAGGCTGACGTCGCGCAGGGCCTGAAGGGCGCCGAAGCGGCGGCTGACGCCGCGGAGACGGATGGCGGGTTCGGTCACGGTCTGTCGCAGCCCGGAAGCCCGGGGCCGGCTCGCACCGGCCCCGGCGGTTGTCACGAGGTGGCCACGCAGCCCGGGTTGTCGCGCGAGGGCGAGCCGAGGGACAGGAACCGCGCCTCCGGGATGCCGAGCGTCTGGTTGATCCCCCGCGCCCGGTCGAAGGCGACCACCTGGGCCGCATTGCCCCGTTCCTCGATCTTGTTGAGGAAGATGTCGGAGATGGCTTGGCGGTTGTGGTCCAGCTTCACCGAGGCCCCGGTCGGCGCCGTGATCTCGGCGGCCGCGAGCGCGCGCTGGAATGCCGCCTGGTTGTCGGACAGGTCGCCGTTCACCTCCTTGAGGGCGTGCAGGATGCCGTAGAGGTTGGTGGAGTAGTTCACCGCATGGATCGACGGGGAGGCGAAGCCTCCCTCGTTCGCCCAGCGGCGGCGGTAGCGCGCGACGAAGTCGTTCCAGGTCGGGTCGTCGATCACGTCGGCGATCGGGCCGCCGGAGATCATGCCGACCATGACGCGCCGGTGCGGCCCGCGCGCCGACAGCATCGTCTGGTCGGCCATGATGGAGCCGCCGACCAAGGGCTTGTTGCCGCCGGCCTGAGCATACTGCGTCATGAAGGCCAGCCCGTCCGTGCCGCCATGCACCACGACGACGGCGCCGGCATTGGAGCGGTTGATCTGCGCGATCTGCGAGGTGAAGTCGGTGGTGCCGAGCGGCGCCCAGTAATGCGTCACCTTGCCGCCGAGCCGGCAGAATTCCAGGTTGAAGCCGAAGACCTGCGCATAGGGGAAGGCATAGTCGCCGGCGGTCACCGCCACCTCGCGGATGCCCATGGTCTGGTAGACATGCTTGCCGAGCCCCGCCATCCACTGCGTGCCGTCGGTGGAGAAGCGGAAAAAGTTCGGCGAGGGATTGCGCAGCGTGGTGTCCGAGGCGCCCGAGCTGCCATTGACGATCGTCTTGCCCGTCAGCGTGCGGGAATAGTCACGCAGCGCTATGCCTTCGGCACCTGAAAGCGGGCCGAGGATGATGTCGACATTGTCCTGCTCGACCAGCTTGCGGGCGCGGGCGAGCGCCACATCGGCCTGGGCGTTCGAGCTCTCGCGGATGAACTCGATCCGCCGCCCGCCGACGGTGTGGTTGATGCGCTCGAGTTCCATCTGGACGCAACGGTAGGCATCCTGCCCCCCGGTCGCGAAGGGCCCCTCCAGCGTGGTCAGGCCCCCGAGACGAATCGGGGTGTTCTGCGCGACGGCGGGGGCGGCGAGGGCGCCCGCGGCGAGGCCTGCGCCGCCCAGCAGCGTGGCGCGGCGGGTGATCCGGATGGTCATGGCGATTCCTCCTCTGCTGTTCTTATGGATGATGCGCTGGCCGGTTGCAGGCTGCGCCGCGGCGCTCCGAGAAAGCGACGGATGCGCGCGCCGATCCCGATCGCGCCATCGGGCGAGACCAGCACGATGGCCAGGAAAACGAGCCCGATCAGCGTGTTGAAGCGGTCGCGGTCGTAGATGCTGGCCGCGAAGGTGTCGAAGACGGTGAAGATGAGCGAGCCGATGAAGGCGCCGACCGGATGCCCGAGGCCGCCGATCACGCTCATGATCAGCACGTTTACCGTGGCGCCGAGGCCGATGGTCCCGGGCGAGATGCCGATGTTGTAGATGGTGGAGAGCACGCCTCCGCAGCCGGCGATGAAGCCGGCCACGCCGAAGGCGGCGATGCGGTGCAGCCCGACCGAATAGCCGAGCGCGGCGACCCGGCGCGGATTGTCGCGGATTCCCTGCAGCACGAGGCCGAAGGGCGTCTTCACCAGGTAGAGGATGCCGCAGTAGAGCAGCGCGGCGGTGGCCAGCGCGACGTGGTAGAAGACGAGGGCATTGCGGAAATCGAAGCCGAACAAGGTCGGGCCGACGACGTTGCGGATGCCCTCGTAGCCGTTGAACCAGGCGATGTTGGTCTCGACGAAGCGGAACACACCCATGGCGAGCGCCAGGGTGATCATCAGCAGGTAGATGTCGCGAGTGCGCACGCTGATCGCCCCGACCAGGAGCCCCATGGCGGTCGCGGCAAGGAGGCTGAGCGGTATCGCGGCACCGTAGCCGAACCCGCCGACGATCCGCGGCACCGCGCCATCGACGCAGACGGCGAGCGCATAGCCGGCAATGCCCGCGATCATCATCTGCGCCAGCGAGATGAAGCCGCCATAGGTGGCGAGGAAGGTGAGCGACATGGCGACGATGCCGAAGACGATGGCACGGCCAAGGATATTCGCCGTCCAGAACTGCGCCTGCCCGGGCGGCATCACGAGGGGCAGGAGCCAGGGCAGCGCGAGCAGCGCGGCGAAGCCAAGCAACGACACCGGGAGGGCTCGCCTATGCACGGCCAAGGATTCCCTGTGGCCTGAGCGCCAGGACGGCGACCATGATGACGAAGGTGAGGATGACGGAATAGGTCGGGAACATGGCCTGCCCGATCTGCTCGGCCAGCCCGATCAGCACGGCGCCGAGCGCCGTGCCGATGATGCTGCCCATGCCGCCGACGATGACGACGACCAGCGAGATCAGCAGGAAGCGGCCATCCGCGCCCATCGCCAGCGGCTGGGCGGTGGCGCCGATGATGCCGCCGAGCCCGGCCAGCGCCGCGCCCAGGGCGAAGACCGCGACCCCCACCAGCGGCACGTTGACGCCGCAGGCGCCGAGCATCTGCCGGTCGTCCACGCCGGCGCGGATCATCATGCCGAGCTTCGTCCTGTTGAGCAGCAGCCAGAGCCCGACGCCGACCGCCAGCGCGATACCGATCTGCACCAGCCGGAAGGTCGGGTAGCCGCCCACCCACGGCACCTGGGTCGAGCCGAAGATGGCATCTGGGGCGAAGAACTGGCGCGGCGTACCGCCATAGGATGCCAGCAGCTGATCGGCGACGATGATGGAGAGGCCGATGGTGACCAGGGCCTGGCGCAGCTCCTGCCCCTGCATCCAGCCAAGCAGCGCCAGCTGCACCGCAGCGCCGAAGACCGCGGCGAAGGCGACCCCGGCGGCGAGGCCGGCATACCAGGCATACCAGACATCGCTGTCGTAGAGCGGCTCGAACACGGAATAGCCGACATAGCCGGCGAGAAGGTACATCGCGCCATGCGCCATGTTCACCACGCGCATCAGCCCGAAGATGAGCGAGAAGCCGCTCGCCACGATGAAGTAGAGCGCGGCCAGCGTCAGCCCGTTCAGCACGATGGTCGCCGCAAGATCCATGCGCCGGCCGTCCCTCCCTGCCGCGGCGTCGTCGCGCCGCTTCGTGCCATGACCATGACGGCTCGGGCCTGGGCGGTGCAAGGTGATTTAGGGACGATCTATGGGTAAGAATGGGTAATGCCTGCCACCCCATCCGCGACCCTCCAGCCCCGGGCCGAGGTCGATGCCCTCAGCCCTGCCGAGCGCGCCCAGGCGATCTTCCTCCCGGCGCTGGCCACGTTCGCGCCAGCGACCTGGCCTCTTGTCGCGCTGCTGCCGGTGCTCGACATCAACGGCGCCCTGCGCGCGGCGCTGCAGCTGCGCCGCCCCTTCCGCGCGGCGGCCCCGGTCGCCGGGCTGTTCGCCTGCGACCCCTTCCTGCGCCTGTCCGACATGGCTGCGACGCTGCGCCGGAGCGGCATCACGAGGGTGGTGAACTTCCCAACCGTGCAGATTTTCGAGGACGAGACCGCTGCCGCGCTCGCTGCCGTCGGCTACCGTGCGGAGGCCGAGTTCCGGCTGCTCCAGCGGCTTGCCGAACAGGGCTTCTCGCCCATCGCCTGCGCGACCTCCCGCCGCGCGGTGGATGCGGCGCTCGGCCTCGGGCTGCGCCGCATCCTGCTGCATCCCGGGTTCTCACCAGGCCACGACGCCGCTTGGTGGGCGGAACTCGCCGGCCATGTCGCGGTCGAGGGCGGCGAGACCCTGGCCTGGGCCGCTCCTCCCGGTGCTCAGGTCTCGAGGCCGAGGCGGCGCATGCGGTTGTAGAGCGTCTTGCGCGAGATGCCGAGGAAGGCGGCGGCTTCACCGCGACGGAAGCGGTTGCGGCGCAGCGCATCCAGGATCCAGGCGCGTTCATCCCCTTGCGGCGCCAGGCCAATGACGCCCGCGGGGCCGAGTTGCGCCTCGAGCGCCGCCAGGGTGATGCGCCCGCCTGGACCTTCGGTCGCGGCGCGCGCCAGAACCTCCGCCAGCTCCCGCAGGTTGCCCGGCCAGCTCCGGGCCATGAGAAGCCGGAGCGCCGCCGGCTCCAGCTCGGCGGAGCCGCGCTGCGCCCCACGCAGCATCGCGCGTGCGAGAAGCGGCAGGTCTTCCATCCGGTCCCGCAGCGGCGGGAGGACGAGGCGCTGCGCCGAGAGCGAGCGCGCCAGCGCCTCCCCGCCCGGTGGATGCGTGAAGACGAGGCGGGCGCGCGGTACCCGCTCACCTGCCTTGGCGAAGCGCTCGAAGCTGCCCCGTTCGGTCCAGTCCGCCAGCCTCGCCCGCAGGGTCGGCGGCAAGGCATCGGCGTTCTCGATCACCACCGTGCTCTGGCGCAACGCCAGAAGCGCGGCCGGCTCGCCCTCCCGGAACAGGCGCGTGGCGATGTCCTCCCTCGCGTCGAGGAAGGTGATGCTGCCGGCACGCCCGCTCGCCTGGTGGATGGCCCGTGCGATCGTCGTGCGGCCCGTGCCCGGCTCCCCTTCGACGAGAATCGGCAGGTCCGTTGCGACCAGCCGCACGACGCGGGCGGCGAGCTGGCGGATGGCCTGGGAGCGTCCGGCCAAGCCCGGCAGGCGCCCTGCCGCCTCCGCCGGCTCGGCGCGGAGCAGCGCCGCCGTCTTGAAGGCGGAGGTTGTCTGCATGACGGACATCTCGAGCGGCAGGCGGTCGAGCGTGGAGCCCCCCACATAGCCATCGGCCCGCGACGTGTCGCAGACCTGCAGCAGATGGCCCGGATCGATGATCGGGCCGCCCTCGACGAGGCAGAGCGTGCCAGGCGCCCGCCGCCGGACATGGGCGAAGACCCGCCGCGCCCGCTCCGCCGCCTGGTCCAGCGGCACGCCGCTCGGCACGCCCTGGTTGCCGCCGGAATTCCATCCGAAATTGAGGCAGAGGCGCTCCACCCCGGCGCCGATCAGCGCATCCACCTCGGCCCGGGTCTTGGCATAGCCGAGAGTCGCCAGGCCGAAGCGGGGCGCGGCGCGCAGCATTTCCACCTCCCGCGTGAAGCCAAGCCCGGATTGCTCCAGCGCGGCCCGGAAGGCGCCGTCGTAGTGGATGGCCGTCGGGAAATTGGCCACGCCCTGGTAGCCCGCGTCCCGGATGCGGCCCAGCAGCGCGGTGACCGGCAGGCGCGGGTCGCAGGCCGCGGCGCCGAAGAAGACGGGGATGGCGACGCGTTCGAGAATCTCCCCACGGGCGAACTCGTCGGTGAAGGCATTGCTGTCGCGGATCGGCAGCATGGCAGCAAGCGACGGGGCGCCCATGACACGAAGCCGTCCGGCGCTGAGCGCCAACAGGAAGTCGGCCCCTCCATCGGCCGCGGCGCGCGCCGTCATCCCAAGGCCGATGGCGGCGCCGACCAGTATCTCCACCCGCTTCGACATCGCATCGGCTCCGAGGCGAGTCTGGCCAACCAGGCGCGGCAGGCAAGTGCCGGTCCAAGCCTGCCGCGACGGGAGGCGACAGCCCACTCACCCTCCGGCGAGCATGACCTAGCCGAAGACCTCCCCCCAGGCTCCCATCAACGCCGCGTCCACCTCCTCCATCGTCGCCAGCACCCCAAGCCGGTGCAGGCTCGTCACCCCATGCTGGCTGATGCCGCAGGGCACGATCCCGCCGAAATGGCCGAGGTCCGGGTCCATGTTCACCGCAACCCCATGCCAGCTCACCCAGCGCGTCACCCGGACGCCGATGGCGGCGATCTTGTCCTCCGTTCCCCGCGCCCGGTCCTCCACCCAGATGCCGACCCGCCCCTCGCGCCGCTCGCCGCGGATGTTGAACCGCCATAGCGCCCGGATCAGCCATTCCTCGAGGTTGTGCACATAGGCCCGGACATCCCGCCCGCGCCGCGTCAGGTCGAGCATCACATAGCCCGTCCGCTGCCCCGGCCCGTGATAGGTCCACTGCCCCCCACGCCCCGCCCGGAAGACCGGGAAGCGCGGATCGACCAGCCCCTCCGGCGTCGCCGAGGTGCCGGCGGTGTAGGTCGGCGGGTGTTCGACCAGCCAGACCAGCTCCTCCGCCGTCCCGGCGCGGATGGCCGCCACCCGCTCCTCCATCCGGGCGAGCGCCGTCTCATAGGGCGTCAGCCCCTCCGTGACCTCCCAATGCGGAAGCCCTGTTGCGACCGGCGCATTCATCGTCTATACGCCCCGCCTCGCCCCGGTTTGCGGTCGTGGCGGAATGGTAGACGCGCCAGCTTGAGGTGCTGGTGGGGGAAACCCCGTGGAAGTTCGAATCTTCTCGACCGCACCATCCGACTTGGCATCCTTTCGTCAGCATCTGGCAGGCAGGGCGCTCACATAGAGTGCCGCACCGACCGACGCCATGCCCTAACCTGGTGGCGCGATCCGCTCGAACAGGTGCTCGTAGCGCAGCACCAGCCCCTCGCCATCCACCACCAGATCGGCCTCGAAGCCCCGTGACAGGCCGAGATCGACATAGCGCAGCCGCCCCGGCCCCTGCCGATCGTAGCGCTGGCTCGACCGGGCGACCGTCAGCGCCGGCCCGTCGATGAGGGCGGTGTCCAGGGCGAGGCTTGCCCCGGCCCCCTCCGGCGTCCGCCGGATGGGAAGGCTGTTGCAGAAGGGCGTGACGGAAAGATCGGGCTCCTCCGCCCCGTCCAGGTCCGGGCGCCGCAGGCCATCCACCAGCCAGCCCGTCCCGGCCCGCTCCAGCCGCAGCACTCCATGGCCCCGTGCGCCCCAGCGCTCGACGGTCACGGATTGCGCCCGCCACCCGCCATCCAACCGCCAGCGATGGTCGAGGCGATAGCCGCCTTCCTCCAGCCCGATCACCGTCGAGACCGCCGTGACGGCGCCGGGTCCGGCCCGGAGCTCCAGCCGCTCCAACCCTTCGGTATCGGTCCGCCGCCAGTAAAGGATCGAATTGTCCATCGCCTGCGCACCTCCGGCCCAGCATGCCCGCATCGCCGGTGAGGACGGAAGGACCTCCCCGCCTTGGGCCGCGGCGCAGCCCCGGCTAGACTGAGGCGCGATCAGGGGGACCCAGCATGGACGAGGATTTCCGCAAGGCCGCGCTCGACTACCACCGCCACCCGCGGCCCGGAAAGCTGGCGATCGAGCCGACCAAGCGCATGGCGACGCAGCGCGACCTCGGCCTCGCCTACTCCCCCGGCGTCGCCGCCGCCTGCGAAGAGATCGCCGCCAACCCCGACGCCGCCTGGGACTACACGACGCGCGGCAACATGGTCGCCGTCATCTCGAACGGCACCGCCGTGCTCGGCCTCGGCGCCATCGGTGCCCTCGCCTCGAAGCCGGTGATGGAAGGCAAGGCCGTCCTCTTCAAGAAATTCGCCGGCATCGACTCCATCGACATCGAGGTCGAGGAGCGCGATCCGAAAAAACTGATCGAGGTCATCGCCGCCCTCGAACCCTCCTTCGGCGCCATCAATCTCGAGGACATCAAAGCCCCCGAATGCTTCGAGGTGGAAAGCCGGCTGCGCGAGCGCATGCGCATCCCCGTCTTCCATGACGACCAGCACGGCACCGCCATCATCGTCGCCGCCGCCGTCCGCAATGGCCTCCTCCTCCAGGGCAAGCGGCTCGAGGAGGTGAAGCTCGTCAACACCGGCGGCGGCGCCGCGGCCCTCGCCTGCCTCGATCTGCTGGTGGCGATGGGCCTCAGGCGCGAGAACGTCACCGTCTGCGACATCGCCGGCGTGGTCTATGCCGGCCGCACCGAGCAGATGGACCCTTTCAAGGCCCGCTACGCCCGCCAGACCGATGCCCGCAGGCTGGAAGAGGTACTGGAGGGCGCCGATGTCTTCCTCGGCCTCTCCGCCCCCCGCGTGCTGAAGGCCGAGTGGCTGTCGAAGCTCGGCCCCAGGCCCCTTGTCCTGGCCTTGGCGAACCCTGAGCCCGAGATCCTGCCCGAGGCCGTCCGCGCCGCGCGCCCCGACGCCATCGTGGCGACCGGCCGCACCGATTACCCGAACCAGGTCAACAACGTTCTCTGCTTCCCCTTCATCTTCCGCGGCGCCCTCGATGTCGGCGCGACGACGATCAACGAGGCGATGAAGGTCGCCGCGGCGGATGCCATCGCAGCATTGGCCCGCGTCGAAGCCTCCGAGGTCGTGGCCGCCGCCTATGGCGGCCAGGCCCCCGTCTTCGGCCCCGACTACATCATCCCGAAGCCCTTCGACCCCCGGCTGATCTTGGAAGTCGCCCCCGCCGTCGCCCGCGCCGCGATGGAGAGCGGCGTCGCCCGCCGCCCCATCGCCGACTTCGCGCATTACCGGCGCGAGCTGGAGCGCTTCGTCTTCCGCTCCGGCAACCTCATGCGCCCGATGTTCGAGGCTGCGAAGGGCAGCCCCCGCCGCGTCGCCTATGCCGAGGGCGAGGATGAGCGCGTGCTCCGCGCCGTGCAGACCGTGCTCGACGACGGCATCGCCGAGCCGGTGCTGATCGGCCGCCGCGCCGTTATCGAGGAGAAGGCCCGTAGCATGGGCCTACGGATGGACCTCTCCGAATCCGTCCGTGTCCTCGACCCCGGCGCCGACGAGGAGGCCTTCGCCCCGCTGCTCGCCCGCTACCAGGCCAAGGTCGGCCGCCGCGGCGTACCCCCCGAGGCCGCCGCCCGCTGCCTCCGCACCGACCCGAACGTCGCCGCCGCCATGCTGCTCGAGGCCGGCGCGGTCGATGCCGCCCTCATCGGCGGCAGCGGCAACTGGATGGACCAGTGGCACGACGCCTATTCGATCATCGGCAAGCGCTTCGACGTGGCGCGCGTCTACGCCCTCTCCGCCGTCATCGTCTCCGGCGTCACGCTCTTCTTCGTCGATACCCACCTGCTGGTCGAGCCGACGCCCGAGCAGGTCGCCGAGATGACGCTGCTCGCCTCCGAGCAGGTCGAGGCCTTCGGCATCACCCCGAAGGTGGCGCTGCTCAGCCATTCCTCCTTCGGCGCCTCCAACGCGCCGACCGCGCGCACCATGCGCCAGGCGCTCTCCCTCATCCGCGTCCGCGCCCCCGGCCTCGAGGTGGATGGCGAGATGCATGCCGATGCCGCACTGGTGCCGGCCATCCGCGCCCGTGCCGTGCCGGATTCGCCGCTCACCGACACGGCGAACCTGCTGGTCTTCCCCAACCTCGATTCCGCCAATATCAGCTTCAACCTGGTGAAGGCCGCCGCCGACGGCCTTCAGCTCGGCCCGATGCTGCTCGGGATGAAGCAGCCGGTGCATGTGCTGGTCGCCAGCGTCACCGCCCGCGGCATCGTCAACATGACGGCGCTCGCGGTGCACCAGGCGAACGGCCTCAGGGCGGAGGCGGTCTGAGGCCGATCACCGGACGGGCGGCAACCCCGCCCGTCCTCAGCGCGAGGTCGCGGTGATCCCGAGCATCCGCTGCACCTCGGCCGGCCCGCCCGCCGCTGCGCCCGACAGCTCGCTCACCGGCACCGGCTTCGGCGGCTGCATGTTGATCGTCACCTCCTGCGCCTGCCCGCGCAGCAGCCGCTGCACCGCCGCCAGCACCGGCGCCACGGCCCCCGTGCCGCCCTGCATCGCCCCCGTCGCCTGATTGGCCCAGGCCTCACGGATCTGCCGCTCCGGCTGCCGCCGCTCCCGCGCCTCGGCCGCCGCCAGCCTTTGCAGCAGCGACTGGTCGAGATAGCGCATGGTGAGCGAGACCAGCCGGGCGGCGGCGAATTTCTCCTGCGTCGAACCCTCCGGCGCGATCCCGTCCATGGTCAGCGACAGGCCGAAGGCCCCCGCATCCCGCACGCCGAGCAGCATCCCGACCAGCTCCAGCCGCCCCGCCGCTTGGTCGACCCGGCTCTCCACCGAGAAATCCCCGGTCAGCGCCTGGTAGCCCAGCCGTTGCAGCCAGGGCGCGATCATTGGGAAGGGCTCGACCCTGAGCCCCTCCAGCGTGACCCGCCCGGTATCCGGCCCGCCCTGGCCGAGCGCCCCCGTCATCCGCATGGCGCCGAGCGAGCCGATCGCGGCATCGCCCTGCGTCACCGTCACCCCCTCGATGGCGGCGGTATAGGCCCCCGGCGGCCGCGGCGGCGTCTGCTTGTCGGCCAGCGCCGCGAGCGTCCCGGCGAGGTCGATCCCCTCCAGCGCCATGCGCGCCACCTTCACCCGGTCGGCGACGCCGCCGCCCTCCGGCACCAGCATGTCGAGCCCGGTGACGGTCGCCCGCCCCGCCCGCCCGGCGCGGTAGTCCTGCACCAGGATCTCGGCGATGCCGACCGGCCGTTCGCCCTGCACCGCCAACGCCTCCAGCCGCAGCAGGCCGAGGCTCATCTGGTCCGGCCGCATCGTCGCGCCCGGCGCCGGCCGCTGCACACTGAAATCGCGCAGCTCCATCCGCCCGATGGCGGTGACTTGGCCTTCCTTGGTGGTGAAGGTGAGGGTCTGCGCGGTGAGGGCGCCGATCGCATCCGCCCCCGGCCGTTCCACCACCATCTCCTGCGCGGTGATCCGCTCGCCCTCGCGCGTGCGGATTTCGGCTTCCCGCATCCGCGCCGCACCCGGCCCGGCCTCGGCCGCGCTGCGGTAGGATAGGCTCGTCCCCGGCCCGAGCATGGCGCGCAGCTGGCCGAGCGCCGCCGGCTCGTTCGGCGGCACCGGCGCGGGGGCGGCGGCCGGCGGCGTTGGGGCAGGGGAGGGCGCGGCCGGCGCCCCGCCATTGCCGAATTTATCGGCGCGCGGTGCGGGCGGCGCCGGGGGAGGGGTCTCGGCCCGCGGCGTCACCATCGGCGGCGGATTGGCGAATTTATCCACTTGCGGCGCTGCTGGCGGCGGAACGGGCGCGGGCGCGGGCCCGAACTTCCCGCCCGGCTCCTGCTGCGGCTGCGGTGCCCCCAGCGCCGGCGGCTTGCCCTGGGCGAGGGCGAAGCCACCCCCCAGCATCGCCACCATCCCGCCCAGCACCCCAACGCCCCGCAAGCCGCGCATTCCTGCCTCCGTCCAGATCATTGGGCCGGAGTGTCGCACGCCCGCGCCTGCATCGCCTGCAATTTTGCGCCACCGCGACGACTGCCCATCCCCTACCGCCCGCCCGGTACCGCGCCCATCTCCCGCCGTATGAGCAAGCTGCCCACCGCCCCGGGCTCCACCGCCGTCGCCGCCTTCCTCCAGCAGGTGGCGAGCCTCCCCGCCCGCCCGGCCAGCCACCGGCCGGGCCGGCTCGTCATGGCAATCGACGCCACCGCCTCCCGCCAGCCCACCTGGGACCGCGCCTGCCAGCTCCAGGGCGAGATGTTCGCGGCGACGCGCGCCCTTGGCGGCCTCCTCATCCGCCTCGCCTATTTCCGCGGCTTCGAGGAATTCGCCGCCACCCCCTTCCTCGCCGATGCCGGCGAGCTGACCCGCCGCATGACCGGCATCGCCTGCCTCGGCGGCCAGACCCAGATCGGCCGTGTTTTCCAGCACGCGCTGGCCGAGACGAAGCGCGACCGCGTCCACGCCCTCATCCTCATCGGCGATGCGGTGGAGGAGCCGCTGGACCCGCTATGCCACCAGGCCGGCCAGCTCGGCCTGCACGGCACGCCGATCTTCGCCTTCCACGAGGGTGGCGACCCGCGCGCCCGCGACGCCTTCCGCCAATTCGCCAAACTCTCCGGCGGCGCCTACGCCCCCTTCGATTCCGCCAGCGCCGCGACGCTGGCCGAACTGCTGCGTGCCGTCGCCGTCTATGCCGCCGGCGGCCGCGCCGCCCTGGCCCAACTGCCAGGCCAGGCCGCCCGTCGCATCGCCGGCCAGCTCCCCGCGCCCGGCTGATGGCTTGGCTCGCCCTCGGCGCGCTGGCGCTGCTCCTTGGCCTCTGGCTGCTGCGCGCCTTCGCCGAGGCCTCCCCTGCCGCCATCCGCAAGGCGGGACTCTGGCTGCTCGCCCTGCTCGGCGGCGGCCTCGTCGCCCTCCTCCTGCTCAGCGGACGCGGCGCCCAGGCGCTCTGGGCACTGGTCTTCTTCGGCCCGGTGCTCTGGCGCCGCATCGGCGGCTGGATCGCCGCCCGCCGCTTCGCCCGGCCGGCCGATGACGCCAGCACCGTCGAGACGGCGACGCTGGCGATGCATCTCGACCATGTCACCGGCACCCTCTCCGGCCGCATCCTCCGTGGCGCCCAGGCCGGGCGCGACCTGGCGAGCCTCGACCTCCCCGCCATCCTTGCCCTCGTGGCGGAGTGCCGCACCGCGGACCCGGAGAGCATCCCCCTGCTCGAGACCTGGCTCGACCGCACCCATCCCGGCTGGCGCGACGCCGCCTCCGAGCCCATGGAGAGCGGCCCGATGACCCGCGCCGAAGCCCTTGCCATCCTCGGCCTCGCCGAAGGCGCCGATGCGGAAGCGATCCGCGCCGCCCATCGCCGCCTGATGCAGAGCGCCCATCCCGACCGCGGCGGCAGCGACTGGCTGGCCGCCCGCGTCAACCAGGCCCGCGACATCCTGCTCGGCTAACGAACATCGGTGCCCGGCCGGCGTTGGCCTCCCTTCACCCACCGAAGGGAGCAGCCCGATGACCAAGCCCAAAGGCAGCGACGACCGCAACGGCCAGCTCGGCGAGACCGAATTCCGCCAGGGCAACCGTGGCCAGCCCGCGACCGGCGAGAAGGACGCCCGCGGCCTCACCCGCGACAAGACCCTGCTCCAGGAAGAGGACGAGGCCCCGGTCCCCGGCGATGCCGCCCGCGGCCCCTGGGCCGTGGACACCACCCCGAAGGGCGATTGATCCGCACGCGCGGCATCGTGGGGCGGGCATAACTTGCCCCGCCCCCATCCCGCATGGCATCCCTCCGCCCGAGCGCCGCAACCGCGGTGCGCCTGACGCCACCCGAGAGGGAGACTCCCGTGCCCGCCAAGAAGCCGCTGAAGAAGGCCGTCCTGCCCGTCGCCGGCCTCGGCACCCGTTTCCTCCCTGCCACCAAGGTGATGGCGAAGGAAATGCTCCCGGTCGTGGACAAGCCCCTCATCCAATATGCCGTTGAGGAGGCCCGCGCCGCCGGCATCGAGGAATTCTGCTTCGTCACCGGCCGCGGCAAGGTGATGCTGGTCGACCAGTTCGACGTCGCCGTCGAGCTGGAGCGCACGCTGACCGAGCGCGGCAAGCAGAAGGAGCTCGACATGCTCCACGCCCAGGCGGTGCAGCCCGGCTCGATCATCACCACCCGCCAGCAGGTCCCACTCGGCCTCGGCCACGCGATCTGGTGCGCCCGCGCCTTCATCGGCGACGACCCCTTCGCCATCCTTCTGCCCGACGACCTGATGCAGTGCGAGGTCTCCTGCACGAAGCAGCTGGCGGACGCCTATAACGAGACCGGCGGCAACGTCGTCGCCGTCGAGGAAGTGCCGCGCGAGATCGTCAACCGCTACGGCGTCATCGACCCCGGCACCACCACCGGCAAGCTCGTCGAGGTCAAGGGCCTGGTCGAAAAACCCCCCGTCGAGCAGGCGCCCTCCAACCTCACCGTCATCGGCCGCTACGTGCTGATGCCCGAGGTCATCGGCCATCTGTCCAAGATGGAGCGCGGCGCCGGCAACGAGATCCAGCTCACCGACAGCATGGCGAAGCTGATCGGCACCCAGCCCTTCCACGGCGTGCTCTACGAGGGCAAGCGCTTCGACTGCGGCGACAAGGCCGGCTACCTCGAGGCGCAAATCGCCTTCGCCCTCGCCCGGCCGGACATGGCACCCGCCATGCGCGGCATCCTCCAGCGCTACGCCTAAGGGTCACGCGATGTCCGTCTTCCATCACGAATTTCACGGCACCGTCCTCCGCGAATACGACATCCGCGGCATCATCGGCGAGACGCTGCAACCCGAGGACGCCTTCGCCATCGGCCGCTGCTTCGGCTCGATCGTCGTGCGCAAGGGCGGCACCAAGGTCGCGGTGGGCTATGACGGCCGCCTCTCTTCCCCCGATCTCGAGCCGCAGCTCGTCGCCGGCCTCCGCGCCTGCGGGCTCGAGGTGCTGCGCATCGGCCTCGTCGCCACGCCGATGCTCTACTTCGCCAGCCATGCGCTGGCCGCCGACGGCGCGGTGATGGTGACGGGCAGCCACAACCCGCCGAACTACAACGGTTTCAAGATGATGCTGGGCCAGAAGCCCTTCTACGGCCCGCAGATCCAGGAGATCGGCCGCATGGCGCGGGACGGCGATGTCGTCCCCGTCGCCACCGAGGGCACCGACCGCCCGGTCGAGATCATGGCCGACTACGTCGCCCGCGTGATGCAGGACTACGATGGCGGCACCCGCCCCCTCAAGGTAGTGTGGGACCCGGGCAACGGCTCCGGCTGCGAGGTGACGAAGGTGCTGGCCGGCAAGCTGCCCGGCGAGCACACCGTCATCAACGGCGACGTGGACGGCACATTCCCCAACCACCACCCCGACCCGACCGTCGCCAAGAACCTTGAGCAGCTCATCGCCGAGGTTGCCCGTACCAAGGCCGATCTCGGCATCGCCTTCGACGGCGACGCCGACCGCATCGGCGTGGTGGACAATGAGGGCCACATCCTCTTCGGCGACCAGCTCCTCATCATCCTGGCCCGCGACGTCCTCAAGTCGAAGCCCGGCGGCACCATCATCGCCGACGTCAAGGCCAGCCAGGTGCTGTTCGACGAGGTGGCGAAGGCCGGCGGCACGCCGTTGATGTGGAAGACCGGCCACTCGCTCATCAAGACCAAGATGGCCGAGACCGGCAGCCCGCTCGCCGGCGAGATGTCCGGCCACATCTTCTTCGCCGACAAGTGGTACGGCTTCGACGACGCGCCTTACTCGGCCATCCGCCTGCTCGGCATCGTCGCCCGGATGCAGGGCAGGCTGAGCGAGGTCCGCGCCGCCCTGCCGCAGGTCATCAACACGCCGGAGCTGCGCTTCGACTGCGCCGAGGACCGCAAATTCCAGGTGGTGCAGGAGGTGAAGCAGCGCCTCGCCGCCTCCGGCGCCAAGGTGCAGGATGTGGACGGCGTCCGCGTGCTGACGGATGACGGCTGGTGGCTGCTGCGCGCCTCCAACACCCAGGCGGTTCTGGTCGCCCGCTGCGAGGCCTCGAGCGAGGCCGGCCTTGACCGGCTGAAGGCCCTGCTCGCCGAGCAGCTGACGGCCAGCGGCCTGCCCGTTCCCGACTTCTCCGCCGAGAACGCCGGCCACTAAGGCCGGGCGTGCTGCTCTTCCTCTACGGCAGCCTGCTCGACCCCAAGGTGCTCGCCCGGCAATCGGGTGAGCGCCGTCTCGCCCGTCGCCTCCGCCCGGCAGTGCTGGCGGACCATGCCCGCCGCCCTCTCCGCGGCACGCCCTACCCGACCCTGATCCGCCAGCCCGGCGCCGTCACCGCGGGCGCCTTGCTGCGCCCCAGCCCCGCCGCCCTCCACCGTCTCGCCGCCTATGAGGGCGCCGAATACCGCCTCACCCCCGTCCGCCCGCTGACGCCCCGCGGCCCGGTCCACGCCCATGCCTGGATCGCCCCGCGCTGGCGGGCCGGCTAAAGCGGGCTCCGTTCGGGCTGGCTCACGAAGACCGCTCTAGCTTGTTGTTTTGTCCAGCAATTGTCTCCGACCAGCTGATTCCATCCGATCGGAGTTCGCTCTAACGCTCAGGCCGGCAGCGCCACCCGCTCCGGCACTGCGCGCAGCCATTCATCCAACGCCTCCGCCGACATCGGCCGCCCGATGAAGAAGCCCTGCGCCTCCTCGCAGCCCAGCCCGGCCAGGAGGTCGAGCACCGCCGCGCTCTCCACCCCCTCGGCCACCACCCGGTAGCCGAGCCCCCGCAACATCCCGATCATCGCCGCGACCAGGGACCGCCGCCGCGCATCCTCCGCCATGTCCTGGATGAAGCTGCGGTCGATCTTCACCACCTTCGCCGGCAGGCGCTGCAGATAGGCGAGGCTGCTGTAGCCCGTGCCGAAATCGTCGATCGCCAAGCTGATGCCGAGGCCGGCCAGCGCCTCCAGCGCCGTGAGCGCCTGGCCGGCGTCGGCCATGACCGCGCTCTCGGTCAGCTCGAGTTCCAGCGCGTCCGCCTCAAGGCCGTGCTGCAGCAGGCCCTGGCTCACCCGCTCGGCGAAATCCAGCTCGGCGAGGTTGGTCGCCGAGATGTTGACCGAGAGCCGCAGCCCGATCCCGGCCCGACGCCAGGCGGCAAGCTGCGCCATGGCCTGTTCCAGCACCCGGGCCGTCGCCGCCCGGGCCATGGAGGTCTGCTCGACCAGCGGCATGAACTCGCCCGGCGAAACCTCGCCCAGCACCGGATGCCGCCAGCGCAGCAGCGCCTCCGCCCCGACGCCGCGGCCGCTCGACAGCTCCACCCGTGGCTGAAAAACGAGGCGGAGCTGCTCCGGCTGCTCCAGCGCCTCGGCAAAGGCGGCGAGCAGGGTGAAGCGCCGGCGATGCGCCGCATCCTCCGTCGAGCAATAGATGTTGACGACCTGCCCCACCAGCCGAGCATCCTGTGCCGCGCTGTGCGCCGTCCGCAACACGTCCTGCGGCTCCGTCTCGCCGAGCAGGAAGGGCGCGATGCCGGCGCTGACGCCGATGAGGAAGCGCCCGTCCGAGCCGTCCCGGATGCCTTCCAGCGCCTCGGCGAGGCGCGCCGCATAGCCCCTCGCCTCTGTCCCCGGCCGGGCGAGGAAGGCGAATTGCGTGGCGGCGACGTGGTAGGCCTTGCGCCCGGACCCCATCGCCTGCCGTAGCCGGCCGGCCACGTCCCGCACCCGCGCGTCGAGGAAGTCCGAGCCGAGCACGCGCACTGCCTGGTTGATCTGCTCCGGACTCGCCAGGTCGACCAGCACGGCGAGGCGCGGCTCCGGCTCCGGCCGGTCGCGCGCCATGTCCCCGAGATCCTCGATGAATTGCAGCCTGTTGGGCAGGCCGCTCAATGGATCGATGCGGCCGAAGGCATGCTGCAACTCGATCTGTGCCATCACCATGGCGGCGAGATCGCCGAGCGCCTGCATCTCGGCGGCGCTGGTCTCGCGCGGCTCGGTCCCGAGGACGCACATGGCGCCGAGCCCGTGGCCCTCGCGCGTCACCAGCGGCGCGCCGGCATAGAAGCGGATGCCGGAGCGGGCCAGGAGGCTGTCCCGGTAGCAGGGATCGCCCTGCAGGTCCTTGATTAGCAGCGGCGCACTGGTTTCGGCGACCTCGGCGCAGGGTGCCCGCTCACGCGGGATGGACCAGTGTTCGACCCCGATGCGGGACTTGAACCACTGACGGTCGAGATCGGTGAGGGAGACCGCTGCGATCGGCAATCGGAAGAGTTGCGCCGCCATGCGTGTGATGCGGTCGAAGGCCTCGCTCGACGGGGTGTCAAGCAGATCGAGCTGCCGCAACGCGTCGAGGCGTGCGGCCTCGGTGGTCCCTGGCATACAAGTTCCTCGCTGCCGTCCGGCTTTTTCGTATACGAAGTATTCCAACAGCCATAATCATCACGACAAGATTTACGGCAGGTTATCGCAGCAAGGTTACGCAGGCCAATCGGGGGCACTGGCATGCTGCTCCGCGCATTGACGCGGCGGGCCCTCGATCCTTACCTTGTTCACCGGATGTACGAGGGTTCAAACCATTGATGTACCCGCCGAAGATGCCGCTCGGGGCGGCCGTCGGCACGTCCCTGGCCGGGCTCGACAACCGCGCCGCCACCATCCTGCGCGAACTGGTCGAGATCTATGTCACGACCGGGGAGCCGGTTGGCTCGCGCACCCTCTCGCGCCGCCTGCCCCTCGGCCTCTCTCCTGCCTCCATCCGCAACGTCATGGCCGACCTGGAGGAGGCCGGGCTGCTCTACGCCCCGCACACCTCCGCCGGCCGCCTGCCGACCGAGCGTGGCCTCCGCCTCTTCGTCGACGGCCTGCTTGAATTCGGCGACCTCAGCGAGGAGGAGCGGGGCGAGATCGCCGCTCGCTGCGCCGCCTCCGGCCGCTCCATGCAGGAGACGCTGGGTGAGGCAGGGCAGATGCTCTCCGGCCTCGCCGGCGCCGCCGGTCTCGTTGTCGCGCCGAAGTCGGAAGGCACCGTCCGCCACATCGAATTCGTCGGCCTCGGCCCCGGCCGCGCCCTGGTGGTGCTCGTCACCGCCGATGGCCGGGTCGAGAACCGCGTCATCGACGTGCCCCCCGGCCTGCCGCCTTCCGCCCTGGTGCAGGCGAGCAACTACCTGAACGCCCGCCTCGCCGGCCGCTCCCTCGACGAGGCGCGGCTGCATGTCAGCGAGGAAATCTCCGCCAACCGCACCGCGCTCGACGCGCTGACCAACCAAGTGGTGGAATCCGGCCTCGCCACCTGGGCCGGCGGCGGCGGCGGCAGCCTCATCATCCGCGGCCAGGCCAAGCTTCTGCAGAATCTCGACCAGGCCGCCCGCCTCGCCGAGATCCAGGCGCTGTTCGAGCGGCTGGAGGCGCAGGAGACGGTGCTGCGCCTGCTCGACCTCGCTCAGCGCGGCCAGGGCGTGCAGATCTTCATCGGCGCCGAGAGCGGCCTCTTCGACAGCGCCGGCCTCTCGATGGTGGTCGCTCCCTTCCGCAACGGCCAGGAGAAGATCGTCGGCGCCATCGGCGTCATCGGCCCGACGCGCATCAATTACGGTCGGGTCATACCCGTGGTCGATTACACCGCGCGCGTGATCGGTCGGCTGCTGGGCTGACCCAGGGAACGGGGAACGCATCCGTCCCTCTGGCTTTGTGGCCTCGGTTCCGCCGTCAAGGAGTGGGCAAGGCGTCCATGCGACACCTCACCCATCCCGGCGGGAACCCACCCCGCCACTACGGATGGACCGCATCGTGACCTTCCGACCCAGCCTGTTCCGCAGCTTCTTCCTCGGCGGCTTCGAATGCTCGACGCATCGCCGCAACGACGGACGCCGGCTCGACCTCATCGCCGCCACCCGGCACGACCTGCTGGCCGAGGAGGATTACCGCCAGGTCGCCGAGCACGGCATCCGCGCGGTGCGCGATGGCGTACGCTGGCACCTCGTCCAGGCCGCCGGCCCCGGCCAGTATGACTGGTCGCCCGTGCAGCCGCTGCTCCAGGCTGCGAGCCGCACCGGCACCCAGGTTGTCTGGGACCTTTGCCATTATGGCTGGCCGGACTGGCTCGACTTCTACTCGGACGACTTCGCCCCGCGCTTCGCCGAATACGCGGTGCGCTTCGCCGAGCTGGCCCGCGCCGAGACCGGCCAGGCGCCGACCCTCTGCCCGCTGAACGAGATCTCCTTCCTCGCCTGGGCCGGCGGCGAGACCGGCCACTTCAACCCCTGCAGCCGCGGTCGCGGGCCGGAGGTGAAGCGCCAGGCCGTCGCCGCGACGCTGGCCGCCACGCGCGCCATGCGCCAGGCCGTGCCCGGCACCCGGGTCTTCGCGGTCGAGCCGCTGATCAACACCGTCGGGCGCCCCAATGTGGTGGAGGACATCGCCCCCTCCGAAGCGCGCAACGCCGGCATGTGGGAGGCCTGGGACATGCTGCTCGGCCGGCAGGAGCCGGAACTCGGCGGCAGCGAGGACGTGCTCGACGCCATCGGCGTGAATTTCTACTGGAACAACCAGTGGTGGCTGCATGAGGGCCGCGACGCCGCCCCACTCTCCGTCTTCGACGAGCGCTGGGTGCCGCTGCGCGAGCTGCTGGCCAAGGTGCATAACCATTTCAAGCGGCCCATCTTCGTCGCCGAGACCAGCATCGAGGGCGACCGCCGCGCCCTCTGGCTGCGCTACGTCGCGGAGGAGGTGCGCGAGGCCATCCGCGCCGGCGTGCCGGTGGAGGGCATCTGCCTCTACCCCGTGCTCAGCCATCCGGGCTGGGACAATGACCGCTACTGCCCGAACGGCCTCCTGGAGATGGAGCCGAAGCATGGGCGCCGCCCGGTCCATGCCCCGCTGGCGCGGGAGCTGCGGCGGCAGCAGCAGGACTTCGCCGAGTTCTTCGGCGAGCGCTCCGAAGCAGCGGCCTGAGGCAGGCGCCTCGGGCAGTCCGAACTGAGCTTCATCGCTTGCGGAAGCGTGACCGGCCGGGGCACAACCCCGCCCGAAGGAGTGCATCACATGTCTGAGAGTGCGACTGCCCCCGCCGCGGTGAACGGCGTTGCCGACGCTGCGCCGACCCTGCCGCCGCTCTACCGCCAGCTCGAAGGGCTGACCGCGGAGCGCCACCGGGCGCTCCGCCTGCGCGATGCCGGCTACGGCTTCGCCGCCGCCGCCAGCGCCGTGCCGCTCGCCGCCGAGGAATTCACCATCGCAGCGCGCAGCCTCGCCATTGTCTTCGCCGCGCAGGCGCCGCACATGCCGGTCGCGCTCACCGGGCTGACCTCGGGGACCAACCTCTTCGTCGATGCCGGCGGGGCCTGGAAGATCGGCGCCTATGTGCCGGCCTATCTTCGCCGCTACCCGTTCTTCCTGCTGCGCGTCGCGCAGGACTCCGACGAGCTCGCCCTCTGCATCGACCCGGGCGCGCCGCAGGTGAGCGACAGCGCGGGCGAGCCGCTCTTCACTGCCGATGGCAAGCCGGCGCCGCAGCTCGAGCGCGCCTTCGCCTTCACCAAGTCGGTGGAGGAGGCGATGCTGCGCACCCGCACCATGACGCAGCGGCTGGCGGAATTCGGCCTGCTGAAATCCTCCGTCGTGCAGTTCGAGCAGCACGGCAAGCCGGTGCGCATCGACGGCTTCTTCGCGGTCGACCGGCCGACGCTCGCCGCCCTGCCGCCCGAGCAGCACGGCAAGCCGGTGCGCATCGACGGCTTCTTCGCGGTCGACCGGCCGACGCTCGCCGCCCTGCCGCCCGAGCAGCTGGCCGAGCTGCGCGACAACGGCTGGCTCGAGGTGATCTACGCCCATCTCCTCTCGATCGGCGGCATCCCCGACCTGGCGCGCGACATTAGCGCCTAGATGGACGACGGGCGGCGAGGGGGCTAACAACCGGTCAAGGTCTCCATCGGGAGGAACCATGACCCGCCGCCGTCACCTGCTGGCCGCCGCCGGCCTCCTTGCCGTCACCGGCCAGACCCAGGCGCAGCCGCGCCTCCCCAGCCTCTACATGTTCATCCCCGCCGGGCCGGGCGGGGGCTGGGACGGGCTCGGCCGGGCCATCGAGCAGGTCGCGCGGCAGGCGGGCCTCGTCGGCAGCTTCCAGTTCGAGAATGTCGGCGGCGCCGGCGGCTCGGTCGGGCTGCCGCGCTTCGTCAGTCAGCGGCGCGGACGGCCGGATGCGCTGATGGTCACCGGCTCGATCATGGTCGGCGCGACGCTGACCAACAAGACGCCGGTCGGCATGAAGGACCTCACGCCGGTCGCGCGGATGACGGAGGAGGCCGGCGTCGTCGTCGTGCCCGCGAGTTCCGACATCAAGGACATCAAGGGCCTGTTCGAGGCGCTGAAGGCCAATCCCGGCGGCACCTCCATCGCCGGCGGCTCGGCGGGCGGGACGGACCACATCACCCTCGGCCTCATCCTGAAAGCGCTCGGCCGCTCGGCGAAGGAGGGCTCCTACGTCGCCTTCGCCGGCGGCGGCCCGGCCCAGGCGGCGATCCTCGGCGCACAGGTGAAGGCCGGCATCTCCGGCTATTCGGAGTTCGCCGAGCAGATCAAGTCCGGCCGCATGCGCGCCCTCGCCACCACCGGCGAGCAGCGCCTCGACCCGTCCATCCCGACGCTGAAGGAAAGCGGCGTCGATGTTGTGATGACCAATTGGCGCGGCGTCTTCGCCCCGCCCGGTATCCGCCCCGACGCGCGCGACAAGCTGGTCGCGCTGATGACGGAAATCCACGCGCTGCCGGCCTGGACGGAAATGCTGAAGACGCGGGAATGGGCGGATGCCTTCCTCACCGGCGACGCCTTCAGCGCCTTCCTCGCCCAGGACGTGACGCAGACCGAGGCGGTGCTGAAGGAGATCGGGCTCGCGTGACCCGACGCGGCACCGGGCCCGACCTGGCAGTCGGCGCCTTCGTCCTGCTGCTCGGCGCGCTCGCGCTCTGGCAGACGAGCGTGATCCCGGCCTCGCCGATCTACGCCCAGGTCGGCCCGAAGGCCGTGCCCTATGGGGTCTCAGCCGGGCTCTTCGTGCTCGGCGCGGGGCTGGTGGCGAGCGCGCTCCGCGGCGGCTGGTCGCACACATTGGAGGAGGTGCAGGAAGCGCCGCCGACCAACTGGCGCTCGCTCGGTCTGCTTCTGGCGGGGCTCGCGGCCAATCTCGTGCTGATCGGCCCGCTCGGATTCTCCGTCGCGGCAAGCGCACAATTCGTGCTGGTGGCCGCCGCCTTCGGCTCCCGCCACCTGCTGCGCGACCTGGTGCTGGCGCTGGTGCTGACCCTGCTGGTCTGGTTCCTCTTCGTCGAACTGCTCGGCGTCAATATCGGCGCGGGCGTGCTGGAAGGCCTCGTGCTGCGCGCCCTCGGGCAAGAGGTGATGTGATGATGGACAGCATCGCCGGCCTCCAGCTCGGCTTCGCCAACGCGCTGACCCTCGGCAATCTCGGCTGGGCGCTGCTCGGCTGCTTCCTCGGCACGGCGATCGGCGTGCTGCCCGGCATCGGCCCGGCGCTGACCATCGCACTGCTGCTGCCGATCACCTTCAAGGTCGAGGCGACGGGCGCCTTCATCCTGTTCTGCGGCGTCTTCTACGGCGCGATGTATGGTGGCTCCACCACCTCGATCCTGCTGAACACGCCGGGCGAGAGCGGCTCCATCATCACCGCGCTCGAAGGCGCGAAGATGGCGCGCAACGGCCGCGCCGGCCCGGCGCTGGCCACGGCCGCCATCGGCAGCTTCGTCGCCGGCACCATCGGTACGCTCGGCATCAGCTTCCTCGGCCCCGTCGTCGTCGACCTCGCGCTGAAGCTCGGCCCGGCCGAGTATTTCTCGCTGATGCTGCTCTGCTTCGTCACCGTCTCGGCGGTGCTCGGCGGCTCGGCGCTGCGTGGCCTCACCAGCCTCTTCTTCGGCCTGCTCCTGGGCCTCGTCGGCATCGACCTGCAGACCGGCCAGCCGCGCATGACGCTCGGCGTGCCGGAGCTGCTGGACGGGGTGAACGTGGTGCTCGTCGCCGTCGCGCTCTTCGCCGTCGGCGAGACGCTCTACATGGCCTGGCGGCATACCAATGCGGCGCCCTCGGTGCGCCAGGTCGGCAGCATCATGATGACGCGCCAGGACTGGAAGCGCAGCATCGGCCCCTGGTTCCGCGGCTCGCTGCTCGGCTTCCCCTTCGGCGTGATGCCGGCGGGCGGCACCGAGATGCCGACCATGCTCAGCTACTATGCCGAGCGGAAGCTGGTGAAGCCGGAGCACGCGAAGGAGTTCGGCACGACGGGCGCCATCGAGGGCGTGGCGGGGCCGGAGGCAGCCAACAACGCGGCGGCGGCAGGCATCCTCGTCCCCATGCTCACCCTAGGCCTGCCGACCTCGGCGACGGCGGCGATCATGCTGAGCGCCTTCCAGAGCTACGGGATCAATCCCGGCCCCCTGCTTTTCGAGCAGCAGGGCGCGCTGGTTTGGACGCTGATCGCCAGCCTCTACATCGCCAACATCATGCTAGTGGTGCTGAACCTGCCGCTGGTCGGGCTCTGGGCGCGCATCCTGAAGATTCCCCAGCCGCAGCTCTATGCCGGCATCCTGGTCTTCGCGACCATCGGGACCTACGGCATCAGCAACAGCGTGACCGACCTGGTGCTGCTCTACGTCATCGGCATCATCGGCATGTTCATGCGGCGCTTCGACTTCCCGACCGCGCCGGTGGTCATCGGCATGATCCTCGGCCCGATGGCGGAGCAGGCAATGCGCCAGGCCCTGACCATCAGCGAGGGCGACTGGACCACCTTCCTCACCCGGCCGGTCTCGCTGGCGATCCTGATCCTCGCCCTGGTCGCGCTGGTGGGGCCGCGGCTCTACGGGCGCCTGGTCAACCGAGCGCCTTGACCGCCGCCTCGCAGGCGGCTGCCGCCTCCACCCAGCCCGCCCGCGCATTCGGCAGGCCGGAGAAGTCGAGCGGCCGCCCAATCGTGAGCCTGACCTTCCCCGGCCTTGGCAGCCGGCGGTCGGCCGGCCAGGCGGCATGGCACCCCTCCAGCCGGCAGGGCACCACCGGCACCGGCAGCCCCGCCACCAGCGTGCCGATGCCGGGCTGGAAGGGCGCCATCGTCCCATCGCGGCTGCGCGTCCCCTCGGGGAAGAGGATGTAGACCAGCCGGTCTTCCACCAGCCGCTCGCGCAGCGTGGCGATCTCCCCGGCGCGCGTCCGCTTCCGCCAGACCGGCAGCGCATTCACCGCGTAGGCGGCGAACAGGGCCGTGGCCCCGGTGCGGAAGAATACATCCCCCGCCGCCAGCGCATGCGCCCGCCGCCCCGCCTCGCCCTGGAGGATGCTGCCGAGCGCCAGCGTATCCAGATGGCTGCAATGATTGGCGATGAGGACGAAGGGCGGGGTGGCCGGCAGGTTCTCCCGCCCCGTCACCTCAAGCCGATGCGCCAGCCGCAGATAGGCGCCGACCCCGCCGCGCCAGAGCGAGCGCAGCACCTGGCTGCCGAGCCCGGCCTCGCGCGCATGGCTCCGCAGCCGCTCACCAGGGGCGAGGCCGAGATCGCGGGCCGGGCGCAGCCGGAACTCCATCACCCGCCCCCGGTGATGAGCCGCGCCGGCGCCTCGAGGCCGATGCCGACGCTGTAGTGGATGAAGTGGAAGGCCGCCGGCGCCACCAGCAGCAGGCTGTTGAACCGGTCCAGCACCCCGCCATGGCCCGGCAGCAGCACGCCCATGTCCTTGATACCGAGGTCGCGCTTGATGGAAGAGAGCATCAGGTCGCCGCACTGCCCGGCGATGCTGACGATAGCGCCGAAGAGCAGCAGCAGCGCCGGATGCTCCATCGGCGTCCCGGCGAAGATCGCCCCCGCCAGCAGCGCGACCACGACCGAGGTGGTGAGCAGCGCCCCGAGCGCGCCGGAGAGCGTCTTGTTCGGGCTGGTCGCCGGCAGCAGCTTCCGCCCGCCGATCAGCTTGCCGAAAGTGAAGGCGGCGACGTCGTTCAGCGCGACCGCCGTCAGCAGCAGCAGCACGATGGGCCGATAGCCCGGATCATTCGCCATGTAGCCGAGATGCGCGAGCCCGGCGCCGAACAGCATGAAGGCGAAGATGCCGAGCGCCGTCCGCTGCACATAGCCCGCCGGCCGGTCGAGCGGCAGCGAGGCGATGGCGATGACGCCCACCGTCAGCGGCCAGAGCGCCACGAAGAAGCCGTACCAGTGGTCGAGCGCCGCGAAGTTCACCAGCAGAATGCCGAGCACCACGACGCCGACGATCAGGTATTCGCGGAACAGCCCCGTCGCCCGGTCGTATTCGCGCAGGCAGGCGAGGCCGAGCAGGGTGACGGCGCCGATGGTCCAGACCCGGCCGAGCAGCACCGGCCCCAGCATCAGCGGCAGCAGGATGCACCAGGAGCCGAGGCGCAACCACAGCTCCCGCCGCAGCGCCAGCGAGGCGCGGCCGGTGACCGACAGCAGCCCGATCACCGCCGCCGCCAGCAGCAGCAGGCCGAGCGTCGCGCCGACGATCCAGACCGTGACGGGATGGGCGAAGGCCGTGCTCATGCGGCGAGCCGAAGCGCGGCACGGCGGAGGCGGAGCCAGGCGGTCAGCGCCGAGAGCAGCGCGATGGCGGCAAGGACGACGACCGCCAGATGTGTCTCGCCGATCCGCTGCCATCCAACCGGCGTGACGGCACAGAAGATGGCGAGCCCCGTCACCACCGCCATGCGGTGCTGCTTCGCCATCGGCCCGCCGAAATCGCTCGGCGCCCCGGCGCTGCGGACGGTGACGCGCACGTAAGCCGTCGCCATCGCCGCCAGCGCCGCGGCGAGGCCGAGCGCCACGGCCCCATCAGCGGCGATGCCGAGCCCCACCAGCACGGCCGTGTCGGAAACCCGGTCCGGCACCTCGTTGTAAAGCTCGCCCACCGGCGAGGCGACACCGCGGCCGATGGCGACCATGCCGTCCAGCAGGTTGGCGGCGAGTCTCGCCTGCACCAGCAGCGCCGCCAGCAACCAGAGCGGCCGCGCTGCCTCCGGCCACCAGGCGATGCCCGCCAGCGCCAGCCCGGCGCCGATCCCCGCCGCCATGCCCGCTATCGAGATGCCGTTGGGCGAAGCCCCACGCCGGATCAGCCAGCCCGCGACGCGCGCGGCCGGCGCCGTCTCCCGTGCCGCGATCGGCCTCCGGTCGCCACTCTGCATCGCTACTCCGCGGCCTGCGCCATCTTCCAGTCGCCATGCGCCGCACGCGACAGGCCAAGATGGTCGCGCAGCGTCGGGCCGGAATAGTCTTTGCGGAACAAGCCCCGGCGTTGCAACTCCGGGACGACAAATTGAACGAACTCGGCATAGGTGCCGGGAACGTGCGTCGCGGAGATGACGAAGCCGTCGCAGGCGCCGCCCGCGAACCAGGCCTCCAGCTTGTCCGCCACTTCCTTCGGCCCGCCGACCATGTCCATTTTCGGCCGGCCGCGGCCGCTGCCGGTGATGAAGTCGCGCACCGTCGGGTTCTTCTTCCCCGTCGCCTCGACGACGCGGTCGCGGATCGCCTGCAAGCCCTGGATGCCGGCCATCTCCTCGTCGGTGAAGGGCTCGTCCATGCCCTTGCTGGCGAAGTCGAAGTTGAGCGCTTCGGAAAGCAGCGAAAGCGCGTCGATCTCCAGGGGGAGCTTCTCGATCAGTGCCGCGCGATCCTCCGCCTCGGCCTTCGTGGCGGCGCAGATCGGGTTGCAGAGCGTGGCCACCTTCACCGAGGCGGGGTCGCGCCCCGTGGCAGCGACCATCGCCTTGAACGCATCGTAGTCGCGCTTGCCGGAGGCGATGTCGTGATAGGCGACGAAAACCAGCTCTGCCCAGCGCGCCGAGAATTTCTTGCCCCGCCCGCTGCTGCCCGCCTGGATCAGCACCGGCCGCCCCTGCGGCGAGCGCGGCACGGTGAAGGGCCCGCGCGAGTTGAGGAACCTCCCCTTGTAATCCAGCCGGTGCACCTTGTTGCCGTCGCCGAAGCGCCCGCTCGCCTTGTCGACGATCAACGCGTCGTCCTCCCAGGCATCCCAATGCCCGAGCACCACCTCGACGAACTCATCGGCGCGGTCGTAACGCGCGTCATGCGCCATCATCTCCGCATGGCCCATATTGGCCGCCTCCCCGTCATTCAACGAGGTGACGACATTCCAGGCGGCGCGGCCATTGCTCATCAGGTCGAGCGTCTGGAATGTGCGGGCGACGTGATAGGGCTCGAAATAGGTGGTCGATGCGGTGGAGCCGAGGCCAAGGCGTTGCGTCGCCGCCGCCATCATCGTCAGCACCACCACCGGGTCTAGCTTCACGCAGCGGATGCCGTGCTCGATCGTGTGATGATGGTCGGAGCCGTAGCGGTCCGGCATGGAGAGCCGGTCGTCGAAGAAGGCGAGGTCGAATTTCCCTGCCTCCAGGATGCGCCCGATCTCCTGGTAGTAGTCGGCGGAGAGGAAATCCGTCCGGCTCTCCGGATGCCGCCAGGACGAGGCGAGGTTGGTGCAGTTCTGCGCCTGCAGAAAGCCGACAAGATGCATCTGACGCATGGCCCGTTCCCCTCCGTGTTGACGGGAAGCCTCGCCCCCGGGCGGGCCGCGGTCAATGCTGGCGGCAGCGGGAGAGGGTGCTAGCATCCCATCCGGGGAGATGTCCGGCATGCGATTGGCCCTGTGCAACGAGGTGCTGCGCGAGCTGCCTTTCGCCGCGCAATGCGCGCGGGCGGCGGCGCTCGGCTATGCCGGTCTGGAAGTGGCTCCCTTCACCCTTGATGCCGAGGCACCGCACCTCCTGCCCGCCCCGCGCCGCACGGAGCTGCGCCGCGCCGCGGCCGAGGCCGGCATCGCCCTCAGTGGCCTCCACTGGCTGCTGGTGGCGCCGGCGGGCCTGTCCATCACCACCGCCGACCCGGCGACCCGCGCCCGCACCCTCGACGTCATCGAGCGGCTGATCGCCCTCGCCGCCGATCTCGGCTGCGCCTATCTCGTCCACGGTTCCCCGGCCCAGCGCCGGGTCGAGGCCGAGGGCGACGCGGCCCGGGCCGAGGACGCCATGGCCCGCATCGCCGCTTGGGCCGCCGCCTCGAACCTCACCTACTGCCTGGAACCCTTGGCCGCGCGCGAGGCCAATTGGGCAGTGACCGTCGCCGAGGCCGCCGCCATCGTCGAGCGCATCGGCAGCCCGGCGCTGCGCACCATGCTCGACGTCTCGGCCCCCGGGAATGGCGAGGCCGAGCCCGCCGATGCCCTGCTGGAGCGCTGGCTGCCGACCGGCCTCCTCGCCCATATCCACCTGAACGACCGCAACCGCCGCGCGCCGGGGCAGGGGAGGGACAGCTTCGCCCCGATCCTCGCCGTGCTCCGCCGGCAAGGCTATGCCGGCTGGTGCGGCGTCGAGCCCTTCGATTACGTGCCGGACGGGCCCGGCGCCGCCGCCTTCGCCGCCGGCTATCTCCAGGGCGTGCTGGAAGGATTGGCATGACCGCCCCCCGCTTCCGCATCATCGAGGTCGAGCGGCGGGAATGGCCCTTCCGCCTCCGCCTGCCCTTCCGCTTCGGCGTCATCACCGTCACCGAAGGCCGGCAGACGGTGGTCCGCGCCCGCATCCGCGACGAGTCCGGCCGCGAGGGTTGGGGCGTCGCCGCCGAATCCCTCGCCGCCAAGTGGTTCGACAAGGACCCCGCGCTCAGCGACGCGCAGAACGAGCACCAGCTCCGCCGCTCCCTCGAACTCGCCGGCGAGGCCTCGCTGGCCGTCGGCGAGGCCACCGCCTTCGGCCATTTCGCCAACACTTATGCGGCTCATGTCGATGCCTGCGGCCGCGAGGCGCTGAACCCCCTGGTCGCCAGCTACGGCCGCTCGCTCGTCGACCGCGCCGCCCTGGATGCGCTGCTGAAGCTGCACGGCACCTCCTTCTTCGCCGGCATGCGCACGAATATCGGCGGCATGGCCCCGCATGCCGTGGCACCCGACCTCGGCGGCTTCGATTTCGCCGCGATGCTGTCGGGCCTCACACCCGCACGCCGCATCCAGGCCCGGCACACGGTCGGCCTGGTCGATCCCATCACCGCCGCCGACCAGTCCACGCGCGTCGATGACGGCCTGCCGGAGACGCTGGAGGAAGTCGCCGCCACCTACCGCCATGCCTGGTGGAAGCTGAAGGTCGCCGGCGACATCGCGGCCGATGTCGACCGCCTCTGCCGCATCGCCGCTGTGCTCGACCGGCGGCCCGGCTACCACGTCTCGCTCGACGGCAACGAGCAGTATGCCGATGCCGAGGGCGTCGCCGCGCTCTGGCAGGCGATGGTAGCCGAGCCCCGCCTGAACCGCCTCTGCGCCGCCGTCGCCTATATCGAGCAGCCGGTGAAACGCGCCCGCGCGCTGGAGACGCGGATGGAGGCCCCGCGCCCCGTTATCATCGACGAGAGCGACGGCGCGCTCGGCGCCTTCGTCCAGGCACGCGGCCTCGGCTATGCCGGCGTCTCGTCGAAGGCCTGCAAGGGCATCTGGCGCTCGCTCGTCAACCTCGCCCGCTGCCGCCAATGGGGAGACGGATACTTCATGACCGGCGAGGACCTGACGACGCTCGCCGGGGTCTGCGTGCAGCAGGACCTCGCGCTGGTGGCGCTGCTCGGCCTCACGCATGTGGAGCGCAACGGCCACCACTTCGTCGACGGCTTCAACGGCCGCCCGAAGGCCGAGGCCGTGCGCTTCATGGAGGCGCACCCGGACCTCTACGCCGATACCCCGCGCGGCCCCCGCCTCGCCATCCGCGAAGGCGCGCTGGACCTCGGCTCGCTCGACGTGCCGGGCCTCGGCGCGACGGTGGAGCCGGATTACGCCGCCATGCAGCCCATGCCAAAGGCCGCATGGCCCGACTGACGGAGGAGATGACCATGCCGACGAGACGCCACCTGGCGGCACTGCCACTGCTCGCCGCGCCCGGCCTCGCGCGGGCCCAGGCCTGGCCGGCCCGGCCGGTCACCGTCATCGTGCCCTGGGCCGCGGGCGGCGGGGCGGACACCGTCACCCGCATTTTCGTCCAGGGCCTGGAGCGGGAGCTGAACCAGCCCGTCAACGTCGTCAACCGCACCGGCGGCAACGGCGTCACCGGCCATGCCGCCATCGCAAACGCCGCGCCGGATGGCTACACGGTCGGCACCGGCACATCCGAATTCGCCAATTTCCGTGCCCTCGGCCTCGCCGAATTCGGACCGGAGAATCTCGATCTGCTCTCGCGGCTCGCCACCATCCCGGCCGGCGTGACGGTGCGGACGGAAGCGCCGTGGCACGACTTCAAGACCTTTGCCGCGGCATTGAAAGACGGGCGGAAGGGCAGCATCACCGGTTCCGGCGTCGGCGCCGGCGGCTCCTGGCACCTGGCGGCAGCCGGAATGGCGCGCAAGCTCGGTCTGGAAGCGGACCGCATCCGCTGGATCCCGAGCACCGGCGGCGCCCCCGCCCTGCAGGACCTCGTCGCGGGCGGCATCGGCGTCTTCACCGGCTCCCCGGTCGAGGCGCAATCCCTGGCCTCGGCCGGGCGCGTTCGCATTCTCGCGGTGATGGGCGAGCAGCGCATGACCATCCTGCCCGACGTGCCGACGCTGAAGGAAAGCGGCCTCGACTGGGCCTATGCCAACTGGTTCGCTTTGGTCGCGCCGCGCGGCATCCCGGCGCCGGTGCGCACCGCGCTGCTGGCGGCCGCCGAACGCGCCCATGCCCGGCCGGAGGTGCGGGAGATGATGCAGGGCCGCGGCATCGTCCCCGTCTGGGACGGACCCGAGGCCTTCACCCGCTTCGCTGTGCAGTTTGCCGAAACCTCCGGCGTGCTGCTGCGCGAACTCGGCCTCGCCCGCGCCTCATAGCAGGTCGATGAACAGCCGCGAGGACTGCTCGCGAATGCGCGCCCCGATGCCGCGCCGCTCCCACTCCTTCAGGCTGACGGGACGGGCGCGGCCGAACTCGCGCGCGAGCAGGCGCTCCAACGTCGTGGCGGTGTCGCGGCCGAGGATGATCGCATCTACCTCGTTGTTCCAGGCGACGCTGCGCCGGTCGAAGTTGGAGGAGCCGACCGCCGACCACACACCGTCCACCACCGTCAGCTTGCCGTGCAGCACGCCGTCAGTGACCTCGTAAATCTTCACCCCGGCCTCCAGCATGTCGTCATAGGCGGCATGCTGGGCGTTCAGCGCCTCCTGGCTGTCGCTGACGCTCGGCAGCAGCAGCCGCACATCGACGCCGCGACGGGCGGCGGCGCGCAGCACGCGGCGCTGCTGCCAGGTCGGCACGAAATAGCCGGTGCAGAGCCAGATCCGCTCGCGCGCCGCCTCCAGCGCCGTCACCAGGGCGATGTAGTAGCGCGGCTTCCGCTCGCCCGGCTCGCTGCCGAGGATGCGGATGCGCGCCGGCCCGACCTCGGCGAGGCGCGGGAACCAGGGGCGGGGCGCCAGCCTCTCCCCATGCTGCTTATCCCAGGTCTCGAAGAACAGGCGCTGCATGGCGCCGACGGCCGGACCCTCGATGCGGATTGAGGTGTCGTGCCAGCAGGCAGCCTCCGTGTCGGCCGGCATGGTGCCGGTGCCGCAGGGGTTCTGGTAGACACGGTCGAGGTTGACGCCACCCATGATGCCGATGCGGCCATCCACCACCAGCATCTTGCGGTGGTCCCGGTCATTCGGCCTCCACCCGCGCTTCGCGGCTGTCGGGTCGAGCGGATGGAATTCCAGCGTCCGCGCCCCCGCCGCCCGCAGCGGCGACAGGTCCGTCCCGAGCGAGCCATAGCCGTCATGGATGATGGTGACGGCGACGCCCTGGGCCATCTTCACCTGCAGCAGCTCGAAGAGCGAAGGCCCCTCGACGCCGGGGATGCGGACATCCTGGAAGATGTAGAATTCGATGTTCACATGGTCCCGTGCCGCCGCGATGGCCCGGAAGGTGGCCTGGAACATGGCGACGCCGCCATCCAGCACCTCCACCCGGTTGCCGCCGAGCAGCGGGGCGCCATCCAGCGCCTCGGCGAGCAGCAACTGACGTTCCATGGGGTCCGAGGGCCCATCGGGCAGCACCGGGATCGCCGCGCAGCCTGAAAGCCCCGCCGCCGCTAGCAGCCCAAGGTCGCGCCGTCCGGTACGCATATGCTCCATGCCGGACGTAACGCATCCGGCCAGTTCCGGCTCCGCGCCGACCCGGATCAGCTTGGCGCGAGCGGCTCAGCCGAGGAGGCCGGCGCGGGCGATGTCGGAAAGGATTTCAGATCGAGCCGTCCCGTCATCACCAGTTCCTCGGGCGTCGCCGCCAGTCCGCGGCGGCGGAGACGCTCGGAGAAGCCGGGTGCCGCCGTCGCCACGCAGAAGGGGATGGCCAGCAGCAGCCCGCCCGCCCAGGGCAGCGCCCATCCCACCGCACCGGGCACCGCCACCAGCAGCAGCCCGAAGACGAGCGTGCCGAACAGCGTATGCGGCCAGAGCAGCCGCGCCGCATCCACCCAGCCGATACCGCGCGCCGCCCGGTTCTGCGGCGCCCAGCCCTGCCGCGCGCCGAAAGGCAGCCACGCCAGGAACATCGCCTTGTTGAAGATGCTCACTGGGTCGAGCAGCGTGGTGAAGGCAAGCTCCGCCGCCGCGCCGCGCAGGAAAGCTGGCCTTCCACCATACCCCGCGGCGAGGCCGGGCTTCGCCAGCACCTCGGCATAGCCGCAGAGCTTCGGCGCATGCAGCATCGCCCAGGTCACAGCCATCAGCGCCAGCAGCCAGCCACCCGGCGTCTCCGCCGCCCCGCCGGTCGCGGCGTTGAGCGCGGCGAAGACCAGCACGCCGGTCCAGAGCGGCGCCCCGAGGAAGAGCAGGATCGCCTGCAGCAACTGCCACCGCCCCATCCAGGTCATCCCCGGCAGGCGGAGCAGGGCGAAGTACTGCATGTTCCCCGCCGCCCAGCGTAGGTCGCGCGCCATGAATTCCGGCAGCGCCGGCGGATTGCCCTCCAGGCTCCCCGCCTCATCCGGCAGGCAACAGACCTTCCAGCCGGCCGCATGCAGCCTCACCGCCTCGACCTGGTCATGGCTGAGGATGGGGCTGCCATCCGGCAGCGCCTCCAGCCGGCAATGACGGCGGAAGGGCTCGATGCGGATGATGGCATTGTGTCCCCAATAGGGGCCCTCCGGCCCCTGCCACCAGGCCTGCCCCGTCGCCCAGGCCCGCATCCCCGCCCGCATGCCGAACTGGAACAGGCGCGGGAAGGCCGCCGCCGCCGGCCGCCCGACGATGAGTTGCTGGAGGATGGCGATCTGCGGGTCCGCCTCCATGCAGGCGACAAGGCTCAGCACGGCCGCGGCCGACATCTCGCTATCGGCATCGAGGCAGAGCATCAGCTCGGCCCCCTGCGCATGGTTGTCGAGGAAATCCATGACATTGCCGGCCTTGAACCCGGCATTGCCTTCCCGCCGCCGGTACCGCACGCCCGGATAGCGGCTGCGGAAGGCCTCGATCGCCGCCGCCTCCGCCGCGGCCAGCGCCGGCTCTTGCGTGTCGGAGAGGAACCAGAGGGTGAAGCGCTCCGCCGCCCCCGCCTCCGCCAGCCCGTCCAGCAGCCGGGCGAGCGGCGGCAGCA
Organism: Belnapia moabensis DSM 16746; assembly: GCF_000745835.1. Lineage (GTDB taxonomy): Bacteria > Pseudomonadota > Alphaproteobacteria > Acetobacterales > Acetobacteraceae > Belnapia > Belnapia moabensis. The sequence goes on along the minus strand of NZ_JQKB01000025.1, from coordinate 37,595 downwards.
CCTGCTCCATCGCCTCGTTGCGGATGCAGACGGCGATGGCGGTGCGCATCCGCCCCCCGCCCGGCCGGATGCGCCTGAGCGCCGGCAGCACGGCGGCCGGCGGATGCGGCGCCCGCAGCAGGATCAGCAGCCCGACCAGCGCATTGCCGGCACAGAGCGCCGTCCATGGCGCCGTCCCGGCGAAGCAGAGCAGGGCGAGCCCTTCCCACATCGTCCAGCCCCCCGGCGCCATCACCCGGGCGGCGAGCCAGAGCTGCGCCCCGGTCAGGGCCAGGCAGAGCAGGGCGAAGGCGAGACGGCGCAGGACCATTCCATCCAGGCTATTGCGCCAGCGTGGCGGAATTGCGGATCGCCTACCCCGCGGCGATCCCCGCCTTGCGGATCACCTCCCGCCACTCGCCGAGCTCCCGCTCGACCCGCGCGGCGAACTCCGCCCGGCTGCCGGCGACGACGCTGAAGCCGATGCGGGTCAGCCGCGCCTCCGTCTCCTTCTGACGGAGGGCGGCGACGAGGGCGGCATATACCGCCTCCAGCACCGGCTCCGGCGTGGCGCGCGGCGCGACGAAGCTGTGCCAGCTGCCGCCCTCGAAGCCGGGGACGCCGCTCTCGTCCAACGTCGGCACCTCGGGGAAGAGCGGGTGCCGCGCCAGGCTGCCGACCGCCAGCGCCCGGAGCGCGCCGGACTGCACATGCGGCGCCACGGTCGAGATTTTGAGGAAGGAAAGCTCCGTCGTCCCGGCGATCAGGTCCGTCACCGCCGCCGCGCCGCCGCCATAGGGCACATGGGTGAGCCGCGTGCCCGTCCGTTGGGCGAAAAGCTCCATCGTCAAGTGCTCGGAGGAGCCGATGCCGCTCGTCCCGTAGCTCGCCTTGTTCGGGTTGGCCTTCAGCCAGGCGACCAGCCCCGCCACGTCGCGCGGCGGGAAGCGCGGGTTGGCGACCAGCAGGTTCGGCGCGCTGATGGCGACCGTCAGCGGCGCGAAATCCCGCACCGGGTCATAGGGCAGGTTCGGCATCAGATGCGGGTTGATGGTGAGGATGCCGCTCGCCGCGACGAAGAGCGTATGCCCATCCGGCGCCGCCCGCGCCGTGAGCCCCGCGGCGACCGCGCCATTGGCCCCCGGCCGGTTCTCGACGACAACGGGCTGGCCGATCGCTCCCTGCATGGCCGCGGCGGTGGCACGGGCCAGGGTATCGGAAGGTCCGCCGGCAACATAGGGCACCAGGATGGTGACGGGCCGGCTCGGCCAGGTCGCTTCGGCCCTGGAGAGACGGGGCAGGGCGAGGCCGGCGGCGGCCAGCAGCAGGGGGCGGCGTTGCATGGATGGTCTCCCGGTCTGATGCCGGAACACCTCGCAAGCGCCGTGCCGCCTTGCCGCCCTCGCCGCCGCATGGCCTGATGGCGGCAAGAACGGGGGAAATGCGGCATGGATGAAGCAGCGGATTACGTGATCCTGGGCGGCGGCTCGGCCGGCTGCGTGCTGGCGGCACGGCTCTCGGAGGATCCGTCGGTGAAGGTCGTGCTGCTGGAAGCCGGCCCCTGGGACCGCAACCCCTGGATTCACATCCCGATGGGCTTCGCCCGCCTCTACGTCACCCGCAAATACGACTGGAACTACCAGACCGAGGCCGAGCCGGAGCTGAAGGGCCGCAGCGTCTACTGGCCGCGCGGCCGCGTGATCGGCGGCTCGGGCAGCGTCAACGGCCTCGTCTTCCTGCGCGGCTCGCCCCGCGACTACGACCGCTGGGCGCAGTCCGGCGCCCGCGGCTGGTCGCATGACGACTGCCTGCCCTATTTCCGCAAGCTTGAGACCTTCGCCGGCCCCGACAGCGAATACCGCGGCAAGGAAGGCCCCGTCCGCGTCGGCGAGGTGCCCGACCCGTCGCCCGGCTGCCGCGCTTTCGTCGCCGCCTGCGAGGCGCTCGGCTTCCCGCGCAACGCCGACAACAACGGCGCCTGGTTCGAGGGCGTCGCGCCCAACCAGCTCAATGTCTATCGCGGCCGGCGCTGGAGCCCGGCCGTCGCCTATCTGCGCCCGGCGCTGAAGCGGCCGAACCTCAAGGTGCATACCGAGCAGGTCGGCCAGCGCATCATCCTCGAGGGCAACCGCGCCGTCGGCGTCGCCGTGCGCGGGCCGGACGGCGCCGAGCGCATCCACCGCGCGAAGCGCGAGGTCATCCTCTCCGCCGGCGCCATCGAAAGCCCGAAGATGCTGATGCTCTCCGGCATCGGCGACGGCGCCGCCCTGCAGGCGCTCGGCATCGAGACCCGTGTCCACGCGCCGGAGGTCGGCAAGAACCTCCAGGACCACTTCATGATCCGCTTCGCCTTCCGCACCAAGCCCTGCGGCACGCTGAACGAGTTCATGGCGAACCCCCTCAAGACGGCGCAGCTCGGCCTCGACTGGGCGATCCGCCGCCGCGGCCAGATGGCGATCGGCGCCTCGGAGGCGAGCCTCTTCGCCCGCGTCCTTCCCGGCTCGGAGGAGGCCGAAGTGCAGTACCAGTTCGTCAATTACAGCCTCAGCAACCAGGCCGCCTCGGCGGCGGCGCTGGCGAAGCACCCCGGCTTCACCTTCAACTTCTGCCAGTGCCGCCCGGACAGCCGCGGGGAGCTGGCGCTCCGCTCGCCCCGCGTCGAGGACAAGCCGCGCATCGAAGCGCGCTACCTCACCGCACCCTCCGACGTGCATGTCATGCTGGAAGCGGCGAAGCTCGCCCGCCGCATCTCCTCCACCCAGCCCTTCGCCGGCCTGATCGAGGAGGAGGAGGCGCCCGGCCCCGAGACCGGTGGCGACGAGGCGATGCTCGACTACATCCGCGCAGCGGGGACGACCGTGTACCACCCCTGCGGCACCAACCGCATGGGCGCCGACGAGCGCAGCGTCGTCGATACTGAGCTTCGCGTCCGTGGCGTCCAGGGCCTCCGCGTCGTCGATGCCTCCGTCTTCCCGCTGGTTCCCTCCTCCAACATCCACCCGGCCGTGCTGATGACGGCCGAGAAGGCGGCGGACGCGATCAAGCGCGCCGCCTGACCGAAGCCTGCTCCGCAGCTGCGGAGCAGGGTCCGGCCTGTTGTCCGGGTGGGCGATTCACGTCTCCGGCCGTTCCGGCCTCCGGCGATCGCGCACCAGCCTCGCCATCGCCAGGCACCCCAGCACCGGCCCCGGGGCGAGCAGGGCGAAGGCCCCACCGCCCCAGCCGAGCCAGGCCTCGGCGACCGGCATCAGATGGATCGCCGGCAGGGTGAGGGCGAAGCCGAGCGAGGTCTGCACCGTCAGCATCGTCCCCGCGAGGCCGGGCGGCGAGGCCTCGGCCACGGCCGCCGAGAATTGCGCCGAATCGGCGACGACGCTGGCACCCCAGGCCAGGCAGAGCGCCATCACCACCACGGGCGCCGCACCGAAGGCCGGGCCCGCCAGCAGGCAGCAGGCCCCGCTCATCGCCATCGCCCCGATGGTGAAGCGTGCCCGTCCGATCCGGTCGGCCATCCACCCGCCGGCGATGCAGGCGAGCGCGCCGGCCGCCATCACCGCGAAGCTGGCCAGCGCCGGGCTCGCGGCGCTGCCCGCAGCGGCGAAGCTCGCCGCGAGATAGGCGCCGATCCACGCCCACATCGCATAGAGCTCCCACATATGCCCGAGATAGCCGAGGGTCGCGAGCCTGGTGCCGCGATGCCGGAACAGCTCCAGCGCCAGCCCCGGCCGGAAGGGCGGCGCGGCGGCATGGCGCGGCCCGGGCCTGGCGAGCAGGATCAGCCCCGCCCCCGCCAGCGCGGCCAGCGAAGCAAGCCCCACCGCACTCCGCCAGCCGAGCCCGCCCAGCGCATTGGCCAGATGCGGCGAGGCCGAACCGAGCGTCAGCCCGCCCACCAGCAGCCCGACTACAAGCCCCGCATCCCTCGGCCCCGCCCAGCCCGCGGCCAGCTTCATCCCGACCGGATAGACGCAGGCCAGCGCCAGCCCGGTCGCGCCCCGCGCCAGGATCACCAGCGGGTCGCCCGGCGGCAGCAGCAGGATCGCCGCATTGGCCACCGCGCCGAACAGGCAGGCCCCCGCCACCAGCCGCCGCGGATCCACCCGGTCCGGCAGGGCAAGCGCCGCGCTCGCCAGCGTCCCCAGCACGAAGCCGAGCTGCACCCCGCCCGTCAGCCAGGCGAGGAAGCCGGGCGGCAGCGCCGCCTCCCGCGCCATCCCCGGCCCGGCCGCGGTGCCGGAGAACCAGAGCGACAGGGCGAGGACCTGTGCGACGGTGATGAGGGCAAGGTTGGCAGCCTTGCCGCCCCGCTCAGTAGGCGGCGGTGAGCTCCCGGTCGTTTCCCTCGACGGGGACGCAGACATAGCGCTTGCCGGCACGGGGCGTGAGCTGGGTGGTGGCCTGCTCACAGGTGGCGAGGCTCCGGTAGAGCTGGAAGCCGACGGTCGGCGCATTCTGCGGCACCACGGCCTGCGGCGGCAGATGAGGCGAGGCGGCAAGGCTGGCGGCGGCAGCGACGACGATGACGAAGTCGGTCATGATGGCCTCCGTGCGAGAGGCCGATGCCCCCCGCTGGCCACCATGGGCTCATCGCACCGCGATCCCTGATGTATACGAAGTCATCTTCATCACTAGTCGACCGAGGCGCCCGAGGCCCTGACCACCGGCGCCCAGGCCGCGACCTGCTGGCGCATGTAGTCGTCATAGGCGGCCGCCGGCAGCGGTGCCGGCTCCGCCCCGAACTCGCGGATGCGCGCGGCAATGCCAGGGTCGGCCAGCGCATCGAGGATCTCGCCGCCCAGCCGCTCCACGATCGGCCGCGGCACGCCCGCCGGCGCCGCGATCCCGTACCAGGAGGCGACGTCGAAATCGGCGATGCCGCTCTCCTGCAGGCTCGGCAGCTCCGGCATGGTCGTCGCGCGGTCGGCGGTGGAGACGGCGAGCGCCCGCAGCAGCCCGCCGAGCACCTGCTGCCGACTGGCCGGCGCATTGTCGATGGCGAAGAGCACCTCGCCATTCATCACCGCGGCCATGCTCGGCGCCGTGCCGCGATAGGGCACATGGACGGTCTCGATCCCCGTCCTGAGCCCGAGCAGCACGCCCGAGAGATGCGAGGATGTCCCGGTGCCGGCCGAGGCGAAGGTCGCCGCCTGCGGATTGGCCCGCATGAAGGCGAGCAGCGAGGCGACGTCGCGATGCGGGCTGTCGCCCTTGACGATCAGCACGTTCGGCATCCGCGCCATGCGGCAGACGCCCGGCAGGTCGCGCAGCGGGTCGAAGGAGAGGCGCCGGTAGAGCGTCGGCCCGATGCCGTGCGAGGCGATGTGGTTGACGAAGAAGGTATAGCCATCCGGCGCGCTGCGCGCCGCGACCTCGGCCCCGAGCATCCCGCCTGCGCCCGGCCGCGGGTCGATCACCGAGGGCTGGCCGAGCCGCTCGCGCAGCCGGCTTTCCATCAGCCTGACGAAGATGTCCGAGACGCCGCCCGCCGCCCCGCCGATGACGAAGCGCAGCGGCCGGTCAGGCCACGCCGTTTGCGCCCGCGCGATGGCCGGCGCCGCCAGCAGCCCGAGCAGCGCCCGCTTTCCGAGATGCATGATGCCTCCTCCCCGTTTTGCGGGCGAGCATAGCATCCGCGGCGCCGGTTGACGCAGCCCCACGCGGATGCTGCCTTGCCACCCACCCATGACCCGCCCCGCCCCCTTTCGCCGCGCCTGGCTGGCCCTCCTGCTGCTCGCCGGCTGCACCGGCAACGGGCCGCAGCAGCTCGACACCGACCAGGTCGGCTATGCCCAGGCGCTCGGCGACGGGCTGAAGCGGCAGATGCTGCTGAACATGGTGCGGCTGCGCTATGCCGACGTACCGACCTTTCTCTCGGTCAGCCAGGTCATCACCGGCTATACGCTGCAGACGACGGGGCAGGTCGGGCTGAACGCCTACCCGACGGCCAATCCGGGGAATTACGCCACCGGCTCCGGCACCATGCAATACACGACGCGTCCGACCTTCACCTTCACGCCGATGACCGGCGAGCAGTTCGCCCAGTCCTACCTGCGGCCGCTGGCGGCGGCCGAGCTGCTGTCGCTCGCCCAGAGCGGCGCGCCGGTCGACCTGCTCTTCCGCCTCGGCGTGCAGTCGGTGAACGGCATGCCGAACGGGGCGACGCGGGGCGGCGAGGCGCAGGAGGCCTCGGGCGGCTTCCTCGCCCTGATCGGGGCGCTGCGCCAGGCCCAGGCGGCGGGCGCGGTCGGGCTGCGCTTCGAGCGGCATGGCGGGGCCGGCCGGGTCTTCCTGCTGCTCGATGGCGACACGCCGGCCGTGCGCCAGGCCCGCAGCCTGCTCGGCCTCGGCCATGCGGAGCGTGAGGCGGAGGTGGTCTACGGCCGGACGCGGGCCGGGCGCGGCCAGGTGGCGATCCTGACGCGCTCCGTCCTCCAGGTGCTCTACGAGCTCGGCGCGCAGATCGAGGTGGCGGAGGCGGATGTCGCCCGCGGCGACACGCGAGCGACGGAGGACGGCTTCGGCGAGCGGCTGATCCGCGTCCGCCAGGGCACGCGCGCACCGGCCGACGCCTATGCCGCGGTGCCCTACCGCCAGCGCTGGTTCTGGGTCGAGCAGGGCGACTACCGCTCGAAGGCCAGCTTCACCTTCGCCTATATCCTGCAGGTGCTGGCCGAGAGCGGGCGGGGCCAGCCGACGCCGGTGGTCACCATCCCCGCCCAGTAGGCATCACCCGCGCCGCGGCCTGTCGTGCCGGGCGAGGATGGCGCGGAGCAGGTTCTTGATCGCCTCCGCCTCGGCCGGCGGGTGGCGGGCCAGCAGCTCCGCCTCATGCGCCTTGGCGGCCACCGCCAGGTCCTCGGCCAGGGCGCGGCCGGTCCCGGTGAGGGCGATGCGGACCACCCGGCGGTCCCGCTGATCCGGGCTGCGGGCGACGAGGCCGGACCGGGTCATGCGGTCGAGCAGCTTGGTCATGGTCGGCTGCTGCAGCAGGCAGGTTTCGGCGAGGCCGGTGACCGTCTCGCCCTCGCTGCCCAGCAGGGCGCTCAGGACACGCCAGACCGCGACCGAAATGCCACGGCGCCGCAATTGCTCGTGGAATTCGCTGGAAACCTGGTGCGCTGCGCGGGCCAGCAGATACACGAGGTAGTCGTCGATGAAGCGGACCCCGGAGGGCGGGGAGGGGATTTCCATGTCGGTTTCGCGGCATCGTCCTGGGGCTTTCGATACGATAACAAACTCGATGAGGAAAATCTTCGAAATAATACGACGCAGCCATAAGTGCAATTTCATATAAATTGCCCGGCGACCACGTTATCGCTAGGAGGAAACATGCTTGCCGACCGGATCGAATCCCCCTGGCTCGATGCCTTCGAATCCGTGCTGCGCCGCTGCGGCGCGAATGACGGGCTGCCCATCTGCCTGCTTGGCGAAAGCCAGTCCCGCGCCCTGAACCTCGACCTCGCCGAACTCGCCGCCCTCCGCCTCGGCTGCCGGCCCTTTCGCTGCATCCTGCCGACACCGCCCTCCGCCGCCCCGGTGCCGGTGCGCTCCACCGGCGCCTCACGCGCCATCGGCAACCATCCCGGGGTGATGGCGGCGCTTGCCGCCGCACCGCTCATCCTCGACCTGACGGTGGAAGGGCTGCTGCACGCGCCCGAACTCCCCGCCATCCTCAAGGCTGGCAGCCGCGTCCTGATGGTCTCGAACGAGCACCCGGAGATCCTCGCCCGCCTCGTCCCCCGCCCCGAGGACGAGGCGCCGGTGAAAGCCGCGGTGAAGCGCGCCCGCGCCGCCCGGCACATGCACGTCACCTCCGCCGCCGGCACCGACCTGCATGTCACGATGGAAGGCGCCGCGGTCGCCGGCGTCTGGGGCTGGACAGACCGGCCGGGCACCGTCGCGCACTGGCCGGGCGGCATCCTCGTTGCCTTCCCGCGCGCCGGCAGCGTCGCCGGCACTCTGGTGCTGGATGCAGGCGACGTGAACCTGACCTTCAAGCGCTACCTCGAAGGCCCGATCCGCCTGACGCTGGCCGACGACCATATCGTCAACATCGAAGGGGAGGGGGCCGATGCCGAGATGATGCGCCGCTATCTCGCCGCCTGGGGCGACCGCGCCGCCTATGCCGTCTCGCATGTCGGCTGGGGCCTCAATCCGCGCGCCCGCTACGAGGCGCTCGCCTTCTACGACCGGCGCGACACCAACGGCACCGAGCTGCGCGCCTTCGCCGGCAATTTCCTCTTCTCCACCGGCGCCAACGAATTCGCCGGCCGCTTCACCGAGGGGCATTTCGACATCCCCGTCCGCAACTGCACCATCGCCCTCGACGGGGAGCGGGTGGTCGAGGAAGGAAGGCTGCTGCCATGACCGAGGCCCCGGTCCCCGCCTGGCGCGAGCATGGCGAAGGCCGCCGCGCCATCCTCCTCCTGCACGGGCTCGGCGGGAATGCCAGCCTCTGGGAGCCGACCCTGCCGGCCCTTGCCGACGATCGCGTGCTCGCCTGGGACATGCCCGGCTACGGCGCCTCGCCGCCGGTGGAGCCCGGTTTCCCGGCGCTAGCCGCCGCGCTCGCCCGCCTGATGGACGCGGCCGAGCTGGAGCGCGCCGACCTCGTCGGCCATTCGATCGGCGGCATGGTGGCGCTGGAATTCGCGCTCACCTGGCCGGAGCGCGTACGCAGCCTGACGCTCTATGCCAGCCCACCCGCCTTCGGCGGCCGCGACCCCGCCTTCCGCGAGCGCTTCCTCGCCGATCGCCTGGCGCCGCTCGAAGCTGGCCAGAGCCTCGCCGAGATCGCGCCGCAGGTCGTGGGCCGCATGCTCGGCGACAATCCCGACCCGGCAGCGGCGCCGGCCGCCATCGCCAGCATGGCCGCGGTGCCCGAGGCCGGCTACCGCGCCGCCCTCGCCACCCTGGTCACCTTCGACCGCCGCGACGATCTCGGCCGGCTCGACATGCCCTGCCTCGTGCTGGTCGGAGAGGCCGATCCGCTCGCCCCCTTCCACGTCATGCACTGGACGGCGAACGCCATCCCCGGCGCGCGCATGGCGATCATCGCCGATGCCGGGCACCTCGCCCATCTCGAGCGGCCATCGGATTTCAACACCATGCTCACCAGCTTCCTCGACCGCGCGGGAGACGGCTGACGCATGGCCGCGCCGCTCTTCGATCCCACGGCCTTCCGCCTGACACCGGAGGAGGCCGCCCTCACCGCCATGGCCCGCGACTTCGGCGAGAGCGTGCTTGCCCCCCGCGCCGCGCGCTGGGACCGTGAGGCGCGCTTTCCGACCGAGAACTACCGCGACATGGCCGCCAACGGCTTGCTCGGCCTCTGCATTCCCCGCGCCGAGGGCGGCATGGGCGCCGGCTTCCGCGGCTATTGCCTCGCCGCCGCCGAGCTCGGCCGCTTCTGCGGCGCCACCGCGCTCACCTGGAACATGCATGTCTGCTCCACGCTCTGGACCGGCCCGTTGAGCGACGACCTGGATGTGGACGCCGCTCGGCGCGACGCGCACCACGCCCGCCGCCGCCTGCACTACCAGCGTATCCTGCGCGACGGCGCGGTCTATTCGCAGCCCTTCTCCGAAGGCGGCGCGGCGGCGGCCGGCTCGGCGGCCTTCGGCACCGTGGCCCGCCCCGTCCCCGGGGGCTGGCGCGTCACCGGGCGGAAGATCTTCGCCAGCCTCGCCGGCCATGCCGACTATTACGGCATCCTCTGCACCGAGCAGCGCGAGGGCGAGGCGCCGCTCTCCCGCCGCGACACGCTCTACCTCGCCATCCCGCGCGACGCGCCCGGCGTCTCGGTGATCGGCGAGTGGGACCCGCTCGGCATGCGCGGCACCGTCTCGCGCACGCTGGTCTTCGACGATGTCCCGGTCGGCGAGGATGCGGCGCTGATGCCGCCCGGCCTCTACATGCAGGCCGCTGGCCGCTGGCCGCACATGTTCCTGACGCTGAGCCCAACCTATATGGGCATCGCCCAGGCCGCCTATGACTTCACCATCGCCTATCTGCGCGGCGAGGTGCCGGGGATGCCGCCGGTGAAGCGGCGGATGTACGCTACCAAACAGATTGCCGTCGCCGAGATGCGTATAGCCCTCGAACAGGCCAAGGCGCTCTGGTTCCAGGCGATCACCGAGGCCGGCCCCGATCCCTCGCCGGACCAGGTGCAGCGCGCCTGGGCCGCACAGTACAGCGTCATGGAGAATGCCGCCGCCATTGCATCGAAGGCCGTCCGCACCTGCGGAGGCCAGGCGATGCTGAAGTCGCTCCCGCTCGAACGCCTCTACCGCGACGCACGTTGCGGCTCCCTTATGCTGCCCTGGACGGCGGAGCTCTGCGTCGACCGCCTCGGCCGCGACTGCCTCTACGAAAAGGGCGAGACCGATTGATCTGCAGCATCATCCTGCGCCATGCCGAGCACCAGCCCCAAGCCATCGCACTGACCTTCGGTGAAGAGCGGATCGCCTATGCCGATCTGGCCCGCCGCATCCGCGCCGCGGCGGCGATGCTGGAGGACCGCGGCTTCGGCCATGGCGACTGCATCGCCTTCCTCGGCCACAACCATCCGAGCCAGCTCGTCCTGCTCCTCGCCTGCGCCGGGCTCGGCTGCGTGCTGCTGCCGCTGAACTGGCGCCTGGCCCCGCCCGAGCTGCGCCACATCCTCGACGATTCCGGCGCCGCCGCGCTCTTCGCCCTGCCGGAGATGAAGGTCCTCGCCCGCCGCGCCGCGCCGAAGGGCTGCCCCGTCTATGACGCCGCGGAAGCCTGGCCGGAGGCGGCCGGGCCGGAAGGCCTCGGCATCACGCCGCAGACCGAGATGGAGGACCCGATGCTGCTGGCCTATACCAGCGGCACGACCGGCCATCCGAAGGGCGTCGCCCTCGACCACCGCGCGGTCATGGTCAATGCCGTCAACAGCCAGCACATGCTTACGCTGACCGAGGCGGACCGCGTGCTGACGGTGCTGCCGATGTTCCATCTCGGCGGCCTCAACATCCAGACCCTGCCGGCGCTGATCTTCGGCGCCGAGGTGGTGCTGCTGCCGCGCTTCGAGCCGGAGGCCTTCTTCGAGGCATGCGCCCGCCTGCGGCCAACGCTCAGCCTCCTGGTGCCGGCGGTGATGCGGGCGCTGATCGAGCATCCCCTCTGGAAGACGGCCGACCTCTCCAGCCTGCGCGCCATCGGCGCCGGCTCCTCCGAAGTGCCGGTCCCGCTGATCCAGGCCTTCCATGCGCGCGGCATCCCGGTGCAGCAGGTCTATGGTGCGACGGAGACCGGGCCGGTCGCCATCTACCAGACGCGAGCCGAGGCGCTGGCGAAGCCCGGCTCCATCGGCTTCCAGGCGCTGCACGGCGCGGCGCGCATCGTCGATGCGGAAGGCGAGCCGCTGCCCACCGGCGAGGTCGGCGAGATCGAGGTGAAGGGCCTGCATGTCGCGCGCGGCTACTGGAACGCGCCGCACGAGACCGAGGGGGCCTGGCGCGGCGGCTGGTTCGCCACCGGCGACCTCGGCTGGCGCGACGCGGATGGACGCTTCTGGTTCACCGACCGGCGCAAGCATCTCATCATCTCGGGCGGCGAGAACATCTACCCGGCGGAAGTCGAGCGCGTGCTGCGCGACGCGCCGGGTGTCGCGGAATGCGCCGTCTGCGGCCGGCCCGACCCGCGCTGGGGCGAGGTGCCCATCGCCATCGTCGTCCCCGGCCCGGATTTCGACGCGGCGCGGGTGCTGGCCCATTGCGAGGACAGGCTCGCCCGCTTCAAGCACCCGCGCGCCGTGGTGACGGTCGAGGCGCTGCCGCGCACCGCGCTCGGCAAGGTCCAGCTCGAGGCGCTGCGGCAGCTGGCGCGGCAGGACGAGGCCTGACGCTACTCGGGCGGCAGCGCCGCCGTCCGGTACAGCGTGACGCGCAGCCCGCCATGCGGTACCGGCGGGCCGGGCGGCAGGAAGGGCAGGCCGGTCGCATGCGCCAGCTTCGGCTCGGTGGCGACCAGCCCGACCCGCCATCCGACGAAGCGGCTCCGCAGCACCTGCCCCATCGCGCGGTAGAGCGGCAGCAGCGCCTGTCGTTCGCCGATCCGGCTGCCATAGGGCGGGTTGATGACCACCAGCCCCGATGACCCACCGAAGGGTTCGATCTCGCTGATCGTCGCCTGACGGAACTCGGTGAAGCCGGTGACGCCGGCGCGCTCTGCATTCGCCCGGCTCATCTCGACCGCCCCCGCATCGCGGTCGCTGCCGTGGCATTGCGCCACCGGCTCCCGCCCGCTCTTCACCGCCCGCATGCGCGCCCAGGCCTCCGCATCGAAGGTGGCGAGCCGCTCGAAGGCGAAATGCCGCGCACGTCCCGGGTTGAGCCTCGCCGCTATCTCCGCCGCCTCGATGACGAAGGTGCCGGAGCCGCACATCGGGTCCAGCAAGGGCTCCGTCCCGTCAAAGCCGCATTGCTGCAGGAAGAGCGAGGCCATCGTCTCCCGCATCGGCGCCGGGTTGATCGCCTCCTTGTAGCCGCGCTTGTGCAGCGGCTCGCCGGAGGTGTCGATGCTGATGGTGCAGAGGTCCCGCTCGATCCTGACCCGGACGAGCACGCCGCCCTCCTCCACGACCGGCGCGCCGAGTGTCGCATGGATGGCCTTCGCAACCCGCTCGGCCGCCGCGCCGCTGTGGTAGATGCGCGACCCGCTGCAACTGGCCTCGACCCGCACCGGCACATCCGGCCGCAGCACGCTGCCCCAGGCGACGCGGCGCGCCCGCGCGTCGAGCTGGGCGAGATGCGTGACGTGGAAGGCATCGAGCCGCGCCAGCACCCGCCCCGCGCCGCGGACCCAGAGATTGGCCCGCCACACTTCCGGCCAGCCGCCGCGGAGGACGACGCCGCCCGGCACCGCCCTCGGCTGCCGGAACCCCTTGCCCCGCACCTCCGCGCAGAGCACCTCCTCCAGCCCCGGCACGGTGGCGAGGAAGATCTCGAACCCGCTCTCCGCCGTCATCGCGGGCGCATGGCGGTCATACCGGCACCGGCCGCGGCCGCAGCGCCTCGGGCGCCGGAATGGCCTCCAGCGCCAGCCGCCGCCTGGCCAGCCAGTCGAAGAACCCATCCCCCGACCCCGCCTGGCGCGCCAGCCAGTCGCGCATCGCGGGCAGGGCGAATTCCGGCAGGCTCTCCCGCCCGGCCAAGGCGCCCTCCTCGATCCGCGCCCGCGCGGCCTGCAGCCGGCGCCGCCAGCCCTCGCCGAAACCCTGCGGCATGGCCTGCCAGCTCGCCTCCTCCGCCACGCTGATGCCGTCGCCGAGCCACCGGGCAAGCACGGGGGCGATGCGCTCCAGCCCCACCGGCAGCCGCACCCCCTCCGCCGCCAGCCGCTCGACGAAGCTGCCGCGCAGGGCGTGCAGCGTGCCGTGCAGCCGCCCACCCTGCCGCAGCCGGGCCCGCCGCGCCGCCACCTGCCGCCCTCCGGAGGGAAGGGCGGTCGCCGCCTCCGCCATCGGTTCCACCGCCAGCGCGGCAGCCAGCGACCGCAGCGCCTTCGGCCCGATCGCCGCATGGTCCTCGACGAAGACATGCATCGCCGCAAGCGGCCGCAGCGCATGGACATACTGGTTCCAGGCATTCGCCCGGTCGCCCTGCGGCAGGGCGTAGAGCCGAAGGCCCGGAGCCGCCCCGCCCAGCCGCCCGACCAGCGCCGCCGCCTCCCGCTCGTCGCCGCGCAGCAGCACGGTCACCCGCGCATCGCGGCCCTCGGCAGCCTGGCGGATGGCGGCAAGGCACCGGGTCAGGCGCGCAGGCTCGCCCCGGGTGAAGAGGACGATGCTCCAATCACAGGCATCGGCGGCGGTGGTCATCGGCTACCCCAGGTAGAAAACAGGCATCCTGCCCCAAGACTATTGGCGAATTGCGACCAGGGCGGGGCAGGGGAGGCGCCGCTTAATCCCCCGCCGCCGAAAGGGCAAATCCGCCCGCCCCGCTGCAAGCGGGCACCCGCCTCCCTATCTTGGGAGCCAACCATCAGGAGATGCGCAATGAGCGGGACGGAACTCGCAACCTTGGGCGGCGGCTGCTTCTGGTGCCTCGACGCGGTCTATCGCGACCTGCGCGGCGTCGCCTCGGTCGTCTCCGGCTATGCCGGCGGCCACACGCAGAACCCGACCTATGAAGAGGTCTGCGGCAAGAAGACCGGCCATGCCGAGGTGGTGCAGATCGCCTTCGACCCGGCGGTGATCTCCTATGCCGACCTGCTCCGGGTCTTCTTCACCATCCACGACCCGACCACCAAGGACCGCCAGGGCGCCGATGTCGGCCCGCAATACCGCTCCATCATCCTGACCCACTCGCCGGAGCAGGCGCAGGTGGCCGCCGAGGTGATGGCCGAGATCGCCGCGAGCAACATCTGGGACGCCCCGCTGGTGACCGAGGTGCAGCCGCTCGACCATTTCTGGCCCGGCGAGGCGGAGCATCAGGACTACTTCGCCCGCACCCCCTGGAGCGGCTATTGCCGCGTCGTCATCGCGCCGAAGGTCGCCAAATTCCGCAAGGCCTATGCCGACCGGCTGAAGCGCCCCGCCGCGTAAGGAGCACGCATCATGTCCCTCTTCCGCAAGGAAACCGCCCCCGAGGCCGACTACCCGGTGCAGAAGACCGCCGCCGAGTGGCGCGCCGCCCTCTCGCCCGAGGCTTACCGCGTCCTGCGCGAGCACGGCACCGAGCGCCCCGGCACCAGCCCGCTGAACGCCGAGAAGCGCCCCGGCACCTTCGCCTGCGCCGGCTGCGGCACGCCGCTCTTCGAATCGGGCACGAAGTTCGAGAGCGGCACCGGCTGGCCGAGCTTCTTCGCCCCCATCGAGGGCAATGTCGGCACCACCACCGACCGCAGCTTCTTCATGACGCGGACGGAGGTGCATTGCGCCAATTGCGGCGGCCATCTCGGCCATGTCTTCCCCGACGGCCCGCCGCCGACGGGCCTCCGCTACTGCATGAACGGCGTCTCGCTCCGCTTCGAACCCATTCCGGCGGAAGGTTGAACGACTATCAACTTGCCATTTACCCAGCCGCGCTGAATTCCTGGGCGACCCAGTCCTAAGGCATCCCAGAATGCGGCTCTTGCCCGCGATCCTCGCCGTCGCCCTCGCCCTGCCAGGCCTCGCCCGTGCGAACCTGGTCTACGTCCTCAACTCGGCCGATGCCTCCATCAGCGTGGTGGACAGCATCAGCCGGGAAGAGGTGCGCCGCATCCCCGTGCTGCGCGAGGTGCACCACCTCATCCTCACCCCCGACCGGCGCGAGCTGATGATCGGCGATTCGGGCGGCAACGAGCTGCTCTTCCTCGACCCGGCGACGGCCGAGGTGACGCGGCGCGAGCGCTTCAGCAACCCCTACCACATGGAGCACAGCCCGGACGGCAAGTACCTGGTCGTCACCAGCCTCCGCCGCGACCAGGTGGACATCTACGAGGCCGCGACGCGCACCCTGCTCGCCCGGCTGAAGGTGCCGGACAAGCCCAGCCACCTCGCCTTCTCGCCCGACAGCCGCTTCGTCTACGTCACCCTCCAGGGCGCGCGCCGGCTGATGGCGATCGACCTCGCCGAGCGCAAGCCCGCCTGGTCCGCCGAGGTCGGCTCGCAGCCCGCCGGCGTCATCTGGAACAACGGCCGGCTGCTGGTCGGCATCATGGGTTCCGACTACATGGCCGTGGTCAACCCGGCCGAGGCCAAGCTCGAGCGCACCGTCTTCATCGGCCGCGGCGCCCACACCGTCTTCCCCGCGCCCGACGGCCGCGCCCTCTATGTGACCAGCCGCGTCGACAGCCGCATCACTGTGCTCGACCCTCAGACGCTGGAGCCGAAGGCGCGCTGGGACATCCCCGGCGGGCCCGACTGCATCGCCTTCGACCCCGAAGGCAAAATGTGGGTGACCCTCCGCTGGATCGCCAAGATCGCTGTGGTGGACACGGTGACCGGCCAGGCCGAGACCATCCCGGTCGGCCGCTCGCCGCACGGCATCTTCGTCCAGCCGCGCCGCGAGCCGATGGCCCCCGTGCCGAGCGCCGGCCTGCCCAGCCCCCGCCCCACCACCGCCGCGAGCGAGCCGGAAGACCTCCAGGCCGAAGGCGCGGTCCAGCCGGTGCGCGCGATGCCGGGCGCACCGGCCGTCCCCGTCCCCGCCGCCGTCACGCCATCGCCCGCCGCGCCCGAGGCCTCGCCCTGGTGGCGGCAATGGATGCGTCGATGAGGCGCCGCGCGCTGCTCGGCGGCCTCGCCGGGCTGCCGGCCGCCGCCGCTGCCCAGCAACCGGCCTGTCGCGGCACCGTCTACCTCACCATCGACACCGGCTGGAGCCGCGAGGCGGAGGAGATCGCCGCCATCCTGAAGCGCCGCGACATCCGCGCCACGCTCTTCCTCGCCGACGAGCCGACCTTCCGCGGCGACCGCACCCTCGACGACAGCTGGGCCCCCTTCTGGCGCGCCCGCGCGGCGGAGGGCCATGCCTTCGCCAGCCATACCTGGCGCCACTGGTATTTCCGCGGCGACCCGGCGCCGGGCCAGGTCCGCTATGCCAACCGCACCGGCCCGGGCAGCGAGGTGCTGGACCAGCGCGCCCTCTGCGCCGAGCTAGAACGCCCTATCGCCCGCCTCCGCCAGATGGCGCCCGAGGCCCGCATCCTCCCTCTCTGGCGTGCCCCTGGCGGCCGGACGACGCCCAACGCCATCGCCCTCGCCGCCGCCTGCGGCCTCCGCCACCAGGGCTGGACCGCCCGCGGCTTCTGGGGCGACGAGCTGGACAGCACGGCCCACCCCAACGCCACCCTGGCTCGCCGCGCCATCGAGTCCACCCGCGACGGCGAGGTGGTGGTGATGCACTGGGGCATCCGCAGCCGCCAGGACCCCTTCGCCCATGTGCTGGAGGAGGTGATCGCCGGCCTCCAGGCGCGCGGCCTCTGCTTCGCCACCCTGCCGCCGCAAGGCAAGGCCTGAGACCATGGACGCCTTCACCACAGCCTGGGCCGCCGTCACCGGCTGGCTCTTCGAGACGCTCGTGCAGCCCGCCTTCTATGCCCTCGGCCTGATGGACTGGGCGGAGGATGCCTATGACTGGCTGGATTTCGGCCTCTATGGCCTGCTGACCATCGCCGTCGTCTACCTCGTCTGCCGCCCGCTCGAGGCCTGGCGGCCGGTCGAGCCGGTTGCCGACCGCCGCGCCATCCGCACCGACATGGTCTACACCTTCCTCGCCCGGCTCGGCGTGCTGCCGCTCGTCGCCTTCGTCCTGCTCGCCTCGCTGCAATCGCGTTGGGAAGGCTGGCTGACCGAGGCCGGCCTGCTGCCGCCGACGCTGGAGGAGCTGTTCCCCTCGCTCCGCGCCTCGCCGCTCCTCGCCTTCCTCGTCTATGTCGTGGTGCTCGACTTCGGCGAGTACTGGCGCCACCGGGCACAGCACGGCTTCCGCTGGTGGTGGGCGCTGCACGCCATCCACCACGCGCAGCGGCAGATGACCTTCTGGACCGACGACCGCAACCACATCCTCGACGATGTGCTGGCCGCCCTCTGGTTCGGCGGCATCGCCTTGCTGATCGGCGTGCCGCCGGGCCAGTTCCCCATCATCCTGCTCGTGCTGCGCCTCGCCGAGAGCATGAGCCACGCCAATGTCCGCCTCAGCTACGGCCGGATCGGCGAGCGGCTGATCGTCTCGCCCCGCTTCCACCGCCTGCACCACGGCGAGCTCTCGGCCGGGGCGACGGGGAAGAACTACGCCGTGCTGCTGCCGGTCTGGGACTGGATCTTCGGCACCGCCGACTGGAACCGCGGTGCCTATCCCCGCACCGGCGCCCCGGGCACGGAGGAGGCGATGGCCACCGGCGGCTGGCTCCGCCAGCAATGGGCCGGCTTCCGCCGCGTGGCGCTGGCGCTCGCTGGCCGGGACTGATCGTCTCAATTTCTCGTGCAGTGCGCCAAAACCTGTGCCGTCCCGGCACCGTATCGGGTGTTCTGTCACAAAAGGAGCGTCCTCTCTGTCCGAACCCACCCCCCGATCGCCAGGCCTGCCCGGCTGGGCTCGGCCGGGTGCCGCGCTGGCCATGGCTGTCATCATCCTGGCCGCGGGGCTCCTGCCTGGCCTCGGCATGGCGCCGCGGATGCTGCTCCTGCTCATCCCGGTCGTGCTGGCCTCCGCCGCCTTCGGCCTCGCCGTCGGCCTGGCCTCGGCGACGCTCGGCTTCGCGCTGATTCTCTGGCAGATGCTGCGGCAGGCGGGCACCATCGGCCTCGAAGCCTTCATCGATGCCTTCCTCTGGTTCGCCGTCGCCAAGCTGGCCGCGTCCCTTGTCGCCTTGCAGCGCCGCCAGCTCCGGCGCCAGGCGGCGGGGCGACGCGAGGCGGAACAGGCAGCCGAGCAGCAGGGGCTCCTGCTGGACGAGATGTCCCACCGTGTCCGCAACGACATGCAGCGGCTGATCGGCATGCTCCAGGCCCAGGCGCGCAGCGAGCCGCAGGCGGCGCAGGCCCTTCAGCGCGCCGCAGGGCGGGTGCAGGTGCTCGGCCGGCTGCACCAGCGCCTCTCCCGCCGGGCGGAGACGGCGGTGGTGGACAGCAAGGTCTTCCTGGAGGGGCTGATCGAGGATCTCCGCAGCGGCATCGAGCCGGGCCGGCCGGTCGGCCTCACCGCCAATCTGGAATCCCATGCTCTGCCGCTCGCCATGGCGGCCGATCTCGGCCTCGTCGTGAACGAGCTCGTCACCAACGCGCTGAAGCACGGCTTCCCCGGCAACCGCCCCGGCGTGATCCGCATCGCCTTCGGCCGGGATGACGGGACCTACAGCCTGGCCGTCGCCGATACCGGCATCGGCCTCGCGGCGGAGCCGGCGCGCCAGGGGACGGGGCAAAGGCTGATCCAGGCCCTGGCCTCGCAGCTCGGCGGACGCATGAGCTTCGCCCAGGGCGAGGTGGGGGGCACGCAATTCAGCCTGGTCTTCCCGGTGCAACGGCCGGAAGGCGGAGCGCCGCCGCCCGAGGTCCCGCCCGTGCCCCTCGCGCCCACCGGCACGGAGGGCAATTCCGGCCGCTGAGCATCCCGGCTATGCTGACGTCCCCCCGCCGGAGCCGCCCCGATGCATCGCTGCCATCTACTGGCCGCCAACCTCGCCTGATGCCTTATGACGCGATCATCCTCGGCGCCGGTGCCGCCGGGCTGATGGCTGCCATCAGCGCCGGCCGCCGCGGGCGGCGCGTGCTGGTGCTCGACCACGCGCCGGAGGCGGGGCGGAAGATCCTCATCTCCGGCGGCGGGCGCTGCAACTTCACCAACCAGCATTGCGCGCCGGACCGCTTCCTCTCCGGCAACCCGCATTTCGCCCGCTCGGCGCTCGCCCGCTACACCCAGCACGACTTCATCGCCCTGGTGCGCCGGCACGGCATCGCCTACCACGAGAAAACGCTCGGCCAGCTCTTCTGCGACGGCTCGGCCCGAGCCGTGGTGGCGATGCTGCTGGCGGAATGCGCCGCGGCCGGCGTCGAGCTTCGGCTCGGCCAGCGCATCACCGGTGTCGAGAAGCCGCACGGCTTCCGCATCTCCACCGAGCAAGGCGAGGTCACCGCGCCCGCCCTGGTACTGGCCACCGGTGGCCTCTCCATCCCGAAGATGGGCGCGACCGGCCTCGCCCATGACATCGCCGGCCGCTTCGGCGTGCCGCTCGTCCCGCCGCGCCCCGGCCTGGTGCCGCTGACCTTTCAGGGCGCCCCGCTCGAGCTGATGCGCCCGCTTTCCGGCGTCGCCCTGCCGGCCATCGCCCGCTGCGGCAAGCGCGCCTTCCCCGAGGCGCTTCTCTTCACCCATCGCGGCCTGTCGGGCCCGGCGATCCTGCAGATCTCCTCCTACTGGCGGGAAGGCGAGCCCATCGCCCTCGACCTGCTGCCGAAGATCGACGCGCCCACGCTGCTGCGCGAACGCAAGCGCGCCCGCCCGAAAGCGGAGCCGAAGACCGTGCTCGGCGAGCTGCTCCCCAGCCGCCTCGCCGCCACCCTCGCCGAGGCCCACCTGCCCGCCAAGCCCATGGCCGAGCTGCCCGACCGCGCCCTCGACGGCCTCGCCGCGCTGCTGAAGCGGTGGGAGCTGCTGCCCGCCGGCACCGAGGGCTATGCCAAGGCCGAGGTGACGCTCGGCGGCATCGACACCGCCGCCCTCTCCTCCCAAAGCATGGAGGCCAAGTCGGTCCCCGGCCTCTTCGTCGTGGGCGAGGCGGTGGACGTCACCGGCTGGCTCGGCGGCTATAACTTCCAATGGGCCTGGTCGAGCGGCTGGGTCGCCGGTGAGGCGGTGTGATGACAGCCGCGCCTGCCGATCGCGGAAGGTCGGTTTCAACCCGGGCCGGTCATGCGCAGCGAGCTGAACCGCCAGGGCGGTGGCGATAGACGAGGTCGTCCGGGTCGTGCCTCGGAGCCTTCGGGTCAAGGGTGGCGCCAAGACGCTCGGCCACCTTGATGGAGGCGCCGTTGTCCGGGGCGATGTAGCTGACGAGCCCGATGAGGCCGAGCGCCCGCGCCGACCAGTCCCGCAATGCCTCCGCTGCCTCCGTCGCGTAGCCGAAGCCTTCGGCTGACGCGTAGAGCAGCCAGCCAAGCTCCTTCTCCGGGAACAGCGGGCCATGGCTGATGCCGACTTGGCCCAGGCACTCGCCGGACGTCCGGAGGTCGATCATCAGCGCTCCATGTCCGAACAGCGTCCAGCAGGCGAGGTCGTGACAGAACATGCCCCAGGCGGCCTTGGTGTCGTATGGCCCACCCATACCCCGGGAGCGCGGGGAGGCCATGAGGCGTTCGTAGGCGGGGAAGTCGCCTTCCACGGGAGCGCGGAGGGTAATACCAAGTCCCAGTGAGCCCAACCTATTGGCGGCGGCGGGGCGCCCCGCAGCAGCACGCTCCGTCCTTAACCGGGCCGCTTTACTGTATGGGTTCTGATTAACGGGATTTGGTATAAGGCGGCGGGTCGTCAATGTTGGGATGACGAAAGTGGCCATCGGCTTCGGATCACCTCCAGGCAGCGGCCGGCACCGCCATCCGCCCGCATCACCCACCGAACCCCGCCAGCAGCCAATCCGCCGCCGGCTTCAGCACCAGCCCCGCCAGCGCCGTGAGCCCCAGCGTCTGCACCACCCCCATCCGCATGCGGAAGAGGCAGACCCCCGCCAGCACCGCCAGCAGCAGCGCCAGCGGATCGAGGCTCGCCGGCACCGGCACCTCCAGCCGCATTGGCCCGAGCGGCACCTCGAGGATCACCCCGAACAGCACCCTGAGCCCGAACCACAGCGCCAGGTTGGCGATGACGCCGACCACCGCCGCCGTCACCCCGGCCAGCGCCCCCTTCAGCCGCGGCACGTCGTGCAGCCGCTCGACATAGGGCGCACCGAGGAAGATCCAGGCGAAGCACGGGGCAAAGGTCACCCACACCACCAGCAACGCCCCGAGCGTGCCGCCCGCCATGTAGCCGACGAATTCCAGCACCAGGATCAGCGGCCCCGGCGTCGTCTCGGCGAGGCCGAGCCCCGCCAGCATCTGCCCCGCCGACAGCCATCGATACCCCTCGACGGCCTCCTGCGCGACATAGGCGAGCACCGCATAGGCGCCGCCGAAGGTGACGACGGCCATCTTCGAGAAGAACCAGGCGAGGTCGCCATAGAGCCCGCCCGCCTGCATCAGCAGCACGACCGGCCAGAGCCAGAGCGCCAGCGCGACAAGCCCCGCCCGCCGCGCCGCGCCCGCCATGGCGCCGATCCGCCCCGGCTCCGCCGCCAGCACCGCGTCGAGCAGGGCAGGGGGTCCGTCCTGCGCCTTGCCATGCCCGCCGCCGGCGAAGACCCCCGGCATCGCCAGACCGACAAGCGCCGCCCCCAGCACCACGACCGGGAAGGGCAGGCCGAAGAGGAAGAGCGCCGCGAAGGCCGCCCCCGCCAGCGCCCAGGGCACCGGCCCTTTCAGCGCCCGCCGCGCGACGCGCAGCAGCGCCTCCACCACCAGCACCAGCACCGCGCATTTCAGCCCGAAGAACAGCGCCGCCACCAGCGGCACCTCACCGAAGGCCGCATAGATCGCCGAGAGCGCCAGCATCACCGCCGCACCGGGCAGGATGAAGAGCAGCCCCGCCGCCACGCCCCCGCGCACGCCATGCATCAGCCAGCCGAGATAGGTAGCGAGCTGCTGCGCCTCCGGCCCCGGCAGCAGCGTGCAGAAATTCAGCGCATGCAGGAAGCGCGCATCGGAGATCCAGCGCCGCTCCTCCACCACCTCCCGGTGCATGAGCGCGATCTGCCCGGCAGGCCCGCCGAAGGAGAGGCAGCCGATGCGGAACCAGATGCGGAGCGCTTCGGCGAGGGTGGGAAAGCTCATGCCCCGCTGTAGCAGGGGCAGAAAGACTTGGGGAAGGCGCCGCCTTCCCCAAACCCCATCCGCCAGGCCGGAACCCGGCCTGGACCGGTTCTGGTTAGGCGACGCTCGGCGTGCCGCCGGTCAGCGGATCGTTGGCGGCGACGGGCGAGGCGTTGATCTGGTCCGTCTGCGCGCCGCTGTCCGGCCGCGGCGGCGCCAGCACCGGCTCGCCGCCCAGCGGCTCCGACTTCATCGGCGCGAACTGGCCCTTGCCGTCGATCGAGGCGCCCTCGGTCCAGCGCCCGGCCGGCACCTGCCCGTCGATGCGATGACCGAAATAGGCATAGGAGAACTGGCTCGCCTCCTGCGATTGCGGGAAGCTGTTCGGCACCGGCAGGTTCGCGGTCGAGCCGCCCAGCTCCTCGATCACCGCCAGCCATTGCTGCTGATGCATCGTGTCGCGGGCGATGAGGAAGGAGAGCATGTCCTTCATCCCCGGGTCGTCGGTCATGCCGTAAAGGCGCGTCGCCAGCACGCGGCCCGTCGCCTCGGCGGCGACATTGGCGTACATGTCGCCGACGATGTTGCCGCTGGCATAGACATGGCTCGCGTTGAACGGCACGCCGTTGCAGTTCTCCGGCGTCGCGGCGAGGCCGGTGCTCAGGATGTGGCGGAGGTTCATGCCGCCCATCACCGCGCCGGCGATGCCGTCATTCGCCACGTCTTCCTGCATCGACAGCGGCGCGCCTTCGAGGTTGAGCGCTACCGCGGTCGCGAGCATCTCGATATGGCCGATCTCCTCGGTGCCGGTGTTGATCAGCATGTCGCGGTACTTCACCGGTCCGCGGCTGCCCCAGCCCTGGAAGAGATACTGCATCATCACGCGGATCTCGCCTTCGACGCCGCCGATCGCCTGCTGCAGCGCACGGGCGAAGATCGGGTTGGGGCGCTCGACGCGAACAGGGTATTGCAGCTTGCCATCGGTATAGAACATCTGGACCTCCGATCCGGGTTATCCTGACCGAACCGGTGGCGCCGGCAGAGGTTCGTGCCGAAGCGGGCAACGAGCCCCGAACTTCCGTCTTCCGTGAAGCCCCGATGCGCTTTGTGCGAATTGCGCCTATCGCAACAGGCGCAGAAGGAGTCCGCCATGACGAAGGATGAGTTGACCGCCTGGGCCATGGCCAATGGCTGGGTGATGATCGCCGGCAACCCCAGCCTCACCAAGCCCTCCTCGCCGAAGGAGGCGATCGTGCGGATGGTGCTGAAGGCGACCGTCGTCCATATCGAGGTGAAGAAGCCCGCCGGCAAATGGGAGAAATTCACCGGCGAGAGCTACGCGAAGGTCACCGCGGACGAGGAGACCGGCATCCCCCTCGGCCTCGGCCTCGACACGATCCCCGGTTTCCGCATGCTGATGCAGGAGAACCGGGACCGCGCCGTCTTCGCCAAGATGACAGGGAAAGGGTAGGCGCTACTCCGCGCTCGCCTCGTCCAGCGCCGCCACCTGCGCCGGGCTGAGCCCGAGCGCCGTCGCCCCCAGCAGATCCTCCAACTGGTCGGAGCTGGTGGCGCTGGCGATCGGCGCCGTCACCGCAGGCTTCGCCAGCAGCCAGGCGATGGCCACCTGCGCCGGCGTCGCCGCCACCTCGCCGGCCACGGCGTCGAGCGCCGCCAGCACCTTCAGCCCGCGCGGCGTCAGGTACTTGCCCATGTTGCCGCCGCGCTTGCTCTTGCCGAAATCCGCCTCCGACCGGTACTTGCCGCTGAGGAAGCCCGAGGCCAGCGCATAGTAGTTGATGACGCCGATGCCCTCCGCCCGGCAGAGCGGCTCCAGCGCCTCCTCGAAGACCTTGCGGTCCATCAGGTTGTAGAGCGGCTGCAAGGTCTCGTAGCGCGGCAGCCCGTGCTTCGCGCTCACCTCCAGCGCCTCCTTGAGCCTCGGCGCGCTGTAGTTGGAGGCGCCGATCGCCCGCACCTTGCCCGCCTTGATCAGGTCGGCGAAGGCGCCGAGCGTCTCCTCCAGCGGCACCGTCTCGTCATCCTTGTGCGCCTGATAAAGATCGATGACATCGGTCTGCAGCCGGCGAAGGCTCGCCTCCACCTCCTTCACGATCCAGCCGCGCGACAGGCCCTGCTCGCCGGAGCCCATCTTCATGCCGACCTTGGTGGCGATCACGACCTGGCCGCGCTTGCCGCTCGCCTTCAGCCATTCGCCGATGATGGTCTCGCTCTCGCCGCCCTGATGGCCTGGCGCCCAGGCGGAATAGACATCTGCCGTGTCGATGGCATAGAGCCCGGCATCCACCAGCCGGTCGAGGATGCGGTGCGACTGGGCCTTGTCGATGGTCCAGCCGAAGACATTGCCGCCGAACATCAGCGGCGGCACCTTGATGCCGGACCGCCCGAGGCTGCGCTCTTCCATGCCCTGTCTCCCCTTATGCGGGAGGAGCATGGGGTCGCGCCCCAGCGATGTCAGCCCTTCATCAGCCCGGCCGTCGTCAGCGCCTTGCGGATCACCCCGCTCGGGTCGATCGAGCCGAGCTTGATCCCGCCCAGGGTGAAATCCTCCTCCGCCTTCGGTTCCTCGGCCCGGTTCCCCTCCTGGTCGATGACCGTATGGCCCTTCGCCGGCCGCGCCTGGCCCTGCGGCTGCCGCACCGGCTGCTCCACCGGCAGGCCGAAGAACTCGGCGATGGCGGCGGTGGAGCCGATCCCCGCCTGGAGGAAATACGGCCCCGCCTGGCCGATCCCGCTGGTATCCAGCGGCACGCCATGCGCCATGCCGGCGATGATATGGTGCTCCAGCACCACCTGCCCCTTGGCATCCCGCCAGGCCTGGGCCCGATGCGCCCCACTGCCCGATTCGACCGGCGCTCCGGTGGTGCCATGCAGCGCCGCCCATTGCCGCGCCAACTGCTCGCCATTCACCGGCCGCACGGTCGTATCCGCATCGCCCTGCCAGATGGAGACACGCGGCCAGGGCCCCCGATGTGGCGAGGCCGCCCGCACCAGCGCCGCCCAATCGGCCGCCGAGCGCGGCCTGCCGCTGGCCATCGCCTCGAAAGCCTCCGGCATGCTGCTCGCCGCGCCATAGGGCAGGCCGGCGATGATGGCGCCGGCGGCGAAATCCTCCGGATAGGTGGCGAGCAGGTTGGCCGCCATCGCCCCGCCGGCCGAGAGCCCAGTGACGAAGACCCGCTTCGGGTCGATCCCCCGCGTCGCCACCATGTGCTGAATGGCGGAGTGGATGGAAGCCACCTCGCCCTGGCCGCGCGTGGAATCGCCCGGCTCGAACCAGTTGAAGCAGCGATTGGCGTTGTTCGCCTGCCGCTGCTCCGGCAGCAGCACGGCGAAGCCCCCGGCCTCGGCGAGCGCCGTCCAGCCGCTGCCCGTGGCATAGCCCGCCGCTGTCTGGGTGCAGCCATGCAGGGCGACCACCAGCGGCGCGCCATGCGGCAGCCCCTCCGGCAAATAGGCCAGCATGCGGACCGACCCCGGATCGGAGCCGAAGCCGGCCAGCTCGACCAGGTCGCCTTCATCCGTCGCGGCGCCGGCCGCGGCGCTCATCCTGGCCTGTGACTGGCGTACCAGGTCGGACAGGCGGCTGCGCATCTGGTTCAAAGGCTGATCCTTTCGGGCGGTGGTGCGGAATGGCCCGCGTCTCGTACGACCCTAGCGTATCGGTACGGCCCGGGTTTCGCTGCACTGCAACATGGACCTCCGCATCCCTGCATTCCAGGCTGCAACGCCTGACTGTCATGAACGTTAAGGGAACACGATACGCAGGAGAACCGCCCATGACCGACAACCCGAAGACCGACGCCGAGCCCGGCTCCAACACCATCAAGGACCCGGACGACTGGACCACCGGCGACGAGAAGATGACCGGCGCCCAGGCCAGCTACCTCAAGACCCTCAGCGAGGAAGCCGGCGAGGAATTCGACCCGGACATGACCAAGGCCGACGCCTCCCGCCGCATCGACGAGCTTCAGTCCAAGACCGGCCGGGGCAGGTAGCCACCCTGCTTGTCGCAGGGCATCCCCCCATGCTTAAGCAGGGGGGATGACCCTGGACAGGCCCCCCACGAGCCGATGAGCCCGCTGAATGCGCGACGGCTGGCGAATTTCCGCGCGAACCGGCGCGGCTGGTGGTCCCTCTGGATCTTCGCCGCGCTCTTCTTCGTAACCCTCTTCGCCGAATTCATCGCCAACGACCGGCCGCTGGTCGCCCGCGTCGACGGCCAATGGTTCGTCCCCGTCCTCGCCGACTATGCCGAGAGCGACATCCTCCCCGACGGTCTCCCCACCGAGGCCGACTGGCACGACCCGGCCCTGGTCGAGGACATCGCCCGCCGCGGCGGCTGGATGCTCTGGCCGGCCATCCCCTATTCCTACGCGACGGTGGTGCGCGACCTCGGCCGCCCGGCGCCCTCGCCGCCCTCCGCCCGCAACTGGCTCGGCACCGACGACCAGGCGCGCGACGTGTTGGCGCGCGTCATCTACGGCTTCCGCATCTCGGTCCTCTTCGGCTTCACGCTGACAATCCTCGGCTCCGCCATCGGCATCGCCGCCGGCGCGGTGCAGGGCTTCTACGGCGGTTTGACCGACCTGCTCTTCCAGCGCTTCATCGAGATCTGGTCGGGCATGCCGCAGCTCTTCCTGCTGATCATCCTGGCCAGCATCATTCAGCCGAGCTTCTGGATCCTGCTCGCCTTCCTCCTCGCCTTCTCCTGGATGGCGCTGACCGGCGTGGTCCGCGCCGAATTCCTGCGCGGCCGCAACCTCGACTACGTCCGCGCCGCCCGCGCATTGGGCGTGTCGGACACACGCCTCATGGCCCGCCACATCCTGCCGAACGCGATGGTGGCGACGCTCACCTTCCTGCCCTTCACCCTCTCGGGCAGCGTCACCATCCTCGCCTCGCTCGACTTCCTCGGCTTCGGCCTGCCGCCCGGCTCGCCCTCGCTCGGCGAGCTGCTGAGCCAGGGCAAGAACAACCTCCAGGCCCCCTGGCTCGCCTTCACCGGCTTCATCGTCCTCGGCGGCGTCCTCACCCTGCTGATCTTCGTGGGCGAGGCGGTGCGTGACGCGCTCGACCCGCGCAAGCTCCCGGGCGGCGGCCGATGAGCGCGCCGCTGCTCTCGGTCGAGGACCTCACCATTGCCTTCGGCCCCCGCCCGGTGGTCCGCAACCTCTCCTTCGCCCTCCACCCCGGCGAGACGCTCGCCCTGGTCGGCGAGAGCGGCAGCGGCAAGTCGCTCTCGGCGCTCTCGACGCTCCGCCTGCTGCCGCCCGCCGCGCGCATCCTCTCCGGCCGCATCACTCTCGACGGCACCGATGTCCTCGCCGCCGACGACCGCGCCCTGCAACGCCTGCGCGGCGGCGTGGCGGGCATGGTCTTCCAGGAGCCGATGACCTCGCTCAACCCGCTGCACGGCATCGGCCGCCAGGTGGGGGAGGCGGTCACCCTGCACCGCCCCCTCGCCGGCGCCGCCCTCCGCGCCCGCGTGCTGGAGCTGCTGCGCCGGGCCGGCCTCCCCCGCGCCGAGGAGCGCCTGGGCGCCTACCCCCACCAGCTCTCCGGCGGCCAGCGCCAGCGGGTGATGATCGCCGCCGCCCTCGCCAACGACCCCAAGCTCCTCATCGCCGACGAGCCGACGACGGCTATCGACGTCACCATCCAGGCCCAGATCCTCGAACTCCTGGCCGACCTCAAATCCCGGCTCGGCATGGCGATGCTGCTCATCACCCATGACCTCGCCATCGTCCGCCGCTACGCCGACCGCGTGGTGGTGATGCGCGACGGCGAGGCCGTGGAGCAGAACACCGCCGCCGCCCTCTTCGCTGATCCGCAGCATCCCTACACGCGGATGCTGCTGGCGACGCAGCCCCACGGCCGCCCGGCGCCGATTGCCCCCGCCGCACCGCTGGTGGTGGAGGCGAAGGAGGTGCGCGTCCACTTCCCCATCCGCCGCGGCCTGCTCCGCCGCCAGGTCGGCGCGGTGAAGGCCATCGACGGCGTCTCCCTCACGGTGCGCGAGGGCGAGACCCTCGGCCTCGTCGGCGAGAGCGGCAGCGGCAAGACCACGCTCGGCCTCGCCCTGCTGCGGCTGGAGGGCAGCGAAGGCGCCATCCGCTTCGAGGGCCAGGACATCCAGCCGCTCTCCCGCCGCGCCCTGCGCCCGCTGCGCCGCCGGATGCAGATCGTCTTCCAGGACCCCTACGGCTCGCTCTCGCCCCGCCTCTCCGCCGGCGAGATCGTCGGCGAGGGGCTCGAGGTCCACGAACCCGCCCTGACCCGCGCCGCACGCGAGGCCGCGGTCGCCGCCGCGCTGGAGGAGGTCGGCCTCGACGCTGGCATGGCCGCCCGCTACCCGCATGAGTTCAGCGGCGGCCAGCGCCAGCGCATCGCCATCGCCCGCGCCCTCGTCCTGAAGCCCCGCCTGCTGGTGCTCGACGAGCCGACCAGCGCGCTCGACGTCACCGTCCAGGCCCAGGTGGTGGAGCTGCTGCGGGCGCTCCAGGCCCGGCACCGCCTCGCCTATCTCTTCATCAGCCACGACCTCCGCGTCGTCCGCGCGCTGGCCCACCGCATCATGGTGCTGAAGGACGGGCGTGTGGTGGAGGAGGGCGAGGCGGAGCAACTCGCCACCGCGCCGCGCGAGCCCTATACCCGCGCGCTCATGGCGGCGGCGTTCGATTTGCGCGCCTCCGGTACGACCGAGCTGAGGGCCGAGGCAGGGGCATGACGGAATTGGAGCGGCTGCGCGCCCTGCTGGCGGCGGACCAGGTGAAGCTCGGCGTGCATATCCGCCGGATGAACTCGCCCGGAAGCCCGGTCTACCGCACCAGCGAGAACGTCGCGCCGGCCGCCGCCATCCTCGCCCTCTCCTTCGGCAGCACCATGCTGGTGCATTTCTACCTCGGCGCCGTGGTGCTGGCCCTCGGCTGCTGGTGGTGGCTGACGAAGCATCTGCCACGGGTGAAGGACGACGTCTTCGACCGCACCGCAGCCCTCGTCCTCTCCGACGAGAAGCTGTTCGACTTCTGGTGGTCGCAGGGCGTGCTCAGCCTCTACGCCCGTCTGGCGGATGGCGAGGAGCGGGCGGCGACCTCGCGGCAGAAATGGCGGGACTGGGTGCGAGCCCTGCCGGACGGGCTGCAAATACTCGAGCCGAAAGGGAGATAAGGATGGCCGTGCTGCTCTCGACCAAAGCCTCCACCATGGAGGATTGGCGCGACGCTCTGCTCGAAGTGGACCCAAGCCTCGAGATTCGCCTCTTCCCCGAAGCCGGCGATCCCGCCGAGATCGAGGCCGCCGTCTGCTGGACGGCGCATGACATGGCGGAACTCCGCCGCTACCCGAACCTGAAGCTGCTCGTCTCCATGGGCGCCGGCGTGGATCACCTGCTGCGCCCGCCCGGCCCCCCGCCCGGCGTGCCGGTGGCGCGCCTCGTCGATGAGCGCCTCACCCAGGGCATGACCGAATGGGTGCTGCTCAACGTGCTGCGCTTCCACCGCCAGGACCCGGAATACCGCGCCCAGCAGTCGGCGAGGATCTGGAACGAGCTGCCCGCCCCCGACACCGCGCGGCGCCGCATCGGCATCCTCGGCCTCGGCGCGCTCGGCGGCGACGCGGCCCGCGCGCTGCTGGCCCTCGGCTTCCCGGTGATGGGCTGGTCGCGCCGGCCGAAATCCCTGCCTGGCGTCGAGAGCTTTCACGGCGATGACGGCCTCGCCGCCATGCTCGCCCGCAGCGACATCCTCGTTTGCCTGTTGCCGCTGACCCCGGAGACGCGCGGCCTGCTCGATGCCTCGCGGCTCGCCCTGCTGCCCGCAGGCGCCTATCTGCTGAACTCCGCCCGCGGCGGCCACATGGTCGCGGCCGACGTGCTGGCTGCGCTCGAGTCCGGCCGCCTCGCCGGTGCCGCGCTCGATGTCTTCGAGCCGGAGCCGCTGCCGCCGGAGCATCCCTTCTGGACGCATCCAAAGGTCGTGCTGACGCCCCACGCCGCCAGCATCACCATCCCCCGCAGCGCGGCGCCTCAGGTGGTGGAGAACATCCACCGGGCGCGGGCAGGCCTCACGCCCCTGAACCTGGTCGACCCCGCCGCAGGCTACTGACCTCTCCCCGCAAAGCCGCCTGGCGGTCTTGCGGGCCTCCGGAAAGGCGCCAGATCAGCCGGCCTTGCGGTTCTCGCGCGAGGACTCGGCATTGGCCGCCTCGTTGGCGACAGCCGGCATCTCATGCGTCGTGGTCTCGGCCTCGGACATGATCTGGCGCATGTCGCGCAGGAAGGCGGTGCCCTTCAGCGTGCGCTGCACGATGACGCTGCGGCGGTCCATCGGGTCCACCTTGCGGCGCGCGAGGTCCAGCTCGCCGAGCCGGTCGAGCGCCCGGGTGATCGCCGGCTTGGACACGTTCAGCTCCGCCGCCAGGCCGCGCACCGTATGCGGGCCATCGGTCAGGTAGACGGTGAGGAACACGCCCAGCTGGCGCGCCGAAAGATCGGGACCGTCGCGCCGAACCAGGGCGACCACCGTGTCCCGCAGAATGCCGACCAGCTGGTCGGGATTGCTCTGTACCACCATTGCTTCAATCCCCTCGCCCCTTGTGGGCCTTTGAACATGTCCGGCGCCGGGCCTCGAACCCTTTGACTGGCCTTGGCCCGCCGGCCGGCATCGGCACTCGAAGTCACGTCAGTCTTGGATAACGCTTGCCCGCTCATGCATCAGAGCGGCTCGACCTAAAAAGTTTCCCCACCATCTCGTTCTCGTTACCGGACCGGCCCTCTTCCTGTGCCGAACAGAGTAGCCAGCCCCTCTGCCAAGGCCCGAAGGGCCTGAGCTTCCCCACCTTCCGGCCGTCCGGGCCGGCTGGCGTCGTTCCATGCGTAGAGATCCAGATGCGCCCAGCGGACGCCTTCGGGCACGAAACGCCGCAGAAACAACGCAGCAACGATCGCTCCAGCCATCGGTCGAGACGAGACGTTGTTGATGTCCGCTACCGCACTATCCAGCCACGAATCGTAAACGTCATGCAAAGGCATGCGCCATACTGGATCATGCTCCGCTCTCCCCGCGGCCAGTAGCGTTTCCGCGAGCGCATCGTCGGGGGTGAAGAGCGCGGGTAAATCGGGCCCGAGTGCAACCCGGGCCGCGCCGGTCAGCGTCGCGCAGTCGATGATCAATGCCGGCTCCCGTTCCGCCGCACAGGCCAGCAGGTCGCAGAGGACGAGCCGCCCCTCGGCATCGGTGTTGCCGATCTCGACGCTGATGCCGGCCCGGGTGCGGATCACGTCCATCGGCCGGAAGGCATGGCCCGAGACGGCATTCTCGACGGCGCCGACCAGCACCAGCAGCCGCACCGGCAGGCGCAGCCGCATCACCAGTTCGGCGAGGCCGAGCACGGTCGCGGCGCCACCCATGTCCTTTTTCATGCGCAACATGCCGGAGGGCGGCTTCAGGTCGAGCCCGCCGGTATCGAAGCAGACACCCTTGCCGCAGAGCGCGACCAGCGGCGCCCCCGGCTCGCCCCATTCCAGCATGGCGACCCGCGGCGCCCGCGGGCTGCCTGGCCCCACCCCTTGGCCCACCGTGGCGATGGCCGGGAAGCCATCCGCCAGCGCCTCGCCCTCGATGATGCGGCAGGCGGCGCCATGTGCCTCGGCCAACGCCTGCACCTCCGCCGCCAGCTCGGCCGGGCCGAGCAGGTTGGCTGGCATGTTGATGAGGTCCCGCACCCGGCAGGTTGCCTCGGCGGTGGCGATCGCCGCCTCGCTCCCCGGCGGCGGCACCAGCCGCGCCGGCGCCCGCTTCGGCGCCTTGAACCGGTTGAAGCGATAAGCGCCAAGGCACCAGCCGAGCACGGCCGCCTCCGCCTGCTCCGCGGACCCTTCGGCGAGTCGCCAGGTGCTGCCCGCAGGCAGGGCCTGGGCGAGGGCGCCGAAGCTCCAGGGCGTCACCGCACCCTCGCCGAGGCCCAGCACCGCGCCGGCAATTCCACCCTCGCCCGGCAGCAGCGCCAGCTCCTGCGCCCGGCCGGCGAAGCCGGTGGCCCTGAGGAAGCCGCTCGCCCCCGCCGGCAAGTGCCCGAGCAACGCGTCGAGTCCGCCCGGGCCGATGCAATGCAACGGCGAAGCATTCTCAACAGGCGCGGCAAGACAATCGAGCATGAGGCGTTCAGGTCCTTGCGGCACGACAGCAGGTCTGAAGAGAGTGTCCGCAACCTATGCGTGTGGCGCGATTCAGCTTGCGCTGATTATCGAGCAATGTCCAGGAAATCGCAACAGGAAAGTAACGAATACGGTTCTCATCCGGGCCGTTTCAGCCCGTCCAGATGATCGCGGATCACCATCGGCGGGCAGGGCGCCTCCGTCGGTACCAGGGCGGCCCAGTCCTCCACCCCCGGCAACCGGCCCGGGTTACGCCGCACCAGCTCGGTCTTGAGGAAGGGAAAGCCCAAGCAGCGGATCAGCGCCGCCCACAAGTGATGCGTCGGGTTGAGTGGCTGCTCCGCCAGCAGCGCCGCCCGTGCCTCCGGCGCCATCCCCTCCAGCCCCCGCAGCAAGGGGTGCGAGGCGGCGAGCTGCGCCCGCTCCGCATGGTCCGCCAGCACCGCGGCCGCCAGCCGCCCATAGCCGAACAGCGCCGCCACCCGGTGCCCGCGCCCCCGCATCCAGCCGGCGAAGCGCAGCTCGCCGCGCTGCACGACCAGCCATTTGGAATGGCTGATCCGCATCGCGCCGAGGAAGCGCCGCATGTCGCCGACCGCCGCATCGCCACGCGCCAGCAGCATGTAGCTCTGCAGATGCGGCCCGCCCTGGATGCTCTCCGTCATGCCGAACAACCCATCCCCGCCGTCGCGCAGCGCCGCGATCACCGGCCCCATCGGGCTGATCGGCCCCAGCACGCTGTCATTGGCGAGCATCAGCTCCCCGGCCTCCGGCCAGCGCCGCGCCGCCTCCGGCGCCAAGTCCCGCCAGGCCCCGAAATCGAGGCCGAAATTCCGCCGCTGCACCAGCAGCGCCGCATGGCCCCGCATCGCCTGCCAATCCGCCTCCGGCACCGCCTCGGCCATGGTGATGAAAACCACGGCGAAGCCCTCCGCCGCCAGCTCCGCCACCTGCCGCCGCACCATCTCCGAGATGCGTCCCGAGGCGGCGTAATGCACATAAAGCGCGACGCTCTGCGCCCCCGGCCGCGCATCCTCCCCCTCCTCCAGCCGCAGCAGCGGCGGCGGCCCAGGGCGGAAGCGACGCCAGGCATCGCGCGGCAGGCTGCGCCCGACCTCGAAGCCGACCTCCGCCACCCGCCGCGCCAGCCGGCTCCAGGTGCCGGCCGTGCTGTAGCCATGGATGGCGCGGCGCAATCCGGGCGGCTGCTCGGTGAGGGCGGTCAGCCGGTAGGGCTCGGGGGGCATGGGCGGGACGATGCGATCCAACGGGTTGGCAAGGCCGGTCTTGGTCGGACTCCGTCCGGATGCCAAGAAGGCGCCGTCTCGCACGAATTGCAGCCAAGGACCATGTGATGCGCCTCACGCCCCGTCAGGCCCTGCGGCGCCTCTGGCACTGGCTGTGGGCGCGCCTGCCGGCCTCCGCCCTGCCGTTCCGGTTGCGTCTCGGCGGACTGGCGCGGCGGATGCTGCGCCGCCTGCCCTGGCTCGCTCACGGGGAATTGCGCGATCCAAACGACCCGGTCGCCTACCGCGCCTGGCTCGCCCCGGCGCCCGCCCTTGCCGCCCCGCCCGAGGGACCCGTCATCACCTTGCTGATGCTGGTCGACAACGCCCCGCCCGAAGCCGTCGCAGCGGCGATCACCGCGCTGCGTGCCCAGCCCTACCCGCATTGGGAACTCGGCCTCATCGCCGCCAAGGCCCCGCCGCCCCTCGCCGAAGCCGATCCCCGTATCCGGCTCCTGCCGCCGGCACCCGCCGCCACGCTCGGCAGCGGCGCCGTCCTTGCCATGCTCGACGCCGCCGACCGCCTGCCGCCGCACGCGCTCCTCGCCCTGGCCACGGAATTCGCAGGGCATCCCGGCGCCGCCCTCGTCTATTCCGACGAGGATGCGATCGACGCCGCCGGCCACCGCCACAGCCCCTGGTTCAAGCCGGACTTCGACGCCATTCTCCTCGCGCAGCAGCCGGAACTGGTCAGCCGCCTCGGCGCCATCCGCCGCGATGCGCTGGCGCCGAATGACCTTCCTGGCCCCGACCTGGCAGGGCGCATCGCCGCCGCCTGCACGCCGGAGCGCATCCGCCACATCCCACAGGTGCTTTACCACCACCGGCGGGAGATCGCTCCCGCCCCCTCCTGGCAGCCGCTCTCGGCGCTCCTGCCCGAGCCAGCGCCGCTCGTCTCCGTCATCATCCCGACGCGCGACGGCGCCGCCATGCTGGAGACCTGCACCACCGGCCTCCTGCGCCATACCGACTACCCGGCGATCGAGCTGCTGATCGTCGACAACGGCAGCACCGCGCCCGAGACCTTCGCCCTCTTCGACCGGCTCCGGCAGGACCCGCGGGTGCGCATCCTCCCCGCGCCCGGCCCCTTCAACTACTCCGCCCTCAACAACCAGGCCGCCGCCGAGGCACGCGGCGAAGTGCTTCTGCTGCTGAACAACGACATCGAGGTGATCGGCCCCGCCTGGCTGCGCGAGATGGTCGGCCTGCTGATGCGGCCCGGCATCGGCGCGGTCGGCGCCAAGCTCCTCTACCCCGACGGCACCCTGCAGCATGGCGGCGTGGTGATCGGCCAAGGCGGCGTCGCCGGCCACTACCTGCCGCATGCCGCGCCCGGCGCCCCCGGCCATGCCGGCTCCCTCACTTTGGTCCGCGAAGTCTCGGCGGCGACCGCCGCCTGCCTCGCCCTGCGCCGCGAGGCCTTCGAGGCAGTGGGCGGCTTCGATGCCGAGGCACTGGCCGTCGCCTTCAACGACATCGACCTCTGCCTGCGCTTCCGCCAGGCCGGCTGGCGCATCCTCTGGACCCCGCTCGCCGAGCTCTACCACCACGAATCGGCGACGCGCGGCGACGACGTGACCGGGGCGAAGGCACGGCGCTTCGCCGCCGAGATCACCCACATGCAGCGGCGCTGGGGCGATGCGCTGCGGCGCGACCCCTTCGCCAACCCCAATCTCGACTACAGCCACCCGGTCCCTGTGCTGTCCGACACTCCGCCTCAGGGCTGAGCGGCAAGCCACTCCACGACCGCCGTCACCGAGGGCAGCACCAGCGTTCCCTCCGGCGCCCGCGCCGCCTCGGCGGCATCCCCGCTCGCCAGGATGCGCGTGCCGACGCCCGCCGCCCGCGCCGCCTCCATGTCGCTCGCCTTGTCCCCCAGCATCACCGAGGCGCCGAGGCCGATCCCATGCGCCGCCGCCGCATCCAGCAGCATCCCCGGCCCCGGCTTGCGCCTTGGGTTCTCCCGCCGATACGGGCCGATGCCATGCTCCGGATGATCCGGGCAGAACTCCACCGCATGCAGCGCCGCGCCCTCCTCGGCGAAGCGCCCGCCCATCCACTGCATCAGCACCTGGAATTCCGCCTCGCCATAAAGCCCCCGCCCGATGCCCGACTGGTTGGTGACGATCACCAGCAGCATCCCACGCGCCACCGCCAGCCGGCCGAGCGCGAAGATGCCGGGCACGAACTCCACCTGCTCCGGCCGATGCACATAGCCATGATCGACATTGATGATGCCGTCGCGGTCGAGGAAGAGCGCCCGCCGCATCTCACACCTCGCCCAGCACCTCTGTGACGGCGCCATCCTGTGCGATGCGTCCGGCGTCGAGCCGGATGACGCGGGTGCACCACTCGCGGACGATGGCCATGTCGTGGGTGGCGAGCACCAGGATCTCCGCCTTGCTGACCAGCGCCTCGAGCTTGGCCCTTGCCCGCTGCATGAAGTCCGCGTCGCCCGCGAGGAACCACTCGTCCATCAGCAGCACCTCGGGGTCCATCACGGTGGCCATGGCGAAGGACAGCCGGACCGACATTCCCGCCGAGTAGGTCCTGACCGGCACGTCGAGGAACTCGGCGAGGCCCGAGAAGGCCCCCACCTCCTCGGCGAGGCTGGCGCTCTCCGCCTCGCCGAGGCCGCGGAACAGCCCGCGGAGGACGATGTTCTCCCGCCCCGTCGCATGCGGGTCCATCCCCGCCGCCGGGTCGATCAGCGCGCCCACCGAGCCCGCCACCTCCAGCCTGCCGCCGACCGGCTCATAGACCCCGGCCAGCGTCCTGAGCAGCGTCGTCTTCCCCGCCCCGTTGTGCCCGACGAGTGCCACCCGCTCGCCGGGGGCGATGCGGAAGCTCAGCTCGCGCAGCGCCGAGACCACGATGCGGCTGGCCTCGTCCTGGCGCAGCCGCAAGGGCGAGTTGGCGAGGATGCGCTTCTTCAGCGAGCGCGCGCCCAGATGGTAGAGCGGGAACTCGATGGTCACCGCCTCGGCATGAATGTGCGGCATGATCAAACCCAGAAGGCGATACGGCCGCGGAAGCGGATGAAGAAGCCGAGCGCGAGGCCGGCCGTGGCGGCGGTGAAGAGGCAGGCCGAGACCCAGACCGCCGCCGAGGCGCCGCCCTCGACCAGCGGCCCGCGCACCGTCTCCATCACCACGTAGAAGGGGTTGAGCACCAGCCACTCCGCCTTGCCCGGCCCCAGCAGCTCGGGCTTCCACAGCACCGGCGAGAGGAAGAAGGCAAGCTGCATGACGCTGCCGACGATGGGGGGGATGTCGCGGAAGCGGGCACAGAGCATGCCGAGGAACAGCGCCAGCGCGCAGGCATTGATGCCGATCAGCGCCAGCCCGGGCAGCGCCCAGAGCGCCTCCCAGCCCGGCCAGACGCCGGTGACGGCGAAGACGGCGAGGATGATGGGCAGGCTGTGGGCGGCGATGACGGCGTTGCGCCAGACGCAGCGCAGCACATGCACCGTGTAGGGCAGGGGGAGCTGGCGGATGATGCCCTCGGCGCTGGTCAGGCTGGTGCAGGCATCGCCGACGACGGCGTTGATGGTGTTCCAGGTGATCAGGCTGACGGCGATGAAGGGCAGGTAGTCGGCCAGGCTCATCTTGAACAGCGAGGAGTAGAGCAGCCCGAGCCCGACGATCATCACCGCGTTCGACAGCGTCAGCCAGAACGGCCCGAGCACCGAGCCGCGGTAGCGGTTGCGGATGTCGAGCGCCGCCAGCGCGAAGCTCAGCCGCCACCGCCGAACCCCCGTGGCAATGTCCCCCAGCGCCGCCGCACGGCGACGAGGGACGCG
>NZ_JQKB01000024.1 GCF_000745835.1 Belnapia moabensis DSM 16746 | reverse complement strand
ATGCGCAACTCCACCGTGCCGACCCGGGTCTGCCAGTCGCGCTCGCGGTAGCCGTTGCGCTGGTTCACCCGATCAGCGCTGCGCTCGCCGTGGCCGGCGCCGCAGGCCCCCTCAGCATCCAGCTCCATCAGTCGATGGGCTGCAAAGCCAATCATCTCCCGAAGGAAAGTAGCATCGGAGCCCTTTTCCATTAGCTCCCGAAGAGCAATCCTCTCATCGGTCATCGTGGCGTCCTTGGGTCAGAGTTGCGTGTCGCAACACAACCCTACCGAGGACCAACCACGATGGCCGCCACCGTTACGGTGACGGCCTCCTACACCACGTCCGGGGGCACGATCTTATCGTCTGGCCAGGCACCATCCCTCTTGCCCCTTTGCAGAGCGTCTCAATGGTGCTCTGGCATGGTGGTGAGCCGTCCAGCGGGACTGGTTGCACAGCCGATGCGGCCTCTGGCTGATCCGACCTCATTGCATCAGGCGCCTGTGTCACTATTGGGCTGGGCGTCGGCCGAGTCGGGCCGTTCCCCACCGGTGGAGGTGAGGCGGATTGACAGCATAGGGTCATTGGACCGGGGCTCTGACCGCTGCGCCGGGAGCCCAGGCCCGCCGACGCGGCAAGCCGTCCCACCCCGGGTAATGCGCCGAGGTCGTGGTTTGGGCACGATATTGGTTGCCAAGGATGGTCGTCGCTCGTACTGGCGGAGCATCCGAGACCGTCGCGGCGTCCCTGAAGACAGCTGCAATCGCCGCTACTTGAGGACGGCAAGTTGTGTTGACTGGCGATGGTCCACTTTTGCTAGGTGCCAAGCCGTTCCACCGTTGACGCGGCCCAGGCCCCGAACCACCCCACCAAGCTCCAGATGCGGGACGCTGAAGCAAACGTGGCGCGCTCCCACCAGAGACCCCAAACCAGTGCGCATATCGGTCGGTTGGCTGCTGGCCATTCCCGCCTCTGCGGCTTCGATGCGGCTGTCCATGAACGCGTCGTCTCGTCCTGGCCAACATCGCCCTTGAGCTTCGTCCGTCACGGCTGATTGGATCACCGCAGGATCCGAGTCCTGTGGGTTTTTGTCGCGCCCTGGAGCAACGCGCACCGACGACTGGGAACCCGCGACCATAAGGCCAAGGGCCGTTCGGCAGGCTCGGTGGACCGTAGCCGATGGGGTGCACCCCTCAACCGCTTGGTGTCGATAGGTCCACATCCGATCCGAGGCGGTGGGATGGGCGGCGCTGGGTCTCAATACGCGTCCTAAGCAAGTTGCCCTGCCGTCGGGCAATGGTCGCTGACACCCTGTGCCGCTCGACCGTGTGGCCGCCCCGGCGGAGGGGGTGCAGTCGGTGTGCCGCCATGCATTCTACCCCAGCGGCTCCAGTCCCAATTCCGTAATTTCAGAAGGATAGCGGATAATCCCTGTGGCTCGCCTGGGGTGAGCCGGAGCAGGGAGGTTTGCCCATCCTTAGACGTAGTGCAGAGTCGGTTCTGTTGCTTCTTTGTCTGGCGCCAAGCCCCGCCGACTCCGTTGATCGCCATGCTGTTTGGCCTGTGCGCAAACCTCTCCAACGCCGACGAAAGCGTCGGAATCGCGGGGGTAGAATCAGGCTGCCGCGTCATCTCTGGCGACATTCTACCCCCGTGCCTCAAACGAGAACAAAGCCTTGCCAATAGCTTAGCCGTTTACGGCCGTTTCGTAGCCCGGAGTCGCAATACCAGGGCTCTGCCGTATCTTGCGAACTCGTTGGTGAAATTGCTCGTTGTGGTTGATGAATGGCGGCTGTTCCATGGATTTGCGGCGCGCTGGGTGCGTCTGCTCGAGGGTTCAGCAGCGAAATCCCTGAAAACAGGGAATTTTGCTCGGAAGTGCGGGGGTAGAATGGGGGCGTGGTGTCGGCCGGATCTTGGCTTCGGGCGGCGGATTCTACCCCCGCCATTCACAAAAATCTCTTTTATTTTGAACCGGTTGTGTGATGCGCGCGGCAGCGAGGTGCGGACTGGTCGATCCCAGCCCGAGGGCTGGGGCTGCCAGGCCGTCGCCTGGTTCTTCATCTATTCGTTGAAGAGTTCTGAGTGCCGATCGCGTCTTACGTGCCTATCTGATTGGAAGTCCAGGGAATCCCCTGGAACAACGGGGGTAGAATCAGGCGTGATCCGGCTCCAGAGCCGCGCCTTCTTCCTGAGCATTCTACCCCCGCTATTCACAAAAAACCCGTTGTTTATCAGAGGCTTGCCCGAATGGTTTGATCGATTACTGGCCGTTTTGCCGTGGGATCTGCGATTGGCACGACTTACTCACAGGTAGATATCCACAAGGCTAGTCTTTCAAGAGTCTAATCAATTAAGTCTATGGCAAAATTTCGCTTTGAAATCAAAGGCTTGCAACCCCTTTTCTACCCCCGCCATTACGCGATACTACCCCCGCCGCTCCAAAATTCTACCCTCGCTATTCCGTTTTCCACAGACGGCTATCCACAGACCATGATAACACTGCCCGCAGGTGGGAAAGGCGGGGGTACAGTGTCGCAAGGACAGGATCTGACGGAGGCCGAGAGAGCACGCCTCGAGCGGCTGGCCCGCACCCGTCAAAATCTACGTGGCCGCAAGGCGCCCAGCGTCATGCCATCACGCCTTGCTCGGGCTGCTGCCTTCTCACCGCGGAGCCATGGTTTGTCGGAGGAACGGGCAACCCGGGTTTTCGTCGTCAAGCCCTATGCTGTGGTGGAGGTCAAGGGACGCGAGCTCGGCACCAAACATCGAGACTTGCTCATTGCACTGTTTCGGTTGCGCGCACGTCGGTTCGAAATCGTTGGATCGGATGGCCGGGCTGCCGGTGCGGTCTATCGTACGGAAACAACCTGGCGAGAGGTGTTGCGAGCCTGCCATTTATCGGCTCACGTGAACAATCTTCTGGTCGCGTTGCGCACCTGCGAGGAACTACGTGAAACCACCATGCGGGTCTTCACGGGTTCCTACGATGCTTATGAGGCCGCGATGAAGTTAGGTCGCCTGCCGGCAGCGGGTTGGTCTGACGGTATCATCGGCTCGATCGAATGGGACGGTCCCAGCCTCGACTCACCTGTGCGGGTTGCCTATGGCGAATGGGTGCGCAAAGCCTTTGAAACGAAACATCTTGTCAGCCTGAACGCGGATATCTATTTTCGCCTCAAAACAGACTTCGCGCGGGCTTGGTGGCCCTATATTGACTCCCAGCCCGGTCATGAATGGGTTGGTTTGGAGACGCTGGCCGAATTAGTCGGCCGAGATTACCGCAATGAAGAATCCAAGCAACGCGCCCGATTTCGGGAAGACGTTGCGAAGGCGTTTGAAGATATGGTTCGTGCGGGAGGTTTGGCCTCCTGGGAGCTGGAAGTTCTCGGCAATGGCCGAAAGAAAACCTATCGGGCTCGGTACCGGCATGCTCTGCCCAAGCAGGGCCAAATCGACCTTCTGACGCCGCTCACCAATGGTGAGACCTCGCCACCGCAGGACCGCAAGACCGCAGCACACTAAGGTTCTGACGCGAAATAATTGAATCGAATGTGATGGCGGTCTGGCGGCTCGGTGGTCAAAGGGGCTGGCTTTGATGGCGTAATCCGCTGGGGTGATCGACATCGACGACATCCGCGCGCGGTACCAGCAGGCCGGCCAGTTCCTGGATGAGCGTGGGCGACGCTTGTTCGCGGCCAACGAGGCCCTGGCGCTGGGTCATGGCGGGGTAACAGCAGCGTCGACCGCGACCGGGCTGGCGCGCAGCACCATCCGGCGGGCGATCGTGGAACTGCAGAGCGGGGTCAATCCGATCGGCGCTCGGGTCAGACGCGAGGGCGGCGGGCGCAAGCGCGGTGGATCTGCAGCCGGAGTTACCGGCTGCCTTGGAAGCTCTGATCAAGGATGCGATCCGCGGCGATCCGGAGACGCCGCTCCGCTGGGTCAGCCGCAGCCAGCGGCGGATCGTCCAGGCGCTGGCCGAGCGCGGCTTCGCAGTCAGCCAAAAGCTGGTGGGCCTGCTGCTGCGCGAGCTGGGCTACAGCTGCCAGGCCAACCGCAAGACCCTGGAGGGGACGAACCACCCCGACCGCGATGCCCAGTTCGCCCACATCAACACCGTCGTGCAGGCGGCGATGGCGGCAGGCCAGCCGGCCATCTCGGTTGATACCAAGAAGAAGGAGCTGGTTGGCGACTTCAAGAACCCCGGCCGTGAACTGCGGCCCAAGGGCCAGCCCGAGCCGGTGCGAGTACACGACTTCGAGCTGCCCGGCTTGGGCAAGGTCGCGCCCTATGGCGTCTATGACCTCGCGGCCAATGCTGGCTGGGTCAGCGTCGGAGTGGACGCCGACACCGCGGCCTTTGCAGTCGAGAGCATCCGGCGCTGGTGGCAGCAGCTGGGCCAGGTCCGCTACCCCAAAGCCAAACAGCTGGTCATCACCGCCGATTGTGGCGGCAGCAACGGCGCCCGGGTGCGGCTGTGGAAG
Source organism: Belnapia moabensis DSM 16746 (assembly GCF_000745835.1). Lineage (GTDB taxonomy): Bacteria > Pseudomonadota > Alphaproteobacteria > Acetobacterales > Acetobacteraceae > Belnapia > Belnapia moabensis. The sequence goes on along the minus strand of NZ_JQKB01000024.1, from coordinate 84,063 downwards.
CGCGAGTTGCAGCGCTTCGCCGACGAGTGCGGCTTGGCCATCACCGTGGCGCACCTGCCGCCCGGGACCAGCAAGTGGAACCGCATCGAGCACCGCCTCTTTGTCGCCATTTCGCAGAACTGGCGCGGCAAGCCGCTGGTCAGCCACCAGGTCATTGTCCAGCTGATCGGCGCCACCACAACGCAAACCGGGCTGACAGTGCGCTGCGAGCTCGACACGAACAGCTACCCCAAAGGTATCAAGGTCACCGATGCCGAGATGGCTGCGCTCGCCATCGAGCGTGACGCGTTCCACGGCGAGTGGAACTACACCATCTCACCCCACCAACAGTCACCGTGAAGTGGTTATTTCGCGTCAATCCCTAATCCATCTTGCAGGACCCCCACCAGGGCAAACCGCTGCAATGTCCTGACCAGAAATCGGCCGCAAGCCTGGTTCTTGAGGGCCGGGTAAGGCCGTCAGAGGTGCGTCAGCGCCGACATGGCGCCTCAGTCCGGGGTCCGCTGCTGCTCGACGTACTGGCGCACAATGCTGAGCGGGGCGCCTCCGCAGGACGCGGCAAAATAGGACGGCGACCAAAGCACGCCTTTCCAGTAGCGCTGGGCGAGGTCGGGGCGACGCTGCCGCAGGAGGCGGGAGGACACTCCCTTGAGGCTGTTCACGAGGGCAGAAATTGCCACGGTTGGTGGATACTCGACCAACAGATGAACGTGGTCGTCCTCGCCGTCGCAAGCCTGCAGTTCAGCACCGAAATCGGCACAGACCTTCTCGAAGATGCCCCGCAGCGTCTCGATGGCGGCGCCATCGAACACATGGCGACGGTACTTCGCCACAAAGACCAAATGGACGTGCAGTCCGAAAACGCAGGATCGACCCCGGCGAAAGTCGCTTGATACCGTCATAGGCCAAGAGCATCGTTGCGGTGTGCTGATCCGCAAGGCCCACCTCTATCGCCTCTACCCCACGCCCGAGCAGGCGGCGACCCTGTGGGCGTGGATCGGTGCAGTCCGGTGTGTCTACAATCTCGCTCTCGAACAGCGCCGGGATTGGTACAGGCCGGGCCGGAAGTTCAACGTCGCCACCTAGTGCCGCGAGGTCACGGCACTCCGGGCCGAGTTCGACTGGCTCCGCGAGGTGCCTGTTCACCCCTTGCAGCAGGCCATCAAAGACCTCGACCGGGCCTACCAGAACTGGTGGGCAGGGCGGGCACGGGCGCCGTCACCGCGCAAGCGCGAACTGAACGACGCCATGCGCTTCCCTGATCCGGCAACTTTCGCTGTCCGGCGCCTGTCGAAGAACTGGGGCGAGGTCAAGCTGCCGAAGCTCGGCTGGGTCCGGCTGCGTTGGGACCGAGCGATATCCGGCGAGGTGAAAAACATCACCGTCTCGCGGCGTGCCGGCATCTGGCAGGTCGCGGCGCAATACGAGCGCGAGATTGCGGACCCGGAGCCGTTGGATCTGCCGGTGGTCGGCATCGACCGGGGCGTGACCGTGTTCGCCGCCCTTTCGAACGGCACCATGATCGAGCCTGCGAACTGCGGGAAGAAGGCTCTGCGGGCGCTCGCCCGCGCCCACCGCACACTCGCCCGGAAGAAGCGAGGCTCGAACAACAGGAGGAAGCAGGTCCAGCGTGTGGCCCGGCTGCACATGCGCGTCTCGAACGCGCGCAGGGATTTCCTGCACAAGACCAGCACACATATCGCCAAGAACCACGGCGTGATCGTTTTGGAAAAACTGGTGGTCCGCAACATGGTCCGCTCGGCGGCAGGGACCATGGATGAGCCCGGCAAGAATGTCCGGGCCAAGTCGGGGCTGAACCGCGCCATTTTGGATCAGGGATGGGGCATGTTCGACCGCTTCCTCGGCTACAAGCTGGCGGAGCGGGGTGGCCTGACGGCCCATGTCCCAGCACCGAACAGCAGCCGGGAATGCTCGAGCTGCGGCCTTGTTGATCAGCGGAGCCGCAATGGCGCCCGGTTCCTCTGCGTCGGCTGCGGCCATGCCGAGCACGCCGACACGAATGCGGCGAAGGTCGTTCAACGGCGGTGGGACACACCGTTGCTGCCTGTGGAGGTTCCGGGTTGCCGGGCCGTTGAAGCAGGAACTCGCCAGCGGGCTGCGGCATGAGTGCCAAACAGCCCACCGGAACCCCGGACGTTCACGGCCGGGTGGATGTCAGCGAAGCCCAGCACAGGACCGCCGGACTGCCCTGGTCATCATCTCTGCAAAGGCGCAACGCAAAAAAGGCTGTTGGTGTCCCAACAGCCTTGGCTCAAGCCTGGATCCTGCCTTCGTGTCGCTGCGATGCGGCTGGGTCAATCATCACTTGTAAGGATGATCAGCAGGACAAACGACTGCCCTGTCACGCCACAAGAGTGAGTTTGATGTCGTTGTTCGTAAACGAACTATCATCGCAACCATCCAGCTCGGCGGTATGTTCGACGACGGCCACTGCGATGTCGAAAGCGCATTCGACTGAGGCTTCGATATCATCGACCGCGTTCATGGCGTTCAGGAGGAGAGTGCGAAGGGGAGACGCCGCTTGCTCTTGCAACGCCTCCGCCAAAAACCCAAGAGCTTGGCTAGCCCGCTGCTGAACAAAGCGGAGATCGATGGGCAGCATTGCTGCAGGCCTCCAAGGTTTTGCGTAATAACGGAGTTGTTTTTACAACTCTAGGTTAGGTCAGGCAACACAGCCTGTTGATAAGAACTCTGACGATTGTCGGAGGCTAAAAGCCTGATTCAAAAGCGTTTCTCAAAAAGCAGTCTGATCCAAAATTGTCTTGACTGTGGTGCATTCTCGACGATAGCCCGACTTCCTAGCCCCCGTGGTGCCTCAAACGTGCTTTTCACGCGGCGCACTGTGCCTAAATAGTCACAAAAGGGCAGGACGAGCGATAAGTTTCTGACGCCGATGCCTGGACGCGCGACGGCGCAATGACGCCGTGTTCGGCAGTGAGCCTACCCGTGCCAACTCCTGCCCAACTGTGGGGCAGCGGCCGACGCCGTCGGGAACCCGTATGACGGGCCGGAACCACCCATTGGACAGACGTGCTGTGGCTATGGATGCCGGGAGGCGCGATGATTGTCGTGGGGTGCCATCACGCCGATAGTCGCCGATCCACAATCGCTGTTCGGCGCGGGCATACCACCCGCCACGCTGAGCGTTCCCGATATCCGGGCGCCGCCTTGGTCACCCCCATCGAGCCGTCCACCAGCCTGCGATTTGGCATCACCTTGCCGACGGCCGTCGCATCGAGCCTCTTGGTGAGCAGCGCATCAGGCCGGCGGTGCCCCGCAAACCGGCAAACCGGGCTGCCTTACCAAACGCAGGCACTCGGCTGGCATGGTCAGCGCGATGGCGCGAGAGGATCGGTAACGCTCAGATCAACGTGATCTTGGCTGGAGGCCAGCCGCACGGGACAGGCGCTGGCCGACCGCGAGCTGCCGGCCCGACGCGTCATGTCGTGCGACGATGCGGCGCGCCGGGATGAGGCGGCCCTTCCACAGGATGTGGTCCTCACCATGCCGGTGCTGGCCGGATGGATGATCGGCCGCGCCCTAGGTGCCGATGGCAGTCATGTCCCGCAGGGCCGACTTCAATAGCAAGAGTTCCGCGCTGGACAGGTAACCCGAGGATGCTTCTGCCCGACGGGTTACAACGGCGAGCTTTTGCGTTGCTTCGACAAAGGTATGGGCCGAAATATGAGCCAGCGTGGTCAGGATCCGCTGTTCAGAACTGGCGATGAGCGCCATCAAGCTTTCATCAGAACTGGCGCTGCCCTCGACTGTCCGCAGCTGTTCACACAGCGTGACAACATCCTGACACACAGGCGACCGCATGAGGCGGTCCGCAGTTTTTTCCATTTCCGGGAGCTCCAGAGCCTGTCACCGACAGCGGTTGTCGCTGGCAACGACATTCTCACGGCCGCGTGAGTATCGGCAAGACGATTTTTCGCAAAGCCGATGCGACCCCGCGCTGCCTTCGAAACAGCGGGCAGCGTGGTGGCCAGAAGGCGCCCGCTTGCGGCGGCGGCGAGCGGTCATCGAGGCGCCGCCATGATCGATCCCTCGGGATCAGACCGGCGTCGTCCCGCTCTGACCAAAACGCGGGATGCTCGGCCCTGCTCCCGGCGAACACGGTCACGCCGCCCAAGGCCGGGAGGCTGCCGCTGCTGGCGAGGGATCCTCACCGCGTGCTGCACCTGCTGCCGGCCTAACCCTCGCGCTTGGCGGGGGTTACTGGGCGCAGCCGACCAGCAGACCCCGCTTTGGGCTCACCGACTCCCGCACTGTCGGCAGCAGCTCCGTCGCGCCACAGGACTGCGGCAGCAGCCCCGGACAGGGGCAACACGTCCCCCTCCCCCTGCTTCGGCGCCGCAAGGCTGGGTGGCTGGCGGCCAGCTTGATGGGGAGGCGGGTCCGGGACCAGAGTATTCGCTGGATCAGCGTCACGACCCGCGATCCGTCCGAATGGATCAATGCGGAGGTGGAGGTAGCTCAGGGCGCAAAGCGGCCAGCGCATAGGGGAGGCGCGAGCAGGGTGCGGAACAGCAGGATGCGCTCGGAGGCGCAGCGTCACCGGGCGCCGCTCGCACCGGCGGCCTGGTTCTCCGCTTTCCCATGGTGCCGCGCCGGACCGCCCGGCCGGGTAGTCGCGATTAGCAGAAAACCCGGTACACGGCCCGTGCGGCGTCGCTGCGGATGCGGCGCCAATCCAGATCGGTGGTCAGAGGCCGTGGCCGAAACCAGGGTGTCACCCCGGCGCGCAGCAGAAACTCGCGCAGATCCTCCAAGGGGACCACGGCGGTGAGGCCGCGTTGGGGATCGCCGGCATAGATTACCCCGACAACATCGCCCGCGCTGTCCAGCACGGGTCCGCCAGAGCTGCCGTTGGCGGTGGGTGCATCAATCTCCAGGAGCCAGCGCAGACGACTGGCTTGATGCGGCCCGAAATAGCGCAGCCCATCATCCCAGGTCGCCGCCACCTCCTGGCCCTGACCGTTGCGGACCACAAAGCTGTTGGCGCGGCCGCCCTCCGGCTCATGCACCGTCAGGCTCGCCCGCAGCAGGTGCCCCAGGGAACTGCGCAGGCCACCCGCGGGCACCCCATCCGCCGAGGCCACCGGGTAACCCAGCGCCATCACCGCCAGGCCACGTGGCAGCTGGGTCGCACTCGACAGGGCCAGCTGATGGGCAGGCAGGGCCGCCCCGGTGAGCAGGGCCAAATCGGTTTGTGGTTCCTCCTGCACAACCCGCCAGGTTCCGGAAACTCCGCGGACTTGCAGCGGCAGGCCGCGGCGGCGGCATTGCAGCGTGACATGGGCGTTGGTCACCAACATGCCTGGCGCCACCGCAAAGGCGCTCCCAGCGAAGCCTTCGGACGACGCGCTGGGGCGGCGCTGCGCGCTGGCCTCTACCCGGGCGGCGGGGGTTGCCGACCGGCTGTGCACGGCAAGCCCGATCACCATGGCGGTGCTGACGAGAGCCAGCCCACCCAACAGACGCCAAGGACGACGGATCATATGCGAAACAGGTCGCAAAAAGTGGTGGGTTAGCCTACAAGCTTCCCCGGATTTCGCCAAGCGAAAGACGGTCCACTCCAGGCGGAGACTGACGGGTGAAAGGGTTGCCCATTCTGCTGCGGCTGGCGCAACGCAGCTCCGAGGAGCGATGCGCGGTGTTGAGTCAGTCGCGCCAGGAGCGGCTGAGTGCCGAGGCCGAGCTGGCCGTCTATGACCGCGCCGTGGCGGCTGAGGATGCGGCCGCCAGCATCCAGCTCGCTGCAATGGGGGACTGGTCAGCCTGGATGACGGCGGCCGCGCGACGCCGCCAGGATCTCACTGCGGGTCTGGCGCTGTTGGAGGCGCGGGAGGCCGAGGCCCGGGAGGCCGTGCGTGAGGCGCTGGCCGATACCCGGCGCCTGGAACTGGCCCTGGAGCAGATCACCCAAGCCGAGCGCCGGATGGCCTTGCGTCGGGAGCAACAGGCGGCTGAAGAGGCGGAGCTGCAACGCCCCAAGGCCTGACCGAGGCGGCAGTGCCGCGGCGTGACGCGCCGCCGCACTGCCAGGGCTTAGTGCGGCTTCAGCAGCCGGTCGAGATCCGGCCGCTCCTTGAACCGCGCCCAGGCCCCCAGGAATTCCTTGAGCTGATCCTCCTGGCCGGCCCGTTCCCGGCGCAGGATCTGCATCCGCTTGCGCAATTCCAGGATCAGATGCCCTCGCGGCAGGTCGGCACCGGTCTCGAACCGCTCCAGGAAGATGCGGCCCAACTCGGGATTGTCGCGTTCGATGCAGTAGGCGGCATAGGCCATCACCGAACCGCGACCGAATTCCACCATCTTGCGGCCAAAGGTCCGCATGTCCAGCAGGCGGGGATGCGCCTCGATAATGCGCATCACCTCGGCCGGGGTTGGCTTGGCGTTGCGGATGCCCGAGGGTTTCAGCTCATGCTTCCACAGCAGCACCGCGGCCGCCGCCACCAGGGCACGATCGCCGAACTGCTCGAAAGCCGTGCCGAGCTGCGGGCCTTTCTTAGCGTGAATATCATAGGTCGCAAAAGCCTCATCTGGCAGCCCATGCATGACCGGCACCTCGATGGCCTCCTTCGCCTGCAACACGGCGGACAGCCGGTGCTGGCCATTGAGCAGCCGGCCGCTGCGCGAGAAGCAAATCGGCTGGGCATTCATCATCCAGTTGCCACTGCTGATATCCCGCGCGATCGCGTCAACATGGGCAGCCACGATCTTTCGGTTGCGGCCGTTCTGGGCGAGATACTCTTCCGCGCGCTGCGGCGTCACTGTTTCGACGGCTAGTGGATAGACATGATTGTCCTGGGTCAGCCGCGCCACCGCGTCCCGAAGCTTGGCTAAGCCCTCAGCCTCTGGCGCATCTGCCTGGCCGGGATCCTGCAGCCCGGCATAGCCCTGCAGACGCGGGAATTCCTCGCCCTTCACCGAATTGGTGGTTTTGTCGATCCAGTTATATAGCCGGTGCCGCTCGCCGGCGATGGTGGCATTCAACGCCTTGATGCAAATCGCCAGCAGCGTGGCGGGCTTCAATCGCGTGGCGGGGTCGCCCCGCGTGATGTCGATCAGATCCCGCACCCGGGCACCCGGCTCCAGCGGATCGTAGCGCTCCGGATAGGCGATGGCATCGAGGAAGCGCCGAGTGGCCGCCTTGTCGACGCGGAATCCCATGAACAGCAGCGGGGTGCGAACCGCCTCGGATAGCGCGCTGGCCTCGCTCTCCAAGGACATTTTGACGGCCAGTTCGAGATCGGGATTGGCCCGCAGCACGCGGTCCATCCGCGCCCAGGACACCGCACCGCCGCCACGGGTCATCCGGTTGTCGTCATACCGGATCAGCTTCACCAGCGCGGATTGCAGCGCATGCGCATGCTGCACCCCGCGGGCTTCCAGGACACCGGCAAAGGACCGCCGCCGCTGCTGGTCGATGGTATGCAGCACATCGTCGGGGATGTTCTGCGCCAGCACGGTGAGAAAGGGCACCTCCGCTTTGACGCAGGCGCGCAGGCGTTGCACGCCATCCAGCAGCTGACCGGTGCGGCCGATGATGATGGGCATGCCGTTCAGGATCCAACGGCCGCCCCGCATCGCCTCGGCATAATTGGCAATGGCGGTCGGGTTCTCGTTGGCGCTAGGCCGCTTGTGCTGCAGCAGGCTGAGGGCGCGATCGGGGGCGATCACCTCAATCGAGAAGGCGGGCCCGTCGGGGTCTGCCGCCTGCAGCTGCACGATGGTCTCGGCCTGATTAGGCGCGGAGGTCATCTTCGCCTTCCTCGGTGCCAGATTCGATCGAGCCATGCCGGTAGATCCTTGCATTCAGCATGCCCCCCCTTGGACCAGCCTGCACGTCAGGTTGGGCCGGAGCATGAAGCGGAAAACTTGGCCTCGCATTTCGCAGGCCATACGCATTATCGGGTCGCCACGTGGCAAAAAATTCTAGGTCATCGGGAACAAAGCCAGCGCCAACTATGATGAAAGAGCAGTGCGGTTGGCCGATCAAACACCGAACAGCCTGCCGTTGCTCACCATGAATTAGCATTCCTAAACACCCCTGCAACGGCCTGCAATCTAAAGTTATGCTAAAATACCTCAGCTTTCTGTTATCGCCGCGCCCTGGCGGTCCTAGCCGCGCATCGCCGCCAAGCTTACGGCTCGACGAGGTCTTGCGAAATTTCGTTGAGTTTTGGTGGGAAGCCGGCCTAGATGACGGCGCAAGGACCCCCTGCGTCCGCGGCTGCGTCACCGTCCCCTGGGTTGCGGCGCGGTCTATCCCTCTCAGCCCCGAGGCCGGAGATCCAGCATGACCGCTCAAGACAGCCCCGTTTTCGTCAGCCATACCGTGCGCTTGTCGCGGGCCGATGTGCTGGAAGCCCTGCGCGCGGCCGCCCTGGCCCGGGCCGGCAGCCGACTGGCTCTGGCGGATGCCGCGGCGCGCGGCGTGGAGCTTGACACGCGCGTGCTGCCCGGCGGTGACGTCCAGATTGATGGCGCCGTGGTGACCATCGAGGCCCGGCTGCCGGACCAGGTGTTGGCGGTGCTGCGCGCCCAGGTGGAGCCCCGGTCCCTGCGCGACACGTCGCGGCCCGAGCCCGCCTTGATCGGTCAGGGATAATCCTAGCCAGGAGGCCAGTGCGGTCGCTGCGCGCGGGATGGGGATCGCTTGGGGCATGTCTGTGCAATACGCCGCGTAATGCGAAATGTGGTTACAGCCGGGGCTCAAAATCGCCTCGCCCGCCCATAAACCGCACGTTGTGGCTTTCCCTGGCATCCTCGCCCGAACTGGATATAGGCTCACGCGATGCGGATGAGGGCTGCGGCCGGCGATGGCGGGATGGCGACGACTGGCAGGGATCCCGCGCCGCCGACCCGAGCCAGATTGGCGCCGCGGGCGCCGGTGGCCGCCCAGCGCAGCAGCGTGAACGCGATCATCCGGGCCTCGACGGTTCGGGTCGGCGCCAAGCGCCTGGTGGCTACCGGCGCCGAGGCGTTGCGCCGTTGGGCCATTGACCAGGGCACGTTGCCACGCGCCGAGGGGGGCACGCAGCTGGCCCCCATTGTCCGGCTGGGCGGCCTGCTCGAGGATCCCGCTTGCGCCCTGCCCCTGGCCGCACTGAGCCCCGGCGAGTTGGCCGCCTTACGGCAGCGCCGGCAGGCAGCCGGCCCCGCAGCGGCGGTGCTGGCCGAACAGGCCAGCCTGGCCAGCGCCATTCAAACCTTCTGCGAATTTTTCCAGCTGGCGCTGCCGCACCCTTTTGCCGCGGTGGCGCCCGATGCCTGGTCCATTCTCGGCCAGGAGCGGTATGCCCAGTTGCGCGGCTTGGCGCGGCGCGTGGATCCAACCCTGGAGCTGGCGCTGGAGCTGCTCTGGGCCACCGCGGCCGAGCCGGCGGAGCTAGCGGCCTGCCTGCAGCAGGATATCGATCGCGCGAGCCGCTCCTTGCTGTTGCCCGGCCGCCAAGTGGCGCTCTCGCCGGCGCTATTTCGCCGCCTGCCGCAGGGCGGTCCGACCGGGGCGCGTTTGCTGCCCGGCCTGGCCGCGGGCCGCCTCGAGGCCTGGCTGGCTGAGCCCTCTGCGGGCAGTGGCGGCACCGTCCGACGGGCTGCGGATCGCAGCCTCGCTATTGCACCGCAGGCCCTACGGCTGGGCGCCCTGGTGGCCCGGCTTCAGGCCGGCAGTCATTTGGATGAGATCCTGCCTTTGATCCCGTACGACTGGGACCCAGGTCGGCCACGGCCCGCGCTGGTCGACCTGCCACCCCATTGGAGCGACGCCTGACCCGCTCTGCAAAATTCGGTTGTCTGCACCTTGCGAAAAATGTTAGCTGACAAGCCAGCCGGAATGGTTGCCTTGGCCATTGGATCGGCGCTCCTAGAACGGGACCCAAGATGAGCATTTTCAGCAAGCCCAAGAGCACTGAGCCGCGGGTGACCTATGAGAGCTTTGAGCTGCCCATGGAAGAGGCGGCGCCGGAGCCTATGCAGGCCGCCCTGCTCACCATGACGGCGCCGGTGCGCGCCACCAGCGAGTGGGTCACCGCGGGCCGCGAGCCGACGGTGCTGCTGATCGCGGCGGACAGCGAGATTGAGGGCACCGTGCGCAGCCAGGGCGTGGTGCAGGTCGAGGGCGTCCTGCGCGGCGAGGTGCATGCACCGAAGGTGCTGGTGGCGGTCGGTGGCCGGGTTGAGGGCACCATCCGGGCGCAGACCACCCGCATCAAGGGCATCCTCAAGGGCGCTGTGGTGGCGCATGAGATCGACCTGGACCGCACCGCCAGCGTCGAAGGCGAGCTGACCTACGACGATATCAGCATCGAGCGTGGCGCTCGGGTGCGCGGCGTGCACCGCCAGCGCGACCCGGACGCGGCCACCGCGTCGGTGGTGGCGGCCGCTGGCGCCACCGCGTCGGTGCCGGCCGGCCTCGCCACAGAGGCGGAGGCCGCGCTGCAGGGGCTGGCCGAGGCGGCGCATGGCGCGGCGCGTGCGGCAACCGACCTCGCCACCGATGGCATCCGCGGCCTGGCGGAGCTGGAGGCGGAGCTGCGCGGTACGGGCAGCAAGCTGGACATCAGCACCGTCCACGCCTGATCCGGCGCCGCAGCAGCGGCGCCGATGCGCCGCTGCTGCCAGACGGGGTCACGATTGTTGGTGGGTGTTCCGCGGCCTGCCGCAGCCGGCTGGGCTGCGGCAGGCCGCAGCCTGCCCCTAGGGCAGGACCGCGGCCAAGCCCATGCTGCCCATCCAGGCGGCGACGATGGCGGCGCCAAAGGGCAGCCAGTCCGCCTGCTCCGAAGGCTGCCCCTGTCGAGGCTCACGCGGATGCGCCCAGGACCAGACCAGCTCCAAGATTACGGCAGCGGTGACCAGCAGGGCTACAAAGCGCGGCAAGCCGCTCAGGCCTGTTAAGGCGCCGCAGGCGGCGAGCAGCCTGACATCGCCATCGCCCAGCACGGGCCCCTCCCAACGCCATCGTGCCAGCCCCTGCAGGCTGGCGGTCAGCATCCAGGCGGCCGCCGCGCCCAACACGGCATCGGCCGGCGATACGGGCGCCACACCCAGCGCCGCCCCTAGCAGCCCCAGCCAGAACAGCGGCAGCGTCACACTGTCCGGCATCCAGAAGGCGCGCAGATCCAGCAGGGCGGCAAAACTGGCCAAAGCAAAGGCCAGGGCCAAATACAGCCCAGCCGCGCCACCACCACCCAGCAGCCAGCCTCCGCCCAGGGCCAGCGCCAGGACGGCAGTATGGGTCCAGCACCAGTGCCGTGGCACAGCCAGGCCGGCTGCCCTGCAACGCTGCAACGCCTCGCCGATCTCCAGGCCCCGCTGCCGGCTGCCCGCGCGGCTGTCGAGGGCTGCAATCTGCGCCGTAGCGAAGCGCGCCAAGGCTGGCCCCAGCAGCGTGCCCAGCAGGGCTGCGGCAACCGCCTGCTGCAGAGTGGGCACCATCTCAGCGGTCATGATCAGCCGGCGCGATCAGGGCCACTGCTGGCCGCGCTGCAGCGGGACCAGACCGGGATAGGGAATCTCCGCCAGGCCACGCTCCCGCAGCAGGCGGTTGGCCGCACGGGTCACCTCGCGCGGTCCGGCGTGATAGCCATCCAGCATGTAATAGCCACCGCGCAGCGGCCACACGCGGGCTCCAAGCAGGCTGCAGGCATATTCCGTCGGGGTCATGTGCTCGGACAGCGCTGGGACCTGCGAGGCGGCGGGCCGCGGCGCCTCAGCCGTCTGGTCACCCGCCTCCAGGGCTGCCCGGGCCAGGACGCGCTTGGCCCGGCGCTGCGCGTACCACAGCTCGATGCCAAAGATCCGGGCCAGGCGGCTGATGTCTTCCCCGGCGAGCAAGCGCCGGTCAAATTCGCCGCGCCGCCCCGCCGGTAGGGCCCGGCGGCGGATCTGATGACGGCGGCGGTCTTCCTCGAGAACATCCGCGGCTTCGCAGTCACTCACAACACGCACTCCTCCATCGGTCGGACCCCCGAATACAGGGCCCCAACGGCCGCGCTTGGCACGGCAGGAACAGCTCCTTCTGGAGTTCAGGAACCGTCCTTCTGGAGGGCTAGTGTTTGCCGATATGCGAAAATTTACGGCTTGCTCGCTGTAGCAAAAATCGGTGATGGTGAGAACTGGTTTTTGCAGCGGCGGTGCCTCATGGATGCAGTCTCACCCCCCTCCCCGATCGCGCGGCGCGCCGAGGCGCCTTCCCCGACCGGGCCGCACGCGGCGCCGCCGGCGGTACGCCAGGCGGCTCGCCGGCTGGAGAGTGCGTTTGCGGCGGAGATGCTGAAATCTGCCCGCCCGGCCCCGAAGGAGGACGGGCTGTTCGGCGGCGGCATTGGCGCCCGCAGTTTTGACACCTTCATGAACGAGGCTCTGGGCGAGGCCATGATGACGCGCGGTGGCCTTGGCCTCTCCCGTGCTCTGGAAGGCGCCATTCTAGGCGCCCAGAGGTCGTCCTCGGCCACTCCGGATTCGCACGATGTGGCCGCGCCGGCGGTGACGTCGTGAGCCCGCTGGTGCAAGCGGCGCAGCAGCTGCAGGCTGTGCTGAACCAGGAGACCGCGGCGGCACGCCGGGCCTCCCTGCCCGAGCTAACCGAGCTGATGGAGGCGAAGCGCGACGCCCTCGCCGAGCTGGAGGCGGCCGGCCCGGCTGCGACAGCGGCCGAGCGCGATGCGCTGCGGGCAATGTTGGCGGTGGCTGAGGAGAATGCGCTGGTGCTCGGCGCGGTGGCGGGCGCCATGGAGGCGGTGCAGGATCGTCTTCGGACGGAGCTGTCGGCGGCAGCCGATCCCGGCACCTATCAGGGAACGGGCGGACCGCGCCGGTCGCTGCGGCACACACTGGCGGCCAGCATCAACCGCACGGCCTAATGCGAAAGATATTCAGAGGCACACTTTTGCTTGCTAAAAATTCTGGAAATTGGTTATCAAGGTTCATCGCTTTCGGTTGACAAACGGTCGGCCCGCGATACTGCGTCAGAAGGCGCTCCCACAGCTTGAGCCCTTAAAGGGAGCTTGAAGGTTATGGCTTCTTCCATTCTCACCAACACTGGCGCGATGACGGCTCTGCAGTCGCTGCAGATGACGCAGAAGAGCCTACTTGAGACTCAGAATCGTATTTCCACGGGTCTGAAGGTCGCTTCCGCGAAGGATAACGCTGCGACTTGGGCAGTTGCGACTACGATGCGGGCCGATATCGGCAACTTTAAACAGGTCAGCGAGAATCTCTCGACCGCCGCCTCCATCGTTGGCACCGCCCGCAGCGGCGCCGAGCAGCTCGCCGATCTGGCAAAGCAGATCAAAGAGAAGGTCACTTCTGCGCAGGATCCATCCAAGAATAAGGCGCAGATCCAGGGTGACATCGACCAGCTCATCGCCCAGATGAAGAGCACCATCGACGCCTCTTCCTACAACAGCGTCAACATGCTGAACAGTCTCGGCCAGCAGCGCGTGGTCGCCTCGGTGAACAATGTGGGCGGTGTTTCCACTCCTACCTATATTGATGTGAAAAACCAGGATCTGCGCGTGGAGCAGGGTGCCGGTCTTGCGAGTCTGCAGGATCTGTCGGTGCTGTCCAAGGCCGACACCATCCTGGCAAACGCGACCGATGCTGAGAAGACGATCGACTACTCCTTCACCGGCGGCGGAACGCCTGGCACCAACGACGACAACGGCGGTCAAGTTATTTTCAGCTATACCGATGCCGAAGGTAAAGCTAGGTCAATCGTAACGAGTTTCGCCACGACGGACATTACGGACGACCTGATCGCTGCTAAAGTAGCTGCTAACACCAGTTTTGATGCTGCTGGGTTCAAAGTCACTTCTGCCTCGGGCGTACTGACTGTCTCTGCTAAGAACCGGGAAGTCGGCGTGTCCTTCAACAAGGATGCTTTTTTCGTCCAGAACAACACTGGCGGTGACTACGCGACGACTGGTGGCTCAGACAAGGTGTCGATGACCTTCAACGCCAATAAGCCGCTGGCGCTCGGTGATTTGATGCAGTTGAGCTATACCAACACCGGTACCAGTGCAGTCACGACCGCCAAGTTCCAGGTCGCCAACGCGACTTCGGGTACAATCTTGAACACTGACAGCAATGGTGTGAATACTTACGCACTCAACGCTGCAGTTGTGAGCGACTACAATGTGTCCGGAGGTTCGCCGGGTATGCGTGCGGAGTTCGCTACGGCTCTCACGGCCGCTATGGGTGGCGGCTTTACCGTGGGCGTCTCTGGTTCGACTGTAACGTTGACCGCAGCGGCTAGCCATACGTTGAGCGATTTCCGGTTCCCTCCGACCGACTACGCGGCGTTGCTGGCGAAGGCTGACGCGGCTATGTCCGTTACAACCAACGCAGCCGCCGCCCTCGGTTCGGCAGGCGCCCGAATCGACACGCAGAAGTCCTTCATGGACAAGCTGGTCGATACTCTGACCACCGGTGTTGGCGCCCTCGTGGATGCGGACATGTCGGCCGAAGCCGCCCGTCTGCAGGCTCTGCAGGTGCAGCAGCAGCTTGGCACTCAGGCGCTCTCGATCGCCAACCAGGCACCGCAGAGCATCCTGTCGCTGTTTCAGTAGCATCAACGGGCGCGGCTTCGGCCGCGCCCAATCTGCTTCGGCGTGATTCTAAAGTTTCTTTGCTTGCTGGTTGCTTTAGCCCCTGACGAGATAGAGAGATCCCCGTGTTAAGCGAGATTGGGTCCGACTTGCATGTGGCAATCTCCCGTCCTCGCGGGGCGGCTACAGCTTATGGGTCAGTGATCCGACAAACTGAGACGCCAAGAGATATAGAGTATCGCGTGCTCAGCAACGCGACTGCGCTGCTGCAAGATGCGTGTCGCTTTGATGCGGATCCCGCTGCGCTGTCACGCGCAATCCATGAAAATTACAAAGTGTGGAGCGCCTTCGCCGTCGACTTGGCCGCAGCTGGTAACGCTTGGGACGATGTGAGTAAGGCTAGATTGTTCTCTCTTGCGCGCTGGGTACTTTTAGAAGGGGACCGCGTGATGCGAGAGCGAGCATCTCCAAATGCACTGATCGACGTCAACCATATCATCATGCAGGGCTTGAAACCCATGCCCACAACCCAGGAGTCCGCGACCTAATGTCGCTCGTCCTGAAGCTCGGACCTTCCGAGCAGCTATTCATCAATGGTGCAGTTATCAGCAACGGCGATCGCCGCAACAACCTTCTTGTGCAAAACGTTGCGCATATTCTTCGAGAGAAGGATATCATGCATGAGGCAGAAGCTTGTACTCCTGTACGCGCTGCGTATTTCGCGGCCCAGAATGTCCTCCTCAATACGCGCATTGAGCTTGGCTCCGCGCAGCCCTTCCTTGAGCAGATTGCGCAGCTGCGCACGGCATTTGTCAAAGCAGAGCACCTGCAAATGCTAACCGAAGCTGTGCGCCTGGTCCAGGTTGGCAATGTCTATCGGGCCTTGGGCGTGCTGCGGGATCTCCTGCTGTATGAAGCAGCCCTGCTGAATCAGGCGCCGCCCGACCGCTTCCGCCGCGAGGTCGCACCATCGGCGAATCCGCAGCCGGAGGCTCGCGCCGCCAATTTGAGGCACACACCAGCGCTTCTGGTTGCGGCACAGTGAGATAATGCCGTGAACCATGAACCAGGATAACCCGGGTCGAATGGCCAAAGGATCAGGTTAGGAGTCACGGTGATGATTGAGCCGGTTCAGTCGAAGAGCAAGCTGGTAGCGGGCCTCGAGCAGCCAACCCAGCCCGCACTGCGCACCCAGGCGGAGGAGCGGCGGGATCCGCCCGTTGCTGCGGCCGGTGGTCAGGATGTGCAGCTGAATGATCGGCAAAAGCGCGTCGCGCCGAGCAATGCGGGTTTCGAAGTCCGGCTCGACGGCTCCACTATGCGACTGTACTCCGAGATGCGCGACCCGACGACGGACCGTGTGGTGGTGCGGCTGCCGGTCGGCTACCAGCCGGAATCGGAGAAGCCGGCTGCGATGACGCCGCCGGTGTCGGTGCTCGCATGACGATCGGCAGCGCCTTTGGCTCGTCGGTGCCGCTGGCCATACCGGCTGGATCCGCGGGTTGGCGGCTCCTGCAAGCCAAGGCGCCTGCCGACTTTGTGAGCTTCTCCAAAGACCCCATGCTGAAAAACGACGTGGCGTACTTGCGGGCAAAGCTGCCCACCAAGCTGACCGCCAAAGACATGCTGGCCGACCCGCGGCTGCAGCGGATTGTGTTGTCGGCTTATCGGCTCGACGCTCAAGTCGGCATGAACGGCCTGATGGAGAAGGTGCTGAACAGCGACACCGCCAACTCGACCTCCCTTGCCCGGCGGATGAGCAATGCGCAGTTTGTCGAGATTGCCCGGGACTTCAATTATGGAGGCGTTTCGGTGCCTGCCATCCCCGCCATGCCTGCGGGGGCCACGGTGCGGATTGAGGGCGTGCGACCCGACCAGGCCTTTGACAGCGTGAGCGGCAGTTTTGGCGGCGTTGCAGTGAAGGATGTCGATACCAGCCAGGCGATCAATCGCGCCGAGCTGGCAGCTGTGCTGCAGGCGGCCTGGCGTCGCGCCGATGGCAATCGTGCGGATATCAGCGTGACAGCCTTCGGTCTGGACCTGGTGTTTTCGGATGCCAAGGGACGGGGCGCAGCGAAGGATTTCGCCTTTGTTAGTGATGGGGCGGCCACAGCCGCCCTGGTCCAGACGACCGCAGGCCGCGCCGCCACCGCGGCTGTTGGCGGCCCCAAGGTCACCTCTGAATCCTTCATGGAGCAGCTGATCACGCGCTTCACCGAGGCGCGCTTTGAACAGCGCGTGGGCGATACCTCGGATACCTTGCGCCGTGCCCTGTATGCCAAGCGCATGCTGCCGCAAGCCGCAAACTGGTACAGTGTCATCGCCGACCGCAACCTGGCTGCCGTGGTCGAGTCAGTTCTAAATCTGCCCGAGACCTTCGTCAAAGTGGACGTCGATCGCCAGGTCGGAATCCTCAAGTCGAAGATGGATATCGCCGACTTCAAGGATCCTAAGAAGCTTGGGCAGATGCTGGATCGGTACGTGGCCAAGTCTGGTGCGGCAGAGGGCACACTCTCCGCCGCGGCGTCGGCCATGACGCAGTTGTTTGCGCCGCTGGATCTCAGCAATCAGAATGCCTTCAGTGGCGCCAGCTCGGCGGCCCTGTTCGCGTTGCTGTAGGCTCCCTCCATCGAGGCTGCGGCCAGCCGCCAGATCCCAATGACCGGCTGACGCCACAGCAGCATGGGCTGCCCTGACGGGATCGTGGTGCTCGTCAGCCTCTCGCATCCAGGCCTCACAACGAGGCCCAGATGTCTCAAGGGTGCAGAATCTCCGCCAGCTGCGCAAAGGCCGCCTCGGAGGTGGAGCGCTCGTCTACGCCCTGAGAAAGAAACCCCTCCAACCCTGGCTGCCGTTGAATTGCCAGATCAAGCAGGGCATCGCTGCCCGACCGGTAGGCACCCAGGCGGATCATCTCTGCCATATCGGCATAGGCGCCCAACAACCGCCGGGCATCTGCGAGCAAGGCATTCTCGTCCGCATTGTGGCAGCGTGGTAGCGCCCGACTGACCGAGCGCAGCACATCCACCGCCGGCCAGCGGCCACGCTCGCCAATACGGCGATCCAGGACAATATGCCCGTCGAGGATGCCACGCACCGCATCGGCGATCGGCTCGTCATGGTCGTCGCCATCGACCAGCACGGTGAAGATGGCGGTGATGTCCCCCTCCCCCTCCTGGCCAGGACCGGCGCGCTCCAGCAAGGCGGGCAGCTCGGTAAACACGGATGGGGTATAGGAACGCGCCGTCGCCGGCTCGCCCGCCGCCAGCCCGATCTCCCGCTGGGCATGGGCCAGGCGGGTGATGGAGTCGAGCAGCAGGAAGACCTGGCGGCCGGTGGTCCGGAAATACTCGGCCACCGCCAGGCTGGCCTGAGCTGCACGGCGACGGGCCAAGGCCGGCTGATCGGAGGTGGCCACGACGACAACGCAGCGCTGCCGTGCCGCCTGGTCCAGGGTGCGGTCGAGAAACTCCCGGACCTCGCGGCCACGCTCGCCAATCAGGCCGACGACAATGACATCCGCGTTGATAAAGCGGGCCATCATGCCCATCAGGGTGGACTTGCCGACGCCGGAGGCGGCGAAAATACCGAGGCGCTGCCCCCGGCAGACCGGGGTGAACACATCCAGTGTGCGGATCCCGGTCTCGAGCCGCTCCCCAATGAGGCGACGGCCGAGCGCGGCCGGCGGCGGCTGGCGCAGCGGTGCCGGGCGACGTCCGCGCGGTAGGGGTCCCAAGCCATCGAGCGGCTGGCCCAACCCGTCGACGACCCGCCCGAGCCAGCTGTCGTTGGGGTAGAGGACCGGGCTTTCCTCCAGCCAGGCGCGGGCGCCGGGCGCGAGGCCTTCGGTGGGGCCCTCCGGAACAGCGATCGCCGCGTCGGCGGCAAACGCCACGATCTCGCATGGAACGACGGGCGCCCCTGCCGAGGGGCCGCTTTTGTCCGCCGGGCGTTCGACCTGCAGGCGGTCACCGATCGCCAAGCGGTTGCCAAGGCCGCTGATGGATAAGGCAGCCCCCCGCACGGCCGTCAGGGTTCCCCAGCGCCGATAGCGAGGCAGCTGCGCGAGTTGCACAGCCGCATCCGCCAAGCTCGCCGCGGGTGGCTGGGCAGGCTCAGACACCTGAATCATGCGAAAATATCCTGTAGGGTGCGCGGCGTCGCCGGCGGACGGTGCTGTGGGAGCCGCCCTCACCCGCCGGCTCCGAATGAGCCACAATGGGCCCGACACTGTCCTGCCGTCTATGCGAAAATACTCGACACTGTTCTGTGATCGCGTATAACTAGGCCCGCCTCACGGAGCGGCCGCTGTGCTCGATGGAATGGATGTCTTTCGCATAACCGGTGCTCGCATGCGTCAGCTTGCGGAACGGCAGAATGTGCTGGCGCAAAATATCGCCAATGCCGACACGCCGAACTACCGTGCCCGGGATGTCCGGCCCTTTAGCTTTGACAGCGTGCTGCTGCGGGGCAGCGGCGGTGCCGCTCCCTTGCGGCTTGCCGCCACCAATGCGGGCCATGTCGGCGCCGCCGCCGGCGCCACCCGCGTGGTGACCGACCGCTCGCAGTCCTACAGCGAGGATCCCGATGGCAACACCGTCAATCTCGAGGAGCAGATGGTGAAGCAGGCGGATCTCGCCAAAAGCTATGACATGGCGACGACGGTTTATCGGCGGAATGCGGCCCTGCTGCGTGCCGCCGCGGGTGGTCGCTGATGCTCACCATCGCGCCAGTCACCGGAACGGGGCCCCTCACCCAGGCCATGGCCACGGCGGCGTCCGGCATGAGCACGCAGGCCGTGCGCATGCGCCTGGCCGCCGAGAACATGACCAACGCCACCTCCACGGCGGCCACGCCGGGCGGCGATCCCTACCAGCGTCGCATCATGAGCTTCAGCCAGCGGGTCGATCGCGCCACCGGCGCCATGACCGTCCAGGTCGGTCCGATCACCCGCGACACGCGGCCTTTCCGGACCGAGTATGATCCCGCGCATCCCGCCGCCGACGAGCGGGGATATGTGAAGCTGCCCAATATCTCGCCGCTGATTGAGCAGGCGGATCTGCGGAATGCCCAGCTCAGCTATGAGGCCGCGATTGCGGTCATGCAGCAGGCCCGCTCCCTCTACTCGAAAACGCTCGACATCCTGAAAGGATGAGGCCCATGGCTCTGGAAATTGCGGCGATTGCCCCGGTCACCACCGCGGTGCGCGCCTACGGCGCGGTCGCGGCCCAAGCCTCCAGCTTTGGCGGCATGATTGCCGATGCCGCTCAGGCGTCTCTGCAGACGCTGCGCCGCTCGGAAACGGTGGCGGCGCGTGGCGTTGCCGGCACCGCCGACGTCCAGGAAGTGGTGCAGGCGGCCACCGCGGCGGAGCTCACGGTGCAGGCCGTCACGCAGCTGCGGGACAAGGCGGTTGGCGCCTATATGGACGTGCTCCGCATGGCGGTGTGAGCCGCCATGAATGAGGGGGACGTGATCGAGATCCTGCGGAGCGGGTTCTACGCGACGATCGCCATGACAAGCGCGCCCCTGTTGGCAGCGCTGGTGACCGGGTTGGTCATCTCCGTTCTGCAGGCCCTGACGCAGATCCAGGAGATGACGCTTTCCTTTGTGCCGAAGATCCTGGTCACCCTGGTGGTGACCATGCTGAGCTTGCCCTTCGCCTTCGCTGCGCTGCGGTCCTATGTTGAGGAAATCATGCAGCGGATCGTGGGCCTGTAGATTTCGTTTCCCCGCCAAAGTGCGAGGCCCATGTGAATCTCCTACACCGTTTCCGGCGCAGCCTCGGTCATCAGGACGTGCTGTTCGCGGCAGGCTTGGTCCTGCTGCTCGCCGTTCTGGTGCTGCCCATGCCGGTCTGGCTGGTCGATATCGGACTGGCCACCTCCATCACCCTGTCGGTGCTGATCCTGATGGTGGCGCTCTGGATTGAGCGCCCGCTGGATTTCTCGGCCTTTCCCACGGTGCTCCTGGTCGCCACGCTGCTCCGCCTGGCGCTCAATCTGGCGACGACGCGCCTGATCCTGGCCGACGGCCATCGCGGGCTCGATGCGGCCGGCAGCGTCATTCATGGCTTTGCCGCCTTTGTTGTCGGCGGTGACTTCATCATTGGCGTGGTGGTCTTCACCATCCTGATCATCGTCAATTTCATCGTGGTGACCAAAGGCGCGACGCGTATCGCTGAAGTCGCCGCCCGCTTCAGCCTGGATGCCATGCCGGGCAAGCAGATGGCGATCGACGCCGACCTGGCGGCCGGAACCATCGACGACATCGAGGCCAAGCGGCGCCGCAAGGAGCTGGAGGACGAGAACTCCTTCTTTGGTGCCATGGACGGTGCCTCGAAATTTGTGCGCGGCGACGCGATTGCCTCCATTATCATCACAGGAGTGAACGTTCTCGGCGGCATCGTGGTCGGCACCCTGCGCCACTCCATGCCGATTTCCGGTGCTGCAGCCAATTATGTGACCCTGTCGGTGGGCGACGGTATTGTGTCGCAGATTCCGGGTTTGGTCGTCTCCATCGGCGCCGGCATGCTGGTCTCCAAGGGCAATGTCCGCGGATCGACGGACAAGGCGCTGGTGGCGCAGCTCAGCGCCCAGGCGAAGCCGCTCTACCTGGCGGCTGGCTTGGCCATGATGTTTGCCATTCTGCCCGGCTTGCCGTTCCTGCCTTTCGCGGCCCTATCGGTGGCTGCCGCCGGTGCCGGTTTCCTGTCTCAGCGTAAGACCGAACAGGCGGCACTGGACAGCCGCGCTGCCGCGCCGCCGGATGCGCCGGAGCGTGAGGAATCGATCACCGAGCTGATCCGGGTTGACGACGTCTGTCTTGAGCTGGGCATGGGCTTGGTGTCGCTCACCGCCAGCCCACAGGGCGGTCTGTCGGAGAAGATCCGCAAACTCCGCCGGGCTTTCGGCCTGGAATTCGGCTTTGTCCTGCCGGCGGTGCGCATCAAGGACAATATGAGCCTAGCCTCGGGCGAGTACTCAATCCAGATTCAGGGGGTCGAGGTCGCGCGGGAAGCCCTGATGTTGGGCCGGCTGCTGGTGTTTGCCCCCGGCGGTCAGGAATTGACGATCCCCGGAGTGGATACGCAGGAGCCTTCCTTCAAAATCCGCGCTCGTTGGGTGGAGCCGCAATACCGTGATCAGGCGATGCGCAGCGGCCTCACCGTTGTGGATGTTGAGACGGTCCTGACAACCCATCTCTCCGAAACCCTGAAGGCCCATATGGCGCAGCTGCAGGGTTACTCTGCGACCCAGAAATTGCTGGATTCTGTCGCCCCGGAACATCAGAAATTGGTGGCGGACCTAGTGCCCGGCACCTTGCCGGTGGCGACAGTGCAGAAGGTGCTGTCCTCGCTGCTGGCGGAGCGGGTGTCGATCCGCAACCTGCCATTGGTGCTCGAGTCGCTGCATGAGGCGGCCGGATTTACCCGCAATGTGTCCTTGTTGGCGGAGCATGTTCGGCAACGGCTCTCGTTGCAGATTTGCCGTGGCCTAATGCAGGATGATGGCTATGTCACGGCGCTGCTGCTCTCGCCGGATTGGGAGCGCGAGGTCAGCTCGGCGATCATTGAGGAGAATGACCACCGAAGCTTCGTGATGTCGCCCTCCAAGATCCAGGAGCTGATTGGCGCCATGCGGAGCCGGATTGCGGATGCGACGGCCCGGGGTGACTGGCCCGCGATCCTGACCTCGGCCGGGGCTCGGCCCTTCGTCCGGCATCTGGTCGAACGCATTAATCCCACCATTGCGGTGATCTCGCATGCCGAGGTGCATCAGCGAACCCGGTTGCGCACCGTCGGGCAGATCTAGCCGGCATGACGGCCGGCCTGCTCCTGGAGACGGCCCTGTCGGCCGAGCTCTACCGGCTGTTGCTGGTGTTCTGTCGCGTGTCCACGGCACTCTTGCTGCTGCCTGGCTTTGGCGATGGTGCCATGCCGCCGCGCTTAAGGGTGCTCGCCAGCATGGCCATCGCCTTGTGCATGGCCCCCCTCGCCGGGCAGGCCGTCCCGGTGCCAGGCAGCTGGACGGTTCTGGCCGCACTCTTGTCAGAAATCGCGGTCGGCATGCTGATCGGCACGTTGGCTCGGATCATCATCTCAGCATTGCAGATGGCGGGTCAGGTGATCGGCCAGTGTATCGGCGTGGCTAATATCTTCACTGTGGGCATCGGCCTCGACAGCTCGGCCACCATCGGGGCGGCGCTGCATGCAGGATGTCTGGCGGCCCTCTTTGCGGTCGACGGTCATCATGTTGCGCTGCGCGCCATTGCCGACAGCTATACGGCGTTGCCGCTTGGAATGCCGCCCGGATTGTCCGGCTCGGCACGGTCGATCTCGGAGACAGTCGCCCAGGCCTTTCATCTGGCGCTGCAGCTGTCCCTGCCCTTTTTATTGCTGACCCTGCTGTTCAACCTGGCACTGGCTGGCATGAACCGTGCCATGCCAGCCGTACCGGTATTTATGATTGGCGCGCCGGCCCTGCTCTTCGCCGGTCTCCAGCTGCTCGGTGTGACCGCGCCGACCATCCTCACCGAGATCCTTGGGGCCTATGCCCTAGTCTTCCAGCCGCTACGGTGAGGGACGCGTCATGGCGGAGGAGTCTGGTCAGGAAAAAACCTTTGATGCCACCCCCCGCAAGCTCGAACAGGCGCGCGCACGCGGTGACGTGCCGCTGTCTCGGGAGGGATCGGCCTTCGGGGTATATGCCGGGGCGCTGATTGCGGTCGGTCTTGCGGGCGGCCTCATCGCCAGCCAGTTCACGAACATTCTCACGCCCATGGTGGAGCAATCCTCGGATTATCTGGAGCTCACCGCCCAAGGCTATCAGCGTGCTGGCAACGCTGTGCTTGGAGCCATGGCCATTGCGCTTGTCCCGCTCTTTGGATTGATGATCGCCGGCGCCCTCCTGCCGCATTTGGCACAAAATTCCATTGTTGTGGCTACTGAGCGGATCCGTCCGAAATTCTCCCACCTATCCCCGTCGGCCGGCGCCAAGCGGATCATCGGGCTCAAGGCACTATTTGAATTCGGCAAGTCCTTGCTGAAGGCGGTGGCCGTGGGCGCCGCCTGCTGGGTTGTGGGATTGCCCCTGTATGAGAGCAGCGGCAATCTGGCGGCGGTGGACCCGTCGGCCTTTCTGTCCCTGGCAACAGAGGCGATTATTGCCGTTCTGTTCGCGGTGACCCTGGTGGCCGGCGTGGTCGCGGTCGTGGATGTCAGCTTCCAGCAGTTTGACTATCGTCGGCGGCATCGCATGAGCTTGCAGGAATTGCGGGAGGAGATGCGGTCGACCGAGGGCGACCCGCATGTGAAAGCGCAGCGGCGGAAGCTGCAGCGCAAGCGGTCGCAGCGCCGCATGTTGGCCGAGGTGCCTCGGGCGACGGTGGTAATCACCAATCCAACACATTTCGCGGTGGCCTTGCGCTATCGCCGTGGTGAGGATGACGCGCCGATTTGCGTGGCCAAGGGCGCCGACCAGGTGGCGCTGCGGATCCGCGAGGCAGCCACAGCGGCGGGTGTGCCCATCGTTGAGGAAAAGCCCCTGGCGCGCGCCTTGTTCGCCACCGTCGAGATCGATGATGTCATCCCGCAGGCGCATTTCGAAGCTGTGGCAAAGATCATCGGGCTGATTTGGGGACAGCAGGCGATGCGTCAGTCTGCAGGAGTCCCTCAGTTGGCACAGGCGAACAGTGGCATGCAACCCTAATCAGCGTGGGGTTGCCTTGGCGCCCCACGACAAGCCTGCGCATGGCATGGCCATACTGGACGGCCTGGGCCATGTCGCCCGGCTGGCGATGCGGCTGTCAGGGCAACGGTCCGGGCCGAGCCTGCCGGTCGCACCTAGGTCATGGCTCGAGCGCGACCTGGACCGTGCAAGAGCGATCGGATCCCGTTTGCGGTGCCGGCGGCCGTCGCGGATGGGTGGGTTATCCTGGGCGTCGGTGGCCGGTGCTCCGACGCCGGTGATGCCGACCGGACCGGGCTGGCCAACGGCGGTCTGCCTCGGCGCTGACTGAGAGAGGTCGAGGCCTGGACCCAGACGAGCCGTCCCAGGAACCGGCCTTGTCCGCCCTGCCAAAGCCTGCTCCCTGATCGCGCCTCATGGCGAGTTGGGGGAGGCTGGTGGCAGCCTGCCGCGCAAAGCTCATGGATGGACCATGAGGCCCACTCCATGGCGGTCAGGGTGCGTGCGATCCGGCGTTGGGGCCGAGAGCCGGGCTGGTCTGTATGCGTCGGTATGGTCCGCCGCCGCCTGGATCAGGTTGGGTGCGCCCGGATGATTGGCCGCTGAGGCCATCGTTGTACTCGCTGGCCTTGAACAACCCGGCTGCGCGGAGCGTCTTGGCCTAGGGATGGCACGACCGCGCTGCGCCGGCAGCAACAGCCTGAGCGTCAGGCTGAGCCGGCAACGGGGCTGGGCCGGCGGTGTGACGCCGGTGACGTGACGGCCCCGCCTTCAGGACGCCTCGGCATCAGCGGCCTGGTCCAGTCGCGCCAGCAGGTCCGGTATGTCCGCTCCGGGACGCGGCTTGCTGAACAGGTAGCCTTGCGCCTCGCCGCATCCCTTGCGGTGCAGCGCCAGGAACTGCTCCTCCGTTTCAACGCCTTCGGCGGTGGTTGCCATGTCGAGGCCGTAACATAGATCGGCCACAGCGGTGATGATGGCGTTGCTCTGGCGCGATCGATTCAAGTCTTTCACGAAGGAGCGGTCGATTTTCACCTTATCGAACGGAAAGCGTTGCAGGTAGCTGAGCGAGGAGTAGCCGGTTCCGAAATCGTCCATGGCGATTCGCACACCCAAGGCTTTCAGGCGATGCAGTGTGACTAGGGTCGTTTCCGTGTCCCGCAACATGACGGTTTCGGTGATTTCCAGTTCCAGCCGCCTGGGCTCCAGCCCGGACGCCGCCAGGGCTGCGGCAACGCTGTCCACCAGGCCCCGACTGGCAAACTGGGCCGGTGAGAGATTGACCGCTACCTTGGGGGCGCCCGCCCATCCGGTGGCTTCGGCGCAGGCACGGGTCAAAACCCACTCGCCCAAAGGAATAATCAGGCCAATTTCTTCACACAGTGGGATGAACTGATCAGGCGGCACCAGGCCGCGGTCTGGATGATTCCAGCGTACCAGCGCCTCCAGCCCGCACACTCGGCGGGTCGCGACCTCGACGATGGGTTGGTAATATAACTCGAACTCACCCGCCGCGAGCGCGCGGCGCAGCTCCAGCTCCAGCGTGCGCCGCATCTGCATGCGGGCGTCCATCTCCGCCTCGAAGAAGCGCAGCCGACCACGCCCTTCCGCCTTGGCCCGATAGAGGGCCATGTCGGCAGCCTTGAGCAGGATGTCGGGATCAAGACCGTCGCCGGGACCAATGGCGATACCGACGGAGGTGCCGATCACCACCTGATGGCCATCCAGCTCAAAGGGACGCTCGATGGCGCTGATCAGGCGTCGCGCAAGAGTCTTCGCATCTTGGGGATGTTCGATGTCGGTCTGAACAATGGCAAACTCGTCGCCGCCCAGCCGCGCCAAGGTGTCGCATTCGCGCAGTTCAGCATTCAGCCGTGTTGCGACGGTTTGCAGCAGGGCATCCCCAAGGGGATGACCGAGAGTATCGTTGACCTCCTTGAAGCGGTCGAGGTCGAGGTAGAGGATGGCACAGCGGCCACCGCGCCGTACGCGGGTCAGCGCGCCCTCCAGCCGCTCGCGGAAGAGCATCCGGTTCGGCAAGCCGGTCAGCGCATCATGGCGTGCGAGATGGGCGATTTGGGCCTCGGTCCTGCGCCGCTCGGTCACATCCTCATGGACCGAAATCCAGCCTCCCCGGGCCATTTGCCGCCGGGAGATGGCAATGGTCCGCCCGTCCACGAGATCCCGGACCTCATAGGCTGCGCCACTCTTGCTCAGGCTGGGCAAATGAGACGCCACACGATCCTCCAGCCCGCGAGAACACACCGCCGCGGCGACATGGTGGGCCAGGATGTCTGGGAGCGAGGTGCCAGGCCGGACGAGCTCCGGGGGCAGGCGATACATCTCGGCATAACGGGTGTTGGCGACCAGCAGGCGGGCTTCGTCATCGAACATGGCTAGCCCATGCGGCATATTCGTCAGCGCCGCCTCGAAGCGGGCTTCGGTGCGCAACCGCTCGCGCAAGTCGCGCACGGCGAGAACGGCTCGCCGACCTTCGGCGGTGTCGATCTCACCCCGCACGATCTCCACCGGGACGTCACCGGCCGTGCCCCGCAGCATGGCGCGCCGCGCCGCGCCCGGAACGCCCTGGAGCGCATTCGCGCCGCCTGCCGGCTGCGGTTGAATCAGGCTGCAGATATCGAGGCCCAGCAACGCCTGACGCTCGCGGCCGGCCCATCCACAAAACCGGGTATTGACTTCGACAATGGTGCCATCCGCAGCGCAGAGCACCAGGCCGTCCAGGCCTGCATCGGCCAGTCCACGCAGTCGCATGGCTTCCGTCCGCAGACCGCCGGCCCGCGCCCGTGCTTCCGTCCAGAGTGCGACGGCACCCAGCGAAAGACCAAAGCCGGCGCCAGCCACCACCAGGATCGCCAGCCGGCCATGATCCAGCCCGGATCCCACGAAGTCCGAGCCCCCCTCGGGCAGGATCTCCACCGCGCCCATGCCGGTGAAATGCAACAGCACGATCCCCGCCACAATGCCAGCGGCAGCCAGGATGCGGCGGCGTGGAGAGCCAGCTCCAGTCCATCGCGCGAAGCTGGCTGCCATGACGCTCGCGCCCAGCAGCACGGAGATGGCGACCAGCCCCCAATCATAGGCAATCCGGCCGGGAAGCTGGATGGCCGCCATGCCCATATAGTGCATGGCGCCGATGCCGAGACCCACAATGGCGCCGCCGAGTGCGCGGCCGGTGGCGCCCTGCGCGCGCCGCCAGACCAGGATGCCAACCGCCACCGCGGCGACGACCGTAAATGCCGAGCCGAGCGTTGGCACCACGGCAAAGGCCGTGGGAAGACCGGGATCATAGGCCAGCATGGCGACAAAATGCGTGGCCCAGGCGCCGCCACCCAGAGCAATTGCAGCCATGATCGCCCGCCCATAGCTCGTCGCAAGCCGCGTCGCCGCCGGTTGCTGCCCCAGAAGGGTCACCGAGAGGGTGGCCGACAGCATGCAGATCAAGGCGGCAGCGAGGACGAGACGGAGGTCGTGCTCGGTCACGACGCAGGCGAGGATGCGAAACATCGATAGGAGGCCCCGGTGCGGCGCGGCAGTTGCCAAGGGGATCGGAACGGACCGGCTGCAGGGTATGATCTTAGTGCGGTCACGTCCCTGTGCGGGCGAGAGCCGCGCCGCTTGCGTGCCTCAAAAGCAACGGGTGCTGCGGCTGCAGGTGCTGCGACGCCCGAGGGAACTTGAGCAAGACCAGCTTGAGCGGATCGAGCCTGATCTCGACGGCGTGGTTTGAACCGAAAATCATGGGGGACCGACGATATGCACCCTGGCCGCGCGGCGCCGTCGGTTTCGGTGCCTGCGTGGCGATGTGGCATCCGGGCGTTCAGGCTAGCGCCTGGGCCTGCCGCGCCGCCGGCCAGCGGCGGTATCCGGTGGCTGGTGCCGTGGCCATGTAGCCTTGCCCTGACGGCTACACTCCTGGTATGGCCCGCAGACCTCGCCAGGTCCCCGCCTGGGTTGGTGGCGGCGAGACAACACCGTCCAGCAGACCCGATCGCGTGCGGCAGGGCCGGATCCAGAGTGACGACGGTGTCAGCGGTTCTGGTTGGCGCCGGAGAGGGTATTCGCGGGGGCGCCGTCTGCCGGTCGCGCGGCCGCCCATCGATGATGTTGGCGGGCCAAGCCCCGTCCCAGCTCTGTCACAGCGTCCTGCCAGCAGTCGCGGCCTCCGACTGTGACGGCGTCACTATCCTGGCGCTCCTGCGGCAGCGAGATGCTGGCAGCCGGTGCTAACCTCGTAACCCGGATGCGGCAGAGGCTTGCGCCGGGCCAGTGCCTTGGCAGGAGGCGCCGCATCAGGATGTCCGGTGCCGCCATGTGGCGCTACGCCATGCGCTGGCGTCGCGCCAGCGCCTGCCACTGACACCCGGACGCTGGGTTAAACCCTCCGCTGGGAACCCTACTTCTCCTGGCGGCGGAACGCCTCACGCCGGCCTGCAATCTCCTGCGTCACCGCCATGGCTGCTGGTGGATCCATCTGCGCCAGGATCGGGCCGGCCTGGCGCTCGGGGATCTTCAGCAGGATCACCGCGGCCTGCGTCGCTTCCAGGCGCTCCATCACCTTCGCCGCCTGTTGCGGGCGCATGTTGACGTAGAGGGACACCAGGGAATCGATGTCGCCCTCGGCCGCCGTCACTTCGCGGGCGACGAGGCGCTCGACTTCCTCGCGGAGCTTGGCCAGCTCGGCCAGTTGGGTGCGCGCCATGGCTTCGGCGGCTACGGCGCGAGCCTCACGCACTTCCAGGGATCGCTCACGACGTTCGGTTTCCGCCTGGCGTCGAGACACTTCGGCCAGCAGCCGGCCGTCATTCTGGCGGGTTTCAGCCAGGGGATTGGTCCTGACAGGACCGGACAGCGTCGTGGAGACTGTGGGGGTCACGGTCACCCCGCTCCGCAGTGTCATCGAACTGCCGACGACCTCGAGCGCCGGCGCCTCAACGATGCTCGGGATCGAGCTGGCGCTCGGCGTCGTACCGGACCACAGTTCAGCCAAGCCCATGATGCGCGCCGGCACCAGCGCGGCGATGCCGAGCACCATCAACGGCAGACCAAGCCGTGGGCCGAGAACCCACCCGAGAGACCGGTTCGGCGCTTCCAGTGTGGGCCGGCTGTTCGAAACCCGAGGGATGCGGTTCATTGATCGATCTCCAGCCGCTAGCCGAGTTTGACGCGCACAGCGCGTTCGATGGGTGCTTGCGCCAGCTCGGCGACAGCGGTCGGTCCCGGCGCGGGTGCAAAGGTCAGCTCGGCGGCCAGGATCTGCTCGGGCTGGCGGAACTCCACTGGGCTGGGGGATTCCAGGCGAGCGGCAAGCTTCTCGGCAAAGCCCAGTGGTTCCACCAGCTCCCGCGGCGGGGCGGCAACGCGGGCGTTGTTGAGCTTCCGGCTTTGCCGCAGGGCTTGATCAAGCCGCGCCGCGACCTCTTCGGCATTGCGGGACGCGATGGTCAGCTCCTGGGCGATATGCCGGCAGGAGTTCAGCTTGCTGTCGACCTCGGTCAGGCCCTCTTTGACCTTCCGCGCGATGCCGCTGGCGGACAGATCAAGCCGCTGCGATGCGGCGTCGAGCTGGGCAATCACGGTACCAGCCTGCCCAAGCGCCGTCCGCAAACTGCCCATGCGGCGATACAGCAAGACGATCCAGCCCGATTGGGCGGTTAAGATGGCGAGCCCCGACGCATCGAGGATCTGCAACAAGGTCATGGGATTCTCCACAAGCCGGCAAACGGTGTCTGGCGCGAGCTATGCGATGAGACGCGTGCGATCCTCGGCGGTCTTCTCGACAGCTCGGGAGCTTGGCCAGTCCTGCTCTACGATGCGCTCATCAACCTGCAGCACCACCCGGCCGCTTTTGGCGGCCATATGGGCGCGGCAGATCAGGAGATCCTCACAGAACACCTCGACCGGCTCCTCCTGCCGGCGGTCGAGCGGCACCACTGAGCCAGGCTGCCAGGCGGCCAGCTCTGAGAAGAACATGGTCCGGCTCTCGATCACGGCGCGCAACTCGACCGTGGCCCGCGGCAGTTCTTCCGCCAGATGGTGGCGCCAGATGGTGTCGCCGCCCTGTTTCCGCCCCATCACGTCCTGGCTCAGGAGATCGCGCACCGGCTCGATGGCGGAGTAGGGCAGCAGAAAATCGATGTTGCCGCCGCGACCTTCCATGGCGATCTCCGCGCGGAAGGTCACAGCCGCCGCGGTGGGCTTGGTGATCAGGGCATAGCCCGGGGTGATCTCAAAGCGCTCCAGGCGGAAGGTGGCCGGACAGACCGCCTCGAAGGCCTTGCTGAGATCCTGCGTCACCACGCTCACCAGCTTTTCCACAAAGGTCCGCTCGATGGGGGTGTAGGGGCGTCCCTCGATGGGTTGCACCGCATTGCGGCGGCCGCCCAGCAGGATGTCGACAATGGAGCCGATCAGCCGGGAATCGAGGGTTGCGAGGCAGTAGCCATCCCATTCCTCGATGTGAATCACCCCGATCATGGCGGGCAGCGTGACGCTGTCGAGAAAGGCGCCGACCCGCACCGGGCGGGTGCGGTCAATCACCACCTCGGCATTATCCGCCGTGAATTTACGCACGCTGCTGGTCAGCAGCCGCGCCAGCCGGTCCACCACAATGTCCAGCATCGGCAGCCGTTCATAGCGAACGGCACCGCCGAACAAGGCTTCGAGGCCACGCCGCGGCGCCTCTGGTGCAGCGGCCTCCGAGCCACCAAAGAGATCATCAATATCGCCCTGGCCCAATTGCGGGCCAGCGGCATTGGCCCATTCCGCCATGTCGTTATCGGCGGCGGCGGAGTCGTTTTCATCGCTCATGGCTCAGGCCACCGTAAAGCCGGTGATCAGCACGTCGCGCACCACATCCGGCCCGAGCAGCACCTCCAAGCGACGGAACAGGTCGCTGCGCAGGCGGTCAATAGCCAGCGCCCCCTCCAGCTCGCCATCGCGCAGGGTCCGCAGATACAGGATGAGATTGTCATACACCCGAGGCCCCACCAGCATCGGCTGCACCAAACTGGCATCGCCCATGATCTCGATAGACAGGGCCAGGCGCAACTGACGCGGCCGCCCCCCATTGGGCAGGGTCAGCGTCATCTCTGGTAGTTCAACAAAGGCCGGCTTGGGGGCCGGGACAGCGGGGGCTGGGGTCGGACCCAGCACGCCGGCGAGCATCCCGCGGGCGCCCTCAGCAATGCCCGGCACGAAGAACCAGGCGCCGGCCGCCCCTCCCCCCAGCAGCAGGACGCCGCCAAGAGCCAACAGGGGCAGGCGGCCACGGCGGCGTCCCGGCGAGGCAGCTGGCCTCGTTGAAACCTCAGCGGTAACATCTGACATGCGGTTTCTCTCGCATACGAATAGGACGCGGTAGCGTAGAATGCGAAATATATACGCTACCGTCGGTTTTCGCGCTATGCGAAAAACGCAGAAGACGGTATCTCGTTGAGGCGCGCCGGACGGGTTGGTCGGCACTAGGACGGAACGACAGAACGTCGATGGAAACCAAGACTCTCGAACCCGCATTCCAGTTGCGGAGCCTTGGGGCCAGCTTGGCCGGCCTGGGATCTGCGAAACTTGCTGCGCTGAGCGGGGTCGCCCTGGCGGCGCTGGTGGGCGTCGTGTTGGTGGCACGGGCGCCGCAAAGTCCCAATGGCCTGCTCTATTCAGGGCTCGAGCCGGCCGATGCCGGGCGCATTGTAGCGCGGCTGGAGGAGCTCAAAATTCCCCTGGATGCCCGCGGTGATGGCACGATTCTGGTGCCGCTCGACCAGGTGCCGCGGCTGCGCATGCAGCTGGCCTCCGAGGGTCTGCCGCGGCAGACCGGCGCCGGTTACGAGCTGCTGGACCAGGCCAGCCCCATGCAGATGACCTCCTTTATGCAGCGGGTGCAGCGGCTGCGAGCCCTCGAGGGCGAGCTCGCCCGCACCATTATCACCATGCACGGTGTGCGCACCGCCCGGGTGCATATCGTCCTGCCGGAGCGCGAGAGTTTTTCGCGGGATGCGCCGCCACCCACGGCCTCGGTGACGGTGACCACTCAGGCCGGCCAGCGGCTTGGCAGTGCCCAGGCCGCGGCGATTCGCTTGTTGGTGGCCGGTGCCGTGCCGCGGCTGCGCCAAGAGGGCGTGTCCGTCGTTGATCCCACGGGGATCGTCCTGGCTGCGGATGGCGGGACCGGCGCGATTGCAGGCCGGGTGGGTGAATTGCGCGCCGCCCAAGAGGCGGTTTACCAAAAGGCGGTCCTGGATCTGCTGGAGCCGATTGTCGGCCATGGCAAGGTGCGCGCCATTGCCGCCGTGGAGATTGACGCCGCGCGTGTGGTGGCCCGCGAGGAGAAATACGACCCACTCGGTCAGGTGGAGCGGAGCCGTCAGACCTCGACGGAGCAGGAGACAAACGAGGATTCGCGGGGGCAGCAGCCGGTCACGGTGGGGCAGAACCTGCCGAACCAGCAGGTGGCGCCCAACAATCAGCGGACCAATGCCACGGCCCAGCGCAACAACGAGACCATCAATTACGAGATCTCCTCGCGCACTGAGGAAACCACGCGGGAGCCCGGCGCGGTCCGGCGGCTGAGCGTCGCCGTGGTGGTGGATGGCGCGCCCGATGCGAATGGCGTCATCCAGCCACGCTCTGCCGCTGAGCTGGAGCGCTTTACCGCCCTGGTGCGCTCGGCCGTCGGCTTTAACGAACAGCGCGGTGACCGGGTCACGGTCGATGGCATGCGCTTCCTGAGCGAGGACCCCCTGGGCACCCTGGCCGGGGGCGAGGTTGCTGCCACTGGCATCGCCTGGTGGCAGCTGGGCCTGGGGCTGGTGGTGGTGCTGACGGCCGGTGGCGGTGTCCTGCTGCACCGCCGCCGGGTTGCGGCCGCGGCCCGCGCGGCAGCGGCAACGTCGGCCCAGTCCGAGGCGCTGCAGGAAGCGATTGCCAATATCGGTCCTGACCTGCAGATCCGCCTCTCCTCGCTGAACGCGCTCAACGAACTCATTGACGAACGTCCCGACGAGGCCTTGTCGGTGGTCCGGGCCTGGATCCAGGAGGGGACGCCGGGATGATGCGTCCATTCCTCCCACCCTCGCTCGAGGCCCTCAGTGGGGCCGACGGAATGGTGGCGGCCCGCATCGCCGCCGAGGCCCAGCTGCGCGATGCCGCCTTTGCCGACGGCCATGCCCGCGGCCTGGCCGAGGGCCTGAGCCGCGGTCGGCTCGAGGGCGCGGCAACGGGACGCCTGGAGGGTCAGGCCGAGGCGGAGGCGGGTTTTGCGGAGCAGCGCCGCCATGGCGCGATGGCCGCCGAGCAGGCTCTCGTGGACTTGGCGGCCGGGCGGAGCCAGGACCGCGCCGCCCTGGATCGGGAGATGCGTGCGGCTCTCGCCGCCGTCCTGACCCTGGTGGTGCCGGCGCTGCTGGAGCACGAGGCCGGCGCCAATCTCCTGGCGCTGATCGCCGAAGCCATGACCCAGCGCACGGCCGACCGCATCGTGGTGCGGGCGCATCCCGACACGCTGGCCCTGCTCGAGCCCGGTGGATTCCCGGCGGCGGGACCGCTGCCCGGCCTCGCGGCGGGCGAGGCGGAGCGTCTGCTGTTGGAGCCTGATCCCGCCATGCCGCCTGGAGCGGCCACCGCCGCCTGGACCGGCGGGGGCTTGCTCATGGATCCACGCACGATGGCGGCGCGTGCGCTCGCCATTCTTGGTCCGATGCCGACCGAGATTCGTCCTCAGCAGGAAATGACGCCATGACCAGTGATCCCTTCGCCTCCGAGCCATCGTCCAGCGGCGACCGCAAGCCGCGGATTATGGACATTCCCGTCAATGTTCAGGTTGTGCTGGGCAATAAGCGCTTGCCGATGGCGGCCCTGTTCAATCTCAGCCGAGGTTCGGTCATCGAATTCGACAAGAAGGTCGGAGAGCCGGTCGATCTCCTCGCCAATGAACGCCTGATTGCGCGTGGCGAGATCCAGATCACGGATGATGGTCGGCTGTCGATCTCCATCACTGAGATTGTCTCGTCGTCCGTCTAGCGCTTCACATTACGAAAGTCGGCAGAATGCCAAGCTTTCCTCTGCGGTGGTGGATCCCCGGCCTGGGCGCAATGGGCGTGCTGCTGGCGCTGCCTGATCTGGCCTTGGCACAAAGCGTGTCGATCAATGTTGGTGCCAGTGGCGCCGCGGCGACGGCCAGTGGCGGACAGAGCCTGACGACCAACCTGGTTGCCCTGGTTGTAGGGACGACGCTGCTGGCGATCGCACCAGGTATTTTGGTCGTGGCAACAGCCTTTACCCGCATCGTGGTGGTGCTCTCCATGTTGCGGACTGCGCTGGGGCTGCAGCAGTCGCCCCCCAACACGGTGATCGTCAGCCTGTCCTTGTTTCTGTCGGCCTTTGTGATGGCGCCCGTGCTGGAGACCGTCTGGCAAGATGCGGCGCGCCCGCTGATGGATGGCGCGATTGCGGAGGAGCAGGCCGCCGAACGGGCGCTGCGGCCGTTCCGAAGCTTTATGGAGGCCAATGTGCGGGAGCGCGATCTGGCCCTGTTTATTGAAATCGCCCAATGGCGGCCCAGTGCCGAGGCGGGCGATGCTGCAGGGTCCTCCGCCCGCACCGCACCGGCGAGCCCCTCGCCCGCTGCCGGCTCTGCCATCCCCCTGCCCCGCGAGAGCCGGTCGCAGGTTCCCCTGCATATCATGGCGGCAGCGTTCCTGACCTCGGAGCTGGCCAAGGCCTTCCAGATCGGGTTCTTGTTGTTTTTGCCCTTCCTGGCGATTGATATCGCCGTCAGTGCCATTCTGATGGGCATGGGCATGATGATGTTGTCGCCCGTGGCCATCAGCCTTCCCTTCAAGCTGATTTTCTTCGTGCTGATCGACGGCTGGGCCTTGGTCGCCGGCTCGCTGGTGCGTGGGTTTTCGCTATGACCGCCCTGGTGCAACCCACGGCGCTGGGCGGCCCGCGCACCCAACGTCGGCGGCGGTTGGCCGGAACCCTACGTTGGCTGGCCACCCAGGAGGCGCTGTCCCTCACTGCAGGATCCAGCCTGGCACGCCCGAGCGATCCGCTGGCCCTGCAGGTCCAGGCCATGGCCGACGAGCAGCGCCTCCAGAGTCTGGGCGCCGATCTGCCTGAGCAACTCGCTCGTGTGGCCGCGACAGCGCCCATCCCACCTGAGGTCTGTGCCGCGCTGGCAGCCATCCTGCTGCCGCTGCTGCACTGTCCTGCCCCCGCCACCGCGCCTCTCGACGCTGCCAGGAATCCCAGCCCATGAAGGCTCCCGAACCACGCCGCAATCTGCGAACGACATCTGGTGACGCCGGGCCGACGGACCCGCTGGCGGATGTGGCCGTGTTGTTCATGGCGCTGGACGAGCAGCGAGCGCAAAGCATCTTCGCGCGCCTGGAAGAGGAGGAGATCCGCCGGGTCAGCCGCTCCATGTCGTTGCTCGGCAAGGTGGACATCGAACAGGTGGAACGGGTCATCACCCGCTTCCGCAGTGAGGTGGGCCGCACGGGTAGCGTGATCGGCACGGCGGAGAGCACCGAGCGCCTGCTGCGGCGCCTGCTTCCCAATGAGAAGGTCAACGAGATCATGGATGAGATCCGTGGTCCCGAGGGCAAGACGATGTGGGAGAAGCTCGCCAATATCTCGCCGGAGGTCTTGGCGACCTATCTCAAGACAGAATTGGCGCAGACGGCGGCCGTGGTCCTGACGAAACTGCCGGCCCAGCATGCCGCGCGGGTGCTGGCGCTGCTGCCACAAGCTTCGGTCGATGAAATCGTGCTGCGCATGGTGCGTATGGACAGCATCCAAAAGCACGTGTTGAACGACATCGAGCAGACCCTGCAGCGTGAATTCATCACCAATCTGGCCCGCTCCTATGAGCGCGATAGCTCGCAGATTGTCGCGGAAATCCTGAACCGCACCGACAAGAGCCTGCTCGAGCGCCTGATGACGCATATCGAGGCGCGGGAGCCGCAAACGGCATCGCGAATCCGCCGGATCATGTTCACCTTTGACGATCTGGTCCGGGTTGATCGGAGCACCTTCGGCACCCTGGTTGCCGAATGCCCGACCGACAAGCTGCAGGTTGCGCTGAGCGGCGCGAGCCAGGAGCTGCGGGACATGTTCCTCGGCAGTATGTCGGAACGGGCGGCGACGATGCTGCGCGACGAGATCGACAGCATGCCGGCCCAGCGCCGGAAGACCGTCGAAGATGCGCAGGGTGAGATCATCACCATCGCCAAGCGTCTCGCCGATGAGGGGCGGATCTTCATCCTCGACGAGGATGAAGCCGAGGGCTGAGTGGGTCATGTTAGCCAGTCGTTTGCTGTCGCACGCTCCCGGTGAGGTTGGCACGATGGCAGCCGATCCGGCCCCGGGCGGCGGCATGGCGTCACGCTTGGGGCGCGAGATCGCCGCTGGCTATGCAGCAGGCCGGGCGGCCGACCGAACCGGCGCTGCCGCTCCGGTCTTGCCCCTCCGGGGTGCCGACAGCCTGCTGCCCAGCCTGTCAGGACCTTTTGTCCTGGCCTTTGCCCTGGCCGTGCTGCGCCCGGATGCACGGCGATGGCTGGGGCGAGAGCGGTTGCGCCAGCTGGCAGCCAAGCTGGGCCTCAAGGATGCTGCGTTGACCAGTTTGCTGGATGCGGTCCCGCAGCCCCCGGCCGCGCTGGGGGAGAGCGTGGCCTGGGCCGGGCGCCGCGTTCCTCTGCTGGCTGTGGATGGTCGGGCCGAGTGGATCGAGCTGTTTTGGCGGCCCGACCGCCGCGGCCCTGATCGTGGCGGCTTTGCCGTGCGGCTGCGACTTCCCGTCACCGGGCGGATTGAGATTCGCGGCCGCCTTGAAGGCCTGCGGCTCGACGCTGTGATGGAAACCCAGCATCCCCTGCCGAAACCGCTAGCTTTCGATGTGACCGAGTGTTTTGCGGCGGCGCTCCTGCGGCTGGGGCTGGAGGGATGTTTGACATTGAGGCACGCCCAGCATGAGCGCCGCACTTGAATGCGAAAAATGATTGGGGTATAGGATGATCAACCCTTGGTTGGCGTCCTGACCGCATGAGTTCCGATAACAAGCACAAACGCCAGATCATCGTGAAACGTGCGCATGCTGCGCATGATGACGAGCATGGTGGCCAGTGGAAGATCGCCTACGCTGACTTCGTGACGGCGATGATGGCGTTCTTTCTGGTGATGTGGCTGCTCTCGAGCACCACGGAGGTGCAGAAGGAGGGCATTGCGAAATTCTTTACCTCCTCCAACTCGGTGGATATGCCCGCGGGGACCGGCATGCTGGAGGGCGGGCGATCGGTGATGACGGCTGGCGCGTCCCGCCAAGAAAGTCCGGAATCGGCCGAGGGTGGGGTAGCGCAAAACGAGGATAGCGGCGCCGCCGCCCGCGAAGCCAATGCGCAAACGGCCGATGGGTCAGGCGCAGCGGCGCGCGACCGCATCGAGCGCCAGCGGCTGGACGCCATGAAGGCCGAGTTCGAGCGGCAGATGCTAACCGATCAGGGCGAGCTGCACAGTTTTGCGTCCAGCATCCTGGTGGAGATGACGCCAGAGGGGTTGCGACTGCAGCTGTTCGACCGCGAAGGGGCGCCGATGTTTCTGCCGGCCTCGGCCGAACCAACCCCCCGTCTCTCTCGCATGCTGGGTGTGGTCGGCAGCGTCCTCGCCAGCGTGCCCAATGAGGTGGTGGTGGCGGGGCATACCGATGCTCAGCCGCTGGGACGCGGCAGCTACGGCAACTGGGAACTGTCCACCGATCGGGCCAACAACTCGCGCCGGGTGTTGGAGCGGTCCGGCTTGCTGCCTGGTCGCGTGTTCCGGGTGGAGGGCAAGGCCGCCTCCGAGCCCCTCTTCGCAGACCAGCTGACCGATCCCCGCAATCGCCGGATCGTCATCACCGTATTGCGCTCGGAGGCGGTCGCCGCTGCGCGCAACGCATCGGCCGCTCAGAGCGGCGCCTCGTCATCGCGGCGGTAACGCCCTGCCATCCCCTGCGCCGGTGCTGCAGAACGCCTGCGCCGGCTTTTGTATAGTCCATCCCTATAACCCTAGCGCCAGGATCTCCAATGTCCGCTCTAGACGCTCTCCGCTCCAGCGTGTCTGGCTTGAATGCCCAGTCCAAGAAGCTGTCTGGCATTTCCAACAACATCGCCAACAGCTCCACGGTTGGCTATAAGCGCGTGGCCACCCAGTTCGAAAGCCTGGTTCTGGAAGGCTCGGGAAGCGGCGCCTCGGCCATGGCCGGGACCACCTCGCACAATCGGGTGGAAATCAGCAAAGCGGGCCAGGTGCAGAGCACCGGCAATGCGACGGATATCGCGGTGAACGGCGATGGTTTTCTGGTCGTCAATGAGCAGTCTGGTAGCACGGGCAAGTACCTGGCGACCCGAGCGGGCTCCTTCCGCGCGGATCAGTTCGGTAATCTGGTCAACACCGCCGGCTATTACCTGCAGGGCGTGCCGCTCGACGCGGCGGGCAAACCGCTCAATGGACTTGGCGGCAACAACATTGACAGTCTGACGACGGTCAATGTCAACAGTGTTACGGTCGCATCGGCGCCGAGTACAACCATCAGCTTCTGGGCGAATCTGCCCGCCAGCGACACCAAATTCTATACCACCGCTCCCACTCCGAAGGTGAGCAGCGTCGACTACTACGATGCTCTCGGCGGTGCACAGACTCTGACCTATAAGTTCACTCCGACCATGGCAGCATCGGCGGCAGCCCCGGCGACCAATATATGGACCATGGAGGTCTTTGATACTGCCACTGGAACGGGAGCGGTTGATGCGGCGGCCCGCCGGGTGGGCCAGGCGACGCTCACCTTTAATGCCAGCGGCCCGAACGCCGGCACCATCGACACGGTGACGGCGACGACACCGGCAGCGGCCTATAACCCGGTGGACGGCAGCTTTACCGTTCCTACCGGCAACAGCACCGGTCCCACCCTGAAGCTCATGATTGGCATTCTGGACAGTGCCTCGGGCATGAGCCAGCTCGAAGGAGCGTACACGGAAACCAAGATCGAGAAGGACGGCTCGGCCTTCGGCCTGCTCCAGAACATTGGCGTGGAGAAGG
Source organism: Belnapia moabensis DSM 16746 (assembly GCF_000745835.1). Classification (GTDB taxonomy): domain Bacteria; phylum Pseudomonadota; class Alphaproteobacteria; order Acetobacterales; family Acetobacteraceae; genus Belnapia; species Belnapia moabensis. The sequence goes on along the minus strand of NZ_JQKB01000024.1, from coordinate 44,696 downwards.
ATGGCCGGGTCATGGCGACCTTCTCCAATGGCAAGTCTCGGCCGATCTACCAGCTGAAGCTCGCCACCTTTGCCAATGCTGACGGCATGAACCCGGTCCGCGGCGACGCCTATGAGATGTCGATTGCAGCCGGTGCGCCGCGGCTCCTGGATCCGGGCACGGGCGCCGCGGGCAGTGTCGCCGGCAACGCCCTCGAATCCTCCAATGTCGATATGGGCACCGAGCTGACCAATCTGATCGAAACACAGCGGGCTTACAGCTCGAATGCCACGGTGATCCGCACGGCAGACCAGATGCTGCAGGAAGCCAACGAGCTGAAACGTTAAGATCGGTCGCCGCCGAAACCACCGTTGATCGCTAGGACGAGAGTGAGGCACACGCTCCTCTCGTTCTATGCGAAAAATTAAGGTAGCCTTCGGCGCCTGCAAGGATTTCGACCATGACCATCCAAGGCGCCCTGTTGAATGCCCTGTCGTCGCTGGCTGCCGAGCAGGCCCAGGCGCAGATCATCGCCAATAATATCGCCAATGCCAGCACGCCCGGCTATGTGCGACGTGACCTGCCGCGCTCGGAAAACATGGCAGGCCGCGAAGGCAACGGCGTCGCTTTGGGGGTCACCCAGCGCGCTGGCGACAGCCTGCTCGAGATCGTGGCTCGCTCGGCCAATGGCGACAAGGCCTATGGCACCCGCATGACCGACATCCTGGGGGCCCTGACCCGCATCGCTGGCCAACCTTCGGACCCGCGCTCGCTGTCGTCGATGCTGGGCAAGTTTCAGGCTGCCATGACCAGCCTGTCCAGCACGCCCGCTGATGCCGTCACCCAGACCCAGGCGATCTCAGCGGCATCCGGCCTGGTCGATACGTTCCACATCCTCGATCGCGCCGTTTCCGACGCCCGTATCAACGCCGATCTGGGCGTCGCGCAGGATGTCGACGCCGTCAATACCGCGCTGGACGAGCTCGCCCGGGTTGAACGAGATTATGCGCGTGCGGCAGCCCGCGGCGAGTCGACGGCCGAATTCGAAGATCGGCGGGCCACCCTGATTGACAGTATCGCTGCCAATGTGCCGGTCAGGGTTTTTGGCAACGGGCCAGGCCAGTTGATCCTACGGACCGACCAGGGCACGACACTGCTGGACACCGGCACTGTCCATCGTCTGACCTTCACGCATAGTGCGCTGATACCAGCAAGCGGGCCCAGCGGTGGCCTTTCCGCGGTGATGGTCGACGGTGCCGTCCTGCGCAGCACGCAGACAGGATCGATTGCCGCGGGCCTGCAACTCCGCGACAAGGAACTGCCGCAATACGGTGATATGCTGGACCAGATGGCGGCCAATCTGGCCACCGGCTTCCAAACCGCTGACCCGATTGCCAGGGTTGCGGCCGTTGATGGCAGCGGGGCAAAACTGGCCGGCCTGTTTACCAGGGTTGGCGCCACTAATGTTGGTGCGCCCAGCTTTGTGGTGGTCAACCTGGCCGACCCCGCGACGTATAACGGCTTTGCCCGAACCCTGGCGCTCAACCCGAAAGTTGATCCGAACCAGCCTGGCAATGAGCCGCGACGGATCCGCGATGGCGCGAATGACGACGCCACACCAGGGAATGCGTCTGACAACAGCATCATCCTGGCCGCTCTCAACGCCATGGACCAGAACCAAGCCTATGGCACCTCAACGGGACTGCCGGGCCAGCTCACGATTGCCAACGCCGCCGCGCAGTCACTGGGGCGCATTCAGAGTGACAATAGTGGCTGGCTGGTCCGCGCGGACACCCGGACCCGGCTGGCGACGCAGGCCGGGCAGGATCTCTCCAACAAGACCGGCGTCAATGTCGACGAGGAAATGCAGCGCCTGCTGCTGGTGCAGCAGACCTACAGCGCCTCCGCCCAAGTGATCCAGGCAGCCGCTAAGATGCTGGACACACTGAACACGCTGAACGCGCGCTGAGTCTGGTCGAGGAGATACCCCATGTTTAACCGCATCACATCGCTCGGTGTCGCCTTAGGCCGTCAGCTCACGCTGCAAAACCTGCAAGGCGAACTCGCTACATTGACCTCTGAGGTGTCCTCGGGGAAGAAAGCGGATCCGTCGAGGGAACTCGGTGTAGGTGTGTCCGTCCTTTACAAGCTGTACACCGACGTTCAGCAGGGCGACGCGATCCGCAGCGTGGGCACCATGGCCGGGCAGCGCCTCGAGACCATGCAGACTGCGCTGAGTTCCACCGGCAAGCTGCTTGGCAGTATGGCGACTGTTGGGTTGCAAGCGGTGAATATCAGCCCCCCTGGTTCACAAGCGATCGTCGCTACCCAGGCGCGTGACACCATCGCCTCCCTGGCGACTCTGCTCAATACGCAGGTGGATGGCGAAGCGGTGTTCGCGGGCACCGATAGCGGCAAAGCTCCAATGCTGCCGAGCAGTGTTGGATTGGCTGGTATCCGCGCGGTGCTTGATGCCAGCAATGCGGGCCTGCCGCTCGACGAAACGGATGTGCCTGCGCTGCTGACGGGCATGAACGATCTCTTCAATGTCACGGTCGGCCCCCCTCCCGCCCTGTCCTATGAGAATTTGTTCTATACATCGAGCAGCAAGACTGGCGGTGCGCCATCGCAAATCCGCATTGGCGCGGGCGAGACGCTGAACTATGACGTCCGCGGCGACAATCCGGGTTTCAAAGAGGCCTTCCAGGCATTGTCGCTGATGTCACTTCTCGACGCCAAGACTGCGACTGGCGTGGATATGCTGGATGAGGATGCCAAGGCCCTCGTGCTCGAGAAGGCGAATAGCTTGCTGGGCAAGGCACAGTCGCTTCTGACTACGGTCGCTGGTGAGCTTGGCGTCAAGCAGCAGCGGCTGGAGTCGGTGTCCGATATTCAGGACAAGGCGGTAACCGCGGCCACCGCCCAGATCAACACGCTCGAAGGGGTCGATTACTATACTGCCTCAGATCGCATTAGCTCGCTCGAGATCCAGCTCAAGGCCACCTATTCGATTACGGCCAAGCTGTCTGATCTGAGCCTAGTGAACTATCTGCGGTAAGGGCGGCCCCGCCGATCATTCTTATCAGCAGGGTTTTTGAGTTCTCACACGGAGAATCCGACGTGACTGACACTGGTCTCATGACCTCAGCCTCCGCTGAGGCCTATATCCCGATTGCCCTTGAGGCGGAGGATATCGCAACCTACAGCGCCATGGCCGAAGCTCTGGGCTGCGCACTTGAGGACTGTGCCACGGGTTTCATGCTGGCGACGCCGAAGGCGCGGCGAGCCGCCGCCCTGATGTGGGTCAATGCCGCCACAGTTCGCAGTCAGATTGCCAACTCTGCTGCCAGTGGCGATCCTGCTGCGAGCTGCTTGGCACTCGAAGCGGCGCATGCTCAAGCCTTGCACGGGCTGCGTGGTCTCATCGGGCTAGACCCCCAGGCGATGCCGCATGATGTCCTCGCGGATATCGGCCTGCGCTACCGGGCCTGAGGAGATCAGCATGGCGCCTCATTGGGCCCGTACGCTCGCCGCGGCGACGTGCTTCGCCGCGGCTGCTTGCATTGTAGCGCCTGGCACGGCGATAGCGCAGGTGCGCCTCAAGGACATTGTCACGATCGAAGGGGTGCGCAACAACCAGCTGGTCGGCTATGGGCTGGTGATTGGCTTGCAGAGCACCGGCGACCAGCTGCGCAATGTGCCCTTCACGCAGCAGAGCCTCACCGCCATGCTCGAGCGGATGGGCGTCAATGTCGCGGATCAGCGGCTGCAAACGCGCAACACCGCCGCCGTCATGGTCATTGCGACCTTGCCGGCCTTTGCCCGCCAAGGGACGCCCCTCGATGTGATGGTCTCCTCCCTGGGTGACGCCCGCAGCCTCAATGGCGGCACCCTGATTGCGACGCCCCTTATGGGCGCTGATGGCGAAGCCTATGCCGTCGCCCAGGGTCCCGTGGTGGTGGGCGGCTTTGCCGCCGCAGGCCAGGCCCAGTCGATCACCAGCGGCGTGACCACGACCGGCCGCGTGCCGGGGGGTGGAATTGTGGAACGCGAGGTGCAGCAGTCGCAGCGCAATCAGAGCAGCATCCGCCTAGCGCTGCGTGCGCCGGATTTCACCACCGCCATCCGGATTGAGGAGGTGCTCAATGCCCGGTTTGGCCCGAGTTCAGCCAAGGCGCTGGATCTGGCCACGGTCGAACTCCAGGTGCCGCCGTCGCTGCGAGATCACCTGCCGGCGCTGGTGGCCCAGATGGAATCGCTGCAGGTCCGTCCGGACACCCCGGCTCGGGTGGTGGTTGATGAGCGCACCGGAACCATCGTGGTCGGGGCCCAGGTGCGGATTGAGCCGGTGGCCATCACCCATGGCAACCTCGTCATCCGCATCACCGAAACACCGGTCGTGAGCCAGCCTGGCGCCTTTTCCAATGGCGAGACGGTGGTGGTTCCCCGGACCCAGGTGGAGGTGGACGACCAGCGCGGACGACGGCTGGCCACCCTGCCACGGGCCAATACCCTGCAGAGCTTGGTGGACGGCCTAAATGCCCTGGGTTTGGCGCCGCGGGATCTGATTTCGGTGCTGAACGCGCTGCGCGCGGCGGGTGCCTTGCACGCCGAGTTGTCGTTTATCTGAACCCTGGCCAGTGCGAGGCCGGCTCGGGCGCCAGCCCCGCAGCCGGCTCCACAGCGGCCGGGTGGGTCGCGGCGTTACCCTTACCGACGTATGACCGGGGGCTGGGCGATCGGCGGCAGGGGCTCGACCCGGACCGGGGGCTGCGGCAGGCGCGGCGATGTCAGGTCGAGCGGTAGCAGGACGGCGGGCGGGACAGCCGGCGGTGCCGGCACCACCAGCACCGCGGCCGGTTCGACCAGGATGGTCGGCGGCGGCGCATAGGGGGGCGGATAGGGCGCGAAGGCGACGCGTCGGCCACCAAAGGCCGGATCTGGCCGGTAATGGGCTTCGGTGACATCCAGATAGGTCACACGCGTGCATCCGAGGAGGGCCAGGATGGCCATTAGCAGCGGAATGGTGGGCGACATGGCAAACTCCGAACTCTGAGGGCTGGCCGGCGGCAGACCAGTGGCGGCCAGCGCCAGGCTGAATGCCGCCGGCGCAGCTTGCGCTCTGGGCAGTTCAACTGGCTTATTCTTCTACCAGAGGGTGAGGTCGGAGGGATATCGCAAGTCGCAGCACCGGCGGTGCCGCGCGTGCGGCGGTCCCTACGGCCTGGTTGCGTTGGTTTCGGGTTCGGCCAGCGCCGTCCGGAGACATTCGGCAATGGCACTCTGCAAGTTATCGCAGCTCCAGCGGAGCGCCCGGTATCCGGCCTGGCTGTTGGCCTCCGGCAGCGTTTCCGAATCCGCGCGGAGGCGCTGCATGACGAGCGCCGGAGGCAGGCTCTCGACCTCGCAGAGAAAGCCGTGCCGGGCATGACCGGGGCGTTCGCGGATCAAGCAGGATTGGAGATGCGTCCAGGTCGGGCCATCCGTGGCCTGACGGTGCTCCTGGCTCAGGAAGTCGCAGGCCCAGACGCGTGGCAGACCCGGTTCGCGGCGGATCTCGACAAAGGCAGGCGCCACATAGACCGTGCCCAACAAGGGCTCACCATGCGGGTCGAGCTCCGCGCTCAGGGGCTGGTAGGCCGCGCTGAGCGCCGCGATGATGGCCGATGGGAGGCCCGTCTCGGTGCCGCCCGCCACCGTCATGGCTTCCGCGGCAGCCACACCGCCTTGCGCACCGAGTATGATGTCCTCAAACCCACGGCCGAGCGCCAAGCTCTCGGTCCGCCAGGCCAAAGCCTCATGCCGAACTGGGGATGGGCTGGCCTTGAGCACGGTACAGGAATGGAAGTGGGTCGCTCCGGTCCGATCCTGCCGCCAACCCGGCGCCATGGTGGTAAAGGCACAACCGCGGCGGATCCATCCACCGCCGTCGGGGTCGCCCTCGATGGTCACAAAATGCGGGCCCACAAAGCGTGCCATGGTGCTGTCTTCCTTCACTCGGCCAGTCGGGCCATCGCCGGCTAGAGAACGCGCAGCCGGGCTGCGCGATGGGCGTGTTGCAGCTCCGTCGTGCTGCCCTGACGCATGGGTTTGAATGGATCGCTGGCCTCGGACTGCTGCAGCTCGTCTCCGTCGCTCAACACAAGCTGCAACGCCTCTTGGGTCAGCGCCCGCAGCCCAGCTTCAGCATCCTCATCCTGCAGGGCCCGGGTCAGGCGGTGTCGCTGCGGTGGGCCATCGTCGAGAATGGCGCGCAGTTCGATCTCGGCATACACCGCCGCGCTGCCGAGGTACCCGTGCCGTGTGGTGGGGGATCGCCACCGCCGAATCCACACATCGTGGGTGGCGCCATCAGCGCGCGCCGATGGGCAATCCGGGCGGGCGATACTGAAGCGGGCGATGTGCAGATGCAGCCAGGTATTATCCATACGCCAGAAGTCGGATACGAAGCTGGGCTGCCAGCTTTGGGTGCCGGCGACCGCGTCATGAGTCAACTGCAATCCTTGCCGTGCGGCGCTGGCGAAATCCAAGCCACGATAGCCGCCTCGATGGTGCGCCTCGCCTGCCATGACCCGCATTTGGTCGCTATCCTGGGCCTCAGGCGCGCAATCGACATGCACGTCGAAGCTATCGGCAGCCTGTGCGGTCGCCGTAGCGCAGCGCGTGATGGTCACCTTGTGACGCGTGCTCTCGCTGAGAGGCGAGGAGCCCTGGCTGAACGTCTCGAAGGACGCCTGCCACATGGCGTAGCCAGGCTCTGGCGGTGTCTCGGTGGCGACCAGCGATGGGGGTGGGGACAGGCAGACAAATTGCGGAGCGATGAGTCGCCCAACACGGCGCGGTCGTTGGGATGTCCGGAGAAACGACAGCATCCGCGCCAGTCCTAACTGCGGTGAGTGGAATACGTGACTTGCAAGCCGGCAGAGTCGTCACGCCCCACGGAGGCCAAGCGGCCACCGCGACGGCACAGCGAAACGTCTGGCTTGGCCAACAATTGGCCTCAACTTGAGCGCGAAAGGAATGACGCGAGTGCCTCAGAGTGGTGGGGTTGCTGCCTGCGCATCGGGTTTTGCATCCTGGAGGCGCGCCATGGGCGTCGGGCAGGCGTGCGGCTGCGGCAAGCTTGGGTTGCGGCGGTCAGTCCCCACACCGAAGCTTCCGTTTGGGACCTGTTTGGAAGCCGGTCCGAAGAACCGCGAGGCTGCCCGGATGGGGATTGTCACCACGCTTAACTGGCAGCCGAACCGCCAGCCCCCCTGCCCTTTCCGGAAACCTGCACACAGGCGGTGTGGTTCGGGACCGAGTATAAGCGGTCGATCCGGGGGAGTTGGGATCGGGGCGTCCCAATCTCACCAGTCTGAAGCATACCGCACGATGGCGGCATCGATACCGGCCCGTGCCGCCTCTGGCGCGTATCCCCCGTGAATGAGTTGGAATGGGAGGATCCATATCCACGGCGGAGTGGAGCATTCCAAGGAACAGGGATGTCCCGGACTGAGGCATGGATCGAGTGCCCAGGCCTGAGAGATTATTGCGAATGCCGGCGAAGGCGCGACGTGGCCGTGCGTAGGGTGGACCGCCATGCCGCGTACCGAGCGGGCAAAGCCAGGTCAGGCTGTCGAAGCACGGCGCCGGCCGTGCGCGCCGCTCGCTGCTGGCGGTGGGAAGGCCGTTGCAGGGCACTGCGAGGGTGCGATTGCTGCTTCGCTGCTCCGCCCGGGCTCCCGGCTGGAGGGGCGACGACACAGGCGAGGATCGATCCTGTCTTCCGAGCGAGCGGGGCTATCCGAGCCACATCGTGGGATGCGGGGGCGGTGGCAGGGATCCGCATTGCGCGGCTGGCTGGCCATGGCGATGCTGCCCAACCGCGGGCTGGACAGGTCGGCCGGAACACCGCTGAATCATGGGCGCGGTTGCTGGTGCAGCTCAGCGCTGGCCGCCAAAACCGTCTCTGGTCCAACCCTGGCTGAACATGGGCCGCCGTTCAGGGGCAGGCCTGCGTTCCGCCGGCCCCTCGCCCTGCGGCGGGGGCATCCATTCGGGGAGCAGGAGGGGAAAGGGCGGCGGCACCCCGCCGCCGGCCCAACCCCCCGGCACCTGTGGAATGGCCCCCGGGTGTGGGCTACCCCAGTAGGGCACTGCCCCAGCATACCCTTCGGCGCCTCGCCAGGGCGGCGGTGCAGCATAGGGAGGGGCTGCATAGGGGTAGGACAGGCTCTCGGAGCCTGCGGGCGATCTGGCCGAGCCTCCTGGCAGTGGCGCGCGATCCGGCGACAGCGGTTCCAATGGCCGGGGTCCGGCGCGGCGAGCGAGACCGTCAAAGCTTCGCGCATCAAAGCTGTCAGGACCCAAGCGCTCCAGTGGGATCGGCGGCAGGTGTTGCGGCCCGCGCTGTGACCAGGCGCTACCGGCGACGCCCGCGAGTCCGACCAGCATCACCATCCAAGGCCAGCGCATCCGAACCCTCCTTGGCATCTCACAACCAAACCACAGTGTAGATGCCGAAGAATCTCGCCTTATGGTGTCACAGCCCCGAGATGAGAGCCTCGTTCGGCGGTGAACCGCCCGCTCAGACCAGGAACCAGACTGCACGAAGCGTCGCTGAAGAGCTACGCCGCTTCGCTCGGACCTGCCGCAGGGATACGCCCCCTACCCCGCTGGGTTCAGATGGCGCCGGCGCGATCCGCCTACCGGTCCCGCATCGCGGCCACCACGGCAGCCGGCAAAGCTGTGCCGGAGCCATGACCGGTGTTGGGCTTGGCCTCCTCAGCACCACGCGCCCCCTGGCCAATGGTCACGCGGCCCATACGGGAAAATACCTCCACCAAGGCCGACACCATGGCGCGTTCGGGGGCATGGGCCGTGCGAACTGGCGTAGAGCTATTCCACAAGCCAGGTTCCTGACCCATGACGGCCGGGGTATTGGGCTGGAAGGTCATGGCGCCGTCTGGCGGGCTCAAGCCCAGCTCAGCATAGGTTTTATTCAGACGTTCGCGGATCCGGTCGGCGAACTGGGCCACTGTCAGGGGGCGACCATCGGCGCCCTTGAACATGCTGGGGTTGGCGGCGGCGGCCGCCGGCAAGATCTCGGCGGCGGCACGTCCCGGATCGCTGCCCAGATGGCGCAGCATCTGGGTGGCGCCGCCGGTGCCGAGAAAATGCCCCATATACAGTTCGGCTGCGTCCGGGCGCCGGCCCAGCACCGGGGTCAGCTTGTCAGACACCTCTTTCAAATACTCCCCAGCCAGCCGGGCCGACAGTTCCGGATTGTCCCGGAGAGCCAGGATGCGGCTGCGCTCGGCCGGATCCGCCACTGAAAGTCGGCCGCCCCCGACGGGCCGGATGGCCGCGGCTTCGGCGCCGAGACCGTGCTCGGCGCCATGGCGCTGCACCATATCCAACCAGGTCTGGTCGATGAACTGGAACAGGCCACGCGCGGAAGAGGTCGAGGCCTGCGCGGTGGGGCGGAAGCCACTCTCCATGGCAGCCTTGGTCGCCAACACTTCGAAATTGACGCCGGTCGCCGACGCCGCGGTGCGCAGTGCGCCCAGCACCTGGCCGCCGGTGCTGCCGGCCCGGGCCGCCAGTTGGCGGGTCGCCCCGGCTGCGCCACCCGCAAGGCGCTCCAAGGCCGACTGTCCGGCCGCGAGATCGGCGGAGGAGAGGGGGAGAATGGGGAGTGGCAAGGCCGGGGGTCTCCAGGGACAAGGGTTATGCGAAAAACAGTCTATGCGTTTGTTGTGCGAAATGCTATGAGGCACCTACGGTCCACTTAGGTCCTTGTCAACCGAAACTAACCCTTAGCAGACGCAAGGACGGCGCTTCCGCATGATCCAATTGCTTGGCATTGCCGGTGTGGTCGCCGCCGTGTTCGGCGGCTACTACGCCACGGGCGGCCAGATGGGCGTGATTTTGCATGCCCTGGGCGGCGAGCTCGTGGTGATCGCGGGCGGCGGCTTCATGACCCTGCTGATTGCGAATGACGGCGCCGGCGTCGCCAAGGTGATGAAGGCATTCGGCGTTGTCTTCAAAGGGCCGCGGTGGAAGCGCGGCGATTACGGCGACCTGCTGTGCCTGACGTTTCTGTTGATGCGGGTGCACCAAAAAGAGGGCGCCGCGAAGCTCGAGCGGCATATCGAGAAGCCCGAAGACTCCGCCATTTTCAGCCGCTACCCCAATATTCTGCGCGATGCGCCGCTCTGCGCGCTGCTGTGCGACACCTTCCGCACCATTTCGCTCAATAACAAAGACCCGCATCGGGTCGGCGAAATGATGGAAAGCACCATCGAGAAGAAGTTCCACGAGGACATGAAGCCGGCCAAGGCGCTGCAGACCGTGGCGGATGCCTTTCCGGCGCTGGGGATTGTTGCGGCGGTGCTCGGCGTCATCAAGGCCATGGGCTCCATCACCGAGCCGCCCGAAGTGCTGGGCGGCATGATTGGCTCGGCCCTGGTGGGAACCTTCCTCGGCGTCTTTCTGTCCTATGGGCTGGTGGGTCCCATGGCGGCGCGGGTCAAGGCGATCCGCGAGGAAGAGCGGCGCCTGTTCGACGTCGCCCGTGCGGTCTTCACCAGCTATCTCGAAAATCTGTCGCCGCAAATCTGCGTCGAGGTGGGTCGGCAGGGCATCCCGAGCGCCTTGCAACCCAGCTACAACGACATGGAAACGCAGCTGCGCGAGGCCAGCCGAACCAAATCCGATGGCGGTGGCGAGGAGACTTGAGCATGCGCCGCAGCACCCTCCTTCTGACCACCGCCCTGCCCTGGCTGAGCCTGGCGCCGGCCAGCTGGGCCCAGCCGACGCCCGCCGCCGTGGTGCCGCCCGGACCGGCGGCAGCCGCTGGCGCCACCGCATTCCCTGCCCCTGCCGCATCGCAGGGCGCGATCCGGGTGCGCACCGGGCAGCACGCCACCCATGGCCGCGTCGTGCTGCATCTCGGCCGGATTCCGCCCCATCAAATGCGAAAAACCGCCAATGGCATCGAGTTGCAGCTGCAGGGTGTGTACGACTTGAACCTGGCGGGACTGCGTCCGCTGCCAAACCTGGTGTCCGTGCAGGCGCAGCGCCAGGGTGCTGATACGGTGCTGCTGCTGCAGCTCGCCTGCGACTGCCGCATCGAGGTAGCCTCCGGCTCGGGCATGCTCTGGCTGGATTTCGCCCCCGCGTCCACAGCGACCGCGGCGGCGACCAGCGCACCCGGCGCCGCTGCGGCGCGCGGAGCGGCGCGGCCCGCGGCGCGGGAGGCTGCGCGGGCGGCCGAAACCGCGGCGCTGCGCCGCCGGCTGCTGGATGAGGCGGTCCGGGCGGGGCTGATGACGCGGGATCAGGCGGCTGCAATGCTGGCGGCCGCCCCTGCTGCGCCTCCCGCCGCCCCAGCGACGGTGGCGGCCGCACGCCGGCCTGGGACGCCGCCGGCGGCCTCCGGGGCCCCGGCCGTGGATGAGGCAGCGCAGCTGCGGGACCACCTGACGGCCCAGCTGGCAGCCCTCAGCGGGCGCCCGCAGCCTGGCGCCACACCGTCCAGCCCGGCCGCCGTGCCCACCAGCACGCCGCCGGTGCGCCCGCGCTGTGCGGCGCCGTTTGACATGAAGGACTGGATGGGGGAGGCCGATGGCGTGGCCTTCGGCGACCGCTTGGCCGCGCTCCGGCGCGCCCTCGCGCGCTCGCATGAGGCACCCGCCGAGCTGGCGGCGCTGACCGAGTTCCAGGTGGCCCATATCTTCGCGCATGAGGCGCTCGCCGCCCTGTCCGCGCCCTTGCCGGATGACATGGCGCAGGATCTGCGTGCCCGGCTGTCCCGGGTGCGCGACGTCGCCCGTCTGCTGCAGCGCCTGCCGGTGGACGGCAGCTCCCCATTGCTGGCGGAAACCGCGGATTGCGAGCGCGATGATATCGGCCTGTGGCGGGCGCTGAATGCGGCTGCCAATGGCGATGCCGCCACCGTCACGCGGCTAGCGCCGCGCGCCCGCGAGGCGCTGCGCGCCGTCCCGGAACGGCTCCGCTTTGCCATGACCTTCACCCTGGCCGATGCCATGGGCGACGACCCTGAAGCGCTGCGCAACCTCCTGGCCCCCATCCGTACCACGGAGGCGACTCCCGCCGAGGCGGCGGCCCGCAACTGGTTGCAGGCTCGGATCGCCGGGGCCGAGAACAACCGCGAGGGCGAGCTGCTTTATCTGCGCCGCGCCGCCAATGCCGGCCGGTTGCCGCCCAGCCTGTTCGCCACGGCCCGGCTCGCGGCCCTGCAGGCCGCGCAGCCAGGCCTCGAGGGCGAACGCGCGGAGGCGAGTTTGGTCGACTTTGTCCGGACCTATCGCAACGACGCGCTGGGGGAAGAAGCCGCGGTTCTGCTGGCCCATCTGTTCCTCGAGCGCGGCGAATTGGCCGAGGCGCTCGTGGCGGCTGATGGGGCAAGCCAGGCCAATACCCGGCCGGGTGCCGTGAGCCGAGGGACCAATCTGGCGGCGCAGATCCTGCGACTGCTGCTGGTGGATGCCAAGGGTGCCCCCCTGCCCGCCCCATCGGATCGGCTCGCCCTGTTCTGGCAGTTTGAAGGCTATGCCACGCCCGGCGAGCGCGGCGACGACATTCGCCTTGGTGCGGCGCGGCTGATGCTGGATCAGGGCCTGGCCGAGGCGGCCCTGGACACCGTCCGACAGCTGGCGCCGGTCACCGCCCAAACGCCTGCGGCGAAGCTGCTCCTGGCGCGAGCCGAGGCCAGTGCGGCTCAAGGCGACCCGCAGCGCGCGCTGGCGCTGCTGCGGCAGCTGCCGCCCTCGGACGACGTGAAGCGCGTCGCCGCCCTATCCCTGGCGCGCCTGGGTCGTCTGCTGGAGGCGGCCAACGAGCTGAAAGGCCTCAGTGGCACCGCGGATCTGCTGCATCGCGCCACGCATCTGTATACCGCCCGGGCCTGGACCGACGCCGCCGCCGCCTATGGCGATGTGTTGCGCGATCCGGCGCTGGACGCCCCGCGGCGGGCGGAGGCCACGACCCGCTATGCCAGCGCCATGGCCTTGGCCCAGCAGCGCCCCCCGGCTGTGCCGGCGCCCCTGCTGACGCCCGCGGATGGGAACACCACGGCGCTGTTGCAGCTCACGGCGGGCACCGCCGTCGCGGCGACGGCCGCGCGGCCGGCGATCGGTCAGCTCCGGTCGGCCCTCGAGCGGGCCAAGCTGATCGAAAGCCTGCTGCAATCCCCGGCTGAACGCTGATACCGAGAGGACCTAGCTGTGGACGGACCTGGAATCATTGGCCTGTCGGGCCAAGTGGCCTTGCAGCGGCAGCTGGAAGCCACCGCCAACAACATCGCCAATATGAACACGGCCGGGTTCCGCCGCGACCGGATGCTGTTTCAGTCTTTCGTGTCGCCGCTGGCCGTGCCGGGCCGGCAGGTCGCTTTTGTCCAGGATCGCGCGACTTATGTCGATGTGGGCCAGGGCGCCATCGAGACCACAGGCAACCCGCTTGATGCGGCCATCAATGGCGAAGGCTTCTTCGCCATCGAGCGCCCGGGCAATGCCGGTCGGGGCTATAGCCGGGATGGCCGGCTGCGGATCGGCGCTGATCGCACCCTGGTCGACAGCAGCGGGCGGCCTGTTCTGGATGACGGGGGCAACCGCATCCTGATGCCGGAACGCTCCACGGCGCTGGAGATCCGCGCTGATGGCAGCATCATTGCCACCATCGATCGGCTACCCCAGCAGGTGGCCCGTCTCGGCCTGTTCCGCGCCAATGAGCCGCGGGCGGTCCGCAAAGCCGGCGATGGGCTGTATGAGATCCCGCAAGCCGAGCTGCGGCCGGTCGACCCCCAGGCGCGCAGCACCCGAATTGCCCAGGGCGCCTTGGAGGCCTCCTCGGTGCACGCGGTGGGTGAGATCACCAATCTGACGGATCTGCAGCGCAGCTATGAGCGGATGCAGAAGATCATGTCCGATGATGACAGCCGCTTGCGCCGCATGATCGAGGCGCTGGGGCGTCCCAACTAACATCGCAACAAAGGATTCTCATCATGCGAGCCATGAGCATCGCGGCCACCGGCATGCAGGCCCAGCAGACCAATGTCGAGGTCATTGCCAACAACATTGCCAACGTCTCGACCACCGCCTTTTCGCGCCGCCGCGCGGAGTTCCAGGATCTCCTGTATCAATCCTCGGAGCGGGTGGGCTCGTCCTCCTCTGAAGCGGGAACGGTGCTGCCGGTCGGGACCCAGGTCGGCCTGGGCACGCGGAATTCGGGCGTCAACCGGGTGACCTTGCAGGGCACGCTGACGCAGACCGAGAACCGCTTCGACCTGGCCATCGAAGGGCGCGGCTATTTCGGCGTGCTGCTGCCGGACAGCTCAATCGCCTATACCCGTGACGGCAGCTTCAAGCTGTCGCCGCAGGGTCAGCTGGTCACCACCGAGGGCTACCCCGTGGAGCCGGCGACCACGGTGGCGGCCAATGTGCGCGACGTGACCATCAACCAGGCTGGTGAGGTGATCGTCACGACGGCCACCGGCACGCAGCAGACGGCCGGCCGTCTCAACCTGTACCTGTTCGAAAACGAGGCCGGCCTGGAGGCGACGGGCGGCAACAAGTTTCTTGAGAGCGCCGCCTCGGGCCAGCCCACCCGCGGCTTGGCCACGGATCCCGGCTTTGGCCGTGTACGACAGGGCTATCTCGAGGGCTCCAACGTCAATGTTGTGCAGGAGATCACCCAGCTGATCCAGGCGCAGCGTGCCTATGAGATGAACTCCAAGGTGATCGAAGCATCGGATCAGATGCTGCAGACCGCCAACAACATCCGATAGGCCAAACCGATGCGCATCCTGGCCTGGGCGGCGGCGCCCCTGATGATAGCCGTGCTGCTGTCCTCTGCGGCGGCGCGGGAGGTGTGGCATACCGCGCGCCCGTTGATGCCGGGCGACACGCTGCGCAGTGATGACGTGCGGGCGGTCGAGGTGCCGCCGGCGCGCGACCGCTTCACCATGCTGGATGCAGAGCGCCCCATCATAGGGCTGGAAGTCAAGCGCCGCCTGGCGGCTGGCATGGCGTTGCACGAGCGCGACATTGGCGAGCGTGATCTGGTGCGGGCCAGCCAACCCGTGCGGGTGTTCTGGAAGTCTGCCGGGATGACCTTGGAGTTGCAGGGCCGCGCGCTGGAGAATGGAGCAGCCGGTGCCGAGATCCGCATCAGCAATCCCAATAGCGGACGGACGTTCCGCGCCATCGTGGTTGCCGAAGGAACCGCCGAAATCACGGCGGCGCCCTGAGTGATGCGCCCATCCGCCGCAACTCCTAACCACGGCAGCCCCATCGAATGACCGTATCCTCGGCACCTTTCCTGCGCCTGTGTTTGACGGCCGGCCTACTCAGCCTCGGTGCCTGCGACACCTTCGGTCATATCCAGAAGCCGCCCGATATGTCGGCGCCGGGCCAGTTGCGGGCGATTCCGCCCACCGTCCCTACGGAAAGCCCCATGGCGGTGGCCTACCGTCCCCGGGAAGAGCCGCTGGAGCCGATGATGGCGGGGTCGCTCTGGCGTCCCGGCGCCCGGAGCTTCTTCCGCGACCAGCGCGCCCGTGCGGTGGGCGACCTGCTGACCGTGGAAATCGAGATTGATCACAGCGTGTCGTTTGATAACCAGACCCAGCTGCAGCGGACCAGCTCGCAGAATCAAACCATCTCTGGCTTGTTTGGTGCGCAAGGCATGCTGTCCCGCCTGGTTCGCACCGTCGGTGGCGCCGCAGCGCCTCTGGTGGATGTGGGCGGCGGCAGCACGTCCAATGGACAGGGACAAATCAACCGGGCGGAAAAGATCAAGCTGCAGGTCGCCGCAACCGTGATCCGGCGGCTGCCTAGCGGCAATCTGGAGATTGCCGGTTCGCAAGAAATCCGGGTGAATGATGAGCTGCGCGAGTTGCAGCTGCGCGGCCTGATCAGGCCAGAGGACATCCAGTACAACAACCGGATTGACTCGGAGAAAATCGCGGAAGCCCGCATCATCTATGGAGGGCGCGGGATCTCGAGCGACGTCCAACGACCGCATTGGGGCCAGCAGGTCCTGGAGCGCATCCTGCCGTTCTGACCCTGGCGGGAGCGATGATCTCGCTCCGCCGGTGCAGCCGCCCCGACGCCGCTGTTGGTGGTGCTGGCCATGGCCCAGTCCGCCAACAGCGCAGCCATGCAGCGCCGCACCCGACGCGACATCGATCCTCGTCCACCTGCTATCCGGACGGGAATGCCAGGTCCTAGTTTAGGCGTTCCTCCCTGGGCTGCATGGGCCGAGCGCAGTCCTCCACCCCGTGACAGGGACAGGGCCGCCTCGTCCGGCCGTCAACGCAGACACCGTCGAAGCAGGGCGAGGCGACACGGCATCGGCTGTGAGCAGAACCGCATCGCGGTCCGCAGCCTGCACGCGGAGTATGGGCCAACCACCACCCTTGGGTGACCTGGTGCCACGGAGCGCCGCACAGTCTTCAGTGCAGCCCGGCCTGTTCCGCCAATGCTTAACCTCTTCGAAACGGTTCTGGCATTACTCACACGGGTGATGCAGCGGGAATTGTCCTGCTGTGATGTTGCGGAGATTGTCATGCTGCGCCGTCTTGCCCTGTCGCTGCCACTGCTGGCCGCCCTCGCGGCGCTCACAGCCACTCAAGCCGCCGGCCAGTCCTGCGATACCTCAATCGAGGTGGTCAACAACTCCGGCGTCCAGATCGACGAGCTGTATTTTAATCCGTCGTCCAACAGCAATTGGGGACGCGACAGGCTGGGTGACAATGTCCTGACGGCGGGCCGCAAGGCCAGCTTCCGGCCGGGCGCCGGCGGCGCCTATGACTTCAGGGTCGTGTGGAGTGGCGGCGGCGAGGCCGAAATCCGCGGCGTCGACATCTGCGCGGTCAGCCGCGTGGTGGCAACTCGTGGCCGGCTGCTCGCTGAGTAACATCAGCCTGGCACAGGCCGGACCGGCTCCGTCGGATTGCCACCCTTAAGCCTGCACGCGAGGCCCAATGGTCCTGTGACAGCGTCGGGGCGGTGCTCCGATTGGGAGCTGATCACCGGGATGGCGCAAGGCGGATCCTGAGCATGCCGCCCGCCGCAGCGGCGAGCGGGCATGGCGCCATTCTTGGTTCGACCCCACGGTGGCGTGGTCTGCAACGCCAATGGCCGAGACAACCCTGTCCCCGGTGGTGCCGACCCCGGGGCCGCTCGACGAGCGGTCATGCATCGGTCGCCACTGCGGCGCTACCTTGCGCCGCGATGGTGGTGTTGGGACCAGCCACCAGCCGGTCCTGCTGAAGCAGGACGCGATGTGACCGGCGGCATAGGGCTGAACGGTAGCGTGCACGACGCCTGCGACCTGGCTTCGAAGCTCGCCGCGGTGTGACATTGCGAGGCGCTCGAAGCACCGCTTGACCCCTATGACTGGTGACGGCGTGGGGTGGCTGTGGAACACGTCCAGCAGCAGACCATCGCCAACATACAAAGGTTGGAAGCGACGGACCCTGAGGCGCAGCGGGCTTTCCAGGCACGGCTGACCGAGGCGGCGTCCGATCCAGTCCGGGCGTCCGCCTGGCTGCTCAACACGTCCATGATCGGCAGTCTGCAGCGGGTTGAGGCGATCCAGTGAACCCGGCTCGCCTGATCAGCCCGGCTGGTTGTCTGCTGCGCCGTTGAGTTCTGCTGTCACAGCGCGAAGGTGATTGAGAAAGAGCTGCACGGCCGCGATCAGCCGTCGGCGGCGCAAAGTGGCCATCACGCGGGCACGGGCCGTTGGAGTGTGATGGGTAGTGCCCGCAGGCCCCAGCGTTCGCCGTTCGCTCGCAGCAGCGAGGCCGGCAGCGAGGTGACATAGTCGCTTCGCGCCAGCAGCTGCATGCGCAGCTCCATGTTGTGCGTGCTCACTGCGGCTCTGGGTGGCTCCAGCCCTTCGGCTTGGAATGCCTCGACCACCAGCGCGCGGATGGCCGTGTCGGGTGGCCCCAGAAGCCAACGCGCTGACATCAGGTCCCGCAAGGTCACGGCCGGTAGCCTTGCCCAAAAGCTTTGGGCTCCGGTCGCCACCAGGATCGGTTCGCTGAACAGCACCTCTGCCTGGATGTCCGCGCAGGCATCCAAGGCCGACATGCGACCGAGAACCACGTCGAGCCGCCGCTCGCGCAGCCCCCTGAAATCGAGCGCGCCGGTGTCTGCCTCCTCGACGAGGACAGTGAGTTGCGGGTGGTATTGCTGTGCCCGCTGGATGGCCGCCGCCAGGAAACCGCCGGCGATATAGGGACCGGACGCGCCAATCCGCACCTCGCCGGAGCCTGGATCGCCGACAGACGTGGCTTCGCGCAGTGACTGATCCAGCAGGTCGAGCGCCTCAGCGGCGAGTGGCAGGAATTGATCGCCGACCCGCGTCAATGTCGCGCCGCCCTGGCCGCGCTCCAGCAGAGGCTGACCCACAGCGCGCTCCAGGTCGGAGACGTGGTGCGATACGGCGGACTGGGTGATGCCAAGCGCATCGGCAGCGCGGCTCCAGCTGCCGGTTTGCATGACCGCCAGGGTGACACGCAGGTCGCGCAGGCGGATGCCGCGGCAAGCGCTATCGTCGGGATCGAGTATTGGCGCCATGAACAGGCCCTTTGGTTGCGGTTCGACTGTCCTGCTCTCGATGTTCCGAAATACAACTAATAGGGGTATGAGTATGTAAAAGCACTACCATCCGACTTATGGGGGTGTAAGCTTACAACTCGACGCCCTGGCGTCCATCAGATTGAACAGACTACAGACCGCGGGAAGCGGAGGGGTAGTCATGCCCGATCACCTCCCCAGACGAGGGCTGCTCAGTGCAGCGCTGGCAACCACGTCGCTGCTACGGCCAAGCCCCGTTCAGGCGGGCGCTGTGTGGCCCGTCCGCACCGTGCGGGTCGTGGTGCCTTTTCCGCCCGGACAATCCATGGATGTGATGCCGCGCATCCTGGGCGAGGTGCTGACGCGGCGACTGCCCTATCCATTGATGTTTGAGAACAAAGCCGGGGGCGTCGGCGTGCCGGGCACGGAAGCAGTGGTCCGCGCCACGCCGGACGGGCACATGCTTGGCATCGGGGCGATGAGCACGCTGGCAGTCAACCCCACCCTGCTGCCGCAACTGCCCTACGACCCGGACCGCGATTTGACCCCTGTGGCAGGGGTGTTTGCTGGTGCACAGGCAGTGGTTGTCCACCCCTCGGTGGCGGCGCGAACCTTGCCAGACCTGGTGACCTGGCTGCGGGCCAACCCAGGTACGCGCTACGCCTCGGCTGGGCCTGCCACAACGTCACACCTCTCGGCCGAGCTATTGGCGCGCCGGCTTGGTCTCGCCCTGGAACACGTGGCCTATCGCGGCAGTGGCCCGGCAATGGCTGACCTGGTGGCTGGGGTGCTGCCGCTGATGGTGGACTCCGCTGCGAGCGCGCTGCCGCAGGCACGCGCTGGCCGGGTGCGGCTGCTGGCGGTCACCACGGCGCAGCGGCTGCCGGGCTGGCCGGAGACGCCGACGGTCGCCGAAACGGTCAGTCCCGGCTTTGAGGTGGTCGGCTGGGGTGGGCTGGTCGCGCCTGCCGCCACGCCGGCACGGCTTGTCGAGGCGATCAATGCAGCGATCCAAGTCGGCCTGCGCGACCCAGTTCTGGTGGACCGCTTCGCGGAGTTCGGCGCGGTACCCACGCCTGGGACTGCAGGTGACTTCGCCGCCTTTGTGCGTGCCGAGACGGCGCGCTGGGGCGAACTGGTGCGGGTCACAAGGATCCGGCTCGATGGTTAGCCGGCCAACGCCCTTGTATCCGTTGCCATTTCAAACTGTGTCGGCTGCGGCACAAGCGGGATGTCAGATTGCGTCGCTGTCCGCAAAGGTAACGCAGGAATGGCCGGCGCTGCTTGGCAGAATGACGACACCACCGTCCTTCAGGGCTGGGCGGAGTGCGGTCAGGTTGTGGCGCATAGGCACCCAGACCCGTCGCTCGAAATCCTGCACGACAAGCCGCGACAGCGTCGCCCGCGCAGCAAGGTCGTGCCGGCTCCATTGCAAGCGTTCGCTTGCCCTGGCCAGCAGCGAGTTACAGCAGTGAGCCCTACCCTCACCCTCGCTGCCATCCACGCGCTGGCCACAGCCTGCGCTCCCAGTGTCGCGCCTGAGACCGTGGCCGCCATTGCACGCGCTGAGAGCGGCCAGCGCATTCTCGCCATCCGTGCCAATGGCGCAGGCGGTGGCGCCATCCTGCCCACGACCCGGCACGAGGCAATCGAACGCGCTCATGCCCTGCTCCGCGAGGGCCGCTCCATCGACCTCGGCCTGATGCAGATCAACAGCCGCAATCTCGGCTGGCTCGGCCTCTCGATCGAGGACGCCTTCGACCCCTGCCGCAACATCGCCGCCGGGGCACGCGTGCTCACCAGCTTCAGTGGCTACAACACCGGCCACCCGCAGCGCGGCTTCACCAATGGTTATGTCGCTCGCGTCCTCGCTGCGAGCGTCAGCAACGCCGCGCAGGCTCCGGCGCCAGCCGCGACGCTGCCCCTCAATCCGCCCCCGCCTCGTCCCCCAACCCTCTCCCTCGGCCGAACGGTCTCGGGGCGGACGCTGACCTACGGCCGCTAACAGGAGCACTGCCATGCAGTCCTTCATTCTCGGCGTCCTGACTTTCATCCGCGGCGGCTGGGGCGTCAGCCTGATCACCCTGGCGGTGATCTGCTGCTTCCTCGCTGCCGCTGCCCAGTTGCTGCCGCCACGCGTCGGCTTCGTTGCCTTCGCCAGCGAGCTGATGGCCTGGCTCGCCTCCTTCCTGATCACCTCCTACATGCAGGCGGTCTGACCATGGTCGGCCCGGGACGCGACACGCTGTTCCTCGCCTGCACCAGACCGGCCATGCGTATGGGCCTGCCGATGGAGGCCTGGTACCTGCTGGTCTTCGGCACCGGCATCGGCGGCATGTATCTCGGCCACCCGCTCTACTGGCTGCTCGGCGGCCTCGCCTACCTGCCGCTGCGAGCGGTCAGCAACCGGAACCCGAACTTCTTCCGCGAGTGGCGGGTATGGCTGGACACCAAGGCCGCTGTTGCCGACGGCGTTCTGTGGTCCCTTCCGTCTGGCCGGCCGCTCTGTGCACTGCAGGATCAGTCGGATGCGTAAGCCCCGCGCCGAGCTCGCCTATTGGGTGCCAATCGAGGACACCTTGTCCCCAGCTGCTCGCCTGCTGCGCGGTGGCCATGTCTACGCCGCTTTCGAGGCAGACGGGCTGCAGGGCGACACCGCCGACCAGGCCAGCGTCCGCCGCTGCCATGCCGACATCAACACAGTGCTGCGCAACCTCCGCGACAGCCGCTTGGTCCTCAAAGTGACCCTGATCCGCAGCCACGCCGACCCGACCACTTGGCCGCACCAGCGCTGCACCATCCCCTTCATCGAGGATGTGCTGCATGCCTACCGCGACCGGCTGCTGGATCGGCGGCTGTACGACAACCGGCTCTTTATCACTATGGAGTACCGCGCCGCTGGAACCGGCACGGGTGGCTCCGGCACCGAGCAGACCATCCAGGAGCGCCTCGACCTGCTGGAGCGCGCCTGCACGCTGCTGCAGACGTCGCTGGCCGACTACGGCCTGCGCCGCCTCGGCTTGGTCGAGCGCGTCGTACCGGGCGGCCGACAGGTGTTCGACGAGATGCTGGAGGCCGCGGCACTCATCGCCACCGGCCTCTGGCGACCGATCGGCATGACCCGCGGGCGCCCCGGCGACATCGCGCTGGCCGAGGACGTTGTGCTGCACCACGAGCACCTCGAAATCCGCAGCCCCGGTAGCACCACCTACGCTGCCGTTGTAACCTTCAAGGAGTACCCCGCCCGGACCTACCCAGGCATCCTGAACGGCCTGCTGGCTGCGCCCTTCCGGTTCTCGCTGGTGCACAGCTTCCGCTTTATGGAGCCGGCCGAGGGTCAGGCGGTGATCACCCGCAAGCAAAACAAGATGGTCTGGGCCAACGACAAGGCGGCCAGCCAGATCGCCGGCCTCTCGCTGGCCGCCGACCAGTTGCAATCGGGCGACTTCGTCATGGGCGAGCACGCCATGACACTCTGCGTCTTCGCCGACCGCGCCGGCACCGGCTCGGCCCTGTACGACCGCCTCCTCGCCCGGGCCCAGGAGGCGGTAGCCCGCACCGGCCTGCCCGCCTATGCCCTCGACGTATTCGACGGCGCGGTGCAGGCCGCCATCGGCCGGCCCGACAGCAACCCGCTCTCCGACGTGGTCAACGCCGCCTGGAAGCTGCTCGGCTCGACCGGCTGCACCGTGGCCCGCGAGAGCCGGGCTTTAATGGGGGCGTGGCTCTCCATGCTGCCCGGCAACGACCGGCTGCACCCGCGGTCCGGCGCGATCACCAGCCTCAACTTCGCAGGCTTCAACCCCCTGCTCGGCTATGCCCGCGGCCCGGCGCTGAGCCGCTGGGGCGAGCCGATCGCCATCACCGTCTCGCCTGGAGGAACGCCCTACAACTATCATTGGTATGACGGCACCGGCGACAGCGCGGTGGGCAATACTCTGATCACTGGCTGGACCGGCTCGGGCAAGACCGGCACCATGGGCTTTCTGCTACTATGCACCGTCGCCCGGGTCTGGGAGCGCGGCGGCGGCTGGATCGGCCTCGATCATAAGCGCGGCTGGAATGCCCTCACCCTGGCCATGGGTGGGTCCTACAGCATCCTAGGCGACGGCGAGCCGGCCTTCGCGCCGATGAAGGCGCTGGCGAATACGCCGCGCAGCCGCGAGTTCCTCAACACCCTGCTGCGCGGCTGCATCCTGCAGGGGGGCGAGTACGCGATCACGCCAGAGGAGGAGTACCGGCTGGCGCTCGGTATCGAGACCGTCATGGACAACCCGCCGGAGCACCGTTGGATCCGCGAGGTGCAGGCCTTTCTCGGCAACCACCCGGACGGCGCCGGGGCCCGGCTGCGCAAGTGGTGCTGGGGCGAGGAACTCGGTTGGGTGCTCGATGCCCCAGTTGATCGCGTCGATATGAGCCGCGACATCAACGGGTTCGACACGACCCGGCTGTTGGCCAACGAGCGGGCCCGCGGGCCGGCGATGTTCACCCTGTTCTTCCGGGTCGAGCAGCGCCTCGACGGCAGCCCGCTGCTGATTACCGTGGACGAGGGCTGGTACGTGTTGCT
Organism: Belnapia moabensis DSM 16746; assembly: GCF_000745835.1. Classification (GTDB taxonomy): domain Bacteria; phylum Pseudomonadota; class Alphaproteobacteria; order Acetobacterales; family Acetobacteraceae; genus Belnapia; species Belnapia moabensis. The sequence goes on along the minus strand of NZ_JQKB01000024.1, from coordinate 21,551 downwards.
GGAGAGCACGGTCTTCGCGCCGGCGATGGAGAAGATCAGCCGGACCATCCGCAGCAAGAACGGCGTGCTGGTCTTCATCACGCAGTCGCCCGGCGATCCGGTGCGGGCCGGCATGGGCGCGGCGCTGGTCGAGCAGTTCCCCAACCAAATGCACTTCTCGAACCCGAAAGCCCGGCGGGAGGACTACCGCGCGCTCTCGCTGACCGACGGTGAGTTCGACGCGCTGATGGGCCTGCAAAAGGGTACCGGCGCCTTTCTGCTGCACAAGGGTATCCACAGCAGCATCCAGTGCGTGCCGCTGGCCGGGCTTGATGATGCCCTCGCCATCCTCTCCGTCTCGGAGGCCAACCTCGAGGCGATCGACGGCATGGCGGAGGCAGACCGAGCCGACCCGATCCGCTTCCAGGCCGAGTTCCACCGCCGCCGCAAGGCCATCGCCGCCCGGCATAGCCGGGAGCGGCAGCGCCTTTCCCAGGAGGAGATGTCATGAAGCGCCTCATCCTCGCCAGCGCTGCCACCGCGGCGCTCTGCCTCGTCCCTGGTCGGGCGGAGGCGCAGGTCGCGGTGGCCTGCGTGACCTGCCCGACCGAGGTGCAGGAAGCGCTGCGCTTTGGCAAGCAGTTGGCCGAATATGCCAACCATCTGCGCGAGTTGCAGGCGATCTACGCCCAGGCGAACGCCACCTACCAAGCCTTCACCAACATCCGCGACCTCGGCTCGGCAGTGGGCGCTCTGCAGATGGTCGGCATCAGCAATCCGCTGCCGATCAACCCCTATGCCGTGCAGTCGCTGATGAATGGCTCCGGCGGCACCCAGGGCATGATCGGCCAGATCGGCAACCTGTTCACCACCAACAGCCAGAACCTCGCGGTCTACCAGTGCAACAGCGGTGCCTGGATCTGCGGCGCCATGGAGCGGTTCCGCAACGGGGCCGCCGGCACCCAGGCCGCCTCGATGCAGCTCTACACCTCGGCGGCCGATCGGGCGCCGCAAATCACCGCCCTACAGGCGCAGATCGCCGCGGCGCGCACGCCCGCCGAGCGCGAGGCCCTGACCGCCCAGCTCACGGCCGCCAACGCGCAGTCCAGCAACCAGCTGGTCCAGGCGATCGCGGTGCAGACCTTTGGCCAGCAGCAGATCGCCATGCGCGAGCAGCAGGGTACTGAGCGCCTGCAGCAGAGCATCGACGAGGAGCTGCAGCGGCTCCGCGCCCGGGGCTATGCCCGATGATCCCGAGCGGGCTCACTCTCACGGTCCTGGCAATCGCCGCGTTGCCAGCCGCAGCACAGTCCCCGTCCCCGTCGGCAACCTGGTTCGCCGACAACCCCGGACCGCGCAATCGCATTCTCGATCTTTGCCGCGAGCATCCAGGGCCGGCCGAGCATGACGATCGCTGCAAGGCAGCTTTTGAGGGGGCCGGCATCGCCGCGTCGCGTGAAGTGACCCGGAATTTGGGCGATCGGACGCCACCCACCTCGCTGAAGTACTGGCTTGACCGCCCGGAAGAGCGCAGGCGGCACCTCATAACCTGCAGCCGTATACCACCAACCATGCCGCGGCTGTGGTGCCCAGAAGCTGAGGCGGCCGACCGCGAGGCCCAAGAAGCCGAGCGACGCGCCGAGCAGCGTGCGCAACAGCCCAGTCCGCAGCTTCGGTCTCCCCGACCGCCCGGGAGGACGTAAAATGGATCTTCCCATTTTCGCCATGCTGTTTGATGGAATTGGGCCACCGATCATCCAGGCCGTCGACGCCATGGTAGCTGCGCTGCAGGGCTGGATGCGGCCCATCCTGGTCTCGGGTGTGGTGCTCTATGCCGTCGGCCGGATGATTTGGGCAACGTTGCGCGGAGACGGCAACCCGTTCGGCGACAGCCTCGCCATCATGATCTCGGGTTCGATCTTCATTTATGCCGCGACCACAGCTGCCGGCCTTGGGCCACAGGCGCGCAACCTGCTGCTCAGTGGAGTATCCGACGAAATCGGCCGTCTACTCCTAGGCGTCATTGCGGGACAACAGCTTGGCGCTAATCTCTTCGACGATGCCTTGGCTCGTGCCTGGGCGGCTGGACTCGACGTCTACAACAAGCTGCCGACCTTCTCGCTAAAGGCCTGGGCGCTTGCCGTCCTGGTGGTCTTCTACTGGATCTTCGCCTTCGGCTGCGTCGCGGTGGCCTTCTTCATCTGGCTGACCGCCTTCGTCATGGTGGCACTGCTGGTGGGCTTCTGGCCACTCGGCGTTGGCCTGTTTGCATTCCCCTGGACCCGTGGCCTCGCCTGGGGCTGGCTCCGCTCGACCCTTGCCAACGTCCTGCTGCAGATCCTGCTCATCGCCGTACTGGCAGTGCTCCTTGAGGCTATTAGGCGCATCCTGGGTTTGGTGGCGGCCAACCTTCAGAACGAGATCACCAATGTCGGGCGTCTGCTTTTGTCCGGCATCGTCTTCGGCCTGCTGGCCTGGTTGGCCAAGCAGCTTCCGGGTCTCGCCGCCACCTGGGCGCATGGCTTCACCGGCTTCGGCCAGATGACCTTTAGCCGCCTGCCGAGCTTTGGTAGCCCATCAACGGCACCGCCGCAGCTTTCGCCGCACGCTGGCACGCCGGATCTGACCTCGCCCGGCGCGCCGCAGCTACTGCCGGTGCCGCACCCCGTGCCCCGGTCCACGCCGCCCGGCCAGTCGCTCGGATAGTCGGAGGGACACCGCCATGCGTCTCGTCATCGCCCTTGTCGCCGTCTTTGTCCTCACCGCCTGCAGCACCGGGCCCGCGGCCCTGCCGAAGCCCGACGGCCAGGTGTTCCGCCTTAATGCCGACCGCTGGCCCACGACGGTGAACGATCTCCCGGCGGTGCCTGCCAGGACCGCCGCGCGATGAGCGCCGTTCAGTTCCTCGCCCGTCGGGCCGTGGGCGATCCCGTCCTGGCAGCCGACCGAGACGCGCATGTCGCCGCCGGGCAGGACCGCGCCGCCGCCATCGCCGAGACCAACCGCGCCATCCGCCGCACCGGGCTCTGGGTCGGCGGCATTGGCGCCCTGGTCGGCCTGCTCGGCATCACCGGCATGGTGGTCCTGGCGCAGACCCTCGCCGGCGGCCCGGAGCGGGTCTTCCTCGAGCGCGACCCGCGCACCGGCGAGCTCGCCCAATTGCCGCGGCCGCTGGAAGCAGCCGCCCGGTTCACCGATGCCACCGTTCGGCAGCACCTGCGCATGGTGCTCGACCATTGCGAGGCCTACCTCTACCCGACCTACCTGCTCAATGCCCGGCGCTGCCAGCTCTTCCTCACGCCGCAGCAGCAGGCGGTGCATGCCCGCGAAGTCGAGCAGACCAACCCGGACAGCCCGATCGCCCGCTACGGTCGCGACGGCTCGGTCTCGGTCGCCGACCGAGTGACCTATGAGCAGGTCGCCGCCGCACGCGACGGCACGCAGGTCTGGGGCATGCGCTACGTCAAGGTCTTTGCCCGGCCAGGCCGGCCCATCGAGTGCCTGCCCTGGACCACGGTGGTGACCTTCCGCTGGCGGCCCGACCTGCGCATGGCCGACGAGCACCGGGTCATCAACCTCGGCGGCCTGCAGATCAGCGACCGCCGCAGCGGCCCCGATCCCGTCCGCAAGCCCGAGTGCTGACCATGCGCCCGATCGCCCCTGCCCTGATGGTCGCCACCGCTCTCGCCGCCTCGGCCCTGGCCCAGGGTGACCCGAATACGCCGGCGGTCGCCGGCCCCAACCCCAACATGCGTATCGTGCCCTACCACCCGCATGCCCGGGTCCAGGTCATCGGCAATATCGGCCGCCCCACCGTGATCACCTTCCGCCCCGGCGAGGAGGTGATCCGGGTGATGATCGGCGACGGCGGCGACGGTGCCGAGCAGTCTTGGGAGGGGCCGAGCCCACAGGAGGTGCAGGAGAGCCCGCTCGAGAATATCGTCTACCTCTACCCGCGCCGCCCCGGCTACACCGCCATCGCCATCATCACCCGCTCGCCCAAGGGCCAGCGGGCCTACCAGCTGGGAGCCCTGGCGCGCGGCGTGCCGCCCTGTGGCCGCCTGGCCTGCGACGATCCAGAGGCCACCTATGGGTTGACCTTCACCTATCCAGACGATGAGCGGGCCGAGCACGAGGCCGCTGCCAGGGCAGCCGCCGAGGCCCGGCGCGCCCAGTGGGAGGCCGAGGCGCCGCTGCGCCAAGCCCGGGCCGAGGCGCTGCAGACCGCAGGTATGCGTGCCCGGCTCGAGACCGACGCCTTCGCCGGCGGCGCCTGCCGCAACTGGCAGTATGAGGCCGAGGCCAACGATGCCGGCCGCCAGCGCATCCTCCCCGACGCGGTGTCCGACAACGGCCAGGAGACGGTCTTCGTCTTCCGCGGCAACCGCGAGCTGCCCGCATTTTACCGCCTCGCTGCCGACGGAGTGACCGAGGTGCCGGTCTTTCCGGTGCTGCGCGGCCCGGAGACGGTGACCCTCCAAGCGGTCGCGCCGCAGTTCCGGCTGCGGCTCGGCCAGGCGGTGGTGCATGTCTACAACCGCCACCTGCTGCCGCCGGACTGCGTCGCCCAGACCGGCACCGTCAGCCCCGACGTAGCGCGCGTGCTCCGCCGCCCGGCCCTGGCCCGCGAGGCGCCGCGCTGATGGCGGAGGAGCGCGACATCCCGACCCGGCTCGGCCGCTTCGGGCGCCCGGTCCGCTCCGGCCTCGGCGTCGCCGGACTGCTGGTGACCGGCGCAGCGGTGGTCGCCTTCGCGCTCCGGAGCGAGTTGAGCCCCGCGGTCAATCCGTCGCAGACCGAGGCCGGCGCGGACACCATCACGCCCGGCGCCGCGATTACCCAGCCCACCCTGCCTGCCGTGCAGCCGGCCGTTATGGCCTTGCCGCAGCCGGGCCCGGCCGCGCCAGTCATGCCCGCCAACAATGCCCTGCTGCCGCAGGGCAATGCCCAGGGGCCGCGCCGCGTCACCAGCTTCGCTGCCAAGGCACAGCAGACCGGTCAGTCTGCTCAGCCCCCGCCCTCGCCTGGGGGAGCACCCCCCTCGGCCAGCGGGGCGCCTGCCGCAGCGAGTCTTGCCACCGGCGTCGGTCGGCCGGAGGCGACCAGCGTCGCCTTTGCCGCAGGCGCGATGCCGGGCCTGCGCGCCGGCCCGGCAATCGACCTGACCTTCGTCATGCCGCCCGGCCTCTACCGCCTGGTGCTGGCGGCGCCGATCAACAGCGAGCGCGGCGGCAGCTTCTTCGGCATCCTGCCCGAGGCCATCCGCTCCCCTGCCGGCGTGGTCCTCATGGAGCGCGGCAGTCGCCTCTGGGGCACCTACAAGAGCGAGGTCGGACCCGGTCAGGAGCGCATCGTCTCCGCCGCCGCCTGGGGCCTCACCCCGCAGGGCGTGCCGGTGCCACTCGGCGACGCCGTGGTGGCCGACGGCACCGGCCGGGCCGGCATGCCGGGCACGGTCAACACCCATTTCTGGGCTCGCTTCGGCGGCGCCATCACCCTGATGGTCACCCAGGGTGCCTTCCAGGCTGCCAGCGCCGCGCTGCAGGCTTCGCTCACCCGCGGCAGCGGCAACTTTTACGTCAACCTCAACACCGCCAGCCTCGATGCGGCGCTCGCTGCGACGCTACGCAACACCCTCAACATCCAGAACACCGTGGACGTGCCGGCCGGGACGGAGATCGCCTTCATGCTCAACCAGCCGATCAGCTTCGCCGATGCCTACCGCCTCGCGCCGACGGGAGCGCGATGATGGACCCCCTCCCCATCCCCGGCGTGCTGACGCTGCGCCGCCTGCTCGAGCCCTTCGCCGCCGCCATGGCGCTCGACGACACCCGCGAGATCGTCGTCACCCAGCCTGGCAGCTTCGGGGTCGAGGGCGACCAGGGCTGGACCTGGCACGGCGACGCGCGGCTGACCTATCGCTGGCTCGACGCGCTCGGCCGCTTGGCCGGCCGGATGACCCACCAGGACCTGTCCAGCGCCGCCCCGGCCTGTTCCTCCCGCCTGCCGGACGGCCAACGCATCACGGTCAACCTGCCGCCGATGATGCCAGAGGGGGTGATCCAGCTGACCATCCGCCAGCGGGCCAGGAGCTTCGATCCCAGCCTCGACTGGCTGGCGGCCCGCGGCTGGTTCCGCTGGACCCGCGGCACGACCCATGGCGGCGCGCCGTTCCACCCGGCCGAGGGTTGGGCCGCCTGGCTGCGCGCCAAGGTCCGCGGCCGGGCCAATATCGTCCTGCTCGGCAGCATCGGCTCGTCCAAGACCACCGGGGCCGAGGCGCTGATCAAGGAGATCCCCGACTGGGAGCGCCTTGGCACCCTCGAAAGCACGCCGGAATGGGAGCTCGACCGGCGCAACTGGGCACCCATCCGTTATGCCCAGGAACAGCGCCCCGGTATCGGCCTGCCCAGCGCCGAGGCGGCACTCGAAATGGCGCTCCGCATGCGGCTCGATCGCGTGCTGTTCGGCGAGCTGCGCAATGCTGAGGCCTGGGCCTGGCTGCGCTCGCTGCAGACCGGCCTGCGCGGCGCCATCGCCACGGCACACCGCCACCAAGGCTTCGAGGGACTGTTCCGTGCCCTGCACCCGATGATCCGCCAGTCGCCGCACTCGGCAGCGATGGACGAGGCGACGCTGCGGGCGATGCTCCACGCCAATATCGACGTCGTGCTGCACTGCGCCCGAGTGGACGAGGCTAATGAGGGCGTGCCCTACCGCTGCCTGCATGTCGAGGACGTGCGGGCGCCATGAGCACCGCCCGCAAGGCCCTGGCCGAGGCCGCGCTCGGCACCGCCATCATCGCCGCGGCCTGGACCGCCGGCGCCTCTTCGGCCTTTCTCGCCGTTACCGGCCTGTGGAGTCATCCGCAGATGCCTGCCACCGATTATCTCTGGGGCTGGTGGCGCTACCTGCCCCATGCCGGGCGCAACACCACCGTCACCCTCGGCCTCGTTCTCAGCGCCGGCGCTGTCGCCGTGCCGCTGCTCAGCCTCGCCACCTTGGTCGCGCGCTGGCGCTGGCGCAGCCTCGGCGGCCTGCGCGGCGTCGGGCAGCGGCTCGGCCAGATCCGCCGGGCCAGCAGCAACAACCACGGCCAGGCCGACTGGATGGCGGAGGCGCGGATCAGCAGCCTGTTCCCTCCGGTCCCCCATCCCGAGATCGCCGGTGTGGTGGTGGGGGAGCGGAGCCGCGATGACCTGACGCCGCAGCACGCCCTGACCTTCGACCCGCGTGACCCCACCACCTGGGGCAGCCAGGGTCGCGGGCCGCTGATGTTCGACCACTGCGAGCGCGGCACCACCCACTCGCTGATCATTGGCGGTGGCGGCACCTACAAGTCCACCACCCTGACCACCACCCTGCTGCACTGGCGACCGAGCGCAGTCATCCTCGACCCCGCCCGCGAGCTCCATGCCAAGCTGGGCCAGGCGCTCGCCGAGGCTGGCAAGACCGTCCTCCGACTCGATCTCGGCGCCGCCGGGCCGAACGTGCTCGACGCCATCGACCTCGCAACCCCCGAGGGCCGGCTGATGGCGGACAGCCGGCTGCGCAGCGTCGCCAGCCGGGTGATCGGGCCGATGCCCAGGGACGACAGCGGCAATGCCGGCCGCTTTAAGCGCTGGGGCCGGGCCATCGTCCTTGCCCTGCTGGCCGACCTGGTTCACCGCGACGATATCCCCGCCGCCGCCAAGACCCTGCGCCAGCTTCGCTGCGGCCTCGACGTGCCGAGCGAGCGGCTGCGCGACCGGCTGCGTGGTGTGTACGAACGCTCCTCCTCCGGTCTGGCCCGCAGCATGGCGGCCAATGTCATGGACCTGCCGGACGAGACCTGGGGTGGTGCCGTGGGCAATGCCATGGACGACACCGAGTGGCTGGCGACCGAGGCCTATGCCAACCTCGTCTCCGGCGGCGCCCTGCGGATGCGCGACATCGTGCGGGGGCGGCATGCGATCTTCGTGCAGATCCCGCAGGAGGTTCTCCAGGTCACCCCGAGCCTGGCCCGCGTCCTCATCGGCGGGCTGCTTGATGCCGTGCTGGCCCAGCAAGGCAGGGTGGTCGGCCGGGTTGGCTTCTTTATCGACGAGGCGGTGCTGCTCGGCCCCGAACCCTCGCTCAAGCTGGCCCGCGACCAGGGCCGCAAATCCAAGGTCACCCTGCAGCTGTTCTACCAGAGCGAGGGGCAGATCGAGGATGTCTGGGGCAAGGCGCAGCGGGATGCCTGGTTCGATGGCGTCAGCTTCCGCAGCTATACCCGGGTGCAGACCGTCACCACCGCGAAGGACCTCGTCACCACGCTCGGCACCTATGGCGCCAAGGCCGAGAGTCGGAGCAACAGCGCCGGCAGCAGTGGGCGGCCGCTGGAATGGGCCTCCCGCCAGCGCGGCGACAGTGCCCAGGAAAGCGAGCTGGCGCGCGAGCTGATGAAGCCGCACGAGCTGCTGCAAGAGCTGCGCGCCAACGAGCGCATCACCATCGTCGCCAACGACCGTCCCATCCGCCACCTCAGCGCCATCGACTTCTGCCGGCCCGAGATCGCCGCCCGCCTCGGCCAAACCGACTACCAGACGCGCTTTGCCGGCGAGGACCTGGAGCACGCCACATGAACGACCTGCACCGCCTGCTCGAGGAGGGTGTCGGCGTGATCCACGCGGTACGGACCGAGCAGGCGGGGCAGCGCCGGGAGCTCGCCTCCCTGGAGCAGGCGGTCGCCGCGCTGACCGCGGTGATCGGCGAGCTGGTGGCCGCCCGCCGCGCCGACCAGGAGGTGCTGCAGCGCATCCTGGAGGCCTGCACCCGCGAGGCGAGCGGTGAGTTGCAGGAGGCAATTCGGCAGATGGCGACGGCGATCGCCACCATGGGCGGGGACGTGCGGGCTATCCTGGCCGCGGTGGGGCCGCGGCCACTGCCGGGCTAGCCGGGCATGGTCTGCACCTACCGCACCTTCGCGCCCGGTGCCCGGCAGGAGGCGGCCGCCTTTGCGGCGCACCTGCTGGAAAAGACCTTGGCCGCCGAGCGCATGGCGCAGGCGGTCTACTACACCCAGGGGCAGGCGCCGCCAACAGACCGGGCGGATGCCATGGGTTCGATCCCACTGGTCCGCGCCGACCTCGATCCTGCCCTTGCTGCGGCGCTCGGCCTCCGGCCGAACGCCGTACTCGAGCCGGATCATCTGGCCCAGGTGCTGGGCGGCCGGCGGGCGGACGGGGAGGAGATCGGGCACCAAAGCAACCAGCACCATAACATTCGCACTTACGAGAATGCCGAAGGACACGCCGTCCGGCACCGCGTCGCCGGCCTGGACCTGACCTTCTCAGCACCCAAGAGCCTCTCGGTTGCCTGGGCCATGGCCGCGACTGATGCCGAGCGCTGGTCGCTGCTGCAGGCGCACCGTGACGCGGTCACCGACGCCCTGCACTATGTCGAGCATGAGACCGCGCGTGCGGGGTTCGGCGACGGCCATCGCCAGGGCGGGCATGAGCCTGGCCGACTGGCCTGGATCACCATCGAGCACTTCACTGCCCGCCCGACGGTCGAGATCACCCGGCCCGACCCGCAGACCGGGGTGGTCGGGACCGAACTCTATGCCGTGCAGGCCGGCGATCGGGTGCGGGGCGACCCGCAGCTGCACACCCACACGATCCTGCCAAACATCATGGTGACGGAGAGCGGCCGGCTGGTGGCGGTCAACCGTGACGGCCTCGCCGGCCGGATCCACGAGTTCGGCGCCGTCTACCATGCGATGCTGGCGACCCACCTCCGCCGGCTCGGCGTCGAGGTCGTGCTGTGCGAGCGCACCCTGACCGCCCGCCTGCCGGCCATTCCCGCGGCGGTATGCGAGGCCTTCTCGCACCGCAGCCAGAACGGCGCCGCCGCGGCGCGGGCCTTTGCCGCCGAGGCCGGGCTGGATTGGGATAGCCTGGACGCCGAGCGCAAGGTGGCGCTGCTCAAGTCCGGCACCCAGAACCACAAGCTGCCGAAGGACTTCGCCCTCACCCCGGAGGGCCAGGCCTTCGGGCGAGCCGCCCGGCGGGACGACCTGGCCGACTTCGCCGCATGGGCAGCGCAAGCCGACCGCCTCGGCTTTCGCCATGAGACCGTCATCACCGCCGCGCCGGCCGAGCCCGAGGCGGACGCCGCCGAAAGGGCCAAGGCCGGATGGTGGGCCGCGCTGCCGGTGCTGGAGCGCGAGCTGGATGCCCGGGCGGTGGTCAAGGTCGCTGACGCCCGCATCGCCGCCGCGCGCGGGCTGATCGCCTCCGGCGCAGCCGAGACGGCGGATGTCGATCGGGTGCTGGTGCGGCTGGCCAGCCAGGGTGTGCGGCAGCAGGGTCGCTGGACCGAGGTGCTGGCGCCGGCCGGCACCAGTAACCCGCAGGCCCGCCTCACGACCGGACTACACCGCGACCAGGAGGCGGAGGTGATCCGCCTGGTCCGGGCCGCGGCGCAGGACCTGCGCTTTGCCCTCACGCCGGAGACGCTGCGGGCGGTCACCGCCGGGCAGGACTTCAGCACCGCGATCGGCCGCGAGCAAAAACGGGCGATCGGCAAGGTCGGCGTCGGCGGTGCCGTCTCGGTGTTCATTGGCGTCGGCGGCAGCGGCAAGACCACCCGGGTCCTGCCACCGCTGGTCGCCGCCTACCGGCAGCAGGGCCGCGAGGTCTGGGGCACGGCTCAGGCCTGGGAGCAGGCGAACCGCCTGGCCGAGGCCGGCATCGAGTTGCGGCGGACATTTGCCATCAAGCCCTTCCTGGACGGGCTACGCGCGGGGGCGGACCGGCCACTGCCGATGCAGCCCGGCGCCGTCGTGATCGTGGATGAATTCAGCCAGATCGGCACGCGGGAGTTGCTGGGCCTGCTACGGGCGCAGCAGCGGCACGGCTTCAAGCTGATCCTGACCGGCGACGAGCGGCAGGCCCAGAGCATCGAGGCCGGGCCGATCATCGCCCTGCTGGCCGAGGCGCTGGGGCCACGCGAGATCCCCGAGATCCTCACCATCATGCGGCAGGCAACCGCGCGGGAGCAGCAGATCGCCGCCCTGTTCCGCGGTGAGCGCGGCGACGGGCCGGTCGAGCGGCTGGCCGCGGTCACCCGCGCGATCGGGATGAAGCGCGAGGATGGCACCGCCGAGCTGGTTCCCGGTGGCCGAGAGGAGGTCATCCGCCGCGCGGCCGAGGCGTTCATGGCGGCCTCTGGCCGAGCGGGGCACGACGCCGACTACCGGGTCACGGTCTCGGCGCCGACCAACGCCGACGCGCACGAGATCAGCCTGGCGATCCGCGCGCTACGGCGTGAGGCAGGCCAGGTCGGGCCGGACCTGATCGTGGTCGATGCCTTGGATGGTGCTGGCCGGCAGTACCCGATGGCGCTCGCCGCCGGCGATCGCATCCGGCTCTACCGGCGCACCCATGCCCGGTTCCGCGGCGCCCAAGGGGTTGAGCGCAGCGCCATCGCCGGCAACAACGGCACCGTGCTGACGCTGCGCCGGGTGGTGGACGAGCCGGTCCGCCGCGGCAAGCGGGTTGAGCGCCGCGCCGGGCTGGAGATGGTGACGCCCGGCGGCAAGTTGGGGTTCATCGCCTGGGAGGCACTACGGGCGCGGGGCTCGACCCGCCTGCAGATCGCCTATGGCGATTGCAAGACGATTGACAGCAGCCAAGGACTGACCTCGGACGAGCACATTCATGCCCTGCCGGGTGGCTCGCGCGCGGTGCAGGGCTTCAAGAACTATGTCGCCGCCAGCCGCCACCGGGTCCGCTCGCTGCTGCTGAGCAGCGCCGGCGCCGAACTGCGCCAGGTGGACGAGGCGCGGCCGGCTGGCGTGCCAGCACCGACGGACTGGATCAACCGCGAGCGCGAGGCTTGGGACAACCTGATCGGCAACATTGCCCGCCAGCCGGTGAAAGAGACCGCGCGGCAGCTGCTGGCGAGCGCGGTGCAGGACAGCCGGCAGTCCATCCGCATGCTGCAGCGCTACCTGCGCGCCGCCGAGGCGCGCCAGCGGTCGGGCCTGGCGCCGACCACGCTGCGGGACAATCTCGACCAAGCCCAGGCGGCGCGGCAGCTCGCGCTCACGCTGGGTGCAGCGGCGCACGAAGTGCGCGCCGCAGCCCAGGCGGTGCAGGGTGCCGCCGCACCCGGACCGCGGCCGACACCTGAATCCGATATCAGGCTGCCACACCCGGCACGCCCACGAACCCGCATCGGGCTCAGTGAGATCGAGGCGCAGCAGCAGTTCGCCGACGCTCTGCGCTCGGCTGGGCTTCGCCTGCAGGGCCTGCCCATCATGGATGGCCAGCGCCACTACGCGCCGGTCGAGGGCAACCGCGGCCGACAGAAGTCCGGCGCCTATATGGGCTTCTACGACAGCGGCCTGCCGAACGGCATCGTCTGGAACTACAAGGCCGGCACCCGCCTGACCTGGAAGGCCACGGGTGCTGCCGTCCCGCTCTCGCCGGCGGAGCACCGCCGCCTGGCCGAGCAGGCCGCGGCAGCCCGGGCGGCGAACCTTGCCGCACAGCAGGCCCGCGAGGCGGCCGCGGCACAACGCACGGCTTGGCTGTTGGAAGGCACCCGCCCGGCGACGCCGGCCAATGCCTATTTGCGCCGCAAGGGCATCATCGAGGTCCCGCCCGGCCTGCGCGAGGACCTGCTGGGTAACCTGGTCATCCCGCTGCGTGACCCCGCCGGCCGCTTGCGGAACATGCAGACCATCCTGGCCCGACCACCGCGCGAGGGCACCGATAAGCTCTACCAGGAGGGCGCCCAGAAGAGCGGCACCGGCTTCCTGATTGGCACGCTGCAGCCGGGTGCGCCGCTCGGCATCGCCGAGGGTTTCGCCACCGCCTGGAGCGCCCAGGCGGCCTCCGGCCTGCCCGTGGTCATGGCGCTCGACACCAGCAACCTGAAGCCGCTTGCCGAGGCCATCCGCCAGATCGAGCCGGACCGAGCGCTGGTGTTCTTTGCTGACAACGACCACCACCTGCCGGCACGGCCGGCGCCGCTGCCGAATGCCGGCCTGGAGAAGGCCAGGGCGGCCGCCGAGGCGGTCGGCAACGCCGTGGTGGTCGCGCCGCCGCTGGACACGGAGCGGCACGCCGCCGGTCAGGGCACCGACTGGAATGATCACCACCGGACACACGGGCTGGCAGCGACCCGCGACGCCATCGCGGCCGTGTTGCGCAGCGGTGCCGCCCAGGCGGCGGCCGGTCATGGTCCGGATCAGGATGTGCCGGAGGGGCCGGCGCAGGCGCAGCGGGCACGCCAGGACCAGGGCCCGCCCAGGGAGCCTTCGATGACCGACAGCAGAATCCACAAGGCCAAGGCGGCGATCCGTAAGGATCAGCAGCGCGAGGTGGATGTCTGGCGTGACCGCGAGGCGGCGGGCCGAGCCGCCCGGCAGGCCGAGCCGCCACACGGGACCCAGAGTGTCGCCAGCCCGGACAACAGCCCCATCGCCAAGGCCAGCACCGGGCTGCGTCAGGCGCCGGGCGCTTGACCGGCGTGACCAGGCGTCATGCAGTCCCTGGCGGATCCGGGTAGCAGCCTCGGCGGGCGAGCCGAGGAAGACCTCCTCCTCGCCAACGCGGAGGCGGACGATGGCAACCACCGCACCGCGCCGTGCGCGGTCCCGCACCGTGACGAGGATCTCCGAGCAGGTCGCTGCCGACACAGGCGTGCCGTGTTGGACGCTGTGCATCACGCCAAGGCCGCTGGCGCCGGTCTCGGGATCGAGGCGATGCCACGGGGTGGTGATCATCAGTGCCTCCAGGACGGCGCGACGCAGGTGATTCTTTCCGCCCTCTCCGCCCTATGGCGCTGGCCTTCCGTGCCGCTGCAGGGTGTTGCGAGGCATCACTTGGTCTGTCGGAACTCATCACGCGTGCGTCGGAACTCATCACGCGTGCAGCTTGTCGCATTTCGGTGCGGCACGCGTGCGCGGCACGTGGGTTTTACGTGCTTCCGGCGTGCGCAAGCGTGCGCGGCCACATGCGCATCATCGTGCGCCCGAGGCCGAAGCGGGCCGAAGAGGCAGCGCTATGCCGGCTGACGACACAGATCCCCTGCTGCACCGCATGCGCGAGCATGTCCGAGCCGGCGGATCCGGACGGTCCAAGCTGTCCGCTTGGATGGCCGAACGCGAGGACGAGATCGCTGAGATGATCGGGACCTATGGGGCTGCTTGGGATGGCTGGGCAGCGGGCTTCATTGCTGCCGGATTGATGACGGCACCCAAGGGCTGGGGAGCCGAGGGGCCAGATGGTATCCGGGCACGTCGCCGAGCCGCAGGTGCCGCACGCATGGCGTGGCAGCGACTTCGCCAGCGCAAAGCGGCGGCACCGCGGTCATCGGCACAGCAAGACATGCCTCAGGCGACGCGACGCAACCCCTCACCGGTTGGGAGCGGCAACGGCATGCAGCGACTGCTGGCGCGGGACGAGGACGCCGCCAAGCGGCGGCTGGCAGCACTGGACCGGGAAATGCGGGAGCGCAGCCGCTGACCGGAGGCCCCCATACCAGCACGTGAGATGGCCGGGACTGACTAGGCAGATTGCTGACCAGCATAGGAGGCGACGATGGCAAGCGAACAAAGAGTCACCCGGCAAGTGACGCCCAGCAAGAAGCTTGTGGTGCGCTTCGGCCGCGGCCGGCTAGGTGGAACCACATACCTCGACGCCCTTGCCCAGCGCGCCATGCAGGCTGGGCGAGAGGTAATTCTGGTCGATGCGGATGTGCGCAACCCGTCGCTATCGAAACTGTACCCGAATGCCCGGGTGCCGGCTGGCGGGTCACCGGAAGAATTTGCCGAGATGATGGCCGAGGTCTTGGGCGAGCTCGCTGATTACCCAGGTCCGGTCTCGCTGTTGGTTGACATCGGCGGCGGCCAGGATCGGGCCATGGCTGAGTTTATCCGCGATCTGAACTTGGTCGGGTTCTGCGACGAGAGCGGGGTGCAGGCGGTGGCAGCCTACATGCTCGGGCCGCATCCGGACGACTTGGCGCATGCGTTGTCGGTGCGCGATGCTGGGCTGCTGGACGGCGGCGACACGATCCTGGTGTTGAGTGAGGCGGTGGTCAAGCGGGGGCAGACCCCGGAGACGGCCTTTGCCCCGCTGCGCCGCGAGCCGGCTTTCATTGCTTGGGTGGAAGACGGGGCGCTGCCAGTACCGGTGCGCAACCTCGCCTGTTTGGAAAAGGTCCGTGGCCTTGGCCTCGGCCTTGGCGACGCCATGGCGGGCAAACGCAGCGATGGCGGCAAACCCCTCGGCCCGGTGGAGCGGTTCCAAATCAGGGACTGGTTCCGCGGCTTTGAGGCGCGCCACACCGAGGCCGAAGCATTGGACTTGTTGCCGTGAGTGGCGTGACCGCTGAGCAGGTTGCAGCGCTCTGCGACGCAGCGGGGATGGACGAGGGCGATCCGCTGCGCGCCAGCATGGTGGGCCTTGCCCGCTCAGCTGAGGACCTCCACGCCGCGGCAGACCGGATCGGCCGCGAGGCGGCCGGGCGCGCTGCCAGTGCCGCCGTGGCCGAGTGCCGGTTGCAAATGGCGCGCGTAGCCCGCGAGGTGTCCTGGATCCGCCGGCTGGCGGTGGCCGGGCTGGTGCTGCTGGCGGCCGGCGGCGGCTGGTGGGCCGGGCAGCGCCTGCCGCAGCCCACGCCACTCGGGCGGTTGACGCCGGCGCAAGCCGAGACGCTGCGCTGGAACGACCTCGGTGCCCTGCTGGAGAGCTGCCAGCGCGGCGTCCCGCAGGGTGACCGGGATTGGTGCGGCTTCACCCGTGGCTGGTGGCTATCGCCGCCGCCACTGCCGAAGGGAGGCAAGGGATGAAGCGCTTGCACGATGATCCGGCGCGGCGCTGGAGCGCGGCCGGCACGATGCTTCGCAATGGCGCCGTTGCCACCCTGGCGGCTCGACGGACCATGACCATGTCCGGCCTGAGTGCGGCCAGCCCAGCTGTATCGGTGCTGGCCACGCCTCCGCGGTGGCGGTCAACGCCTGGCACGGTGTGTCCATGACGCAACCCACAGCACTGCCGCCGACCCCGCTTGCAACCGGCCGGCGTGTCAGCCGGACCGATTGGGTGACTAAACCGTGGGCAGCCTCACCGGTAGCGCGGGTACCTGGGGCGCTCTCGTCAGCGGCCACGCTGCTGGAATCGGGCCAGCGACGACGCCGTCGCTGGAGAGCAGCGGTTGGCCATTGTCACAGCGGTCCCAGGAGCCCGGCATTGAGCAATCAGTCCTGCAATTCTGGCGACGCAAGCTACCGCTTTCAGGAGGTCCGTCATCACGCCCTGCTACTCCGACCGGAAATGGTCATGGGGTAGTGCCTGCGATGGCCGCTGGCCAAACGGAGATCCGCCGTGTGCGCCGCGAGCTTGAGCGCGTGTCGGCTGGCAAAGTTGGCTGGCGCTGCGCGTTGACTGGGTGGTCCTTTGCCAGCACGGTGGTGCCCAGCTGGCGGTGGCCTGGTCACCAAAGAAGCCAGGCGATCAGCAGCGGCGACAGTAAAATCGCCGCCGCCGAGGCGCGGATGAGGAGGACGGCGAGGTGGGCGACCAGCACACCGCCCAGCCTCCCCGATTCAAGAGCGGCGTCCGGTACGGCATGGTCGGAGGCAGAGATTAGGTGGGCCACGTGTCGTCGCCTCGGCGGTTAGGCGTTCTGCCAGTGGATCATATTCAACCATATGGTTCCATTCCATCGTGTTTTTATCAAGTCGATATTATTGCAACCTACTGATGCGGAGGGCGCTGTGCGTCAGGGTGTTGCATCACCAGGCATGGTCTTTGAGGCCGAACGGCCGCAGGGCTGGGGATGGCTGGAGGCCTGACCTGTCCGGGAAGGTTGAGCAGGGGACCCGGTTCCGCCCCCGCCCCCGGCCAGGGGCATGGCTTAGTGAGATGATCGGTTGGCTACAGGCGGAGACCCATCAGCGACGATGAGGGACGCCAACCAAGCCCCATAGGATGCGTGTTGGTCAGGCCCCAGCCTGGCGTGAGTCGGCCCTTGGGTCTGCCGCTCCGTCGACACTCGTCAGGCCGGCAGCCGAGGCGCCCAGGCGTGCGGGCCGCGGCCACTGGTGCCGAGGATCGGATCATGCCGCCCTGTGGGCTTGGTGCTGGCCGTCTCACCGCCGAGCCCCGACGGAGTTAAGGTGGGAAAGCGGCTTGCCGACTGATCCCATGCATGGTTCGTAGTGGCCATGCCCCTACCTGCCGTGATCGTGGACGCGCGCTGCTTACAAGACCCCGCCTACCGTGAACGCGGTATTGGACAGCATGCCGAAAGCTTGCTGAGAAATCGTCCGTCGGGCCCCGAGACCGGGCCTCTGATCGGCGTGACGGACCCCAAGCTGCCGCCACCCCTGCCGCGCGCAGCCGCGCTGTTTGATCGGTTGGTGTCCAACGCCTATGCGGCATCGAGTCTGGGTGTTGGCGGCTGGTTCATCAACCTGTCTCCGATGACCCATGATCCGCTCTGGGTGGCGCGTTTACTAACCCGTCCTGGCCACAAGCGGGCCGCCATCATCTACGATTTTATTCCGCACGACCTGCCTGATCTTTATCTGCGCGCCGAGCCGGATCGCCTCGATTATTACTCCCGTCTGGCTTGGTTGGGATCCCACGACCTGTTTTTGCCGATCTCCCACACAACAGCGGGCCGGTTGCAGGATCTCGTCGCTGGCGCGAAGTCCCGACGCAGCGTGGTGACCGGCGTCGCGGTGCGAGGCAGCTTGCTGCCGCTCGCAGCGGCGGAACGGCCCGTCACCCCGGCGCATTTGCTCGCGGTTGCGGGGCCTGACCCGCGCAAGAATGTTGAGGCGCCGATTGTGGCGCATGCGTCCAGCGCCGCGCTCCAGCGGGCGGCCATACCGCTGCTGGTGGCGGGCGGCTACCCGGCTGATCAACAGCAGCCCTTGCGGGCGCTGCACGCTCGCCACGGTGGCCAACCGGAGCTTCTCGAGTTTTTGCCCCACCTGACCGATGCGGAGCTTCAGGCGGCCTATACGGCCGCCTTCGCCACCATCGCGCCCTCGCGCGCGGAAGGATTCTCCATCCCGGTGATCGAGGCCGGCGCCAATGGATGTCCGGTGCTGGCGGCCAATTGCGGCGCGCAGGCCGAGTTGGTGGAGGACGCCGAGGCGCTGTTTGCGCCCGACGATACGGAACGCCTGCAAGTGCTGATGGAGCGTGTGACCTTTGACAACGCCGTGCGCACAGCGCTCGCCGGCCGCCAGGCGGGCCTGTGGCGACGCTTTACCGAGGCCGAGGTCGCCGCCACATTTTGGGTCGCCTTGGCTGCGGAGCCGGCCGCCCCCGCCATTCAGCGGGGTGCCCTGGCCAGCATTGCCATGCTGTCGCCGGTGCCGCCGGACCGCAGCGGGGTTGCCAACTACACGCAGGTGATCCTGGGCCCGCTGGCGGAGCGCGCGCAGGTCACGGTGTACACCGAAGCTGAGGCGCCCCTCCTGCCCGCCTCCGTCAGAGTGGAACGGCTCAGCCCCTTAGCCCATTTGTCCGGCGATTATGACGCTGTGGTTGCCGTGATGGGCAACTCGCATTTTCACCTCAAGATTTTCCACCAGCTGCTCGAGTATGGCGGAGCCTGCATCGCGCACGACGCCCGCATGGTGCGTTTCTATGTTGAGTTGCTGGGTTATGAGCGGGCCCGCGCCGTGGCGGAACAGGAGCTGGATCGATCCGTGGCGCCGGGCGAGATCGAGGGTTGGCTGCACCACGTGCGCACATTGCCGACCTATTTGCTGTCTGAGATTGTGCAGGCGTCGTCGCAAACCTTCATGCACTCGCGCAGATCCTGCGACCTAGTTGGCCGAGCCTACGGCGCCGAGATCGGCTATCTGCCCTTCGCGGCGATGCGGCTGCCCGACCCTGGCTCGTTGCAGCTGGGCGCCCGGGCTGCCGCCCGCGCCCGTCTGCATCTCCCACCCGAGGCCTGGGTGATGGTGACCTTCGGCTTTGTCACACCCGACACGGCGCCCCACGAGCTGATCTGGGCGCTCAGCCTGCTGCGGCGCTGGAAGATCCCGGCCATCCTGGCCTTTGTGGGCGCCGTCTCAGCCCCGCTGCAACAGGAGCTCGAGGCCTTGGCACGGGAGCTGGGCCTAGCGGATGGGGTGCGGTTTCACGGCAGCGCCGATGATCCCACATGGCGAAGTTGGTTACAGGCCGCTGATGCTGCCGTGCAGTTGTGCATGCATAGGATTGGCAGCATCTCCGTCGCGGTGATGGATTGCCTCACCGCCGGGGTTCCGGTTGTCGCCAATGACGATTTGGCCGACGCCTTGGAGGCGCCGGCTGCCCTATGTTGGCGGGTGCCCGACAATGTGTCCGCCGTGCTGATTGCTGAGAGGCTCGCCGACATCGCGGAAGCCGGGCTGCTGGCAGACCGCAACGAGGGCGCGCGCGCTGCCTATGTGGTAGACCATTCGGCGGACCGGTATGTGGCGGCATTGCTGGCTGGCCTGGGTCTGGGCTGAGGATGTGACCATGCCGACAACGCCGATCGTGGCCGATGTCAGTGAACTGGCCGGCAATCCCATCCGCACCGGGATTCAACGGGTGGTGCGGGCCGTGCTGCAACACTGGCCAGGCCCGCGGCCACTTCTGCCGTGCCGCTTTGACGCCGAACGCGGTGGCTTGGTGCCGCTGCCTCCCAATGCGGTGGATCTGTTGACCGACCGCCGGGCCGGCCACGTCGCACTGTCGGTCGGCGAGATCAAGCCGCTGGTCGAGGCAGCGATCGCTGCGGGCGCAAAACAGCCCATCGACCTCGCGGGATATGACCGGATTCTGGTGCCTGAACTCTTCTTCAACCCGTCCCGGTGCCGCTTCTATCGGGATCTGCTGGAGCGCCAGCCGGAGCATGCCAGATTTCTGGTCTATGACTTCATCCCCTGGTTGCGACCCGATCTGATGTGGTTGGAGCGGACCCATGAGTTGATGCCCTATCTCACGAGCCTGACGATGGCCGGTCGTCTCGCCTTCATCAGCCAGGCGATCCAGGAGGTCTACAGTCATCGGATTCTGCGTCAGACGGATCTGATGGGCGTCGTGCTGCCCCTTGGAGCCGATGGTTTGCGCCGCAGCGACGAGGGCGACGCTGGCCTGGCGCGACAGAAGTTTCGGCCGGATCGACGTTTGTTCGTGGCGATCGGCTCCATTGATGGCCGCAAGCATCAGGACCGGATCGTGGCCGCGTTCGCGCAGTTGCGGACGGCAGGTGTGCCCGCCGAGTTGGTGGTAATTGGCGGCGCCTTTACGCAAGCCGGAGCGCAAGCGCAGGCGCGGGCCGTGGCAGACGCCGCCGCGGCGCATGCCCCAGGCATCCAGTATCTGCCGTATGCCTCCGATGCGGAGGTGGCCGCCTTGCTGGCGAACGCCCGCGCGATGCTGTACCTCAGCGAGGCGGAAGGCTATGGCTTGCCGCCCATCGAGGGTCTTGACCTCGGCATTCCTGTTATCGTGGGCGGGGACGTTCCATCAGTACATGAACTTCCGCCCTTGGGTCAGATCAGGCTCAGCGCCCTGACGGTGGAGGCGCTCAAGGCGGCGATCATACGGGTAATGGACAACCATCAGGCAGCTCAGCTTTGGGATGAGGCCGCGCAGCTGTCGCTACCCAGCTGGAGTGGCTTCGCCGAGGCAACGGCGGCGTGGATGCATCACTAGTGCAGTGACTCAAACGGATGGTGCAGGGAGCCTGGCCAGCTTGCCGAGGATGGTGTCGGCGGGCTTGGTCCAGACGAAGGGCTTGGCGGCCCTGTTGTGGTCACGGATGGTGCGGGCGATGGCGTCTTGCAGATCGGGTACGGATTTGAAGACGCCGCGTCCGATGCGCCTGCGGGTGATGGTGGAGAAGAAGCCCCCGACGGCGTTGATCCAGGATGCCGAGGTTGGCGTGCAGTGGAAAACCCAGCGGGGGTGATCGGCTAGCCATTGCCGTACCTTCGGTTGTTTATGGGTGCCATAGTTGTCGACGATGGCATGGATCACCTTGCCGACCGGGACCGCGCGTTCGACGGCATTAAGGAAGCGGACGAACTCCCTATGGGCGTACTCGGTCGAGCGGTCGCGGGCAACGGCGTGAACCCCGCGGTGGTGTCGAAGCCATTCGGCCAGCGTCGGGGCGCTCCGGTCCGGCAGCAGGTCGACAACGCGACGCCTCTCCAGGTCGACGAGAATGGTCCCGTAGGTCTTGCCCCGGCGCAGTAATTACCCACCCCCCTTGCGCAGGAGCGGGTTGGCTGATTCGATCCCCAGATGGGGCGGGACGAGCTTGAGCACCTGAGCAAGGCGGAGCTGATCGAGCTGGTGCTGCGGCTGCAGCGGCCGGAGAAGACCTCGCGCACATCCTCCAAGCCGCCGTCCACGGACCGGAAGGAGCGGCGCGAGCATGCCAAGCCTGGAGGCGCCAAGCCGGGCCATGAGGGCCACAGCCGGCCCTTGAGCGACGATGTGTCCGAGAGGGTCGCCCACCGCCCCGATGTCTGCCCGTGCTGTCGAATGGCGCTCGCGCCCGGTCTACCGACCGAAGCAGCCGGGGTCTGG
>NZ_JQKB01000023.1 GCF_000745835.1 Belnapia moabensis DSM 16746 | reverse complement strand
TCACCAGCCAGGACACGGTAAGCCAAATTCGAACCGCTCTGGCTGAGCGGCGCCCGATCGCAGTCGAGATACTGAACTACAAGAGGGACGGCACACCCTTCTGGAATGCTCTGTTTATCGGCCCGGTATTTGGCCCGGATGGCGAACTCCTGCATTTCTTCGCGTCGCAGTTCGATGCAACGCCACGCCATGACGTGGAAGATGCGCTGCGGCAGGCGCAGAAAATGGAGGCGATCGCGCAGTTGGCGGCCGGGCTTGCGCACGACTTCAACAACACCCTTCAGGTCGTGCTTGGCAATCTCAAGCGCGCTGAGACACGCCTGCCGAATGAACCTGAGGCGTTGAGGCCGCTGGAGCGTGCACGGCAGGCCGCCCGGCATGCGGCGACGCTCACCCAACAACTCCTGACCTTTGCCCGAAGAACACGGCTCGAAGCGCGTCCGGTCGTCCTCAACACGGTGCTGTCGGAAATCGGTGAGGTGCTGTGGCGCACCCTCGGCGACGGCATGGAGCTACGCTATGATCTCGACCCCGGCCTCCCGCTATGTGCCGTTGATCCAGCTCAGGTGAAGGTGGCCTTGCTGAACCTGCTGGCCAACGCGCGTGACGCCATGCCGGGTGGCGGTCGCGTGACTATACGTACCGGGACGGTGATGCTGGACGAAGCAGCCGTCCTTGCCGGGAGCGATGGGGTGAAGCCGGGCCGCTATGTCGTGCTGAGCGTCGAGGATGAAGGGCCAGGAATGCCGCCAGAGGTTCTGGCGCGCTCCACGGAGCCATTCTTCAGCACCAAGACTGGCAAGCGCGGCCTTGGCCTTGCAACTGTTCATGGCTTTGTTCGCCAGTCGCGCGGGCGGCTGGACATCGCCAGCATGCCCGGCCGCGGAGCCAGAGTGCGCATGCTCTTCCCCCTGGCGCTGGATGACACGTCGGACACGCCGCAGCCCTTCAACGACAATGAAGCATTACCTGACCACAGTCCGGAGGGCACCGCCACAATCCTTGCCGTGGACGACGACGCGGGTGTGCTTGAACTCGCGGTGCATCAACTGACAACCCTTGGCTACCGGGTACTGTCGGCGCGGAGCGGGGAGGAAGCCCTGGAGGTACTGGGGCGAGCAGGCGGGCAGGTGGACCTGCTGTTCACTGACATCTCCATGCCGGGCGGCATGAACGGCCTTGTGCTAGCCGAGCAAGCACGAGCACTGTACCCCAACCTCCGCATTCTGCTTGCGACCGGCTACAGCGACGACCTCGTGGTGCAGCAAAGGCCGGCACGGGCCGCCGCAGTGCTCGGCAAGCCATACAGCCACACTGATCTTGCAGACCGAGTGCGCACCGCTCTGAACAACCGCGGCAGTCGGCGTTCCGACCCGGGGTCAGCACAGAGGGTCTGAGTTTGACCAGCCTCTCCGATCAGCCCCACCACTTCGCAAACGACAGGCCCTACTTCACAGAAGATTTGTCACGGTTCTGCCGGCGCCCTCCAAACCGGACGAGCAGCGCTTGGCCAACTGCCCAGGCATCTTCGGCAGAGCGATAAAGGTGCGTGGAGCGTTGGCAGGGTTTTGTCTGACCTTCCTCATAGATCAGCCAAACCCAGGGCGTCGGCGGGCGGCCTTCGCGCTGCGCTCTAACAAAATATCGCCGCGGTGCAGGGCTCCCAAGCAGTGGATCAATCTGCAACTTATTCATGAGGTACCTGGGGGTTACTGGCTCCTCCTGCCGCATCGCGCAACTGGCTTTGGAGTTGCTCTCTGCGATCGCAGGACTGGCTGTTCCTCAGTAGCCACTGGTGTTCGCGCAGCGAGGACCATGCGGATCGGACCGTCCTGCATTTCGCATCGGAGCCAGGAGAGCCGATTCCACCATCGAGGATTGTGCGGCGGCCGAGCACGAGCTTGATGCCAATCCCCGCCAAACTGCATGAATCCTCACCAGCGGCTCGGTCAAGGCCGCTACGCCATAGCGGCCGCCTCATAGGCGGGAGGGGTCCAGCCAGCCCTGGCCAACATGGTCCTGGACCCAAAAGTGGACCCTGTACCCCGTCGCCCCATCCCGGCGCGGGCCGGGCCAGAAAGAGGAGTGATTTCAGTGTCTTGTGGCTGGCGTCCCCAACGGGATTCGAACCCGTGTTACCAACGTGAAAGGCTGGTGTCCTAGGCCTCTAGACGATGGGGACTGGCCTGTAGCGGTCCCGATCGGGGCCGTGGGCGGCTCCACTACACGGAGTCTCCGGCAACGTCCAGCCTCACCGTAACGCCACTCCGAAGTGGCGTTAAAATTCCCACTTCCTGCCTTATTTCTCCATTAATTCAGCCACTTACTCGTGATTTCCTGCTTATGCTTATTTGGCGTTCACTTTTGTGCAGCGCGACATGCCGCCCCGCTCGCAGGAGTGACCATGCCTCACCCCGGATTCTCCCGTCGCCACCTGCTCGGGGCCAGCATCGGCGCCGCCGCCGGCTCCGGCGCCCTCACCGGCTTCCCGACCATCTGGGCGCAGAACATCCGCGAGATCACGCTCCAGCACGCCGGCCTCACCGTCACCGCTCTGCCGCAGATCGCCGAACGGGCCAGCAAGGATCTCGGCTTCACGGTGCGCATGCAGGCGAGCGAGGGCGCCGACCTGCTCAACCGCTTCCTTTCGCAGTCGAGCGCCATCGACGTCGCCGATGTCAGCATCACCTACCTGAAATACCTAGTCGGCCGGAACGTGCTGCAGACCATCCCGCTCTCGAAGATGAAGCACTGGGACCAGACCATCCCGCTCTTCACCAGGGGCGAGTATGCCGACGGCCGGAAGGCATCGACCGAAGGCGTCGCCCCCTACACCGTGCTCTACGCCACCAGCGAGGAAGGCAAGGCCTTCGCCCCCGGCCCGACGGAGTGGCTCACCAGCATGCCCTCCATCACGAATGCCGACACGCTCGGCATCCGCCCGGACCTAGTGGGCCGCCCCATCGCCAGCTGGGCCGACCTGCTCGACCCCGCCTTCAAGGGCAAGGCGGCGCTGCAGGACCAGCCAACCATCGGCATCATCGACGTCGCCCTCGCCCTGCAATCCGGCGGCCGGATGAGCTACGGCAACAAGGGCAACATGACCCGTGCCGAGATCGACAGGACGATCGGAATGATGCTTGAGATCAAGCGCGCCGGCCAGTTCCGCGCCTTCTGGTCGAGCTTCGACCAGTCGGTGAACCTCATGGCCTCGGGCGAGGTGGTGATCCAGTCGATGTGGTCCCCCGCCGTCTCGGCGGCACGCACCCGCGGCATCCCCTGCACCTTCCAGCCGCTGCGCGAGGGCTATCGCGGCTGGGGCTACAATCTCGGCATCATGAAGCACCTGACGGGGCTGAAGCGCGACTGCGCCATCGAATACGCCAACTGGTACGCCTCGGGCTTCGAGGGCGCCGTCATCGCCCGCCAGGGCTACTACTCCTGCCAGCCGGAGCTGGCGCGCAAGCACCTCACCTCCGCCGAATGGGACTACTGGTACGACGGCAAGCCCGCCGCGACGGAGCTGCCCGACCCCTTCGGCAAGCCCTCCGTCAAGCCCGGCGAGGTTCGCGACGGCGGCGCCTTCTCCGCCCGCATGGGCAACATCGCCGTCTGGAATTCGGTGATGGACGAGGACCGCTACCTCACCCGCAAATGGAACGAGTTCATCACCTCCTGATGAGCATCACCCAGCCGGCCGAACACGCCGCCCTCGCCCCGCGGCCCACCCGCCGCCGGCGCCTTCGCCTCTCGCCGCGGCTCGTCTCGCTGCTGCAGGTCGGCCCGCTCGGCATCGTGCTGATCGCCTTCTTCGCGCTGCCGACGCTGATCTTCCTCGTGGTCAGCTTCTACGACTACGACCGCACCGGCATCTACCCCGACTTCCTGCTCGACAATTACCGCGAGCTACTGACCTCCCCGGCGACGCTCCGCCTCTATCTCTCCTCGCTGCAATTCGCCTTCATCGTCTGGGGCATCACGCTCTTCCTCGGCTTCAACATCGCCTGGTTCCTCGTCATCCATGTGCGGACGCGGGTGATGCGCACCGTGCTCTTCCTGCTTTGCGCCATCCCCTTCTGGACCTCGGGGATCATCCGCACCATCGCCTGGATCCCCTTCCTCGGCCGCAACGGCGCCTTCAACAGCGCGCTGATGGACCTCCACCTGATCGACCGCCCGCTCGACTTCCTGCTCTTCTCGCCTTTCGCCGTCTGCGTGACCTATGTCCACCTCTTCACGCTGCTGATGATCGGCCCCATCGCCAACTCCCTCTCCAAGATCGACCCGGCCCTGCTCGAGGCCGCGCGCGATGCCGGCGCCAGCCGCTGGCAGACCATGGTGGAGGTGGTGATCCCGCTGTCGAAGACCGGCATCGCCCTGGGCTCGATCCTCGTCTTCACCCAGGTGATGGGCGACTTCTTCGTCGTGAAGCAGATGAGCGGCGGCCAGAGCGCCTCCATCGTCTCCGCGCTGGCGACGGAGATCCAGGCGATGCAGTACCCGCCCGCCTCCGCCTCGGCGATGCTGCTCGTCCTCTTCGTGGCGCTGATGGTCGCCGGCATGATGCGCATCGTCGACATTCGCAAGGAGCTGGTCCGGTGAGGCACCATGCACGCCGCCCCTGGACCTTCTACGCGCTGGCGATGCTGATGACGCTCTTCCTGCTCTTCCTCTACGGGCCGATGCTCGTCATCTACATCCTCT
The DNA here is from genome assembly GCF_000745835.1 of Belnapia moabensis DSM 16746. Lineage (GTDB taxonomy): Bacteria > Pseudomonadota > Alphaproteobacteria > Acetobacterales > Acetobacteraceae > Belnapia > Belnapia moabensis. Next base: position 84,893 of record NZ_JQKB01000023.1, on the reverse strand, counting down.
CCTTCCAGGGGCCGGAGGGCGGCGTCACCTTCCCCATGGTCGGCACCTCGACCTTCTGGTTCGAGGAAATCCTCCGCCCCGGCCAGATGGCGAACATCCCCGCGGCCTTCGGCCGCTCCATCCTGCTCGCCTCGCTGGTCAGCCTGCTGACGGTGCTGATCTCGGTCGCCGCCGGCATGGGCTTCCGCCGCCGCTTCCCCGGCTCCGGCCTCATCTTCTACCTCGCCGTCGCCAGCCTGGTGATGCCGAGCCTGCTCGTCGGCTTCGGCATCGGCCTCGGCTTCCAGCTCTTCGGCTGGCAGCCCGGCCTCTTCACCTCGGCGCTCGCCGCCCAGCTCACCTGGACGCTGCCCTTCGGCCTCTTCGCCATGTTCGCCGTCTTCAACCGCTTCAACCGCGCCTATGAGGAAGCGGCGACCGATCTCGGCGCCAGCGCCTGGCAGCGCCTCCGCCACGTCACCCTGCCGATCCTGCTGCCCGGCATCCTCGGCGTGGCGATGGGCTCCTTCACCCTCAGCTACGACGAATACGCCCGCACCACGCTGGTCGCCGGCAACCGCAACACCCTCCCCCTCGAGATCTACGCGCTGATCTCGAGCGCCACCTCGCCCACGCTCTTCGCCATCGGCACGGTGACGACGGCCGTCTCCTTCCTCGTCATCGGCACCACCCTCGCCCTCGTCATCCGCCTCCAGCGCCGCCGCGCGGCGGCCCTTCGCTGAGGACCCCGGCTGCATGACCCACCGCTTCGATGTCGAGCTGGTCTCCGTCACCAAGCGCTACGACGCGACCACCGCCGTCGACGGCATCTCGCTCCGCATCCCGCCCGGCAGCTATTGCTGCCTGCTCGGCCCGAGCGGCTGCGGCAAGACCAGCACGCTGCGCATGATCGCCGGCCATGAGGCGATCTCCGAGGGCGATGTCCTCATCCATAACCGCAACGTCACCGACCTCGCGCCGCTCGAGCGCGGCACCTCGATGATGTTCCAGTCCTACGCCCTCTTCCCGCACCTCTCCTGCCTCGACAATGTCGCCTTCAGCCTGAAGATGCGCGGCGTCGCCAAAGCGGAGCGCCACGCCAAGGCCCGCGACTACCTCGCCCTCGTCCATATGGACGCCTATGCCGACCGCCTGCCCGCGCAGCTCTCGGGCGGGCAGCAGCAGCGCGTGGCCCTCGCCCGCTCCCTCGTCACCCGCCCCCGCGTCCTCCTGCTCGACGAGCCGCTCTCGGCCCTCGACCCCTTCCTCCGCGCCCGCGTCCGCGAGGAGCTGAAGCGCCTGCAGCGCGAGCTCGGCATCAGCTTCATCCACGTCACCCACAGCCAGGACGAGGCAATGGCGCTCGCCGACATCATGGTGGTGATGGAGGCCGGCCATATCCGCCAGGCCGGCCCGCCCCGCGAGGTCTTCGAGCGCCCGGTCAGCGCCTTCGTCGCCCGCTTCATTGGCGGCCACAACATCCTGCACGGCCCCGCGGGCCCCATCGCCGTGCGCGCCGACCGCTGCCGTCTCGGCGCGGCGGGCGACAACCCGCATCGCCCCGCCCGCGTCGCCGCCGTGGAGTACCAGGGCAGCCAGGTCCGCATCGCCCTCTCGCTCGGCGAGGGCGAGGACGCCTCCGTCCTCCTCCCCGACGAGGCCTTCCACGCCGAGCCCGTCGCCCCCGGCGATTCCGCCACGCTCACCTGGCACGAACGCGACGCGCATGTCCTCGTCGAGGCCGGCTGAACCCTCTCCACGTGCCAACTTCTCAGGCATTCTAACGCACAAGTTGAAATCCTGATCGCGCTTGCGGGAGCAGAGACGCGTTCGCGCGAGCAAGGGTTCCGCCGATGGCGCTGCCCCGCTAGGCAGGCTGCCATGCATCGCCGATCCCTCCTCCTCGGCGCCCTCGCGCCCGCCGCCCTCTCGACGCCTGCCCTCGCCACCCAGCGCACGGCTCCCGCCCTGCGACGGCTGACACTACGCCATGCCGCCACCGGCGCCCGCTTCAACGGCGTCTACCACGATGGCCGCACGGTCGATCCTAAGGCACTCGCCGACATCTCCGCCGTCCTCGCCGACAGCCGCAGCGGCACCGTCCACGCCTACGACCCCACGGTCATCGACATCCTCTGGGAGGCTGGGCAACGCGCCCGCTGGCGCGGCGAATTCCTCGTCGTCTCCGGCTTCCGCACGCCGGAGACGAATGCGCTGGTCTGCGGCGCCGGCAACAGCCAGCACCTCTCTGCCCGCGCCCTCGATGTCTGCCTGCCCGCGGCGCAACTCACCGGCTTCGCCGATGTGGCGCTCGGCATGCGCCGCGGCGGCGTCGGGGTCTATGCCAGCAAGAGCTTCGTCCATCTCGACAGCGGCCCGGTCCGCCGCTGGGGCGATGTCCCGGGCGGCCCCTCCGGCGGCAGCGCCCCGGCGGCCCCGCCCCCGGATCCCATCGCCCGAATCGCCGAGGCCTGGGCCGCCACCCGGCGGCCCTGACGCCCGCTCAGCGCCGGTAGTAGCGCGGCGGCGGCGCATACCGTCGCGGCGGCGGTGCGTAGCGACGGTAATTGCGGTGCCGGGGCGGCACATAGTAGCGCCGGCCATAGGCCCGCGGAGGCGGCGCGTAGGCCCGTGGCGGCGCGTAATCCCGGCGGTACTGCACCGGCATCAGCAGTGTGCCCTCCACCGCCGACACCCCCTGCCCTACCGGCGCCGCCGAAGCAGCTCCTGACAGCAGCCCCAATCCCAGCATCGCGGCAAGCAGCAAGCGGCGCATGGCTATCCCTTCACGGTTGTCGTCCGGGCAACGCTCCGCCGTGACGAAGGCTGCGTCGTGTCCATTCCGCCGCAATCCCGTGGCAAGCCGTGACGAAGCGTATCCGTCCCGCCGCAAACCCCACGGAAATCCGCGCTTTCAGCCGGCCTGGACGGGCGCCGCATCCACCACATGCAGGCAGGCGCTCACCGTATCGTTCCAGCGCTCTGCCCTGATCTGGCCGCACAGATGCAGCGGCCCCGCCTGCCGCGCCAGCAGCGCCTCGGCCAGCGGCCCCTCCTTCGCCCGGAAGCAGATGGCCTTCAGCCGCCCCCCCGCCTCACCCTCGATGAAGGCGCGGATGGTATTCCCTTCTTTCCCGACGCGATCCGCCCGCACCACGCGCGCCCGCGGCAGGACGAAGATCGGCTCCTCATTCCCCGACCCGAAGGGCGCCAGCCGCTCCACCTGGCAGGCGAGGTCCGTCGTCGCCGCCGGCACCGCGACGCTCCCCTCGACGACGAGATCCGCCGCCCCCGGCAACCCCTTCGCCACCGCCAGCCGCTCATCGAGGAAAGCGTGGAATTCCTCCCTACGCCCCTCGAGGAAGCTGAACCCGGCGGCCATCGCATGCCCACCGCCGGTCTCCAGCAGGCCTGCCTGCCGCGCCGCAATCACCGCCGCGCCGAGATCCACCCCTGGCACCGACCGCCCCGACCCCTTCGCCACCCCACCCGTGAGGCCAGCCACACAGGCCGGCCGGTTGAACTTCTCCTTCACGCGCCCCGCCACGATGCCGACGACACCCGGATGCCACCCATCGCCGCAGACCAGCAGCACCGGGTGCCCCGCCGCATGCTGCGCCTCGGCCGCCGCGAAAGCCGCCCCCAGCACCTCGGCCTCGACCTCCTGCCGCCGCCGGTTGACCGCATCCAACCGCTCCGCCATCGCCCGCGCCTCGATCGGGTCGTCGCAAAGCAGCAGCCGCATCCCGAGATCCGGCTCATCCACGCGCCCCGCCGCATTGATCCGCGGCCCCAGCACGAAGCCCAGCGAATGCGCCGTCGGCAGGTCCCGCACCAGCCCGACATCGAGCAGCGCGGCAACGCCCGCATGCCCCCGCCGCGCCATCACCTTCAGCCCCTGCGCCACCAGCGCCCGGTTGACGCCGGTGAGCGGCATCACGTCGCAGACCGTCGCCAGCGCGACGAGATCGAGCAGATCAAGCGCCGAAGGCTCCTGCCCCTGCGCAAAATGCCCCGCCTTCCGCAGCGCCCGATGCAGCGCGACAACAGCCAGGAAGGCCACCGCCGCCGCACAGAGATTCCTGAGCCCCGAGGTGCAATCCAGCCGGTTCGGATTGACCGCCGCTACCACCCGCGGCACCGGCCCTTCGGATTTGTGGTGATCGAGCACCACCACATCCGCCCGCCCCTCGGCCGCCGCCAGCGCCTCATGCGCCGCGATGCCGCAATCGACGCAGACGATCAGTGTCGCGCCCCGCTCGCACAACGCCCGGATCGCCGCCGGATTGGGCCCGTAGCCTTCCTTCAGCCGATCCGGCACGTAATGGCTGACGGTGCAGCCCAGCCGCCGCAACGCCCGCACCATCAGCGCGCCCGAGCAAGCCCCGTCCACGTCGTAATCGCCGAAGACGGCGACGGTCTCGCCCGCGCGCACGGCGCGTGCCAGCCGCTCCGCCGCCGCATCCATGTCGAGTAGCCGCGAGGGGTCGGGCAGCATCGCCCGCAATGTCGGCTCGAGGAAGTCGCCCACATCGTCGAGCGTCACCCCCCGGGCCGCCAGCAGCCGCCCGACCAGCTCCGGCAGCCCGGCCCGCTGCGCGATGGCGAGGCCGGTGCGCTCCTCCGACTCACGCCACACCCAGCGCCGCCCGGTCAGGCTGCGACCGATACCAAGGACAGGCTCCACCATCACCTCAACCGAAGAAGGGCAGCGGCTTCCGCTCGTAATTATGGTGCCCCTCGACATAGCGCACCGTGCCCGACTTGCTGCGCATCACCATGGAATGGGTGATGGCGCCATGCGCCGTCCGCCGCACGCCGCGCAACATCGGGCCGGTGGTGACGCCGGTCGCGGCGAACATCACCTCGCCCTGCGCCATCTCCTCGACGCTGTACTTGCGCTGTGGGTCGGTGACGCCCATGCCGCGCGCCCGCTGCACCTGCTCGTCATTCTCGAAGAGCAGCCGCCCCTGCAGCTGCCCGCCGATGCAGCGCAGCGCCGCGGCCGCAAGCACGCCCTCGGGCGCACCGCCCGAGCCGATATAGATGTCGATCCCCGTCTCCGGCTGGCTCACCGCAATGACGCCCGACACATCACCGTCGCCGAGCAGCGTGATGCGCGCCCCGACGGCCCGGCAGGCCTTGATCATCGCCTTGTGCCGGTCGCGGTCGAGCGTGCAGACCATCAGGTCCCCCACCTCGCACTTCTTGGCCCTCGCCAGCGCCCGCAGGTTCTCCTCGACCGAGGCATCGAGATCGACCAGCCCTTCGGGGAAGCCCGGCCCGATGGCGATCTTGTCCATGTAGATGTCGGGCGCATGCAGGAACCCGCCCTTCTCGGCGAGCGCCAGCGTGGCGATGGCATTCGGCCCGCCCTTCGCCGTGATCGAGGTCCCTTCCAGCGGATCGACGGCGATATCCACCTCCGGCCCACCGAGCCCGATCTTCTCGCCGATATAGAGCATCGGCGCCTCGTCCATCTCGCCCTCGCCGATCACCACGGTGCCGGTGATGGCGACGGTGTCGAAGGCCCGCCGCATCGCATCCACCGCCGCGCCGTCCGCGGAGTTCTTGTCCCCGCGCCCGATCCATTGAGAGGCGGCGATGGCGCCCGCTTCCGTCACCCGCACCAGCTCCAGCGCCAGGTTGCGGTCGACGACCTTGCCGAGTGTGGCCGCAGACATGCTCTTCTCCCTTGTCCCTTACAGTGCCTCGATGCGGATGAGCGCCGGCTTCTCCAGCACCGCATCCAGCCCGGCAATCCGGTCGAGGGCGGCCCGCATCGCCGCCTCCTCGCAATCATGCGTGGTGAGCACGACGGGCACCGCCTCGCCCGGCGCCCGCCCGCGTTGCAGCATCGATTCCAGACTGATCGCCTGGTCGCGCAGGATGCCAGTCACATCCGCGATGACGCCCGGCCGGTCGAGCACCATCAGCCGCAGGTAATAGGCCCCGCGATGCCGCTCCATCGCCACCGCCGGCGCCGCATCGAGCGCCCCGCCCCAGACCGGCGTATGCCGCCCGCGCGCGATGTCGATCAGGTCGGCGACCACGGCGCTCGCCGTCGGCCCCGCCCCCGCCCCACGCCCCTCGAGCATCACCCGCCCGACGAAATCCCCCTCGGCGACGACGGCGTTGAACACGCCATCCACCCGCGCGATCGGCGCGGCCACCGGCACCATGCAGGGATGCACCCTGGCCGAGATCCCTGCCTCATCCCGCCCCGCGATGCCGAGCAGCTTGATCCGGTACCCAAGCTCGCCGGCGAAGGCGATGTCCATCGCCGTAACCTCGCGGATGCCCTCGACATGCACCGCGCCGAAATCCACCGGCCGTCCGAAGGCCAGCGCCGCCAGGATCGCCAGCTTATGCGCCGCATCGACGCCATCGATGTCGAAGGAGGGGTCGGCCTCCGCATAACCGAGCGCCTGCGCCTCCTCCAGCACATCCCCGAATTCCCTGCCCTGCTCGCGCATGGTGGTGAGGATGTAGTTGCAGGTGCCGTTAAGGATGCCCGCCACGCGCTTCAGCCGATTGGCCGCCAGCCCTTCGCGCAGCCCCTTGATCGCCGGGATGCCGCCCGCGACCGCCGCCTCGAAGGCCAGCGGCACGCCGCGTGCCTCCGCCATCTCGGCGATCGCCGCGCCATGCACCGCGAGCAGCGCCTTGTTGGCGGTGACGACAGGCTTGCCCGCCGCGAGCGCCGCCTCGACAAGGGCACGCGCCGGTCCATCGCTTCCGCCGATCAGCTCGACGACGACATCCACGCCCGGATCGGCGGCGAGCGCCACCGGGTCGTCATGCCAGCGCAGCCCATCGAGCGCGACGCCCCGGTCCCGCCCCTTGGTCCGCGCCGAGACGGCGCCGACTGTCACCGGCCGCCCCGCCCGCGCCGCGACGATATCGCCGTTCTCCGCGAGCAGCTTGAGCACGCCCGCGCCGACCGTCCCCAGCCCTGCGACGCCAATGGAGAGAGGCTTGCTCATGCCGAAACCTGCTCCTTCTCCACGGCCACCGGCCCGAGGTTGTCGCCCTGGAGGAAGCTGCGGATGCCCCGCAGCGCCTGCCGGATGCGCTGGTTGTTCTCGACGAGGGCGATGCGCACATGCCCGTCGCCATGCTCGCCGAAGCCGAGGCCCGGCGCGACCGCCACCTTCGCCCGCGCCAGCAGCAGCTTGCTGAACTCGACGCTGCCCAGATGGCGGAACTTCTCCGGGATCGGCGCCCAAAGGAACATCGAGCCCTCCGGCGAGGGCGTCTCCCACCCCGCCTGCCGCAGCCCCTTCACCAGCAGGTCGCGCCGTTCGCGGTAGAGCCGCCGCATCTCGGCGACGGTATCCTGCGGCCCGTTCAGCGCCGCCGTCGCCGCGATCTGGATCGGCGCGAAGGCCCCATAGTCCAGATAGGACTTCACCCGCGTCAGCGCCTCGATCAGCCGCTCGTTGCCGGCCGCGAAGCCCATCCGCCAGCCCGGCATGTTGTAGGTCTTCGACAGCGAGGTGAACTCCACCGTCACCTCCTTCGCCCCCTCAACCTCCAGCACGGAAGGCGGCGGCGTATCGCCGAAATACAGCTCCGCATAGGCGAGGTCGGAGAGGATGAACAACTCGTGCCGCCGGCAGAGCGCCACGAGGTCGCGGTAGAATTCGATGCTCGCCAGATGCGCCGTCGGATTGGACGGGAAATTGACAATCACCGCCGTCGGCTTCGGCACCGAATGCCTGACGGCCCGGTCGATCGCCGCCAGCATCTCGTCATCCGGTGTGCAGGGCAGGCTGCGGACGGAAGCGCCAGCGATGATGAAGCCGAACTGATGGATCGGATAGGACGGGTTCGGCACCAGGATCGTATCGCCCGGCGAGGAGATCGCCTGCGCCAGGTTCGCCAGCCCCTCCTTGCTGCCGAGCGTCGCCACTACCTCCCGCTCCGGGTCGAGGATGACGCCGAAGCGCCGCTTGTAGTAGCCCGCCAGCGCCTTCCGCAGGCCCGGGATGCCCTTCGACATGGAATAGCGATGCGTCCGCGGGTCCTGCACCGCCTCGACCAGCTTGGCGACGATATGCGGCGGCGTCGGGCTGTCCGGGTTGCCCATGCCGAGATCCACGATGTCCTCCGCGGCTGCTCGGGCCCGAGCCTTGGCGGCGTTCACTTCCGCGAAGACATAGGGCGGCAGGCGGCGGATGCGGTGGAATTCCTCGGTCATCGACATGGTCCGATCGGGGTTGAGCCGGGCCTTACAGCCACCCGGTCCGCCCCTATAGCCGTTTGCGTCCGCGCCCGCGAGGCTCCCGGCGAGGATCAGAGCCGCGGCGGCGGTGGCGGCGCGCCGAGCAGGTCCGGCGGCGGCGGCGCCGGCGCCAGGTCGGGCACCATGGGCGGCGCCGCCGGCTCCTCCGGCACCACAGGCGCGGCCTGGCCGGGCCGCCGCGGCGCCCCCTCGCTCCAGGGCACGGAGGGCGCCCCCGCCAGCGAGGCCCGCGGCGGCGGCGCGACCGGGATCGTCGGATCGCCCGGCGAGGCCGCCCCGAACCGCGCCGGCTCGTTGCGCGGCGCCAGCGCATCGCGTGACCGCTCCCGGTCGGCGGCCAGCGCGGCGGAGACGGCATCCCGCACCTCCGGCGGCGGCCGCTCAGGCCGCGGCGGCACGCTGGCGAGGTTGGGCCGCGGTCGGTCCATCCCCGGCGGCGGCGGCCGGTCCGCATCCGCCTCGCCCGAGATCCTGCAATAGATCCCGACCGGGTTGACATCCTTCGGCACGGAGCAGCCGCCGAGCATCAGGACCAGCACCACCCCCGCCCGCACGCTCCGCATCATCCGGCCTCCATCCGGCTGAAGAACTAGCCTGGAACCGGTTGACAGGGAAGCAACCCCGCGCCAGCAGCGGGGTTGGATGGTGTGGCCCCAAGGGCTAGGATGCGCCATGGCCGACGAAAAGATCACCGAAAGCAATCAGTTCCGGCTGCCCGACCCGGCGCTGGTCACCCGCACCATGTCCGAGGTCGCCGAGCGCGGCCAGCGGATCGTCGCCGACTTCCTCAAGCGCCAGCAGGATGGCGGCGCCGTGCCGGACCCGCTGAACATCGGCGGCGCCTTCCTCGAAATGACGACGCGGCTGATGGCTAATCCGGCCAGCCTCGTCCAGGCCCAGCTCGGCTTCTGGCAGGACTACCTGACCCTCTGGCAGAACACCGCCCGCCGCATGCTGGGCGAGGCCGCCGCCCCCGTCATCGCCGAGGACCCGAAGGACCGCCGCTTCAAGGACGAGGCCTGGCGCGAGAACGAGGTCTTCGACTTCATCAAGCAGTCCTACCTGCTCTCCGCCCGCTACTTCCAGACGGTCGTCGGCAGCGTCGAGGGGCTCGACCAGAAGGCCGCGCAGAAGGTCGACTTCTACACGCGGCAATTCGTCGATGCGATGAGTCCCTCCAACTTCCTCCTCACCAACCCGGAGGTGCTGCGCAAGACGGCCGAGACCGGCGGCGAGAACCTGCTGAAGGGCCTTTCCCACCTCCTCGCCGATCTTGAGCGCGGCAAGGGCAAGCTCCGCATCCGCATGACGGATGACAGCAAGTTCCGCGTCGGCGAGAACATTGCCGTCACGCCTGGCAAGGTCGTCTACCAGAACGACCTGATGCAGCTCATCCAGTACGCGCCGACGACCGAGACGGTGCTGCGGCGCCCGCTCGTCATCTTCCCGCCCTGGATCAACAAATTCTACATCCTCGACCTCCGCCCGAAGAACTCCTTCGTCAAATGGGCGACGGACCAGGGCCACACCGTCTTCGTCGTCTCCTGGGTGAACCCGGACGAGCACCTCGCCGAGAAGGGCTTTGACGACTACATGCGCGAGGGCGTCTACGCCGCGCTCGACGCCATCGAGCAGGCGACCGGCGAGCGCCAGGTCAACGCCATCGGCTACTGCCTCGGCGGCACGCTGCTGGCGACGACGCTCGCCCATATGGCGGCCAAGCGCGACACCCGCATCAAGACCGCCACCTACTTCGTCACCATGACCGACTTCGAGGAAGCGGGCGAACTCTCCGTCTTCATCGACGAGGAGCAGCTCCGCGGCCTCGAGGAAAAGATGCAGCAGCGCGGCTATCTCGAAGGCCGCGAGATGGCGACGACCTTTAACATGCTTCGCGCCAACGACCTGATCTGGTCCTTCGTCGTCAACAACTACCTGCTCGGCCAGGAGCCCTTTCCCTTCGACCTGCTCTACTGGAACGACGATTCCACGCGGATGCCGGCGAGGATGCACAGCTTCTATCTCCGCCGCATGTACCAGGCGAACGACCTGGCGAAGCCCGGCGGCATCGAGCTGCTCGGCGTCAAGATCGACCTCCGCAAGATCAAGACGCCGAGCTACATGATCTCGACGCGCGAGGACCACATCGCGCCGTGGAAGAGCACCTATCGCGCGACCCAGCTCTACACCGGCCCGATCCGCTTCGTCCTCGCCGCCTCGGGCCATATCGCCGGCATCGTCAACCCGCCCGGCAGCGGCAAGTACAGCCACTGGGTGAACGACAGCCTGCCGCCCGATCCCGAGCAATGGTTCGAGACCGCGACCGAGCTCGCCGGCTCCTGGTGGCCCGACTGGCATCGCTGGATCACCGCCCAGGACAAGGGAGCGAAGGAGCAGGTCCCCGCCCGCATCCCCGGCTCCGGCGCCTTGCCGGCGCTCGAGGACGCGCCCGGCAGCTACGTCAAGGTGCTCGGCGCCGACTGACCGAACAGGGCGAGGCGCCGCGCCGCAACCGGCGACAGCCCGCCCTCCGCCACCCTCTCCACCACCGGCAACTCGGCCGCGAAGTGGCAGGCGCTCCGATGCCCCGGCGCCACCTCCAGCGCCGGCGGCTCCACCTCCCGGCAGACCGCCTGCGCCAGCGGGCAACGCGTATGGAAGCGGCAGCCCGGCGGCGGATTGAGCGGGCTCGGCACATCCCCCCCAAGCGGCGTCACCATCCCCCTTCGGCGCGGATCGGGCCGCGGAATCGCCGCCAGCAACGCCCGCGTATAGGGATGCCGCGGGTCGGCGAACAACCGCCGCGTCTCCGCCACCTCCACGATGCGCCCGAGATACATGACGGCCACCCGGTCCGCCATGTGCTTCACCACCGCCAGGTCATGCGCGATGAAGAGATAGGCGAGGCCGAACCGCTCCTGCAGATCCTTCAGCAGGTTGACCACCTGGGCCTGGATCGAGACATCGAGTGCCGAGACCGGCTCGTCGCAGATGATCAGCTCCGGCTGCACCGCCAGCGCCCGCGCGATGCCGATGCGCTGCCTCTGCCCGCCGCTGAACTCGTGCGGAAACCGCCCCGCCTGCCACTCGGCAAGCCCGACCAGCCCCAGCAGCTCCCTCACCCGCGCCGCCCGGCTGGCCTTGTCGCCGATGCCATGGACGATGAGCGGCTCCTCGATCGCCTCCCCCACCGAGAGCCGCGGATTGAGGCTGGCGAAGGGATCCTGGAAGATGATCTGCGCCCGCCGCCGCATCCGCCTGAGTGCCCCGCCGGAAAGCCCGGTGATATCCGCCCCATCGATCCTGACGCGCCCAGCACTCGGCTCGATCAGCTTGAGCGCCAGCCGCGCGGTGGTGGACTTCCCGCACCCGCTCTCGCCGACCAGCGCCAGCGTCTCGCCCCGAGCGAGCGTGAAGGACACCCCATCCACCGCCCTGACGACACCGCCCTTCACCGGCCAATGCCGCGCGACGCCTTCCAGCTCCAGCAAGGGCGCCATCACGCCGCCAACTCCACCGGCGCCCGGATGCAGGCGACGCGATGCGCCACCCCGATGTCCCGCAAGGCCGGCATTCCTTCCCGGCACGCCGCAACAGCGAACGGACAGCGTGGCGCGAACCGGCACCCCGGCGGCAGGGCGAAAGGCGGCGGCACGCTCCCCTCGATGGCCAGCAGCCGCTCCCGATCCTCATCGAGCCTTGGCACCGAGCCCAACAGCCCGATCGTATAGGGATGCTGCGGATCGTCGAACACCGCCGCCACCGGCGCCCGCTCCACCACGCGCCCCGCATACATCACCGCCACCTCATCCGCCATCTCGGCCACCACGCCGAGGTCGTGCGTGATGAGGATGATCGCCATCCCCGTCTCCGCCTGCAGCTCCCGCAACAGGTCGAGGATCTGCGCCTGCACGGTGACATCGAGCGCCGTCGTCGGCTCGTCGGCGATCAGCACCCGCGGATTGCAGGCCAGCGCCATGGCGATCATCACCCGCTGCCGCATCCCGCCCGAGAGCTGGTGCGGATATTCCTCGAAGCGCCGTTCCGGCGACGGAATCCGCACCCGCCGCAACGCCTCGATCGCCCTCCCGCGCAGATCCCTCGCCCCCGGCTCATGCGCCCGCATCGCCTCGACGATCTGCGCGCCGATGCTGTGCACCGGATTGAGCGAGGTCATCGGCTCCTGGAAGATCATCGCCACCTGCCCGCCCCGCACCCGCCGCATCTCGGCGGCCGGAAGCGTCAGCAAATCCCTCCCTTCCAGCACCACTTTGCCCTCGGCGACACGCCCCGGCCTCGGCACCAGCCCCATCACCGAGAGCGACAGCACCGACTTGCCGCAGCCGCTCTCGCCGACGATGCCGAGCGTCCTACCCCGCTCCAGCTCCAGATCGACGCCATCGACCGCTGCGGCCGCCCCGAAGCGCGTCCGCAGCCCCTCGATGCGAAGGATTGCCTCCCCGCTCACGTCCAGAGGAAGCTCGGCGGCGCGATCTTCTCCGCCGGCCGATGCGCCCAGTCGCGCTCCGGCACCTCCGCCTCGCAGCGCTTCTGCGCCTCGTGCAGCTCGGCGGCGGCGGCCGGGTAGTCCATCGTCAGCACCTCGCCATCCTTCACCACCTGCCGCCCATCGACATAGACCGCGCGCAGCGCCCGGTCGCCCGCCGCATAGATCAGGCTCCGCACCGGGTCCCGCGCCGGCCGCATCTGCGGATGCGTCACATCCACCAGCACGAAGTCGGCCCGGCACCCCGCCGCCAGCCGCCCGATATCCTCGCGCCCCAGCGCCTTCGCGCCCCCGATGGTCGCCGCCTCGAACAACTCGGTGGTCGAGATGCTCCGTGGGTCCGTCGCCTGCGTCCGCGCCAGATAGGCCGCGAGCCGCATCTCATCGAGCATGTTGTGCGGATAGGTATCCGTCCCGAGCCCCATGTTCACGCCCGAGCGCTTGTACCGCCCGAGATGCTTCAGCGTGATACCCCGCCGCGCGAAGACGGTCGGGCAATGCGCGACGGTCGTCCCCGTCTCGGCAAGGATCTCGAGATCCCGTCGCGTATGCCAGGGCGTGCTCGGATGATCGTCGAGGAAGATGCCATGCCCGATGATCGCCCGCTCATCCAGCAGCCCCTGCTCATGCAGCCAGCCGATCGGCGTGAAGCCATGCCGCCGCGTGATCTCATGGAATTCGGAGACCGACTGCGCCGCATGGATCTGCCAGGAGATGCCGCGCCGCCGCGCCTCGTCATGGCTATCCTTCAGCAGCTCCGGCGTGCAGGTATCGATCTGCGCCGGCACCGCCATGCCGAAGAGCCGTCCGCTTTCATGCTGCTCCGCCCGCTCGACCAGGGTGAAGGCCTCCGCCATGGCCTTCTCGCCCGCCGCCGCGTCCCACTCATACTCCACGACGTGCCCGTTCTTCGTGAACCACCGAGCCGAGCGGAACATCGGCGCGATGCAGACCCGCATCCCGCTCTCCGCCAGCAGATCGAGCCAGCCCGGATGCGCCATCGACAGATCGGCGACGGTGGTGACACCCGAGAGCAGCAGCTCCGACAGCGCCACCTTCACGCAGCTATGCACCGCCCCGGGATCGGGACGGAAGATCGGCAGGTACTCGTAGAGCGAGGAATTGTAGAGGCCCGGCGTCCCCACCTCGTCGGTGAAGCCCTTGTTCATCGGCTCGGAAGACGGGTGCGAGTGGATGTTCACCAGCCCCGGCATCACCATCATGCCGGAGCCGCTGATCGTCTCATGCACCGGCCCCGCATAGTCGCGGCCGACGAAGAGCACCCTGCCATCCTCATAGGCGAGGTCGGCATTCGGCATGTAGACATGCTGCTTGCGGGCCTCGTCCCAGGCCAGGACGATATCCGCATTGCGGATGAGCGTGACGGACATTCTTCCCTCCCTTACCTGGTCAGCCGGATATCGAGGCCCTTGTAGAGCGCGACGCCATAGATGCCGTGCGCCCGGATGCCCTCGGCCCGCATCGAGGATGCGACCCAGAGCTGCTCCCGCGCCACCGGAAACCACACATTCGCCTCCGCGACGAGCCGCTGCGCCTCGGCGATCGCCGCCATGCGCGCCGCCGGGTCGAGCGCCACCTTGGCCTGCTCCAGCGCCCGGTCGGTCGCCGGGTCGGACCAGTTCATCCGGTTCGGCGTCGGCCGGTTGCGGCTGTCGAAATAGAGCGAGAAGCCGTCCGTTGCCGTCACATAGGGGTAGGACATCATGAAGGCATCGAATTCCTGCGTCGCCAGCCGCCCCCAGCCGACCGTCGCATCCCACATCTGGATCTTCATCTCGATGCCGACGCGCCGCAGGTCGGCCTGCATCGCCTCCAGCACCTGCCGGCTCTGCTGCGTATTGATGACATAGGTGAGGAAGCTGGCGCGCTGCCCGTCCTTCACCCGCACATTGTCCGGCCCCATCCGCCAGCCGGCCTCGTCGAGCGTCCGCTTCGCCGCCTCCGGGTCGTAGCGCGGCACCAGCGTCGCGGCTTGGGCGTCATACCCCGCCGTATTCGGATTGAGATAGGAATCGGCCGGCACCGCCGAGCCGAACCACACCGCCTGCACGATCGCCGCGCGGTTGACCGCCTGGTTGATCGCCCGCCGCACCGCCGGATCGTTCATCACCGGCTTGTCCACCTTGAAGCCGACGAAGTAGTCCCAGAAGTAGTTCTCCTGCGTCGACATCCTGACCATGTTGGTCATCTGCCGAAGCTGGCTGATGGCGATTGGCGGGATGTACTGCGTCGCATCCGCCTGCCCGGTCTGCAGGGCGGCGAGCCGCGTCTGGCTCTCCGGCACCACGCGCCAGATCACCCGCTCCACCTGCGGCGAAGGGTTGCGGTAGATCGGCGGCCCCCAGCGATAGTTGGGGTGGCGCGTCAGCACCAGCTCCTGCCGCGGCGTCCAGCTCGTCCAGCAATAGGGGCCCGTCCCGTTGAAGCCCTGCACGCCGAAATTCGCGCCGAGCCTCTCCACCGTTGCCTGATCGACGATGGAAGCGAAGAACAGGCTGAGCTGATACAGCAGCTCGCCATAAGGCTCCCGCAGCTCGTACTCGACGGTGTGGTCATCGACCGCCCGCACCTCCTTCACCGGCCCCGCGCGCCAGCGCACCGGGCTCCGCGTCGCCGGGTCGAGCCAGCGGTTGATGGTGTAGACCACGTCCCGCGCGGTGAAGGGCTTGCCGTCGCAGAAGGTGACGTCCCGCCGCAGGTGGAAGGTATAGGTCTTCCCGTCCGGCGAG
Organism: Belnapia moabensis DSM 16746; assembly: GCF_000745835.1. GTDB lineage: Bacteria > Pseudomonadota > Alphaproteobacteria > Acetobacterales > Acetobacteraceae > Belnapia > Belnapia moabensis. Next base: position 69,409 of record NZ_JQKB01000023.1, on the reverse strand, counting down.
ACCTCCCAGCGCTCCGCGAGGCCGGGCTTCACCGTCTTCATGTCCCAGTCGAGCGAGACTAGCGTGTCGCTCATCATGTAGAGGCTCTCGCCCGCCGCGCGGGCCGTCGAGCGCGGCGGATCGTAGTTGTCCGCGTCGATCTCCCGCAGCACGACCAGCGTATTGCGCGGCGCCGGCTGGGCGAGCGCGGTGCCGGCCGAGACGGCCAGCAGCGCGGCAGCAAGGACCTGTTTCATCCTGGTCTCCTCAGAAGCGAAGCCGCGGGTCGAGCGCGTCGCGCAGCGCATCCCCGAGCAGGTTGAAGGCGAGCACGATGGCGAAGATGCCGATGCAGGGAATCACCGCGATATGCGGCGCGAAGAACAGGAAGTTCCGCCCCTCGCTCGCCATCGCCCCGAGCTCCGCCATCGGCGGCTGCGCCCCCAGCCCAAGGAACGACAAGGCCGAGCCGAGCAGGATCACCTGCCCGAAGCGCAGCGTGGTGAAGACGAAGATCGCCGAGAGGCAGTTCGGCGCCAGATGCCGCCAGATCAGCCGCGCATCCGTCATGCCGATGGCCCGCGCCGCCTCGATATAGTCGAGCCGCATGGTGACGAGCGCGCTGCCCCGCGCGATCCGCGCCATCAGCGGCACGGTGGCAATCGCCAGCGCCAGGATCACGCTCGACAACCCCGGCCCGAAGATAGCGGCGATAGCGAGCCCGACGAGAATGGCCGGGAAGGACAGCATCATGTCCATCAGCCGCATGATCGGCCCATCCAACCAGCGCTGGTAGAAGGCCGCCAGGAACCCCAGCAGCACCCCCACCACGCCCCCCGCCGCCGTCGCCACGAAGCCCATCATCAGCGAGGCCCTGAGCCCGAACAGCATCCGCGTGATGAGGTCCCGCCCCTGCGCGTCCGCGCCGAGCAACAGCCCCGGCGTCCCCGGCGGCTTCATCGACAGCGCGAGGTTGTTGTCGAAGGGATCGGTCGGCGCGATCCAGGGCGCCAGCACCGCCGCCAGCACCATCGCCACAACGAAGCCGAGCGCTATGGCCGCCGCCGGGTCGCGCAGCAGCCGCTTGAGCACCCCCGCCCGCTTCGGCGGCGCGATCGCATTCATGCCGCCCTCATGCGCGGATCGAGCGCCGCATAGAGCAGGTCGACGAAGAGATTGATGAGGATGAACCCCGCCGAGAGCACGATGATCGTCCCCTGCGCCATCGGCAGATCGGAGGAGAGGATCGCCCCCACCGCCAGCCTCCCGACGCCCGGCCAGGAGAACACCGTCTCCGTCACCACCGCGCCGCCGAGCAGGAAGCCGATCTGCAACCCGATCAGCGTGACGACCGGGATCAGCGCATTCCGCAACGCATGCGCGGTGACAACCCGCCGCTCCGTCAGCCCCTTCGCCCTCGCCGTCCTGACATGATCGGCGGAGAGCACGTCGAGCACCGCCGTCCGCGTCATCCGCGAAACCGGCCCGATGAACACGCCCCCCAAGGTCAGCGCCGGCAAGGCAATCGCCTTCAGCCCCTCAAGCGTCCAGAGCGGTCCACCCCGCCCGGTAAACGGCAGCAACTGCCACTGGAAGCCCACGAACCAGATCAGCAGCAGCCCGAGGAAGAAGACCGGCACCGACCCGCCCGCCACGCTGAAGGCCAGCACCGCCCGATCCACCACCTTCCCCCGCCAATACGCCGCGACGGTCCCCATCAAGATGCCAATCGGAATCGCCCAAATGAGGCTCGCCACCATCAGCTCCAGCGTCGGCCCGATGGTCGCCCCCAGCTCCTGCGTCACGGGGACGTTGTTGATGATGGAGACGCCAAGGTCGCCCTGCGCCAGTCGCCACAGATACAGCCCGAACTGCACATAGAGCGGCTTGTCGAGCCCGAGGTCGCGCCGGATCGCCTCCACGACGTCGGGGCTCGCCGTCGGCCCCGCCCGCACCGTCGCCGCATCCGTCGGCACCACTTGCATCAGCAGGAAGCCGATCAGCAGCACCCCGAGCAGCACCGGCACCACCAACGCCACCCGCTGCATCGCATGGCGCAGCATCAGCCCAGCTCGCCATGCCGGTCGAAGATCGCCTTACCCTCGCGCAGCGTCAGGTCCGCCTGCACATCGAGCACCGCCTCCGCCTCCATGGCGAAGACATCGCCCGACAGTATGGCGATATCCGCCTGCATCCCCGGCTCCAGCGTGCCACGCCGCTCTTCGGCGAATTGCGTATAGGCCCCGCACCAGGTCTGGCAATGCACCGCCTGCTCCGCCGTCAGCGCCTCCTCTGCACCCAGCACCGTCCCCTTATTCGTCCTCCGCGTCAGCATGGTGAAGAGGTTGATGAAGGGGTCGACCGTCGAGACCGGGCAATCCGACGACGCCGCCGGATGGTGCCCCTCCTCCAGCCAGGTCTTCATCGGATAGGCGTATTCGCTCCGCTCCCGCCCGAGATTGGCGATGTAGGTATCGCCGAACTCATAGATGAAGACCGGCTGCGGCACCGGCAGGATGCCCCGCGCCAGCATCCGCCGCCGCTGGTCGCGCGTGACGAAGCCGCAATGCTCGATCCGGTGCCTTCGCCCACCAAAGGAATGCTGCGGCGTATCCGCCGCCTCCATCCCCAGCAGCACCTGCTCGATCGCCGCATCGCCGATCGCATGGATGTCGAGCTGCCATCCCTGCTCATGGTAGCGCCGCAGCAGCGCATGGATGGTCTCGTCCGGGAAGGTGAAGACCCCCCGCGTATCTGCCGGAAGGTACCGGTCGAAGAAGGCCGCCGTCAGCCCGCCCGCGCTCCCATCGGCGAAGACCTTTACCGCCCCCCACCGCAGTGAATCATCCCCCGCCATTGGCCTGAGCCCCGCCTCCCAGGCCGCCTCGGCAATCCCCTCCGGATTCCCCGCCAGCACCTGCCACATGCGCAGCGGCAGCCTCCCGTCGCGCTTCGCCGCCTCATACGCGCCGATCTCGGCCATCCCCGCCGTCATGCCGACATTCATATCCGTCGCCGAGGCGAAGCCCATCGAAGCGAGGTTGCGACAGGCTGCCTCGATGGCCTCCACCATCCGCGCCTCATCCGGTTTCGGGATCGAGGCGGAGACGAGCCGCATCGCCCGCTCCTGCACCAGGCCGGTCAACACCCCGCCGCGCCGCTCGATGACGCCGCCCTCTGGATCAGGCGTATTGTGCCCCACCCCCGCGACCCGCAGCGCCGCGCCATTGGCGACCGCCATATGCCCACAGGTCCTGACGATCCACACCGGATTGTCCGGCGCCGCCGCATCCAGCTCCGCCGCCGTCGGATGCCGCCCCACATCGAGCGCGCTGTGGTCATAGCCCCGCCCCAGCACCCAGGCCCCCTTCGGCGCCGTCTGCGCTGCCGCCCGGATTCGCCCCAGCACCTCGTCGAGGCTGCGCACTTCCTCCGCCCGCAAGTTCACCTGTGCCAGGCCGAGCCCATAGGGCAGCAGATGCATATGCGCCTCGTTGAAAGCTGGGATGGCGACGCGCCCGCCGAGCGCGATCCGCCGCGTCCCCGCCCCCACCGCCGCATCCACCTCATCGCGCGTGCCGACCGCGACGACGCGCCCATCCTTCACCGCCACCGCCTCGGCGAAGCCCCCCGCAAGACCGCGAAAGACGCGCCCCTCCAGCAGCAGATCGGCCGTCATCCAAACCCCTCCATCCGTCGCGACGATGCTCCGCCAGCCCCCCCCACCGCGTCAACCGCCCTTGCCGCCCCCTCATTCCACCGCGAGACTGCACCTGCCCATCACCGCAGCAGGACGACCCGATGCCCGCCCCCTCCCGCATCACCCGGCTTCTCGCCGGCGCCGCCCTCGCCGCGCTCTGCGCCCTCCCCGCCGCCGCCCAGACCCTCCGCGTCGTGCTGGTGAACGACCTCGCCAGCCTCGACCCGGTGCAGTCGACCGCCGCCTTCGTCCGCAATCACGGCTTCATGGTTTACGACCAGCTCTTCGCCCTCGACAGCAAGGGCGAGCCGCAGCCACAGATGGTCGACAGCTTCGACCGCTCGCCCGACGGCATGCGCTGGCGCTTCAGCCTGCGCGAGGGCCTCGCCTTCCATGACGGCAGCCCGGTCCGCGCCGCCGACGCCGTCGCCTCCATCAAGCGCTGGGCCCAGCGCGACGTCGTCGGCCGCGCCCTCGCCGCCGCCACCGCCTCCCTCGAAGCCGTGGACGACCGCAGCTTCACCCTCACCCTCGCCCGCCCCTTCGCGCTCGTCACCGAAGCCCTGGCCCGCCCCACCGCCAGCGCCCTCTTCGTCATGCCCGAGCGCTTGGCGCAAACCCCCGCCACTACCGCCATCACCGACGCCACCGGCTCCGGCCCCTTCGTCTTCGAGCCGCGCGAGTGGCAGTCCGGCAACCGCGCCGTCTACCGCCGCAATCCTGGCTATCGCCCCCGTCCCGAACCGGCGGATGGCCTCGCCGGCGGCAAGCGGGTGTTGGTCGAGCGCCTCGAATGGCTCTCCATGCCCGATGCCGCCACCGCCGCGGCCGCGCTGCAATCCGGCGAGATCGACTTCCTCGAAGTCCCCTCTCCCGACATCATCCCGACGCTCGAGCGCAACCGCGCCATCCGCCTCTTCCCGCTGAACCCCATCGGCTCCGTCGTCTGGCTGCGCCTCAACCACACCCAGCCACCGTTCAACGACCCCCGCGCCCGCCGCGCCTTGCTCCACCTCGTGAACCAGCAGGAGAACCAGCAGGCGATCGGCGTCCGCCCCAGCGAGCAGATCCCCTACTGCCCCGCCTATTTCCTCTGCGGCACGCCGTTGGAGAGCGCCGCCGGCGCCGAAGGCCTGCGCGAAGCCGAGCCCGACCGCGCCCGCGCCCTGCTGCGCGAAGCCGGCTATGACGGCCGCAAGGTCGTCTTCCTCAACGCCACCGACAGCCCCGCCAACAACGCGGTGACGCTGACCATGGCCGAGGCCTTCCGACGCGGCGGCCTCAACATGGACGTGCCTTCGATGGACTGGGCCACCCTCACCCAGCGCCGCAACCGGCGCGAGCCGCAGGACCAGGGCGGCTGGAACCTCTTCGTCACCATCGCCAACGTCCTCGACGCCCAGAACCCGCTGACCAACCTTTACCTCGCCAGCCCCTGCGAGGGCGGCCTCGCCGGCTGGCCCTGCGACGAGGAGCTGGAACGCCTCCGCCGCGCTTGGTGGGAAGAGCCGGACGCAACCAGGCGCCGCGCCATGCTCGAGCAGGTCCATGCCCGCGCCTACCAGGTCCTTCCCTACATCAATGCCGGCCAGTACCGCACGCTGAGCGCCCGCCGCGCCAATATCGAGGGCATCCGCCCCACCACCATCCCCGTCTTCTGGGGCGTCGAGAAGAAGTAGGCCCGCGCCAGGGCACCGATGCCCCCCTCGCGCGTTCCAGCCCGGAACGAGAGAGGAGAGCACCGACCATGAGCGAGAACCGGATGGAAGGCAGCGGCGCCGCCGCCGTGGGCGCCCACAGCAAGGACGCCATGCAGTCCGGCGCCATGCCAGGCGGCCGCCCCCAGGGCGTCGATCCCTCGGCAGTCGGCACCAAGCCGGGCGGCTCGGACGACACCATGGAGAAGGCCCGCGAGATGGCCGGCGAGGCCAAGGGCTTCGCCGACGATGCCGCCGGCCGCGCCCGCGGCCTGGCCGATGAGGCGCGCGAGCGCGTCGGCGAATACGGCGCCCAGGCGAGCCAGATGGCCCGCCAGGCCGGCGACAGCCTCACCGAGGCTGGCAGCCAGGCCTATCGCCAGAGCCAGCAGGCGGCCGACTACCTCAACGACCGCGTGCGCGAGGAGCCGCTGCTTGCCCTGCTCGGCGCCGGCGCCGTCGGCTTCGCCCTCGGCCTGCTGATCGCCCGCCGCTAGAACGGACGCGCCGGCAGGCCAGCCCTGCCGGCGCACCACCCCTGGCGCCCGCCTCCCAGGCACTCAGTCCTTGTAGTCGGGCTGCTCCCGGTCGAGCTTCCGCTTCAGCGCCTGCCAGGGCAGCCACCCCTTGGTCGGCCCCATGCTGAACTGCGCCCGCGTCCGCGCCACCGTCTCCGCCGAAGGCAGCGCCAGCGGCACGCCGGACGCCTGCGCCGCGAGCTGGATGCGGCAGCTCTGCTCCAGGTACCACATCCAGTAGAAGGCCTCGCGCACCGTCCGCCCGACCGTCATCAGCCCATGATGCCTGAGGATCATGCAGGGCTTGTCGCCCAGATCCTTCACCAGCCTCTCCCGCTCCGAGAGGTTGTCGTTCGCCGCCACGCCCTCGTAGTCGTGGTAGGCAACGCGCCCGTCGAACTCCATGCTGATCTGGTTGAGCGGCAGCAGCGCCCCCAGCTGCGCCGCGACGGCCATGCCCGCCAGCGTATGCGTATGCATCACGCATTGCGCATTCTCCCGCCCGAGATGCACGGCCGAATGGATGACGAACCCCGCCGGGTTGACCGGCCAGTCCGTCTTCTGCGCCGGCTCCCCCTCCGCATCGACGACGACGAGCGAGGAGGCGGTGATCTCCTCGAAGAGCAGCCCATAGGGATTGACGAGGAACCGGTGCCCCGGCCCCGGGATGCGCGCCGAGAGATGGGTGAAGACCAGGTCCGTCATCCCATGCAGGGCGATCAGCCGATAAGCGGCGGCCAGGTCCTCCCGCAGCTCCCGCTCGTCGGGGATGTGGTCGGGGTCCGGGCGAACCGGCGGCGGCGGCAGGGCCATGCTCAGTATCCTCTCTCATGGTCGAACAGGTTCGGCAGCCCCTCGCCCCGCTCGAACCCGGCGATGGCCGCGGCGACGGCCGCCGCCCGTTCCGCCCGGCTCGGCAGGCTGGCGACATGCGCCGTCACGATCGTCCGCGGATGCCCCCAGAGCGGGTGCCCGGGCGGCAGCGGCTCCGGCTCGAACACGTCGAGCACCGCACCGGAGAGCTGCCCATCCTCCAGCGCCGCGAGGATGTCGTCCAGCCGCTGCTGCATCCCCCGCCCGACGCCGATATACCCGGCCCCGCGCCGCAGCCCGCCCAGCGTCGCGCTGTTGATGATCCCCCTGGTCTCCGCCGTCGCCGGCAGCAGGCAGACGAGGATATCCGTCCGCGCCAGGAACGCCGCCATCTCCCCAGGGCCCGCATAGCTCCCGACGCCGGGAACGTCCTTCCGCCCGCGCGACCAGCCGATCACCGGGAAGCCGATGCCCCGCAGCATCCGGGTCGCCGCGCTGCCCATATTGCCGAGCCCCATGATGCCGACCGTCCGCTGGCTCGCCCGGTAGGGCGGCTCGACCTCGTCCCAGCGCCGCTCCGCCTGGGCGATCGCCATCCGCCGCGCATCCTTCAGCAGCGACAGCGCCGCCCAGCAGACGAACTCCCCCATCCGCTCCGTCGCCGCGGGGATGCTCATCCGCACCAGCGGCACATGCCGCGGATAGAGAGGATCGGCGACGATGCCATCCACCCCCGCCCCGGAGCCGAAGACCGCGCGGAGATTGGTCATGGCGGCGAGCCGCCCCGGCTCCGGGTCCCAGACCAGGGCGTAATCGACATCCTCCGCCCGCAGCCCCGCCTCGCCCCACCATCGGACCTCGAGCCCCGGCGCACAGGCGGCGAAGCCTTCCCGCCAGTCCGCCATGGCCGCCTCACCGCCCGACTTCACCACCAGCACCGCCATCCGCCCCTCGCCCCCGATCCGTGCGCGGCCAAGCATAATCCAGGCCGCCCCCTTGCACCCGCGCCCCGGAGTCCGGACCTTCCGCCCGGCACCACCGAGCCGGAAGCCCCACCATGCCCGACGCAATGCCCGCCCATGACCACCTGCTCCGTGCCAACCTGGAGCGCGTCTTCAACGAGCGCGATGCCGACCGCCGCGCCGCCGCCATGGCCGAGCTCTATGTCGCCGAGCCGGTGATGTACGAGCCCGACAAGGTGGTCGAGGGCCGCGAGGCCATCGCCGCCGTCGCCGGCGCCCTGCTCGAGGGCTTCGGCCCCGGCTTCCGCTTCACCCCGGAGAAGGGCCCCGCGCTCGGCCATCACGGCATGGCCGTCCTCCGCTGGCATGCCGGCCCCGAGGGAAGCCCGGCCGCGATCAGCGGCACCGACCTCGCCGAGATCGCCGATGGCCGCATCGCCCGGCTCTGGGTGCTGCTCGATCCGCAATGGGGCTGAGGCTTGCCATCCGGCCCGTGTCGCGCTATAGGATTATCCGCCCAAGGTTGATCCGCGGCCCGCGTCCGGACCCTGCCTCAACCCCTAAAGCCTTAAATTTCTGGCGGAAGATCGAGGCTTATCAAGGGCCTGGGTTTCCGCTCGCCTCAATTGTTGAGGCGCCGCCCCGGAACAGCCTGCCGTGTCCTACACCGTCCACGAGATCTTCCTGACCGCCCAGGGCGAGGGCGCCAATCTCGGCCGCACCGCCGTCTTCATCCGCTTCGCCGGCTGCAACCTCTGGTCCGGCCGCGAGGAGGATCGCGCCGACGCCGTCTGCCGCTTCTGCGACACCGAATTCCGCGGCGGCGAGAAATATGGCCTCGATGCCCTGGTCGATGCCGCCGCCGCCCTCTGGCCCGAAGGCGCCCCTGGCCGCTTCTGCGTCCTCACCGGCGGCGAGCCGCTGCTACAGGTCGATGCCCCCCTGCTCGACGCCCTGCACGCCGCCGGCTTCACCATCGCCGTCGAGACCAACGGCACCCAGTCCGTCCCCGGCGCCATCGACTGGGTCTGCGTCAGCCCGAAAGCCAACGCTCCCCTCGCCCTGACCCGGGCCGACGAGCTGAAACTCGTCTACCCGCAAACCGGCCTCGACCCGGCCGCGTTCGACGGCTTCCCGGCGCAGCACCGCTGGCTCTCGCCCATGGATGGCCCGATGCTCGCCGACAGCACCGCCGCCGCGGCCGCCTACTGCCTCCGCCACCCGGAATGGCGCCTGAACATCCAGGCCCACAAGGCCTGGGGCATCCGCTAACCCCAGTCGTAGCGCGCCATGACCGCCAGCGCCTCCTCGCGCAGCAGGTCGCCCCGGATCTCCGGCATCCGCCAGCCCGGGCGCCCTGCCGCCCATTCCGCGGCCCCGGTGAGGTCCGCATTGAACAGCCGCCGCGCCCCCGGCACTTCCGTCCCGCGCGCCGCATAGACCACCCGCCGCAGTCCGAGCTGCACGATGGCGGCACTGCACATCAGGCAAGGCTCGCAACTCGTGTAGAGCGTGCAGCTACCGAGGCGCCCCCGCTCGCCGAGCCGGCGCCAAGCATCGCGCAGCGCCACCACCTCGCCATGCGCCGAGGCGTCGCAATCGGCGGCGACGGTATTGTGCCCCTCGCCCACCACCGCGCCATCGACATCCACCACGACGGCGCCGAAGGGCGCCTGCCCGGCGGCCAGCCCCGCCTCCGCCAGCGCCAGCGCCCGGCGCATGAAATCCTCGTCCCCCATCGCCCTGCCTCCGTCACCGCCGCCGAAACGCGCCGCCCCCGCTGGCGTCCCGGCGCCCGAAGAAGGATGCTCGCGCCAGGAGGAAACCGCCATGCCACGCCGCCGCGCGCTGCTGCTCGCCAGCCTCGCCCTGCCCGCCCCGGCCCTCGCCCAGCCGCGGCCCCTCAGGATCATCGTCCCCTTCGCCCCCGGCGGCTCCGGCGACATCACCGCCCGCCTCGTCGGCCGCCATATCGAGGCGACGACCGGCCAGCCCGTCGTGGTGGACAACCGCCCCGGCGCCAATGGCGTCATCGGCACCATGGCGGTGAAGGCCGCCGCCCCCGACGGCCTCACCCTGCTGCTCGCCACCAGCAGCACCCATTCCGCCAATCCGAGCCTAGTGCGCGACCTGCCCTACGACCCCGAGCGGGACTTCACCGGCATCGGCTTCTTCGCCTCCAACGGCGCCTACCTGATGGTCCGCCCCGAGGCGCCCTGGCGCGACGTCCCCACCCTCGTCGCCGCCGCCAAGGCACGGCCCGGGCAGATGTTCTTCGGCCATTTCAACGCCTCCTCCCGCCTGCCGGGGGAGATGCTGAACCTCATGGCCGGTACCCAGATCCAGGGCGTGCCCTACCGCACCATCGGGGCGGCCTTCGGCGACCTCATCGCCGGCCGCCTCGACCTCATCTTCGTCGACACCACCGCGGGCGATGCCTATCTCGCCCAGGGCCAGACCCGGGCGCTGGCGCTGACCGCCCCGCGCCGCTGGTCCCGCTGGCCCGACCTGCCGGTGATGGCCGAGACCTGGCCCGACTACCACCTCACCGGCTTCCTCGGCCTCGCCGTCCCGGCCGGCACCCCGCGCCCGGTGGCGGAGCGGCTGAACGCCCTCGCCAACGAGGCCGGGCAGACGGAGCCCGCCCGCAGCCGCATGCGCGAATTCGGCCTCGACCCGCAGGTGCTCGACCTCGAGCAGATCGCCGCCCTGCTCCATACCGAGCGGGCGAAATGGGCCCGCTTCGTGAAACTGGCCGGGATCGAGCCCGAATAGGGCGGGCTACTCGAACCGGTTCGACTTCGGGAAGCCATTCGGCGGCAGCTTGCCCGCCCCCGCCCGGTTGCCGCGCCAGGGTGTTACATCCTGCTCCACCCGCACCCGGTCGCCGAGCCGCCAGCTCAGCCCCTCCTTGCGGGTGAAGACCTTGGCGTCCGACAGCCCGCCATCCTTGTAGGACTGCAGCTGCACGCCACGCCCGCGCGCCATCTCCGGCACCTGATCGATCGAGAAGAGCAGCAGCTTCCGGTTCTCGCCGATGACGGCGACCATGTCGCCCTCGGCGGGGACGCAGACCGCGGCCTCGCGGCCCGCCTCCAGCACCAGCACCTGCTTGCCCGTGCGCTTCTCCGCCAGCAGCTCCGCCCCCGGCACGACGAAGCCCCGCCCATCCTGGCTCGCCACCAGGTAGCGCACCCCCTCGACGGGCACGAAGACCTCCAGCACCGCATCCTCGTTGGTCAGCTCGACCATGAGGCGCACCGGCTGCCCGTCACCCCGCCCGCGCGGGATGGCATCCGCCTTCAGCGTATAGGCCCGGCCATTGGTGGCGAAGAGGATGATCCGGTCCGTGCTCTGCGCATGCACCATGCGGAAGAGCTCGTCGCCCTCCTTGAAGCGCAGCTCCGTCTCCGGCGGCAGATGCCCCTTCTGCGCCCGGATCCAACCCTTCTCCGAGAGGATGACGGTGATCGGCTCCCGCTCGACGAAGGCATTCTCGTCGACGGCGATGGCCGGCAGCGCCCCGCCCGAGACCGTCCGCCGCGCCCCGAGCGCGCCCTCGCCGAAGGTCTTCCGCACCGCCTCGATCTCGGCCGCGATGGCATTCCACCGCTTCGCCTCGGAGCCCATCAGCCCTTGCAGGGCCTTCTGCTCCTTGCTGAGCTTCGTGTGCTCCCGCCGGATCTCCATCTCCTCGAGCTTGCGCAGCGCCCGCAGCCGCATGTCGAGGATGGCATTGGCCTGCATCTCGGTCAGCGAGAAGGCCGCCATCAGCGCCTCCTTCGGCTTGTCCTCCTCGCGGACGATGCGGATGACCTCGTCGAGGTTGAGATAGACGATGAGGTAGCCGTCGAGGATCTCGAGCCTGCGCGCGATCGCCGCCAGCCGGTGCTCCGTCCGCCGCACCAGCACCACATGCCGGTGGTCGAGCCAGGCCCGCAGCACCTCCTTGAGGCTCATCACCCGCGGCGTGCGGTCGGCATCCAGCACGTTGAGGTTGAGCGGAATGCGGTTCTCAAGCTGGGTCGCGCGGAACAGCGTCTCCATCAGCATCGCCGCATCGACATTGCGCGTCTTCGGCTCGATGACGATGCGGACCTTGTCCGTGCTCTCGTCGCGGATGTCGCCGAGCAGCGGCAGCTTCTTCTCCTCGAGCAGCTGCGCGATCTGCTCGATCAGCTTCGCCTTGGCGACCTGGTAGGGAATCTCCTCGATGATGATCTGGTAGGCGCCGAGCTTCCCTTCTTCCTTCCGCCAGCGCGCACGCACGCGGAAGCCGCCCCGCCCGGTCTCATAGGCCTCGCGCAGCGCCTCAGCGCTCTCGACCAGCGTGCCCCCGGTCGGAAAATCCGGCCCCTGCACATGCCGCAGCAGGTCATCCGTCCCGGCCTGGGGGTTGCGGATCAGCTCCAGCGCCGCCCCGCACAGCTCGCCCGCATTGTGCGGCGGGATGCTCGTCGCCATGCCGACCGCGATACCCGTCGCGCCATTGGCCAGCAGGTTGGGGAAGGCCGCCGGCAGCACCACCGGCTCCTGCTCCTCGCCGTCATAGGTCTGGCGGAAGTCGACGGCATTCTCGTCGATGCCTTGCAGCAAGGCCTCAGCGACGGTGGTCAGCCGCGCCTCGGTGTAGCGCATGGCCGCCGCGTTATCGCCGTCAATATTGCCGAAATTCCCCTGCCCATCGACCAGCGGGTAGCGCGCCGCGAAGTCCTGCGCCTGCCGCACCAGCGCCTCGTAGATCGAGGCGTCGCCGTGCGGGTGATACTTGCCCATCACGTCGCCGACGATGCGGGCGCATTTCTTGAACCCCGCCTCCGGGTCGAGCTTGAGCTGATGCATTGCCCAGAGCAGCCGCCTGTGGACCGGCTTCAGCCCGTCCCGCACATCCGGCAGGGAGCGGGACATGATGGTCGAGAGCGCATAGGCCAGGTAGCGTTCCGACAACGCATCGGCGAGGCCGGTATCGCGCGTGCCACCGCCATCCGGGGCGCCGGGAAGGGTCTTGATGTCGTCGGGCATCGTCCGCCGTTTTCGTGCTTTGTTCTCTCTGGCAGTCTAGCCGAGCCGGCCGGGGATTGCCACCCTCGGCCTCACCCCCGCCCGGTCGCGCAGGCGAGCGCCGTGCCGCAGGCCTCGGCGGCGCGGCGGACGGCCTCCAGCACGTTCGGCCCGTCGCTATGGATGCAGACGCTCTCCACCGCCATCGGCAGCACCACGCCGCCGCGCGCCGTCAGCGTGCCGCGCGTCAGGATTCCGGTGATGCGCGCCTCGACCAGCGCCGGCGCCACCGGCCGCTTCCGCCGCTCGACCAGCAGCATGCCGTCCTCGGCATAGTCGAGGTCCGGATAGGCCTCGGTGACGACGCGGAAGCCCCGCGCCCTTGCCCGCTCGGCGAAGACCTCGCCCGCCAGCCAATAGACCGCCGCCCCCGGCGCCGCGCCGGCGATGGCATCGAGCGCCGCCTCCGCCATCGCCGGGTCGCGCAGCACATGGAACATGGCGCCATGCGGCTTTACATGGTTCAGCGGCATGTCATGGATGCGAAGGAAGGCCTGAAGGGCGCCGATCTGGTAGGCGAAGCAGGCATGCAGCTCGGCGGCGCTCAGCGCCATGACGCGGCGGCCGAAGCCCGCGAGGTCCGGCAGCCCGGGATGCGCCCCGACCGCGACGCCCGCCGCCCGCGCCGTCGCCACCGTCTCCATCATGATGAGCGGGTCGCCGGCATGGAAGCCGCAGGCCAGATTGGCGGTGGTGACGAGCGGCAGCAGCGCCGCGTCATCGGCCATCCGCCAATTGCCGAAGCCTTCGCCCATGTCGCAATTGACGTCGAGACGCGTCGCGGCCACGCGGACCTCCTCGGCCGATGCGCCCCAACTTCACCACTCGCCGCCGCCTCAGGCAATGGCGGCCGCCACCCGGTCCTGCAGCATGCCCCGCGTCGACGGCATCCCGCCCGGCCGATGGCCGAAGGCATCGCGCGCCAGGAAATGCCCGGTCAGCCGCAGCCCCGCCAGGCACTCGGGAAGGCTCACCGGGCCCGACTGGCCAAGCAGGAAGCGCGGCAGCGGCAACAGCCGCCCGGCCCAGGGCTCGGACGCGCCCGCGCTGACCGCCCGCCCTGTGCGGGGCGAGACGAAGGCGAGATCCTCTATGCTCCCGGTCAGTGCGCAGCGCGCGAGGTCGAGCCCATAGCCCAGTTCGGTCAGCAGCTCCGCCTCCCAGCGCACGTAATCGGGCAGCGCCGCCACCGCCCCCTCGCCCAGCCGCGCGACCAGCGCCACAAGCCCATGGAAGCAGCGCGGATGCGGCTCCCGCTCCGGCAGCGCCCCCTCGGCCACCGCACAGGCGGCCGAGAGCAGGGCGAGGCCGAGCGGGTCCTCCAAGGCAAGCGCCGCCGCCGGATGCACCAGCTCCCCCGACAGCGCCCCGAGCTGGTCCGCCAGCCGCGCCACCCAGCGCGCCTCGACCAGATTGCCCGCCATCCAGAGCGAGGATTGCGCCCGCGAGGTGCCGCCCTTGGCGAGGCCTGCATGGCGGCCCAACGCCTCCGTCAGAAGGGTCACCACGGCACCCGATTCGCCATGCGGCCGGGCGCCGAGGACGATGGCCGGGCCTTGCCACTCGGTGCTCATGGGCAGAGAGATGGTGCCGCTCCGTTGCAGTTTCGAGGGAGACCGCGCCTGCTCACCCCCCATCCAGCCCGCGACGCCGTCTGGCTCGACCTCCTCGACGGCACGACGGAGGAAAAGGCGCGCGTCGCCGAGGCCACCGGCTTCCGCGTCCCGACCCTCGACTTGCTCCAGGAGATCGAAAGCTCCAGCCGCATGGCGGCCGAGGGCGACACCCTCTACCTCAGCCTGCCCGCCATCGCCCGCACCGGCGACGACCGGCCGGTGCTGACGCCGCTCGGCATCGTCCTCTCGCCGCGCCACCTGCTGACCGTGCGCTTCGCCGCGGTCGGCGCCGTGGAGGCGATGGCGGCGCGGCCGGGGCCGCCGACCGGCAGCTTCGGCACCTTCGTCACCCTGCTCGAGGTGCTGGTCGACCGCATCGCCGATGCGCTGGAGCGGCTGCGGGCCGAGCTCGACACCCTCTCCCGCGCCGCCTTCGAGGCGGAGATGCCGGTGCACAATCGCCCGGCGGCGATGGACAGGCGCCTCCGCCTTGCGCTGCGGGCCATCGGCCGCACCGGCGACCATGTCTCGGTGCTGCGGGACACGCTGCTCGGCGTCGAGCGCATCCTGCCCTTCGCCGCCGATCAGGCGAAGCACTGGATGCCCCCCGAGTTCGACGACCGGGTGCGGACGCTCCGCCAGGACATCGCCTCGCTGAACGATTACGACGCGCGGCTCTCGGACAAGGTGCAGTTCCTGCTCGACGCCACGCTCGGCTTCATCAGCATCGAGCAGAACAACACCATCAAGATCCTGACCGTGGTCTCGGTGGTCGGCATCCCGCCGACGCTGGTCGCCAGCATCTACGGGATGAATTTCAAGTACATGCCGGAGCTGGACTGGCTCTGGGGCTACCCCTGGGGGCTGGCGCTGATCGCCCTCAGCGCAATCGCCCCGCTCGTCCTGTTCCGGGTCAAAGGCTGGTTGTGAGCAGCGCCGCCACCTGACGGGCGAAACCGGCCGGGTCGCGCGGCACGTCGCCATCCTGCAGCCGGGCGAGGTCGAGCAGCGTGCCGGCCTCGGATTTGAGGTCGCCCTCCATCCCGGCGAGCTTGCGGATGAGCCCGTGGCGCGGATTGACCTCCAGCACCGGCAGCCCGGTGCCGAAGCTGCGCCCGGCGCGGCGCAGCAGCCGCTGCATCTGCAGGTCCGGCCCACCCTCGGGCGCGGCCAGCACCACGGCGCTGTCCACCAGCCGGTCGGTAGCCCGCACCTCGGAGACCTCGCCCTCCAGCGCCGCCTTCAGCAGCGGCAGCAGCTTCGAGACATCGGCCGCCTCGCCCGCTGCCTCGGCGCCGGCGATCTTCGAAAGGTCGACGCTACCCTGGGTGATGCTGCGGATCGGCTTCTCCTCGAAGCGGTCGAGCCGCTCCGGCCAGAAGGCATCCACCTGGTCGGAGAGCAGCAGCACCTCGACGCCGCGGGCGCGGAAGCCCTCAAGCTGGCTCGACTTGGCCAGCGCCTCCGGGTCGTCGCCGACCAGGATGTAGATGGCCTCCTGCCCCTCCTTCATTCGCGAGACGTAGTCGGGCAGCGAGGTCCAGCCCTCGACGGCGGAGGAGCGGAAGCGCAGCAGGGGGGCGAGGTCCTTGCGGTACTCGTTGTCCTCCCAGACGCCCTCCTTCAGCACCGGGCCGAAATTCGCCCAGAAGCCGGCATAGGACTCGGCATCCTTGGCCTTCGCCTTCAGCTCCGACAGTACGCGGCCGGTCACCGCCTTGCGGATGCGGGCCAGCGCCGGCGTCGATTGCAGCATCTCGCGCGAGACATTGAGCGGCAGGTCCTCGGTATCGACGACACCCTGCACGAAGCGCAGCCAGGGCGGCAGCAGCGCCGCCTCCTCGGTGATGAACATCCGCCGGACATGGAGGCGCACGCGGCTGTCGCGGTCACCTTCGACCGGCATGAAGGGCTTCATGCCCGGAATGAAGAGCAGCGCCGCGAACTCGGTCGTGCCCTCGGCCCGCCAGTGCAGCGTCGCCCAGGGCTTGTCGAAGGCATGGGCGACGTGCCGGTAGAACTCGGCGTACTGCTCCTCTGTCACCTCGGACTTCGGCTTCCGCCAGAGCGCAGTGCCCTCGTTGGCCGCCTCGTCCTTGCCGTCACGGGAGATGGTGATCGGGACGGTGATGTGGTCCGCCCACTTCCGGATGATGGTCTGCAGCCGGATCGGCTCCAGGAACTCCTCCGCATCCGCCTTGATGTGGAGCGTGATGGTAGTGCCCGGCTCCTCGCGTGTGGCAGGGGCGAGGGTGAAGTCGCCCTGCCCGGCCGAGGCCCAGGTCCAGCCCTCCTCGGCGCCGGCGCGGCGCGAGACCACCTCCACCCGCTCGGCGACCATGAAGGCCGAGTAGAAGCCGACGCCGAATTGCCCAATCAGGCTCGGCCGCTCGCCCGGCTTGGCATCCGCCAGCGATTGGGTGAAGGCGCGCGTCCCGGAGCGGGCGATGGTGCCGAGATTCTTCGCCAGCTCCTCCTTGGTCATGCCGATGCCCTGGTCGGCGATGACCAGCGTCCGCGCCGCCTTGTCTGGGGTGATGCGGATCGCGGCGCCCTCGGGCAGGGCGGGCACCGCCTGGGTCAGCGCCTCGAAGCGGCGCCGGTCCATGGCATCGGCGGCATTGGCCACCAGCTCGCGCAGGAAGATCTCGCGGTCCGAGTAGAGCGCATGGACCACCAGATCCAGCAGGCGCCCCACCTCAGCGCCGAATTCATGCCGCTCGACCGTTTCGCTCACGCCCTATCCTCCAAGAAGGAATGCCTATCGGCGGGGCGATATGCAGAAGCCAGGGCAGCGATTCAAGAGCTCAGGCGGCGGCGGCCAGCTCCTGATGCAATCCCGCCAGGATGGTGTAGGAGCGCTTGCGCAACTCGTGGTCATGGATCGCCGCCGTGACCATGAGCTCATCCGCCCCGGTCTCGGCGACGAAGTCCTGGAGCCCCCGCCGCACCGCCTCGGGCCCGCCGACGATGGCGCAGGCCAGCGCATGGTCCAGCATCGCCTGGCCATGCGGGTCGATCCGGCTCGCCATGTCCTCGACCGGACGCGGCAGCTTGCCCGGCCGCCCGCGGCGGAGGTTGAGGAAGCTCTGCTGGATCGAGCTGAACAGGAAGCGCGCCTCGGCATCCGTGGGTGCGGCGACGATGTTCACGCCGAGCATCACATGGGGCTTCGCCAGCCGCGCCGAGGGCTTGAAGCGCTCGCGGTAGATCGCCATCGCCTGGCGCATCTGCTCCGGCGCGAAATGCGAGGCGAAGGCATAAGGCAGGCCGAGCGCCGCCGCGAGCTGCGCCCCATAGGTCGAGGAGCCGAGGATCCAGACGGGGATATCGAGCCCCTCCCCCGGCACCGCCCGCAGCGCCTGTCCGGGCTGGGCCGGCTCGAAATAGGCCATCAGCTCCATCACGTCGCGCGGGAAGTCGTCCACCTCCCCGGCGAGGTTCCGCCGGATCGCCATCGCCGCCCGCTGGTCGGAGCCCGGCGCCCGGCCGAGGCCGAGATCGACCCGCCCCGGATGCAGCGCGGCCAGGGTTCCGAACTGCTCGGCCACCATCAGCGGCGCGTGGTTCGGCAGCATGATGCCACCGGCGCCGATGCGGATGGTGCTGGTCGCCGCCGCGACATGCGCGAGCGCCACGGCCGTCGCCGCGCTGGCGATGCCCGGCATGTTGTGGTGCTCCGCCATCCAGAAGCGCCCGTAGCCGAGCCCCTCCGCATGCCGGGCGAGATCGGCCGAGTTGCGCAAGGCCTGGCCGGCATCGCTGCCCTCGGGGATGGGGGAGAGGTCGAGGATGGAGAGCGGGATCATCCTAGACATATGGGGTAGGTCGGGGGCGGCTGGAACCCCGCTCGTCGCGACATCGGTCCGGCACGGTGCAGCGACCAATGTGCCGCTACCGTGATGACGATCCGGGGACGGGGATAACCATCTCAGGGAGCGACAAGGTCTCAGCCCTGCTGCTGAGGATGGACCGGCCTTCCTCTCCGCCGGAGCAACGACGCCGCCGATGCATGGGAGAGCTACTCCCGAGGGCTGGCGTATGGCGCCCCTCCCAATCATGGAGACCGTCGATGACGACAAGCATGCAGCGGCCACCCGCTGGGCCAGCCGATCTCGGCAAGGCGGCATTCTATCCCCCGCAAGCGGCCCGGGACCTGCCCGCCTGGCTACTCGCCGCCATGAGCGGCACGCGGCGGCCGGAAATCGCCGCTTCCCCGTCCAGCCCGTCCGAATCCGGTGCGGAACGCGCCTGGTCCTGCCAGGCGGATGACGCCGAGCAGCCTCCTGCGGACCGGCGGCCGTGACCGCCCTCGATCCGGACTCCGCTGCGCCGGCGGCCCGATGGGACGGTCGCCGCGTGCTCTTCGACGTGCAGCACGAGCGGCAGGTCGTGCCCTGCGCTGTCTCGCCTCTCGTCCTGCGCGAGCTCGCCCCGGGGCCGTGCTTCAAAACGAAGGACATCCTGAAATGCTTCGTGGCAGCACGCAGCCAGCTCGAGGCCGCGGCGCAAAGCAAGCTCCAGCGGCGTGCCCTTCCCTACCCGACGCCGCTCACGGTCTGGTCGAGCGATCTCGAGGACCATGCCGCAACGCTGCGCATGTCAGCCAGGCCCGCCTCGTAAAGCATCTCCCAGCCGACAAAGGATTCAGATGACGGTCACGCTCAGCCTTGCCTTGATGATCCTAGCGCTCAGCGCCATCGCCATGGCGGCGGGCCTCGGCCAACCCCATCCCGTCCCGGCAGTCGCGCAGAAAGCTCCTATGCCGCCCCGGATCCGTCGCGCCGCCGGTCCTGCGGTTCTGCCATGCTTGCGCTGATCAAGCGCCGGCTTGGCGCGCTGCGTTACAGGCGCCGCTGGAGCGCCTTGGCCGCCGCCGCCGCCAGCCGAGCGGACCGTGCGACCGCGCTGCACAATCGGGCCAAGCCTGAACCGGCCAGGCCAGCACAGGCCAGGACGGGCTTCCGCCTCCTGCTGAAGCTCCCTCGCCTCTCCGAGTGAGCCTCGCCGCGAGCAGGGAGGTGGCGATTCCTGCTTCGTCCCGAGAGACGCCAGCCGCCGCCCCGAATTCAGGACAACACGGAAAGGGATCGTCACATGCCAATGCGGGCTTATCGAGCGTCGGCCGCTTATGCGGGGGCGCAAATCTCCGCCAATCTGTGGCTCTGGATCATCGCCTTCATCGCCCTGACGGCGGTGATGTGCATTCTGAACTGGCTGAGCCCGCGTTCCGGACCATGGAGCCATCTCGTCGCCCTCGCCGGCATGGTCGCCGGCACGCTGGTGATGATGCAAAGCCAGGTGGGCTACGTGTCGCCCTACGCGCCGAAGGACGACGAGGAGGACACCGTCGTCGCCACCCCTCCCACCCCGCGCGCCTGACCCACGGCCGCGATCACGCCTGCCAGGCGGGCCGGGCGGGCGGCGCCTCGAGACCGGTCCGCCCCCGCCAGAGCAGCCAGGCCGCGATTGCCATGGTCACCGCGTTCCAGGCGAGGCCGTTGATCACCGCCATCTTGTAGGAAGCGGTCGCATCGAAGATCGCCCCCGACATCCACCCGCCGAGCGCCATCCCCACCAGTGTGGAGGACAGCACCAGCGCGACCCTGAACCCCGCCTCCCGCGCCGGGAAGCTCTCGCGGACGATGATCGCGTAGCTCGGCACGATCCCGCCCTGGAACAGGCCGAACACCGCCGAGATCGCATAGAGCGAGGACAGTCCGTCGAAGGGCAGGAAGAGCGACAGCGCCACCGCCTGCAACGCCGCCCCGAGCAGCAGCGTCGCCCGGCTGCCGATCCGGTCGAGGATCCAGCCGGAGGCGAGCCGGCTCACCACCCCGCAGGCCAGCATGAGGGAGAGCATCTCCGCCCCGCGCGCCGCGCCATAGCCGAGATCGACGCAATAGGCGACGATATGCACCTGCGGCATCGCCATCGCCACGCAGCAGGAGATGCCGGCGAACATCAGCAAGGCCTGCAAGGCATTGGGCGGCAGGCCGAAGGTGCCGCGGTTCCCGGCCGGTGCCGCGACCGGTGCCGCCTGGGCCGGCGGCGGCCGCCGCAGCATCAGCGAGAGCGGCAGCATGGTGACGAGGCAGAAGACGCCGATGCCGATATGCGTCTGCCGCCACCCCACCGTCTCGATGAGATGCGACAGCACCGGCGGCCAGAAGGCGCCCGCGAAATAGTTGCCGCTGGCGCAGAGCGACACCGCCAGCCCACGCCGCCGCACGAACCAGAGCGAGGTATCCGCCACCAGCGGGCTGAAGGTGGCGCAGGAGCCGAGCAGCCCGACCAGAACCCCGTAGATCACGGCGAAGCCGGCCATGCTGCCGGCGAAGGCGCTGCCGATATAGCCCGCCGCCAGGGCCAGGGTGCCGAAGATCACCGGCACCATCACCCCGAACCGGTCCGCCGCCCGCCCCATCAGCACGCCGCCGACGGCGAAGCCGAGCGTCGTCAGCGTATAGGGCAGCGAGGCCCCGGCCCGCAGCGTGCCGAATTCCGCCTGCACCGTCGGCAGCACGACGACGATGGACCAGAGCCCGACACCCCCGAGCGTGCTGAGCGCCACCGAGGCGGCGAGCCGGACCCAGGCATAGCGGGAGTCCACGCCATCGGGCGTCGCGGCCATGCGGTTTCCTCCTGACATTTCTCCCAGCATGCCAGCGACGCGGGCCAGGCGCCATGCTTGACCCCGGCGCAGGCAGGCTTAGCCTCGGCTCATTCGGGAGAGACGAGCCATGACCGCGGAGATCGACAAGGCGATGGGCTTCGCGCCCGACTATGACAGCCCCATCCCCTACATGCTGCGCACCCGGGAGTATTACCGGGCCATCGGCTACGACCCCTATCGCTGGGCGCATTACCTGGAGGTGCCCTTCTCCCCGCTGCGCAAGCCATTGGCCGAGAGCCGCGTCGCCCTCATCACCACCGCCGCCCCCTTCGACCCGGAGAAGGGCGACCAGGGGCCTGGCGCGGCCTACAATTCGGCGGCCAAATTCTACCAGGTCCATTCCGGCCGGACCGACGAGGAGCACGACCTCCGCATCTCCCACATCGCCTATGACCGCAAGCACAGCCCGGCTACCGACATGCGCGCCTGGTTCCCACTCCAGGCGCTACGCGACGCGGCCGGGGCGGGCCGGATCGGTGGCCTGACCGAGCATTTCTTCGGCGCGCCGACCAATCGCAGCCACCGCCACACGGTCGAGATCGACTGCCCGGAGATCCTCTCCCGCTGCCTGCAGGACGGCGCCGATGTCGCGGTACTGGTGCCCAACTGCCCGGTCTGCCACCAGACCGTCAGCCTCACCGCCCGCTACCTAGAGCAGCACGGCATCCCGACCGTGGTGCTGGGCTGCGCCAAGGACATCGTCGAGCATTGCGGCGTGCCGCGCTTCTTGTTCAGCGACTTCCCGCTCGGCAACGCCGCCGGCAAGCCGCATGACGCCGCGAGCCAGGCCGCGACGATCGAGATGGCCCTGAAATTGCTGGAGAGCGCCGTCGGCCCGCGCACCACCCTGCAATCTCCCCAGCGCTGGGACGCGACCGGGGAATGGAAGCTCGACTACCTCAACCTCGAGCAGATCGGCGCCGAGGAACTGGCCCGCCGCAAGGAGGAGTTCCTCCGCCAGAAGGCCATCGCCAAGGACCTGCGCGAGAAGGCGGCATGACCGCCCGCCCCTTCGAGGGCATCCGCATCCTCGACTTCACCCAGGTCCTCGCCGGCCCCTTCGCCAGCTACCAGCTCGCCCTGCTCGGCGCCGATGTGGTGAAGGTCGAGCGCCGCGAGGGCGAGGACATGCGCCGCACGCCGCTCTCCCGCGAATGGGCCGAGCGCGGCATGGCCTCCGCCTGGCAGGCGGTGAACGGCAACAAGCGCAGCCTCACCCTCGACCTGCAAAAGCCCGAGGCGCGGGAGATCATCCTCCGCCTCGCCCCCGAGGCCGATGTGGTGATGGAGAATTTCCGCCCTGGCGTGATGGACCGGCTCGGCCTCGGCTATGAGGCGCTGTCGAAGGTCAACCCGCGCCTCATCTTCTGCAGCGTCTCCGCCTTCGGCCAGACCGGGCCCGACCGGCTGGAGGCGGGCTATGACGGCCGCATCCAGGCCATGTCCGGCATCATGGCGATGACAGGCCACCCGGGCGGCGACCCGCTGCGCGCCGGCTTCGCCGTCTGCGACCAGCTCTCCGGCATGACGGCCGCCTTCGGTGTCGCCTCCGCTCTCTTCCAAAGGACGCATACCGGGCAGGGCCAGCGGGTCGATGTCTCCATGCTGGAATCGACGCTCGCCTTCCTCGGCGGCCAGGTGGCGGACTGGACCGTCGCCGGCCACAAGCAGCAGCAATGGGGCAACCAGGCGGTCAGCCGGAAGGCGACCGCCAACCTCTTCCGCGCCCGCGACGGCCACCTGCTGCTCGCCGTCAACACCGATAAGCAGTACGAATGCCTGATGCGCGCCATCGGCCGGGCCGATGCGCTGGAGGAGCCGCGCCTCGCCGACTGGTTCCTCCGCCTCGAGAATGCCGCCCTGCTGCGCGAGGTGATCGAGGGCGCGCTCGCCGCCGCCGACGCCGCCGATTGGGAGGAGCGGCTGAACGCCGCCGGCGCCCCCTGTGCCCGCATCTGGCGCGTCGACGAGGTGATAGACCACCGGCAGATCCGCGCGCGGGACGCCTTGCAGGAGGTGGAAACGCCCTGGGGCCGGCTGCGCTTCGCCACGACGGGCTTCCGCCTGGCGCATGGCGCGGCGCGGCTCGACCGCCCGGCGCCCGCGCTCGGCGCCGACACGGAGGCGGTACTGGCAGCAGCGGGCTACGACCGGGCGCGGATCGCGGCCTTCCGCGAGGGCGGCGTCATCTGATGCCGCGCCCCATCAGCACCACCCCCGCCGCGGCTGCCTGGATCACCGCCGCGGCGAGGAAGAGCCAGGATTCGCCGACCAGTCGCAGCACCCCGAAGGCGGCCGGCGCGAAGGCATAGACCGCCTGGTTGCAGGCGGTGACGAGCGCCACCGCCCGCGCCGTATCCGCCGGGGCGAAATCCTGCTGCGCGATCAGCGGCGGCAGCGAGGCCGCATTGCCGAGCCCGAGCCCGAACAGCACCACCCCCAGCACCAGCAGCGGCACCGAGGTCCCGGCCGCCGCCAGCAGGGCCAGGGACCCGAGAATCTGCACCGCCGAATTCGCCGCCGCGACCCGCCGGCGATCGGCCTCGGGCGGCAGCAGCCAGCCGAAGACGCTCCGCCCGGCGATGGCGCAGGCGGTCGCCAGCCCGGCCGCGAAGCCCGCCCCCTGCGCCCCCATCGCCGGCAGCAGCAGCGAGAAGAGATGCGCGATCAGCCCGATCTGGGCGAAAAGTATGAGCGAGGCCGCGACCGCGAGGGTGACGAAGCGCCGGTCGCTCCAGAGCGCCCGCCCCGGCAGCAACGCCGGCCCGGGCGGGGCCACGGGGCCCGCCGCCCCGCCATCCGGCCGCTGCCCGAGCGAGGCCGGCGTCGGCCCGAAGTAGCGCCCCGACAGCCACCACAGCGCCACCACCATCGCGCCACCCACCAGCGCCGCGGCGCCGACGAAGCCGCAGGCCGCGATCAGCGCCACCCAGAGCGGTGAGAAGAGAATGCCGCCGACGCTCGCCCCGTTATAGGCGAGGCTGAGCGCCGCCGGGCGCCGCCGCGCGAACCAAGGCGAGACCATCGCATTGATCGCCGCCCCGCCCGTCGCCGCCCAGCCGAAGCCGCTCACCAGCGTCGCGGCGAAGAGCTGCCAGGGCTCCGCCGCCAGCGCCCAGCCGAGGATGCCGAGCGCGCTCGCCACCGCCGCCGCCCGCGTCACTGCGACGATGCCGAAGCGCGCATGCAGCGCCGCCAGATTGGCGACGACCACGGCGCCGAGCAGGAAATGCGAGGTCACCGCAGCGGAGATGAGCGCCACCGACCAGCCCCGTGCCGCCTGGATGGCGGGCAGGAAGATCGGCGGCCCGTAGAAGCTCATCCCCCAGCCGAAGACCGCGACGGTGAAGGCCGCCCAGGCCACGTGCCAGCCGAAGAAGGGCGGCTCCTGCGGGATGGCGGGCGTGGCGGCAAGCGACATGAGGAAGTCTCCGACGGGCTACCGGCCCAGCCTGCCCTGCCCAGTCCCCATCATGCTTCGATACGCCCCGAAGCCTACCCCTCATCCTCCAGGCCGAGCGCCCGCAGCCGCCCGCGCTCCTCGTCCCAGCCTGGCCGGTCCTTCACGTTGAGGAAGAGATGGACCCGCCGCTCCAACAGCCCCTCCAGCTCGCGCCGGGCGCTCTGGCCGATGGCCTTGATCCGCGCCCCGCCATCGCCGATCAGGATCGCCTTCTGCGTCGCCCGGCCGACATAGACGGTGCAGTCGACGCGGACGCTGCCGTCCTTCCGCTCCTGCCAGTTCTCGGTCTCGACCGTCGCGTGGTGCGGCACCTCCTCATGCGTCTGGCGGAGGATCTGCTCGCGGACGATCTCGGCGACCAGCATGCGGTTCGGCAGGTCGGACAGCTCGTCCTCGGGGAAGAGGTAGGGGCCGGGCGGCATGGCCTCGGCCAGCCGGTCGAGCAGCCGGTCGAGGCCCCTCGCTTTCTCGGCCGAGATCATGAAGGTCTCCTCGACCGTGAGCAGCTCATTCAGCTCCTGGGCGAGCGGCAGCAGGCGGGGCGGGTCGATCAGGTCCACCTTGTTCAGCGCCAGCCAGACCGGCCGCCGATCCCTGCCCAGCCGCTCGACGATGGCGCGGACGGCATCGGTGAGGCCCGCACGCGCATCGACGATCAGCAGGGTGCGGTCGGCATCCTGCGCCCCGCCCCAGGCGGCGGCGACCATCGCCCGGTCCAACCGCCGGCGGGGGGCGAAGATGCCGGGCGTATCGACCAGGACGATTTGCGCGCCCCGGTGCATCACCACCGCGCGAATGCGGAAGCGCGTGGTCTGCGGCTTCGGCGAGACGATGGTGACCTTGGCCCCGGCCAGCGCATTCACCAGGGTCGACTTGCCGGCATTCGGCGCGCCGACCACGGCCACCAGGCCGCAGCGGGGCCCCTCCTGCACGCTCTCGCTCATCACGTCTCCAATTGGGCGAGCCAGGCCTCGGCCGCCACCTGCTCTGCCGCGCGCTTCGACTCGCCCATCCCCTCGGCCTCCCGCCCCGCCGCGCTCACCGCGACGACGAAGACCGGCTGGTGCGAGGGGCCGGTCGTCGAGACCAGCCGGTATTCCGGCAAGCCGAGCCCGCGCCCGAGCGTATGTTCCTGCAGCCTGCTCTTGGCCGACATTGGCGGGCGCGGGTCGGCGCCCATCTGCGCCTCCCATTCCCGCCGGACCAGGGCGCGCGCCACCGGCAGCCCGCCATCGAGGTACAGCGCGCCGAGCAGCGCCTCCATCGCATCGGCCAGGACATTGGCCCGCTCGCGCAACCCCGCCCGCCCCTCCGATTGCGGCACCCGCAGCACGCCGGCGAGGCCGAGCCCCTCGGCGATGCGGGTTAGCGTGTCGCGCGCCACAAGGACGCCGAGCCGCTTGCCGAGGTCGCCCTCACGCTCCTCAGGGAAGCGCTCCGACAGCCATTCGGCGATCAGCAGCGCCAGCACCCGGTCGCCCAGGAATTCCAGCCGCTCGTTGCTGTCGAGCTGCGCCCGCTTCGGGTCGGCCGCCGAGCGATGGGTGAGCGCCTGGGTTAGCAGCTCCGGCCTGGCGAAGCGATGGCCGAGCCGGGCCGCGAAGGCCGCAAGATCCCCCCCCGTCGTCATGCTGTCAGCGGACGCCGGAAAGCAGCCTGGTCCAGCGGATCGCGAAAGGCCATGCCCAAACCTCCCACCAGGCGGCGGAGCCATCGACCGAGAAGAAGATGAACTCCGCCCGGCCGACCAGATTGTCCACCGGGATGAAGCCCACCGCATTCTGCACCCGGCTGTCCAGGCTGTTGTCGCGGTTGTCACCCATGGCGAAGACATGGCCCTCGGGCACCCGGTATTCCGTGGTGTTGTCGAGCGGCCCGTCATCGGACTGCTCGACGATCGTGTGCGTCCGCTCCGGCCCACCCGCCGAGGCCGGCAGCGTCTCGCGGTACAGCCGCACCGTCATCCTCGGCCCGTCGCCCTCGACCACATAGGGCCCGACCACCTCGCGCCGCACCGCCGTGCCGTTGATGTAGAGCAGCCCGTTGCGGACCTGGATGCGGTCGCCTGGCAGGCCGATGATGCGCTTGATGTAGTCCTGGCTCGTATCCCGCGGCAGCTTGAAGACGGCGACGTCGCCCCGCGCCGGCAGGCTGCCGAAAATGCGGCCCTGGAACAGGTTCGGCCCGAAGGGCATCGAGTAGCGCGAGTAGCCGTAGGAGTATTTCGAGACGAAGAGGTAGTCGCCCACCAGCAGCGTCGGGATCATGGAGCCAGACGGGATGTTGAAGGGCTCGAAGGCGATGGTGCGGATGCCGATGGCGATCAGCCCGGCATAGACGATGGTCTTGATGCTCTCGAGCCAGCCGCCGCTGTTCTTCTTCGCCATGGAGGTGCTCAAGGTCTGACCCATCGGTGCAGGAGGGGGTTCGCCCGCGGATCGGGCCCCCGGTCGGCGGGGATACGGCATCAGGCGGCTGGGATGAAGCCTGCCGGGGGGTAAGGTGTCAAGGAAGCCCCCGGTTACGGCATGTAGCTGCCGCCGCCGACATCGATGGTCGCACCCGTGAGGTAGCCCGCCGCCTCGGAGGCTAAGAAGGTCGCCACTTCCGCCACATCCTCCGGCGTACCGAGCCGGCCGAGCGGGATATTGGCTGCGAAGGCGGCATTCGCCCCCTCGGTCGTCCCGCGCGCCATCGGCGTGTCGATCCGGCCCGGGGCGATGCTGTTCACCGTGATGCCATCCGGCCCAAGCTCGGCCGCGAGGCTGCGGGCGAAGCCCATCAACCCGGACTTGGCGGCGGTGTAGTGGGCGCCGGCGATCTGGCTCTTCGCCCGCGCCGCCTGGCTGGTCAGCATGATGATCCGCCCCCAGCGCCGGGCCCGCAGCGGCGGCAGGCAGGCCTGGGAGACCAGGAAGGCGCCGGTGAGGTTCACCGCCAGCACCCGCCGCCACTCCTCGGCCGGCATCTCGCGGATGGGCCTCGCCTTGCCATCCGGCCCCTTCGGCGAAATGCCCGCATTGTTGACGAGGATGCCGAGCCGCCCCCACCAGTCGCCCAGCGCCCCCGGCAGGCCCATGACGGCCGCCTCATCCGCCACATCGAGCGGGATGGCCCGCGCCTCGCCGCCCGCCGCGCGGATCGCCTCGGCCACCGCCTCGCGCTCTCCCAGCACATCGGCGACGACGACCGGATGGCCAAGCGCCCCGAGCTTCCGGGCGATGGCCTCGCCGATGCCCCTCGCCGCGCCGGTGACGAGGGCGACCTTCTCCCGGTTGCTCATGGCGCGAGGATCACCTTGCTGGCCGCCCTCTGCCGGGCGAGCTCGAACCCCTCGATCCCCCGCTCCAGCGGCAGGCGATGGGTGATCATCGGGCGGAAGGCCTCCGGCTCGGCCGCGAGCCAGGCCATGACCCGGTCCCAGGTCCGCCGCGCGGCACCATGGGTGGCGCGGAGCTGGTACCGCATGCGGACGAAGTCGGTGAGCGGCAGGGTCAGCGCCCCCGCATGGATGCCGGCCGCGACGATCACCCCGCCCTTCTTCAGTACCGCCATGCCCTCGTTGAGGCTCGCCGGCACGCCCGTCGCCTCCAGCACCACATCGACGGGGCGCCCGTCGGTCAGCGCCAGGACCTGCTCGGCGAGGGGCGCCTCCGCCACATCGACCGTCTCGGTGAAGCCGAGCGCCTGACACACGGCGAAGCGCGGCCCGTCGGCGCGCCCGGCGACGATCACCCGCGCCGCCCCGGCCCGCCGCGCCATCAGCGCGATCGCCTGGCCGATGGTCCCCGGCCCCAGCACCAGCACCGTGTCGCCGAGCCGGACCTCGCCGGTCAGCACCGCCTCGGCGCCGACGCCGAGTGGCTCGGCCAGCGCCGCCAGCTCGGCATCCACATTATCGGGCACCGCGACGCAGCAGCGGGCGGGGATGCGGACGGTCCGGGCGAAGCCGCCATCCCGCGTCAGCCCGATCCCCTCGCGCCTCGTGCAGTTGCGGGCATCGTCGGCGCGGCAAGCGGCGCAATGCCCGCAGGCGACGAAGGGGATGACGGTAACCCGCGCCCCCTCAGCACAGCCCGAGCCGGTGCCCGAGCGCACCACCCGCCCGGCGAATTCATGGCCGAGGGTGAGCGGCATGTGCGGGGTCATGAACTCATAGCCGCCCGTCCACTCATAGGCATGGACGTCGGAGCCGCAGATGCCGGCGGCCTCGACCTCGACCACCACCTCGCCCGGTCCGGGCGGCGGCGCCTCCGGCACCTCCTGGAATTCAAGGCCGAAGCCGGCCCCCGCCTTGCGCAGCGCCAGCATCAGAAGGGCTCCGGATAATGGCCGGCATAGAAGGAGATGGGCGGCTTCGCATCCGGGTCGGTGAGCACGTCGAGCAGCACCGGTCGCCGTGCCGCCAGCGCCTCGGCCAGCGCCGGGCCGATCTCGCTGCCCCGTTCGACCCGCCTGCCCTCCACCCCGCAGGCGCGGGCGATGGCCGCATGGTCCACGGCGGCGAAGAAGACGGCCTTGGTATGCTCGCCGAATTTCACCTCTTCCGCATGCTTCTGGTAGCCGAGGATGCCGTTGTTCAGCACTAGCGTGACGATCGGCAGCTCCATCCGCCGCAGCGTCTCGAGCTCGGCCCAGCTATGGGCGAAGCCGCCGTCGCCGCAGAGGCAGACGACCCGCGCCTCCGGGGCTGCGATCTGCGCGCCGATCGCCATGGGCAGCCCCCAGCCCAGCCCGGCGATGCCGCGCGGCGTCAGGAAGCGCTGCCCCGGCCGCTTCGCCGTCAGGTAGTTGGCGATCCAGATCGAGGAATAGGAGGCATCGGCGACGACGATGTCCTCCGGCCCGATCAACCGGTCGAGCTCCGCCATCAGCCGCTCCGGCCGGCAGGGCGAACTCTCCCGCGTGGTGACGCCTTCGACCGTTCGGCGCCAGCCCGTGACGGCCTCCGCGATCTCCGCCTCGATCGCTGGCCTCGCGGCGGCACGGGCGGAGAGGTCGCGCTGCGCCAGCGCCTCGGTGAGCGCCGCCAGGGTGAGCTTCGCATCGCCCACCAGCCGCATCGCCTCGTAGTTCCGCCCGACCTCCATCGGATCGGCGTCGAGATGGATGAAGCGCGTCTCCGCGCCGAAGAGCTTCCAGCTATCCGTCCCGTTCTGGTTGGTGCGGCTGCCGACCAGCAGGACGAGGTCGGCCCGCTCCACCATCGGCCTGAGCGCCGCCGTGCGCGCGCCCTGCCCCATTACATAGCCCACGATGCCGAGGGTCAGCGGATGGGTCTCGTCCGCCGCGCCCTTGCCCATGACGGTGGTGGCGACCGGCAGATGCGCCCGCTCCTGCAACGCAGCCAGCTCAGCCGCTGCGCCGGAGAGATGCACCCCGCCCCCCGCGATCACCAGCGGATGGCGGGCGATGGCCAACGCCTCCGCCGCCGCGGCGATGGCGGCCGGGTCTGCGAGGCTGCGATCCAGCGGCACCTCGCCAAGCGAGAGCCGGCGCGGCCGCAGCCCGCCGAGCGGCGCCGCCGCCTCGGTCAGCAGGTCGGCCGGCAGCAGCAGCACCGCCGGCCCCGGCCGGCCCGAGCAGGCAGCGGTGAAGGCCATGTCCACATAGTCGTCCAGCCGGTCTGCCCGGTCGATCCGCCGCACCCATTTCGCCACCGGGGCGAAGAGGCCGAGATGGTCGAGCTCCTGGAAAGCGTTGCGGTCCGTCGCATCCCGCGTCACCTCCTGGACCAGAGCGAGGACAGGGATGCTGGCCTTCAGCGCCTCGGCCAGCGGCGCCACCAGCAGCGTCGCGGCCGGGCCGTTCTGCGCGGTGACGACGCCGACCTTCCGGGCGATTCGCGCATAGCCATCGGCCATGGCGCCGCCGGCATTCTCCTGGCGATAGACCTTCTGGTCGATCCCCGCATGCGGCGCCGCCAGGTGGAAGGCCGAGGGCAGGCTCTGGCCGAAGGTGAGCGTCACCCCATGCCGGGCGAAGGCCTCTGCGAGGCGCAAGGCGACGGTGGCATTCGCGGCGCTGGCATGGTCCGGCATGGCATTCCCCCTTCGGCCCGGTTGCGGGCTCTCGGGCAGGATTGGATGACCGGGGGCGCAGGGGCGTCAAGCCGGTGCGGTTGCCTCTGACCAATGCGGCGCGGTTTGCCTCGCGTTCCGCATGACACGCCACGACGAGCGTTGCCGACAATTTCACACCACGCTCGAAACACCGCGCCACTCGGCCGCAGCCCCCAGGATTAACCGAAATTCTGGGATTCCGATCATTTACGACCTTGCACAGGGGGTTTTGCGCTCCGGAGATATTTCTTGGCAGAGATGAATTTCAATTTCGCGATGGGTGAACTTGGCCCATAAGTTGAAAAGCTTTGCCCATTACGAACCCATTCGTCAGTCCACAGGGTCCCAAAATGGCACCGCAGCCCGTCGTCAGCTTCCTCAACGGCCTCTCTCAGCAGGCCTTCCTGGGTGCCGACCAGACCTTCACCCTGCGCTTCGACAATTTCGCCAACGGCGCCGAAACGGGCTATGCGCCCTTTATCGACCTCATCCTGCCGGCCAATGGCGCGGACGGCGCCGGCTACGGCAACACCCCTGCGAATGACGGCGTCAGCTTCGTCTCCGCCACCTATCTCGGCGTCAGCCTCCAGGCGCGGACCATCGAGTTCGACGCCACCGGCCGTGCCACCCATCCCTTCGCCCGGGATGCCGCCGGCCAGCCGCTGATCCTCACCGGCACGCCGGGCAATACGCTGCTCGTCCTCACCCTGCCCTTCGGCAGCTTCACCACCAGCCAGACCCCGGCCGACATCGCGCTGACGCTGCACGTCTCCAACCTCGCCGACCCCGGCACGCCGCTCGCCCTCCAGGCGACCGGCGGCTTCGCCTTTGGCGCCGACCCGTTCAACAACCCGGCCGCCGACCCGGTCATCACCGGCCCCGCCGCGACGACCAGCATCGACCCGACCGTCGCCAGGCTCGCCGTCACCTATAACGGCCCGGAGCAGGAGACGGCGACCGGCCCCTCCTACCCACGGGAATGGGTGGTGAAGGGCCTGCTCGCCGAAGGGCAGCCCTTCACCAATTTCACCCTGAGCGACACCACGCCGGACGGCGTCGTCGTCACCGGCGCGCATCTCGAGATCAACGGCGTCGCCATCGCCACGCCCGTCAGCGTCACCGTCAACGCCGACGGCACCACCAGCCTGACCGGCACCTTCCCCGGCACCATCACCGGCGGCACGCAGGTTCCGAGCCTCGTCATCGACTGGTATGCCAGCGAATTCCTGCATGACGGCACGCCCGTGCTCGCTCCCGCGACCGGCAGCTTCCGCGACCTGCACACCAATGCCCGGCTCGAGGCCGACTGGGTGCCAATCGACACGCGCGACGCCAACCCGACGCATATCGACCTCAACCCGGCCGGCGCCGAGAACACCGTCACCGCCAAGTCCATCGCCATCCAGAAGAGCGTGGCCTTCGTCGGAGGCGATGCCGACCATAACGGCGTGTCCGACTGGCAGCCGCATGGCACGCTGGAGTACACGCTGAATGGCCAGATCTCGAACTACTTCGAGCTGGGCAGCCTCGTGGTGAAGGACAGCCTGCGCGACGGCCAGAGCTTCGATGCCGGCTTCACCCCGAAGGTCGTGATCCGCGAGGGCGGCGCCGTCATCTACAGCGGCGCGGTCGCCTATACGCTCGGCGCGAAGGGGGCGGACGGCACCACGCCCATCCTCTTCGACATCTCGAAGACCATGGCCGATGCCGGCCTCGACCGCGTGCTCGACGGCAATGGCGGCGCCCTCGGCGAGGCGACCCACGCCACCGCCTCCAACCAGGCGACCATCCAGCTCGTCTTCCACTCGACGCTCGACACCGCCTGGACCGGCCCCGTCCCCGGCGACCCTCTGGTCGACCAGGGCGACACCGTCCGCAACGACGTGCTCTATGACGGCAATGTCCTCGCCACCGGCAACACCGCCGAGGATGACAGCCATGCCAGCGTGACCTTGCCGGTCAACCAGGTCTCCAAGTCGATCTACGCCATCAACGGTGACACGGCGCTCGGCACGACGAGCTTCGCCGCACCCGCCAAGGTGCAGTCCGGCGACCTCATCACCTTCCGCCTCGGCCTCGACATCCCGCTGACCTCCTCGCATGTGGTCAAGCTGAAGGACTACCTGCCGCTGCCGGTCCTGAAGGCGACGGACCCGGATGCGGACGGCGCGGCCAGCGGCTACGGCTTCGCCGGCACCTTCGACCCGGCCCACCTCACCGCCGGCACTGTCACCTTCGGCCCAACCGATACCTTCCACACCCTGGTCCCCGGCGTCACACCCACCATCACCGCCGACGCCGCCGGCAATTCGCTGACGATCGACTTCGGCGGCGCGACCAATGCCAGCTATCCGGCGACGCATGTCGACCTGCTCGTCACCCTCCGCGTCAGCGATGCACCCTTCGGCGACGGGCTGCTGCTGACCAACCAGGTCACCTCCTCCGAGCAGACCTCCCAGCTCCAAGGCTCGCAGGACAACGCCATCATCCAGTTCGTCCTCGGCGAGCCGGCGCTGAAGGTGACGAAGGGCATCATCGGCGTTGACAACCCGGCCGCGACCTTCCTCAACGCGACGACGCATGACGCGACCATCGGCCCGGTCAGCTTCACCGCGCCGGGCAGCGCCGGCCCGCGCTTCAGCGGCAGGATCGACAGCGCCAGCCTCGCCAGCAAGCCGGTCGATGCCAACCTGACCTTCGCCGATGCGGGCGACCGCGTCTCCTTCGCCATCATCGTCGAGAACAAGGGCCAGGGCTGGAAGGGCGCCTTCGACACCCTGGTCCATGACACCCTGCCGAGCGGCTTCGTCATCCCGCCGGGCGGGCTGAACCTGCATGTCACCGACGGCACCGGCGCCGCGCTCGCCGCGATCGGCGACCTGTTCGGCGCCGGGCTCGAGATCACCGACGGCGCCAACCAGGGCGGCATCGGCGCCTACGACCCGACCAGCGGCAGGAACATCGCCGTCATCACCTACGACCTGGTGCTGGCAAGCAACCTGGCCATGCCGCAGCAGGCGCTGACCAACACCGCCGCCGTCACCCATTACGCGGCAGAGGAAGGCGGCATCGACCGCACCCCGACCGATGCGCTTCCGCTCTCCGACACCGCCTCCGTCACCGTGCTGCCGAGTATCGCCAAGGTGGTGAGCGCCACCAGCCTCGCCGCCACGATCAAGGCGCAGGGCGACGACACCATCGACGACCTGGCGATCGGCGAGACCGTCACCTACACCATTACGCTCCGCATGCCGGAAGGCGTGATGAGCCAGGTCCGTCTCGACGACCTGCTGCCGACCGTGGGCGGCCAGATCAAGGCGGTCTCGGCGAGCGTCACCGGCATCGGCACCCATGTCAGCGGCACCGGCCTCGCGCTCAACCAGGCAGCGGCCCTCGCCGACAGCAACGGCGACGGCATCGCCGACACGCTGAGCTTCGACTTCGGCACCGTGACCAACAACGTCGACAACCGGAACGACGCCGATGACACCATAACCGTCCAGGTCGTCGGCCAGCTCACCAAGAACGCCAGCAACACGGCCGGCGACGTGCTGGTGAACACGGCGCGGGTCAGCGCCGCGGACCCGAACAACCCCGGCAGCCGCATCAGCCAGGATGCGACGGCGAAGATCGAGGTGGTGGAGCCGCATCTCGCCATCACCAAGACCGTGGACAAACCGATCGCCGATGCCGGCGACCTCCTGACCTACACCATCACCCTGACCAACAGGGCGCTCGGCTTCGACGCCTCCGCCTTCGACGTCACCATTGACGACCTGCTGAGCCAGGTCGACCCGAATGCCCGCTACGTCGCCGGCTCGGCGCAGGTCACCGCCGGCAATGCCACCATCGCCAGCGGCAATGGCGTGGGCGACACCAACCTGGTCCTGACCGCGGCGAAGCTCGACCCCGGCCAGTCGATCACGGTCACGCTCCGGGCGCAGATGGTCCCGACGGCAGTCAGCGGCCAGACCCTACTCAACACCGCGACCGCAACCGCCTCCTCCCTCCCCGGCGCCGATCTAGCGGAGCGCGGCACCACCGTCAGCGCCACGGCGCCTGTCACCGTCACCGCCTCCTCCATCAGCAAGAGCGTGACGGGCACGAGCTACGACGACACCGGTACAACCAAGGGCGTCGCCGCAGACGCGGACGTCAAGGTCAATGAGGTCGTCACCTACACGATCACCCTGACGCTGCCCGAGGGCGAGAGCGTCAACTACCGCGTCATCGATCAGCTGGCGAATTCACTCGTCACCGGCAACAATGGCGGGCAGCTGCTCTACGTGCCGGGCTCGGCCGCCATCGTCAGCATCGGCGGCAACCTCTATACCGATGCCGCCTTCACCCAGCATCTGACGGGCGCCGCAATCTCCGGCGGCGATGCCGCTTCGCCCGCGGCCATCACCTGGGCCTTCGGCACCATCTACAACCAGGCCGACAACGCCGTCACCGCCGCAGACCGGATCGTGCTGCAGATCCAGGCGAAGGCGGCGGATGTCGCTGCCAACCAAACCGGCGACCGGCTGGTCAACATTGCCACCGCGCTGAGCGACTACACCACGGCCCAGCAGGCCACGGCGACGGTCGACTTCGTCCAGCCGCACCTGACGGTGACGAAGACCGCGAATGTCAGCAGCGGCGATGCCGGCACCATCATCACCTACACGCTGAAGATCGCCCATGCCGCCGACAGCACCGGTCATGCCTACGACCTCAACCTCAGCGACCTGATCCAGCCCGGCCTGACCTATCGCGCCGGCAGCGCGACCGGAGGCGCGACCTTCGCCAACGGCACCCTGAGCTACCACCGCGACGACTACGCCCTCGGCACCGCCGCCATTACCCTGACCTATCAGGCGGTAATGGCGGATGACGTGGTGAACGGCCAGTCGGTCCCTAATACGGCGACGCTGCACTACCATACCGCGAGCGCCGCGCAGGACCCGACCGAGGGCCGCGACCTCACCGCCACCGCCAGCAAGCCGGTCGCCGTCGCCATCGCCAACGCGGTGGCGAAGTCCATCACCAATACCGACAACGACTATACCACAGGCACCAACCTCGCCATCGGCGAGACGGTGACCTACACCATCACCGCGACGCTCGGCGAAGGCGGCCAGCACCTCATCCTGAAGGACGCTCTGCCTACCGGCCTCACCTACCTTTCCTCCCAGGTGGTGGCGATCAACGGCATCACCGGCTCCATCCTCCAACTCGGCGATGCAGGAATACTGAGCGGCAGCACGCTCACCTTCGATTTCGGCGACATCGTCAACCCGGGCGACAACAGCGCGGCCACGGGCAGCGTGCAGGTGCAGGTGGTGGCGAAGGTCGCCGCGGGCGTTGCAACGGCGGCGGTGCTGACCAACACGGCGACCCTCGCGCCGCTCGTCGGCACCAACCCCTATGGCGTCGGCGCCGGCACCACCATGCCGGTGAAGACCGCGAGCGTCGCCTCGACGATCGTCGCCACCTCGATCGGCGACAAGGTCTTCGAGGACCTGAACGCGAACGGCATGCAGGACAGCGGCGAGCCTGGCCTCGCCGGGGTGAAGGTCGACCTCTACAACGCCGCCAACCAGCTCATCGCCACGACGACGACGACAGGCACCGGCGCCTACAGCTTCGGCAACCTCGTCCCCGGCCAGTACCGCGAGGTCTTCACCGCCCCGACGACGGGCACCTGGTTCGCCTCGCCGCAGGGCCGCGGCACCGCCACGACCGACAGCGACCCAGACGCCTCGGGCAACGGCCCCATCATCACCCTGACCGACAGCCAGGCCGACACCACGCATGACGTCGGTTTCTACCGCAAGGTGACGCTCGGCGACCGCGCCTTTGTCGATGCAAACGGGAATGGCGTGCAGGACAGCGGCGAACAGGGCCTCGCCAATGTCGCGGTGACTCTGCTCGATAGCGCCGGCCAGGCCATTGCCAGCCAGACGACGACGACCGACGCCCACGGCAATTACAGCTTCACCAACCTGATGCCCGGTACCTACGGCGTACGGCTCGCAGCACCCGTTGGTTCCTCCTACGTCGTCACGACGAAGGATTCCGGTGGCGACGATGCCAAGGACAGCGACGCCGATCCGCAGACCGGCGCGACATTGACAAGGCTCTACAACTCGGGCGCCGTTGATACGAGCCTCGATGCCGGCTTCTACATCCCGGCGAAGCTCGGCGACCTGGCCTGGATCGATGCCAATGGCAACGGCGCGCAGGACAGCGGCGAACGGGGCCTCGCCGGCGTCACAGTCAAGCTCTACGCCTGGGGTACGACGACGCTCGTCGCCACCGCGACCACCGATGCCGACGGTGCCTACGGATTCACCGGCCTGAAGCCGGGCGACTACTACGAGACCTTCACCGCGCCGGGCGGCTATGTGCTGACCAAGGCGGGCGCCGGCACCGCGGCGACCGACAGCGACCCCTCGGGCACCGGAACCGCCAGCGGCACGGGGCCGAAGATCACCCTCGTCTCGGGCGACAACGACACGACGCGCGATGCCGGCTTCTATGCGCCGGTGACGATCGGCGACAAGGTCTTCTACGACCTCAACGGCAATGGCGTGCAGGAGACCGGCGAGGCCGGGATCGGCGGCGTCACCGTCACCCTGCTGAACGGCAGCGGCCAGGCGCTGACCAGCGCCACGACCAACGCCAATGGTCTCTACAGCTTCGGCAGCCTGGCGCCCGGCGACTACGGCGTCCGCTTCGCGACGCCCGCCGGCTACGCTATCACCACCAGGGATGCCGGCGGTGACGACACCCGCGACAGCGACATCGACGCTGGCGGCACCACGCCGGTGAGAACCTATGTCTCCGGCACCAACGACAGCTCCGTCGATGCTGGCTACTGGAAGCCGGCATCCGTCGGCGACAAGGTCTTCCTCGATACCAACGGCAACGGCGTGTAGGACACCGCCGAGAGCGGCATCGACGGCATCGGCGTGCAGCTCTGGAAGGGCGGCGTCGCCATCGCCAGCACCACCACGGCCAATGGCGGGCTCTACGGCTTCGGCAGCCTCGTCCCGGGCGATTACCAGGTGAAGTTCATCACCTTCGGCGGCTATGTGCTGACGGCGCAGGACAAGGGCGGCAATGACGCCAGGGACAGCGACGCCGACCCGGAAAGCGGCCTCACGGGCGTCTACTCGCTTGTGGCCGACCAGACCAACCTGTCTGTCGATGCCGGCCTCTACAAGCCGGTGACGATCGGTGACGTCGCCTTCGAGGACAGGAACGGCAACGGCGTGCAGGATGCCGGCGAGGCAGGCGTCGGCGGCGTGAGCGTCAAGCTGTTCAACGACTCGACCGGCGCGACCTACACCACGGTCACGGCGTCGGATGGCAGCTATGCCTTCACCGCCCTTCCGCCCGGCGCCTACCATGAGGAGTTCACCACGCCCGCCGGCTGGGTCTTCACCCCGAGCGGCGCCGGCACCGCGGCAACCGACAGCGACCCGGACCCCGCCACCGGCATCGCCCCGGCCTTCACCCTCACCTCGGGGCAGAGCGACCTGACGCATGATGTCGGGCTCTACCGGCCCATCATCATTGGCGACACCGTCTTCACCGACATGAACGCCAATGGCGTGCAGGATTCGGGCGACACGGCGCTCGCCGGCGTCACTGTGAAGCTGCTGGATGCCAACGGCAATCCCATCGCCGACAGGACCGCGGTGACGGATGCCGCCGGCCACTACCAGTTCAGCGGCCTCGCCCCCGGCCAGTACGGCGTGCAATTCGTCAAGCCGACGGGCCATGCCGCCTCGCCTCGGGATGCCACCGGCGACACGGTCGACAGCGATGCCGACCCGGCGACCGGCAAGACCGCCATCAAGGCCTATGTCTCCGGCGACAACGACAGCAGCGTCGATGCCGGCTTCTACCTGCCGACCGGCCTCGGCGACCGCGTCTTCCTCGACGCCAACGGCAACGGCTTGCAGGATGCCGGCGAGGCAGGCATCGACGGCGTCACCGTCACCCTGCTCGACGGCAGCGGCACGCCCCTGCCCGGCCGCGTCACCACCACCGCGGGCGGCGGTGCCTACCATTTCACTGGGCTCGTGCCGGGCGACTACAAGGTGCAGGTCACCGCCCCCGCCGGCTATGCCGTCACCTTGCGCGACCAGGGCGGCAACGACGCGGCCGATAGCGATGCCAGCCCCATCACCGGCACCTACACGCTGGTCTCCGGCCAGATCGACAACAGCGTGGATGCCGGGCTCTACCAGCCGGTGACGATCGGCGACCGCGTCTGGGTCGATGCCAATGGCAATGGCGTGCAGGACAGCGGCGAGCAGGGCTTCGCCGGCGTCACCGTCACGCTGGTGAACGAGCTCACTGGCCAGTCGGTGAGCCAGCAGACGGATGCCTCGGGCAACTACCTCTTCACCGGCCTGTTGCCGGGCAATTACCAGGAGGTCTTCACCGCCCCCGCCGGCTATGTCTTCACCCGCAGCGGTGCCGGCACCGCGGCCACCGACAGTGACCCGAATGCTGCCGGGCTCACGCCGGGCTTCTTCCTCGCCAGCGGCGCCAGCGACCTGGCCCGTGATGCCGGCCTCTACATCCCCCCGAAAATCGGCGGCACCATCTCGCTCGACCTGCCCCCCGGCATCTGCGACTACAAGCGCCCCGACGCGGTCTTCGCCGGCGTCACCGTCGAGTTGCTTGATGCCCAGGGCCATGTCGTCCAGACCACGACCACCGGCAGCGACGGCACCTATCTCTTCCAGAACCTGGTGCCTGGCACCTACAGCGTCGAGTTCATCGCCCCCGCCGGCACGAAGTTCACCAAGGGCGTGCCGGCGAGCGGCTTGACCGGCAGCATCGCCACCGTCAGCGGCGATGCCTTCACCCATGTCGATGCCGCGCTCAGCCACCTGACCGGCACGATCTTCGACCAGCCGCCAACCGTGCTCACCTCGCCCTGGGCCTATGACGCAAACACGGCGGTGAACATCGCCTTCGAGGGCGCCGGCCATACCAACCTCAACGCGCCTGGCAGCTATGTGGTCGGTGGCCATGGCGGCCTCACTGCCAGCAGCAACCAGGCGGGGCAGTACATCATCGGCGGCGCCGGCGACAACCTGCTGCATGGCGGCTCCAACGGCGCCGTCCTCGGGGGCAGCGTGCTGGTCGGCGGCGCCGGCAACAACGTCTTTGAGGCGACGAGCGGCAACGACATCGTCCTCGGCGGCTGCGGCTCCAACAACATGCAGGGCCTCGGCAGCGTCGATGCCAGCGCGCCGCGCGGCCTCGCCGGTTTCGACATCCTGGTCGGCGGCCTCTCCGCCGATGTGATCGAGGGCAACAACAGCACCGCGGCCATGATCGGCGGCGGCGGCGACGACCAGATCCATGGCGACGGCACCATCATCGGCGGCGCCAATGACGGCACCATCAGCTACGCCAACGGTGTCTTCTCCGACTTCCGCATCGGCGACCACCTGAAAGGCGGCGGCGCGGCGAACACCTTCGTCTATCAGAAGGGCGACGGCGTCCAGTGGATCGAGAACTTTCACCCGGCCCAGGGCGACAGCTTGCAGATCTACGGCTATGCCGCCCCGGCCGCGACCGGCACGGTGAACGGCTTTACCGTGCTGTATTTCGGCCCGAATGATGCGCTGGTCTTCAACGCCCCCGCGCCGACCGAGAATGTCAGCTACTTCGCCCATCAGGACAGCGCACCCGGCGCCTATGGCCATTGGGCACCGCTGCCGCCGACCCTGCTGACCACGGCCGTCACCACCTATACCGGCACGCAGGGCGACGATATCGCCGTCGGCTCCTCCGCCGCCACCACCTTCCGTGGCGGCGACGGCGACAACCTGCTGATCGGTGGAGTGGGCAATGACACCTTCCACGGCGGCGCCGGCCACACCACCTTCATCGGCAATGGCGGCGCCGACGTCTATTACGGCGGTACCGGCAACGACCTCTACCACCTGAGCAGTGCAGCCGAGACGATCGTCGAGCAGGCCAATGGCGGCCAGGACATGGTCGTCGCGGGCTTCAGCCTCACCCTCGCCGTGAATGTCGAGAACCTGGTCCTCTCCCATGGCGCCGGCAACCTCGCCGGCACCGGCAATGCCTCGGGCAACACGCTGGTCGGCAATGAAGGCGCCAACATCCTCAAGGGCCTTGCCGGCAACGACACGCTCCAGGGCCACTCCGGCAATGACTGGCTCCAGGGCGGCGAGGGCGATGACAGCCTCGACGGCGGCACCGGGGCGGACCAACTCTCGGGCGGCGCCGGCCAGGACACGTTGAACGGCGCCTCCGGCCAGGGCGAGGCCGATATCCTCATCGGCGGCGCCGGCGACGACACCTACATCGTCGACAGCACCGCTGAGGTGATCTCCGAAGGCCCGGGCGGCGGCATCGACACCGTCATCGCCGTCACCGGCGGCCCCGCCTATGCCCTCGGCGCCGATCTGGAGAACCTCGTCCTCGCCGGCAGCCTCCGCTACGGCACCGGCAATGCGCTCGACAACCAGATCACCGGCAATGCCCAGGCGAACTGGCTGATGGGCCAGGCCGGCACCGATACGCTGGATGGCATGGGCGGCAACGACGTGCTCTATGGCGGCGCCGGGGCGGATGCCTTCGTCGTCGCCCGTGGCACCGGCCAGGATCTGGTCGGCGACTTCATTGCCGGGATCGACAAGGTCCTGCTGAAAGGCCTCGGCTTCGCCGGCTTCGCCGATGTCCAAGCGCATATGGCGGAAGCCAATGGCAGCACCGTCATCGACCTCGGCGGCGGCGACAGCCTGCGGCTCAACGGCGTCGCCAATGCGGCACTGACGGCGGCGGACTTCCTCTACGCCTGATGTCGCATGAGAAGCGGGCGCCCCAGCAGGGCGCCCGCCACCACCAGCAGCAGCATGGCTCCGCCATGCCAAAGCAGCACCATCACCGCCGCATCCAGGTGATGGAACAGGCTGAGCCCCGCCGAGCACAGCGCCGCCGAGGCCAGCCCGCCCAGCAGCAGCACCGGCAGCGGCCGCACCGGCCCGGCATGCCGCAGCAGCCAGAACTGCGCTCCCGCCAGTGGAATCCCCATCGCCAGGATGAAGCGCAGGCAGGGCCAGCTCGTCCTCATCTGCCCGGCCATCGGCCCGAGCCGCGCCAGATCGGCCAGGCACCCCCAGCCGAGGCTGGCGAACCAGGCGAGCAGCGCCGGCACTGGTAGCAAGGCCCAGCGCCAGGACCGGTCCGGCCGCGCCAGCATCGCCGCCGCCACCGCCGCCAGCACCCCGGCCAGCACGGAGGCAACCCATTGCCCGACCTCATGCGGCATCAGCATGCGCTGGTGCAGGTCGTGCCGTAGCCCGTTCGCCAGCACGGCGAGGCCGACCGCCCCGGCCGCCAGGCCGAGCCACAGCGCCGCCTGCCGCCCCGGCGAGGCCATCCGCCGCACCGGCCGCAGCCCGGCCGTCAACTCGCCGATCAGCTCCTCGCTTCGCACCTACTCCTCCACGCCCAGGCGCCGCCGCAGCACCTTCATCGCCCGGTGCGTCGCCACCTTCAGCGCACCGACGGACATGCCGGACCGCACACTGGCTTCCGCCAGCGGCAGGTCCTCCAGCTTGGCGAGGCCGAGCGCCGTCCGCTGCGCCGGGCTCAGCTCGGCGACGGCAGCCCGCAATTCGGCCGAGGCCACCCTCTCCTCCCCCCGGTTCGCTCCAGGGGCCGCCAAGGTTTCACCGAATTCATCGATCGGCGTCTCCCGCCCGCCCCGTCGCCCATGCCGCCGCAGCCGGTCGATCGCCCGCCGCTCGCAGATGGCGATCAGCCAGGGCCGGATCGGCCGCGCAGGCTCGTAGCTGTGGCGAAGGGTATGGATGGTGAGCAGCGCATCCTGGACCGCATCCTCCGCCTCCGCGGCGTTGGCGATGCGTCGGCGCGCCACGGCCCGCAGCAGCGGCAGCGCCGCCCGCAGCAGCCGGTCATAGGCGGCGGCATCGCCGGCCTGCGCCGCCGCCATCCAGGCCTCCCATTCCCCCTCCGTCCGGCTCACGCCGCCAAGGCGGGGCGCGTCGCGCGCCAGGAATGCGCCTTCTCATAGGCATCCGCGGCGCGGAACAGCAGCGGCTCGGCGAAGGGCTTCGCCACCAGCTGCATCGCCACCGGCAACCCGCCCTCGCCGAAGCCGGTCGGCACGGTGATGCCGGGCCAGCCGGTGACGTTGAAGGGGATAGTGAAATTCGGCTTCTCGAGGAAGGCCCATTTCGGCACCGCCTCGATCAGCGGCGCCTCGCCCGGCTGCGCCGCCGTCAGAAGCAGGTCGAACTCCGCCGAGGCCGCCTCGGTCGCCGCGATCAGCGCCCGCCGCCGCTTCTGCGCCTGGAGATAGTCGGCAGCCGAGAGCAACCCGCCCAGCACCAGCCGGTCCCGCAGAAGCTCGCCATAGAGGTTGGGGGCCCGCCGCATCCAGGTCTCATGCACGGCGAAGGCCTCCGCCAGCAGGATGATCCAGCCACAGGCATTGAACTCGGCGAGCGATGGCAGCACGACATCGCGCACCTCCGCCCCCTCGGCGCGGAAAAAGGCGGCCGCTCCCTCGATCCCGGCCAGCGTCGCCGCGGTCACCGGATGGTCCGTCTCATGGAAATGCCGGATGACGCCGACCCGCAGCCCCCTCACCCCCCGCCCGAGCTCCGCCCGGAAATCCGGCACCGGCCGGTTCGCGCTCGCCGGATCGGCCGGGTCATGGCCGGCCATGGCCTGGAGCAGGATGGCACAATCCTCCACCGTCCAGGCCATCGGCCCGGCATGGTCGAGGCTCTGCGCCAGCGGCAGGATGCCCGCCCGCGAGCAGAGCCCATAGGTCGGCTTGATCCCGGTGATGCCGCAAAGCGCCGCCGGCCCCCGGATGGAGCCGCCGGTATCCGACCCCGTTCCGCCCAGCACCATCCCCGCCGCGACCGCCGCCCCCGTCCCGCTCGAGGACCCGGCGGTGAAATGGGCCGGGTTCCACGGGTTGCGCGCCGGCGGCCAGGGCAGGTCGAAGCTGGGGCCACCGAAGGCGAATTCATGCGTCGCCAGCTTTCCGAGAGGGATGACGCCCGCCGCCGCCAGCTTCGCCACGGTGGTGGCGTCGGCGCCCGGCACATGCTCCTGCAGCACGCGCGAATGCGCCGTCGTCGGGATGCCCGCCGTGCCGTAGATGTCCTTGTGCGCGAAGGGGATGCCGTCCAGCGGCCCGCGCGGCCCCTCCTTCACGATGCGCGCTTCCGCCGCCCGCGCCGCTGCCCGCGCCTCCTCCGGCATCAGCCGGATGAAGGCATGGAGCTGTCCGTCCAAGCGCTCGGCCCGCCCCAAGCAGGCCTCGGTCAGCTCGACCGGGGAGAGCTTGCGGGCAGCGATCAGCGCCGCCGCCTCGGCAATGGAGGGGATCATCGGCCCGCATCCGCTGAAAAGGTGGTCGCCGGCTCCTCCTCCGCCTCGGGCAGCGGCGTGCGGATCAGCGCCTGCATCGCCGCCAGCCCCGGCAGCGCCGGCAGGATGCCCGCCCGCTGCGCCGGGCTGAGCGGAATCCCGGCACGCGCGAGCATCGCTTCGAGTTCGGCCTCGGTGATCGGCTGCGGCATGCCCTCGCCCCCTGGACTGAATGTGACCGCCGCCGAGTATGACGTGATTTCGCGATGCGGAAACCACCCTCGCGCGACGCGGGAGGGCCGGTTGCGCATCCGGCCCGCCGGGGGTTAGGCTCTCCCTAAGGAAACGAATGCGGGGCCGGATGCCGGCGCCGCGATAAGGGCCGGGTGGCTCATATCGGGGGAGGATGACCCAATGAAGCTCGGCGACGCGATCGCAGAGATCATGAAGCGCGAGGGGATCGAGATCCTCACCGGCTATCCGGTGAATCATCTCATCGAGCACGCGGCGGCGCGCGACATCCGCCCAGTGATGGTCCGCCAGGAGCGCATCGGCCTGCACATGGCGGATGCCATCTCCCGGGTCACCTCCGGCCGCAAGCTCGGCGCCTTCTGCATGCAGCACGGGCCGGGCAGCGAGAACGCCTATGGCGGCGTCGCCCAGGCCTACGGCGAGTCCGTGCCGATTCTCGTCCTGCCGATGGGCTATCCGCGGCGCATCGCGCATGTGGATCCGAATTTCAACTCGACGACGGCGATGCGCGGCATCACCAAGAGCGCCGAGCCGATCACCCTCGCCGCCGAGGTGCCGAACATCCTCCGTCGTGCCTTCACCAGGCTGCGCAACGGCCGCGGTGGCCCGGT
This sequence comes from Belnapia moabensis DSM 16746, assembly GCF_000745835.1. Taxonomy (GTDB): domain Bacteria; phylum Pseudomonadota; class Alphaproteobacteria; order Acetobacterales; family Acetobacteraceae; genus Belnapia; species Belnapia moabensis. The sequence goes on along the minus strand of NZ_JQKB01000023.1, from coordinate 24,604 downwards.
GCTGGTCGAGATCCCGACCGACATGTGGAACGAGGAGGTGCCGGAGCCGCTCGACTACCAGCCGGTGATGGCGACGCGCTACGGCCCCGACCCGGCCGATGTGAAGCGCGCCGCGCGCATGCTGGCGGAGGCGAAGCGCCCGGTCATCTATGCCGGCACTGGCGTCCACTGGGCGCAGGCCTGGCCGCAGCTCAAGGTGCTGGCCGAGCTGCTGGCCGCACCGGTGACGACGAGCCTCGGCGGCAAGTCCTCCTTCAATGAGGACCACCCGCTGAGCCTCGGCTCCGGCGGCCTCGCCATGCCGAAGCCCGTCCGCCACTTCCTGGACAATGCCGACCTTATCCTCGGCATTGGATGCTCCTTTACCGAGACCAATTTCGGCGTCCGCATGCCAAAGGGCCCGCGCATCATCCATGCGACGCTCGACCCGATGCATCTGAACAAGGATGTCCGCGCCGAGATCGGGCTGATCGGCGACGCCGCGCTGACGCTCGACGCCCTGCTCGCCGAGCTCTCAGGCCTCGTCTCCTCGCCACGCGACCCCGCCCCCGTCGCCGCCGAGATCCAATCCATCCGCGAGCCCTGGCTCGCCGAATGGATGCCGAAGCTGACGCACAAGGACGCGCCGCTGAACCCCTACCGCGTGCTCTGGGACCTGCAGCACACGGTCGACCGCGACAACACCATCATCACCCATGATGCCGGCAGTCCGCGCGACCAGCTCTCGCCCTTCTGGAAGTCGACCACCCCCCTTTCCTATCTCGGCTGGGGCAAGACGACGCAGCTCGGCTACGGCCTCGGACTGGCGATGGGCGCGAAGCTCGCCGCGCCCGAGAAGCTCTGCATCAATGTCTGGGGCGACGCCGCCATCGGCTTCACGGGGATGGATTTCGAGACCTGCGTGCGCGAGCGCATCCCGATCATGTCCATCCTGCTCAATAACTTCTCCATGGCGATCGAGCTGAAGGTCATGCCTGTCAGCACGGAGAAGTACCGCAGCACCGACATCTCCGGCGACTACGCTGCGATGGCCCGCGCCTTCGGCGGCTATGGCGAGCGCATCACCGACGCCGCCGAGATCGTCCCCGCCATACGGCGCGGCATCGAGAAGACGCAGCAGGGCATCCCCGTGCTGCTCGAGTTCATTACTTCCAAGGAGACGCAGGTCTCCCGCTTCGCCTGAACCAGAAGAACCGCCGCGTCCACCAGGGAGGACCAATGGCCACCGTCGAGATCCGCAACGTCCGGAAAGCCTTCGGCCCCGTGCAGGTGCTGCACGGCGTCAATGTCGACATCGCGGATGGGGAATTCGTGGTGCTGGTCGGGCCTTCCGGCTGCGGCAAGTCCACCCTGCTGCGCATGCTGGCGGGGCTCGAGAACATCACCAGCGGCGAGATCGCCATCGGCCCGCGCGTGGTGAACAACGTGCCGCCGAAGGACCGGGACATCGCCATGGTGTTCCAAAACTACGCGCTCTACCCGCACATGACCGTCTTCGACAACATGGCCTTCTCGATGAAGCTGGCCAAGGCGCCGAAGGAGGTCATGGAGCAGGAAGTTGGCCGGGCGGCGAAGATCCTCGGCCTGGAGGCGCTGCTGCAACGCTACCCGCGCCAGCTCTCCGGCGGCCAGCGGCAGCGCGTGGCGATGGGTCGCGCCATCGTCCGCAACCCGCAGGTCTTCCTCTTCGACGAGCCGCTCTCCAACCTCGACGCCAAGCTCCGCGTGCAGATGCGCGCCGAAATTAAGGAGCTGCACCAGCGGCTACGCGTCACCACCGTCTACGTCACCCACGACCAGATCGAGGCCATGACCATGGCCGACAAGATCGTCGTCATGAATGGCGGCCATGTCGAGCAGGTCGGCCCGCCGCTCGAACTCTACGACCGCCCCGCGAACCTCTTCGTCGCCGGCTTCATCGGCTCGCCGGCGATGAACCTGGTGAAGGGCGGCCCCGGCGAGGGCGGCTTCCAGGCCGAGGGCGGCGCCGTGCTGCCGCTGCCGCAAAGCGCCCGCGGCGAGGCCGGCATCTACGGCATCCGCCCGGAGCACATCCAGCTCCGCGAGGACGGCATCCCGGCCACCGTCGTGCTGGTCGAGCCGACGGGCTCCGAGACGCAGGTGGTCGCCCGCATCGGCGAGACGCCGCTGACCTGCGCCTTCCGCGAGCGTGTCACCGCCCGTCCCGGCGAGACCATCCACATCATGCCCGAGATGGGGCTGGTCCATCTCTTCGAGTCCGGCTCCGGCCGGCGGCTTGCCGCATAACCAACAAGACCAAGGGGAAACCACAGGGAATGCACATCCTCAACCGCCGCGCCGCATTGCAGCTCGGCCTCTCCGCCGCCGCGCTCACTGCCTTCCGCGCCTCCGCCCAGACGCCGATCCGGGCCGCCGACACGCCGGAGCCCCGGCTGCAGATCGAGAGCGGCGCCACGCTCCGCATGCTGCGTCCCGTCCGCTTCGTCCAGCCGGATGAGGAGGTGTTCCGCGCCAATGCGGCGAAGTTCACCCAGAAGACCGGCGTGCAGGTCCGCGTCGACTTCGTCGGCTGGGAGGACATCACCCAGCAGACGGCGGTGACGGCCAATACCGGCGCCGGGCCGGACATGATCATCGGCTTCGGCGACGCGCCGCATATCTACCAGGACAAGCTGGTCGAGCTCAGCGATGTCGCCGACTATCTCGGCAAGCGCTATGGCGGCTGGCTGGCACTGGCCGAGCGCTACGGCAAGAAGCACGGCACCAACAACTGGATCGGCATGCCCTTCGGCGCGACGGCCGGCCCGACGGTGTACCGCAAATCAGCGGTGACCGCGGCAGGCTTCGACCGCATCCCGGACGACCATGCCGCCTATCTCGACCTCTGCAAGAAGCTCAAGGCCGCCGGCAAGCCCGCCGGCTTCGCCCTCGGCAACGCGGTGGGCGACGGCAACGGCTTCGCCAACTGGCTGATCTGGTCGCATGGCGGCTTCCTCGTCGACGAGGAGGGCAAGGTCGCGATCAACAGCAAGGAAACGCTCAACGCCCTTAACTACCTGAAGGAGCTGTACCCGACCTTCGTGCCGGGCACGCTGTCCTGGGGCGACATCAGCAACAACCGCGCCTATGCGGCGAGCGAGTGCTGGATGACGGCGAACGGCGTCTCGCTCTATTTCAGCATCAAGAACGACCCAGCGACGGCACCCATCGCCCAGGACACCGAGCATCAGGAACTGCCGAAGGGCGTCCTGAGCGCCTCGCCCATGGCGGGGCTGACGCTGAATGCCATGGTGTTCAAGCACAGCCGCTACCCGAATGCCTCCAAGGCCTTCCTGCAATTCATGCTGGAGCGGGAGCAGTACGACCCCTGGCTGAACGCGAACCTCGGCTACTGGGCGCATCCGCTGGCGAATTACGATGCCAGCGCGGTCTGGACCAGCGACCCGAAGGTCGAGCTGTTCAGGAACACCATGCGCAGCACCTTCTACAATGGCTACAAGGGCCCGCTCTCCGAGGCGACGGGCGCCGCGACGGCCGACTATGTCATGGTGCAGATGTGCGCCGCCGTCGCCTCCGGCCAATCGACGCCCGAGGCCGCCGCGCGCGAGGCTGAGCGCCGCGCCCGTCGCTACTTCCGCCGCTGAGCCGCGCGGGCGGCGCCATCCCGGCGCCGCCCCCGACCGGGGAGCCACGCATGTCCGCCACTACCGCATCGGCCTGGACCAAGCCGCAGCAGCAAGCCAACTGGCTGGTCCGGCTGTTCGACTGGAAGCCCTTCCTCGCCTTCGCCTGCCTGTTGCCGGCGGCGGGGCTGCTGCTGGTCTTCCTCACCTATCCCTTGGGCCTTGGCATCTGGCTCGCCTTCACCGACACAACGATCGGCCGCAGCGGCTACTGGGTCGGGATCGAGAATTTCCAGTACCTGCTCGAAGACCCCTTGTGGTGGAACGCCGTCTTCTACAGCGTTTTCTACACGGGCATCGCGACCATCGGGAAATTCGCGCTCGGCCTCTGGCTGGCGCTGCTGCTGAATAACCACCTGCCCTTCAAGTCGCTGCTGCGCGCTATCATCCTGCTGCCCTGGATCGTGCCGACGGTGCTCTCCGCCATCGCATTCTGGTGGATCTACGACCCGCAATTCTCGATCATCTCCTTCCTGCTGGTCGATAAGCTCGGCATCCTCGACAACTACATCGACTTCCTCGGCAGCGCCTGGCCGGCACGCTTCTCGCTGATCGCGGCGAATATCTGGCGCGGCATCCCCTTCGTCGCCATCTCGCTGCTGGCCGGGCTGCAGACCATCTCGCCCTCGCTCTACGAGGCCGCGCTGCTCGACGGCTCCACCGGGTGGCAACGCTTCCGCTACATCACTTTCCCGATGCTGATGCCGATCCTGGCGATCGTCATGACCTTCAGCATCATCTTCACCTTCACCGATTTCCAGCTCGTCTACGCCATCACCCGCGGCGGGCCGGTGAACTCGACCCATCTGCTGGCGACGCTCGCCTTCCAGCGCGGCATCCCCGGCGGGCAGCTCGGCGAGGGCGCGGCCATCGCCGTGTCGATGATCCCCTTCCTCGTCTTCGCAACCCTCTTCAGCTATTTCGGCCTCGCCCGGCGCAAGTGGCAGCAAGGAGAAGGCAATGACTGACGCCGCCGTTCTGCCCGAAGCGCAGCAGAGCAACGCCGCCACCGCCCAGCCCGAGGCCATGGCCTGGGACAACAAGGCGCGGCGGATGGTGACGATCTACCTGCCGCTCGCCTGCTTCCTCCTCATCCTGCTCTTTCCCTTCTATTGGATGACGGTGACGGCCTTCAAACCGAATGCCGAGCTGTTCGACTACAAGACCTACAATCCCTTCTGGATCGGCTCGCCGACGCTCGACCACATCAAGCACCTGCTCTTCAACACGGCCTATCCGCACTGGCTGGTGACGACGATGACGGTGGCGGTCTGCGCCACCTTCCTCTCGCTCTTCGCCTCGACGCTCGCGGCCTATGCGATCCAGCGGCTGCGCTTCAAGGGCAGCCAGTATGTCGGGCTGGCGATCTACCTCGCCTATCTCGTGCCACCCTCCATCCTTTTCATCCCGCTGGCGACGATGGTCTTCCGCCTCGGCCTGTTCGATAGCCCGCTGGCGCTGATCCTCACTTACCCGACCTTCCTCGTGCCCTTCTGCACCTGGCTGCTGATCGGCTACTTCAAGTCGATCCCTTACGAGCTCGAGGAATGCGCGCTGATCGACGGCGCGACGCGCCTGCAAATCCTCCGCCAGATCACCCTGCCGCTCGCCGTACCGGGGCTGATCTCGGCCGGCATCTTCAGCTTCACGCTGTCCTGGAACGAGTTCATCTACGCCCTCGCCTTCATCCAGAGCAGCGAGAACAAGACAGTCCCGGTGGCGATTCTCACCGAGCTGGTCTCCGGCGACGTCTACCAATGGGGCGCGCTGATGGCGGGCAGCCTGCTCGGCTCGCTGCCCGTCGCCATCTTCTATTCCTTCTTCGTCGACTACTACGTCTCGTCGCTGACGGGAGCGGTGAAGGAATAACCGCCGCCCCCGTCCGCTCGGCCGCGGCTACAGCTTGCGGCCGAGCGCGGCGACATAGCCGCGGTTATGGGTCGGGGTGAGCCAGACCTCGTTCATGGTCACATGCGGCGGCAGCGTCGCCACAGTGAGCAGCAGCTCGGCGCAATCGGCGGGCTGCAGCATCTGGTTCAGCTCCTCCTGGCTCAGCGGGTTCGGCCGCTTCTTCAGGATCTCGGTGTTCACCTCGCCCGGGCAGAAAGCGGTGGAGCGGATGCCGTTGACGCATTCCTCCATGTTGATGCTGTGGCTCATGGCGACGACGCCATGCTTCGCCGCCGAATAGCCGCCGCCGCTCATCACGCCCACATGCCGCCCGGCCATGGAAGCGGTATGGATCATCACCCCGCCGCCCTGGTGGCGCATCATCGGCAGCACCGCCCGCGCCACATAGAAGGCCGAGGAGAGGTTGCCCTGGATCAGCTCGTCGATCCCCTCCGGCGTCAGCTTGCTCCAGCTCCGCTCCACCACATTGAGCCCCGCATTGCTGACCAACACATCGAGCCGCCCGAATTCCTGCCCGATCCCGTCGGCGACCTTCTGCACCTCCGCTGGCTTCATCAGGTCCGCCGGCCGCACATGCGCGGTGCCGCCCGCCTCGCGGATGCGCGCTGCCACCGCCTCCAGCTTCTCCGCGCGGCGCCCGGTGATGACCGTCACGGCCCCTTCTGCGGCGAAGCGCTCCGCCACCGCCTCGCCGATGCCGCTGCCCGCGCCGGTCACCCAGGCGATCTTCCCTGTCAGCTTACCCATCGCACCCTCCCTCGATACAGGCAGGCTAACCCCGCCGCGCCGTCTTGTGGAGCCGCCGCCGCCATGCTTCGCTTCGCCCGAGGGATGAGGAAACGGAGGACGCGATGAAGATCGCCCGGGTCGAGACGCTGCGCGCGGATGCCGGCTGGCGCCTGTTCTCCTTCCTCAAAGTCACGACGGATGACGGCCTGGTCGGCTGGTCCGAGTACAACGAGAGCTTCGGCAGCACCGGCCTCTCCGCCGTCATCGAGGGCCTCTCGCCCCTCATCATCGGTAGCGACCCGACCCGCTGGGAGGAGGTGACGGCCTGGCTCCACGTCATGACCCGCCAGTCCCGCGGCGGCCTTAACCAGCAGGCCATCGCCGCCATCGAGAACGCCCTGCTCGACATCGCCGCGCGCGCGCGGGGCATCTCCGTCGCCGCGCTCTTCGGCGGACCGATCCGGGAGCGCATCCCCGTCTACTGGTCGCATTTCGGCAGCTACCGCGTGCGCAACGCCAGGCATATGGGCGTCCCCCCATTGACCGATTACGAGGAGGTTGCCCGCCACGCCGCCGAGGTGAAGGCGATGGGCTTCCGCGGCCTCAAGACCAACATCCTGATCCCTGGGCCCGATGGGCTGCTCTACCAGTACTCCCCCGGCTTCGGCCGCCATGCCGGCTGGCCCGAGCTGAACTGGGACAACCGGACGCTGGCCCAGCTCAAGCATCATCTCCGCACCATCCGCGACGCCGTCGGCCCGGAGATGGGCATCCATCTCGACACGAACTTCCACTTCCGCACCGAGGGCTTCCAGCGCGTCGCCGAAGCGGTCGCCGAATTCGACCTCACCTGGCTCGAGATCGACAGCCATGACGCGGCGGCGCTGGCGACGATCAAGCGCATGGCCCCCTGCCCCATCGCCTCCTGCGAGACGCTGCACGGCCGGCGCGAATTCCGTCCCTTCCTCGAGCACTACGCCATGGATGTCGGCATCGTCGACGTCATCTGGAATGGGCTGGCGGAGTCGATGAAGATCGCCGCGATGTGCGACGTCTATGAGGTCAACTGCGCGCCGCACAACTTCTACGGCAACCTGTGCAGCATGATCAGCGCCACCTTCAGCGCCTGCATCCCCAATCTGCGCGTCATGGAGATCGACATCGACAGCGTCTCCTGGCGCGACGAGTTCACGCCGCCGCCGGTGATCGAGAATGGCGAGCTGGTGATGCCGACGGGCCCCGGCTGGGGCGTCGAGGTGAACGAGGCCGCCATCCGCGCGCGGCCGTCGAAGTAAGAGGAGCGAGGAATGGCCAAGCACAAGATCGTAACACCCGCCGGTGCCAGCTTCACCGTCGCCGGCGGCGGCTATGCGCTGGAGAGCGAAGCCTTGGACGGCCTCGACGCCGAGATCGTCGAAGCCCCCACCGACACCGCCGGCTTCACCGCCGCCGCCAAGGATGCCGACGCCATCTACGCCAAGGGCATCCCCATCACCAAGGAGATCATCGACGCGCTGCAGAACTGCAAGGTCATCAGCCTCGGCAGCGTCGGCGTCGACAGCGTCGACGTGAAGGCGGCGACGGAGCGCGGCATCCCGGTCACCAACATCCCCGACACCTTCATCGAGGAAGTCGCCGACCATGCGATGACCCTGCTGCTGGCCGGCTTCCGCCGCCTGATCGAGCAGGACAAGATGGTGCGCGACGGCCGCTGGAAGGAAGGCCGCCCGGCGCTCCTCAAGATTCCCCGCCTGATGGGCCAGACCCTCGGCTTCATCTCCTTCGGCCGCGTCGCCCGCGCCGTCGCCCGCCGCGCCGCGCCCTTCGGCCTGCGGATGATGGCCTACGACCCCTTCGTCGAGGAGATGCAGATCTCCGAATACGGCGTCCAGCCTGCGACCCTCACCGAGGTCCTCAGCCAGTCCGACTTCGTCAGCATGCACGCCCCGGCGCGGCCCGAGGTGCATCACATGCTGAAGGAGCAGCATTTCCGACTGATGAAGCCCTCCGCGATCTTCATCAACACCGGCCGCGGCCCGACCGTGCAGGAGGAAGCGCTGATCAAGGCGCTGCAGGAAGGCTGGATCGCCCATGCCGCCCTCGACGTGCTCGAGGTCGAGCCTCCCTCGCACAACAACCCGCTGCTGCGCATGGAGAACGTGACGCTGACCGCGCATGTCGCCAGCGCCAGCGCCCGGTTCGACGAGGCCCGCAAGCGCCGCGTCGGCAGCGAGTTGGCCCTCGTCCTTCAGGGCAAGTGGCCGATGAGTTGTGTCAACCCGTCGGTGCTCCAGAATACTCAGCTTCGCCGCTGGCAGCCCATCGGCATGGGCCGCGGCCCGAACAGCTAGGAAAGACAGAGCCATGACCACCCAATATGCCGTCGTCACCGGCGCCGGCTCCGGCGTCGGCCGCGCGGCGGCGCTCGCCCTGCTCGGCGGCGGCTGGACCGTCGCCCTCGCCGGCCGCCGCCGCGATGCGCTGGAGGAGACCGTCGGCATGGCCGGCGACGCCGCCTCGCGCGCCATTCCCGTCCCCACCGATGTCGGCGACCCGCAATCGGTCAACGCCCTTTTCGACAAGCTGAAGTCGGAGTGGGGCCGGCTCGACTTCCTCTTCAACAATGCCGGCGGCAACGTCCCCGCCGGCCCGATCGAGGACCTCGCCTATGAGGACTGGGCGCGGGTCGTCCAGGTGAACCTGACGGGCAGCTTCCTCTGCGCCCAGGACGCCTTCCGCATCATGAAGCAGCAGTCGCCGCAGGGCGGCCGCATCGTCAACAACGGCAGCATCAGCGCCCATGTGCCGCGGCCGGAGAGCGTCGCCTACACCTCGACCAAACACGCCATCACCGGTCTCACCAAGACGCTGGCGCTGGACGGCCGCGCCTTCGACATCGTCAGCGGCCAGATCGACATCGGCAATGCCGCGACGCCGATGACCGCCCGCATGGCCCGCGGCGTGAAGCAGCCCAATGGCGAGATGAAGGTGGAGCCCACCTTCGACGTCGCCCATGTCGGCAGCACGATCCTGATGATGGCGAATCTGCCGCTGGATGCGAACATCCAGTTCGTCACCATCGCCGCGTCCAAGATGCCCTGGATCGCCCGCGGCTGACCCTCAGGCTGGCCGTGCCGGCTCGATCATGCCGAGCATGGCCAGCAGCGCTGCCCGCTGCACCGGCTTGCCGAGATACTCGTCCATCCCGGCATCCCGGCATTGCTGCTCAAAAACGGGACCCACGGCCGCCGTCAGCCCGATGATCTTGGTCCGCCGGTTGGGCCCGGTGCTGCGGCGAATCTGCCGCGTCGCCTCCAGCCCATCCATCACCGGCATCTGCAGGTCCATCAGGATCGCGTCGAACAGTTCGCGCCGCGCCGCCGCCACCGCCTCGGCCCCGTCCGGCGCCACCTCCACCTCGCAGCCGGCGCGCTGCAGGATGGTCCGCATGACGAGCTGGTTGGTGGCGCTGTCCTCCACCAACAGCACCTTGAGCCCCAGCGCCTCCGCCGCTGCGGGCGCCGCCGCCGGCTTCGCCGCCTCGGCCCCGCCCAGCGCCTGCGTCATCGCCTCGCGGAAGCGCGTCGGCAGGGCCGGCTTCAGCAGCACCGCATCCACCAGCTCGGCCGTCGGCGGTTCGCGCAGCGCCTCGCCCGCGCTGGCGCAGAGGATGATGGCCACCCGCCCCTGGCCCGCCGCGGCCCGGATGCGCCGCGCCAGCTCCTGCCCCTCCTCGCCCGGCAGATCGGCATCCACCACCACGGCGGCGAAGGGCCGCCCCGCCGCCGCGCCATCCGCCAGTGCGGCAAGCGCCGCCTCCCCCGACTCCACCGCCGCCGATTCGGCGCCGAGTACCATCAACTGCCGCGTCAGGATTTCGCGGTTGAGCGGCAGGTCATCCACCACCAGCACCCGCTTGCCGGCGAGCGGCCGCGACTCCCGCGCCTCGGTGGCCTCCGGCGCCATCCCCACCAGCAGGTCGAAGCGGAAGACGCTGCCCCCGCCCGGCCGCTGCGCCGCGCCGATGCTGCCCCCCATCCCCTCCACCAGCTTGCGGCATATGGCGAGGCCGAGCCCCGTCCCGTCGTATTTCCGGCTGATCGAGGCATCCGCCTGGGTGAAGCGCTCGAAGAGCAGCGGGATCTTCTCCGAGTCGAGCCCGATCCCGGTATCGCTGACCCGGCAGGAGAGCCGCCACCCCTCCTCCTCCCGCTCGGCCGAGAGCCCCAGCTCGATCCAGCCAGATTCGGTGAATTTCACCGCATTGCCGACCAGGTTGAACAGCAGTTGGCGGAACCGGCCGGGGTCCCCCACCACCCGTGCCGGCATGCTGGGCGAGAGCGAGCAGACCAGCTCCACCCCCTTCGCCGCCGCCTTCGGGGCGAAGAGCTCGACGATGGTGGACAGCTCTGCCTCGATGCCGAAGGGCACCTCCTCGCGCTCCATCATCCCCGCCTCGAGCTTCGAGAAGTCGAGGATGTCGTTCAGCACCATCAGCAGGTGCTCGGCCGAGCCTTGAATGGTCTGCGCATAGCGCCGCTGCACCGGGTCCATCTCGGTGTCGAGCAGCAGGCCGGCCATGCCGATGACGCCATTCATCGGCGTGCGGATCTCATGGCTCATGGCGGCGAGGAAGTCCTCCTTCGCCCGGCTTGCGGCGACGGCCTCCTGCTCGCTCCGCGCCAGACGGCTGCCCTGCCGCTGCAGCTTCTCCGCCAGCCGCACCATCATCCAGAGCGCCGCCAAGGTGGCGATCGCCGCCGCCCCGACACCGCCCCCGAGCACCAGCCCCAGCTGCCGCAGCGCCGCGAAGGCATCCGAGCGCGCCCGCGCCACCTCGACGACGAAGCTGCCCTGTCGCGTCACCGCGAAGCTGGCGATCACCGGCACGCCGTCTTGGTCGAGCCCCTGGAAAGTGCCGATCTCCCGCCGCGGCAGGAAGTCGCGGAACAGCCAGGCGCTGGAATGCAGCTGCCCGACGCCGCGCGTGCTGCCGTCCGAGCGCGTCAGCAGCTGACCATTCGTCGAATGCAGCCGCACCGTGACGCCGAAGGCCTCCGCATAGCGCCGCGAGACGCCGTTGAAGTAGTCAGGGTTCAGCAGCGCGACCGCCGCCCCCTCGAACTCCCCACGCGGCGAGCGCAGCGCCCGGGCGAGCGGGATGGTCCAGAGCCGGCTCTCGAGGATCGCCGCGCTGCCGGTGCCGAGGTACCGCCCCGCCTCCGGCGCCCCGAGCCGGATCGGCTGCCCGCCGAAGCGCAGCACGCGGAACCACTCCCGCTCACCGACCGTCAGTTCGCGCAGCTGATCGACCGTCGCCTGCGTCACCCGCCCTGTCGCATCGGTCACCACCAGGGCGCGGATCTGCGCCAGGTCGCGCAGCCGGTTCGCCATGGTCTCGGCGAAGGCCGTCGGGCTCGGCTCGCGCGGGCTCTCCGCCAAGTCGTTGAGGATCAGCTCCACCGTCTGCGTCGCCCGGGTGAGCTGGTCGGAGAGTGCGGCGGCGACGCTCTGGGTCAGCTTCTCCGCCTGGGCCAGCGCATCCTGCTGGCCGCGCTGGAGGACGATGCCGTAGATGAGCACCAGGCAGGCGGCGACCAGGGCCACCGCCGCGCCGAACAGCAACCAGGGCCGCGGTTCCGCCGGCTTGGGCGCACCAAGTCGAAGGAACCGACGGATGAGAGCGTTCAATTTCCGAAAAGGATGCCTTGCCGCATCGTTTATTGCATCATTGATATCGTTTTTCGAGATGAATGCGGCCCTGGGCCAGGCACCGAACCGCCCTGGCGCCTCACCCGCCGCCCGGCCGCCCGCTACGGCCCATTCCCGCCCCCCGGCCGAGCCGCCCGACCGACTCGCCCTGATCCGCAGCCGGGGCGAGCTCGGCATCTGCATCTGGCCGGACTACTTCGCCATCAGCTACCGCAACCCGCGCAACAGCGAGCTGGAAGGGCTCGACATCGACATGGCCCGCGCGCTCGCCAACCGCCTGTTGGTTCAGCCGCGCTTCGTCGAGACCAATTTCGCCGAGTTCATGGACAGGCTCGAGGCCGGCACCTGCGACATAGCCATGATGGGCGTCGGCATCTCGGCCGCCCGCCAGCAGCGCGTCGCCTTCTCCAAGCCCTACATGACCAGCGCCGTCTATGCGGTGACGACGCGGGAGAGCAACCGCATCACCCGATGGGAGGATATCGACACGGTCGGCACCGTGGTCGCCGTCGCCGGCGGCACGCTGATGGAGCCGCTGATGCGCCGCAGCCTGAAGGCGGCCGAGCTGCTGGTCGTCCGCCCGCCCCGTACCCGCGAGTCGGAACTCCAGGCCGGCCGCGCCGACGTCTTCATGAGCGACTTCGCCTATACCCGCCGCATGGTGACGATGCATGACTGGGCCCGGGTGATCGAACCGCCGGACCGCTTCGGCGAGGCGCTCTACGCCTATGCCGTGCCGCGCGGGGATGCGCCCTGGCTGGCCGAGGTGAATGGCTTCCTCACCGTCGCTAAAACCGACGGCACCCTGGCCCGCGCCGGTGCACGGCATGGGCTGAGCACAGCACTCGTCTATTGATCAGCCATTGTCCATGGCCTGGCCAAGCGCCGCCAGTGCCTCCGCCACCTCGCCCGGCAGTCGGCTGAGCGCGCCAAGCAGCCCGCTTGCATCCTGCCGCCGCGCCGCCGTCTCGACGGCCAGCAGGTCCTCGGCCAGCACGCCCAGGCCGAAATTGGCCGCAACGCCACGCAGGGCATGCGCCTCGGCCAGCAAGGTGCGGAAATCTCCCGATGCGGCCGCGGACTGGATGCGCGGGTGCCGCTCCCGCAATTCATCGGCGCACAGCCCCGCCAGGACAGGGCCATGACGGGCGGCAAGAAAGGCCGGATCATTCGACATGGCGGCGCGCTCCCGGCCGGGCTGAAAGCCGGCTGAAGAACTGCTCTGGCTTTGATCGAGCATCAGCGGTACCTCCAGCCAGAGAGTCCAGACCGGCCGAAGAATGGCGGAACCGGGCCCGGGTTCGCTTCAAAAGACCGAAGACGGTGGGATCATACCGTCCCGCGACGTCTCTGTAGGCCCTCAACACGTTAAGCGCGATTAAACACGAAAGCGCTACCACCGGCAAGTGTGACGTTATCGAAACAATCTTGTCTGCCGCCGATGGGCTTGCCCGCGACCGGGCCGGGTGCGATGTTCCCGCCGCCCCAACCCCCGCGGCGCCCTGGGCGCCCCATGCGGGAGACCATCGAGGACAGGCATGGCAAAGATCCAGGTAAAGACCCCCGTCGTCGAGCTCGACGGGGATGAGATGACCCGCATCATCTGGGGGTTCATCAAGGAGAAGCTCATCCTCCCCTACCTGGATGTGGACCTGAAGTATTACGACCTCGGCATCGAGTACCGCGACCAGACCGACGACCAGGTGACGGTCGACGCCGCCAACGCCATCAAGCAGTACGGCGTCGGCGTGAAATGCGCGACCATCACCCCGGACGAGGCGCGCGTCGCCGAATTCGGCCTGAAGAAGATGTGGAAGTCGCCGAACGGCACCATCCGCAACATCCTCGACGGCACCATCTTCCGCGAGCCGATCATCTGCTCCAACGTGCCGCGCCTGGTGCCGCACTGGTCGAAGCCGATCGTCGTCGGCCGCCATGCCTATGGCGACATCTACCGTTCGGTCGAGATGAAGGTGCCGAGCGCCGGCAAGGTGACGATGACCTTCACGCCCGAGGGCGGCCAGCCGCAGGAGATCGGCGAGTTCGTCATGCCGGCCACAGGCGGCGTCGCCATGATGATCCACAACCTCAACAAGTCGATCGAGGGCTTCGCCCGCGCCAGCTTCAACTACGGCCTGGCGCGCAACTACTCGGTCTACTTCAGCCACAAGAACACCATCCTCAAGGCCTATGACGGCAACTTCAAGGACATCTTCCGCGGCATCTACGACGCCGAGTTCAAGGCGGAGTTCGAGAAGCGCGGCCTGACCTACGAGGACCGACTGATCGACGACATGGTCGCCTCCGCCCTCAAGTGGGAAGGCGGCTATATCTGGGCCTGCAAGAACTACGACGGCGACGTGCAGTCCGACATCGTGGCGCAGGGCTTCGGCTCGCTCGGCCTGATGACCTCCGTGCTGCTCTCGCCTGACGGCAACACCGTCGAGTCGGAGGCCGCCCACGGCACCGTCACTCGCCACTACCGCGAGCACCAGAAGGGCCGCGAGACCAGCACCAACCCGATCGCCTCGATCTTCGCTTGGACGCGCGGCCTCGCCTATCGCGGCAAGTTCGACAACACCCCGGACGTGACGGCCTTCGCCGAGACGCTGGAGAAGGTCTGCATCCAGACCGTCGAGAGCGGCTCGATGACGAAGGATCTCGCCATCCTCATCGGCAAGGACCAGCCCTGGCTCAACACCCAGGCCTTCCTTGCCAAGATCGACGAGAACCTGAAGAAGGCGATGGGCTGATCCCAGGCCTTTCCACGGACAGGGGGCGGGCCCGCAACGGCTCGCCCTTTTCTTGCGCTATACCAGCCGCATGCATTCCCTGACTCCGCTCGACTGGCTGGCGCTGGCCGCCTTTATCGTCTGTTGGGCCATCTATTCCACGCTGGTGGACCGTCACCCGGCACTGCGCCGGCGCAGCGTCATCGCGGCGATGGACGAGCACCGCCGGCGCTGGATGCGCACCATGGTGACGCGGGACAACCGCATCATGGACACGAACATCGTCGGCAACCTGATGAACAGCACCAGCTTCCTCGCCAATACCGCCATCTTCATCCTGGGCGGCCTCGTGGCGATGCTGGGCAGCCCTGAGCTCGGCGCCCGGGTCTTCGGTGCCCTCCCCTTCGCCACCGCGCCCGACCCGGCGGCCTGGGAGATGAAGATCGCGCTGCTGCTGCTGATCTTCGTGCGCGCCTTCTTCGAGCTGACCTGGGCGCTGCGGCAGTTCAATTACTGCTCGATCGTCATGGGCGGCATCTCGCAAGACCCGCAGGACCCCGAAGGGCTGCACCATGCCGAGATTGCCGCCAAGGTCGCCAACCGCGCCGCTGGGCACTTCAACAGCGGCTTGCGCGCCTACTATTTCGGCCTGGCGGCACTCGCCTGGATTCTCCACCCGCTGGCCCTGATCCTGGCCAGCCTCCTGGTGATGCGCGAACTCTACCGCCGCGAATTCCGCTCCGTCGTCCGCGAAGCCCTGCGCAGCTAAACTGGAGGGCTCCAAGGGGTTGAACCTACAGGTTCAACCGGCTCTTGGCGGGTGGAGCTTGAGGAGGGCAGCACCCTCCTCAACCCTTCAGCGCCGCCCTGACAGCCTCCAACGCCGCATCAGCCAGGGCCGCATCCGGCCCCCCCGCCTGCGCCATCTCCGGCCGCCCACCTCCACCCTTGCCGCCCGCCGCCGCGCTCGCCGCGCGCACCAGGGCGACCGCATCCGCCTTGCCCCGCGCCGCTTCGCCGAGCCCGACGACGATGCTCGCCTTGCCCTCCGCGGTGGAGACCAGCGCCGCCACATCCGCCGTGCCGCCCTTGAGGATGGCCTCCGCCACGCCCTTCAGGTCGCGCGCCGGGATGTCGCCGAGGTTACGCAGCGCGACGCGCAGCCCGCCGATCGTCTCAGCCTCCGCCGCCGCGCCGCCCGTCGCCAGCTTCTTCCGCAGCTCGCTGACCTCGCGCTCCAGCCGCCGCCGTTCCTCGACCAGGGCGGCGACCCGCGCCGGCACCTCGGCCGGCGCCACGCGCAGCGCCAGCGCCGCCTCGGCAAGCTGTCGCGCTTGGTCCTCGACCAGCGCCAGTGCCGCCTCGCCCGTCACGGCCTCGACCCGCCGCACGCCCGCCGAGACTGCCCCCTCGGAGACGATCTTGAACAGCCCGATATCCCCCGTCCGCCGCACATGCGTGCCGCCGCAGAGCTCGAGCGAATAGACGCCCTGCTTCTCAACGGCCGCCGGATCATGCGCCATGCCGACGACCCGCACCTCGTCCCCATACTTCTCGCCGAACAGCGCCATGGCCCCGACGCCGACTGCCTGCTCCGGCGTCATCAGCCGCGTGGTGACCTCGGCATTCTCGCGGATGCGGGCATTCACTTCCGTCTCGGCCCAAGCGATGTCCTCCGGCGTCATCGGCGTCGGCTGCGAGACGTCGAAGCGCAGCCGGTCCGGCGCATTCAGCGAGCCCTTCTGCGCCACATGGCTGCCGAGCCGCCGCCGCAGCGCCTCATGCAGCAGATGCGTCGCACTGTGATGCGCGCGGATCGCGCCCCGCCGCGCATGATCCACCTCGGCCAGCACGGCCAGCCCCGGCTTCGCCTCGCCATGCGCGACGGTGCCGTAATGCACGAAGAGGTCGCCAAGCTTCTTCTGCGTATCCCGCACCACGATCCGGCAGGCCTCGCCCGCCGAGATCAGCCCGGCATCGCCCACCTGCCCGCCACTCTCGGCATAGAAGGGCGTCTGGTTCAGCACCACGGCGACCTCCGTCCCCAGCCCGGCGCTCTCGACGACCTTGCCATCCGCGATGACGGCGAGAATCTCGCCCTCGGCGGATTCCGTGCTGTAGCCGAGGAACTCGCTGGCCCCGACCCGCTCCTTGATGTCGAACCAGACGGCATCCGTCGCCGCCTCGCCGCTGCCGGCCCAGGCCGCCCGCGCCCGCCGGCGCTGCTCCGCCATCGCCGCCTCGAAGCCCGCGACATCGACGCCGCGCCCTTCGGCCCGCAGCGCATCCTGCGTAAGGTCCAGCGGAAAGCCGTAAGTGTCATACAGCCGGAACGCCACCTCGCCCGGCAGCACGCCGCCCTCGCCGAGCTTTCCGCTCTCTTCCGCCAGCAGGCCGAGCCCGCGCTCCAGCAGGCTGCGGAAGCGCGTCTCCTCCAGCTTGAAGGTCTCGGTGACCAGCGCCTCCGCCCGCACGATCTCCGGATAGGCCGCGCCCATCTGCCGGATCAGCGCCGGCACGAGCTGGTTCAGCAGCGGCTCGCGCGAGCCCATCATATGCGCATGCCGCATCGCCCGCCGCAGGATGCGCCGCAGCACATAGCCCCGCCCCTCGTTCGAGGGCATGACGCCATCCGCCATCAGGAAGGTGCCGGCCCGCAGATGGTCGGCCACCACGCGGTGGCTCGTCTTCCACTTGCCGTCCGGGTCCGTGCCCGTGGCCTCCGCCGAGGCGAGGATCAGCGCCCTGAGCGTATCTGTATCGTAGTTGTCGTGCTTGCCCTGCAGGATGGCGGCGAAGCGCTCCAACCCCATGCCGGTGTCGATCGAGGGCCGCGGCAGCGGCACGCGGGTGCCAGGCGGCCCCTCCTCGAACTGCATGAAGACTAGGTTCCAGATCTCGATGAACCGGTCGCCATCCTCCCCCGGACTGCCCGGCGGCCCGCCCGGGATATGCTCGCCATGGTCGTAGAAGATCTCGGAGCAGGGCCCGCAAGGCCCGGTATCCCCCATGCGCCAGAAATTATCGCTAGTCGGGATGCGGATGATCCGGCTGTCCGGCAGCCCGGCGATCTTCTTCCAATAGACCGGCGCCTCCTCGTCCTCCGAGAAGACGGTGACGAGCAGCTTCTCCTTCGGCAGGCCGAAATCCCGGGTCAGCAGATCCCAGGCATGGCCGATCGCCTGTTCCTTGAAATAGTCGCCGAAGGAGAAATTCCCTAGCATCTCGAAGAAGGTATGATGCCGCGCCGTATAGCCGACATTGTCCAGGTCATTGTGCTTGCCGCCGGCGCGGACACACTTCTGCGCCGTCGTCGCCCGGCTGTAGGGCCGCTTCTCCTGCCCGGTGAAGACATTCTTGAACTGCACCATGCCGCTATTGGCGAACATGAGCGTCGGGTCGTTCCGCGGCACCAGCGGAGAGCTTTCGACCACCTGATGCCCGTTGCGGGCAAAATAACCGAGGAAGGTCGCGCGGATATCGTTGCTGCTGGTCATCGCCGGTGCCGGTCCTGTCTTCCGCCCCGCCGCATCCCGGCCGCGGGGCCCCGAGCCTCCTACCGCGCAGGGCAGGAGGCGTCGAGAGGCGCCGGCTTACTCGGCCGGCGCCGCCTCGTCCTCGCTCTCGGTCGACTCGCTCTCGCCCGTCAGCATGGCATTGGCGACGATGCCCGCCTGGCCCCGCACCTTGGCCTCGATGGAGGCGCCCATGGCCGGGTTGTCGCGGAGGAACTGCTTGGCGTTCTCCCGCCCCTGACCGATGCGCTGGCCCTCGGCGCTGAACCAAGCGCCCGACTTCTCGACGACGCCGGCCTTCACGCCGAGATCGACCAGCTCGCCGACCTTGGAGATGCCCTCGCCATACATGATGTCGAACTCGACCTGCCGGAACGGCGGCGCCATCTTGTTCTTCACCACCTTCACTCGGGTCTGGTTGCCGACCACGCTCTCCCGGTCCTTGATGGCGCCGATGCGGCGGATTTCCATGCGGATCGATGCATAAAACTTCAGCGCGTTGCCGCCCGTCGTCGTCTCCGGGTTGCCGAACATGACGCCGATCTTGAGCCGGATCTGGTTCAGGAAGATCAGCAGGCAGTTCGAGCGGGAGACGGTGCCCGTCAGCTTGCGCAGCGCCTGCGACATCAGCCGGGCATGCAGGCCGACATGGCTATCGCCCATCTCGCCCTCGAGCTCGGCCCGTGGCACCAGCGCGGCGACGCTATCGACCACCAGCACGTCGATCGCGCCGGAGCGCACCAGCGTGTCGCAGATCTCGAGCGCCTGCTCGCCAGCATCGGGCTGGCTGATCAGCAGGCCGTCCACATCGACGCCGAGCTTCTTCGCATAGCCCGGGTCGAGCGCATGCTCGGCATCGATGAAGGCGCAGGTACCGCCCTTCTTCTGCGCCTCGGCGATCATGTGCAGCGCCAGCGTGGTCTTGCCCGAGCTTTCCGGGCCATAGATCTCAATGATGCGGCCCTTCGGCACGCCGCCGATGCCGAGCGCGATATCGAGGCCGAGCGAGCCGGTCGAGATCACCTCGATGTCGCCGTCCCGCTCCTGGCGCGCGCCCATCCGCATGATCGAGCCTTTGCCGAAGGCCCGTTCGATCTGGCTGAGTGCGGCGTCGAGCGCCTTTCCCTTGTCCATTCTGGCTAACCCCGTCCTGCCCCGTTCACCCGCCCACTCTACATGCAAAAGAGCCAAGAATGTAACGGTATCGAAACTAATGCCGTCGCTCCGCGATGGCGTCTCCAGAGTATGGCCCTGACACCACCGGAAAACAAGAACATTTAGAAAACACCGTCACGCCGTGACAGGCTCCCGCCGCGCGCCCGCCAGGGCCGCCATCAGCTCCGCCGGCGTATAGGGCTTGGCCAGAAGCTGGAAGCCCTCCGCAGCCAGTTCCTCCCGCAGCCCGGGATAGCCCGAGGTCAGCACCACCGGCAGCCCCGGCCAGCGGCCGCGCAGCCGCCGCGCCAGTTCCCGCCCATCCATCCCCGGCAGGGCGATGTCACTCACCAGCATCGCCGGCACCGGCGCCCGCTCGAGCAGGTGGAGCGCCGCCTCGGCACTCTCGGCGAGCAGGAGCGCATGCCCGGCCCGGCCCAAAACCCGCTCCGCCAGCCGCCGCAGCACCGCCTCGTCCTCCACCACCAGCACCGGGCCCTGCACTATTGCCGCCACGCCCGTCGCCTCCGCCTCGAAGCAAGGCATATGGATGCGGAAGCAGGAGCCCCAATCCGGCTCGCTCTCCACCACGATCCGCCCGCCGGCGCCGGCGACAATATCGCGAACCGTCGCCAAGCCGAGCCCGGTGCCCCCTTCCAGCGCCCGCGTCGTGAAGAAGGGCTCAAACAGCCGCGGCATCGCCTCCGGCGGAATGCCGCAGCCGGTATCCCGCACCTCCAGCACCGCCTCATTCGCCACCAGCCGCGTGGCGATACCGAGCCTTCCCCCGTCCGGCATCGCCTGCCCTGCATTCGCCGCCAGGTTCAGCAGCAGCTGATCGAGCTCCACCGCCCCCAGCCGCACCTTCGCCCCCGGCGCATCCAGGGCCAGCTCCAGCCGTACCCCCGTCCGCAGCAAGCGCCGCAGCATCGGCACGAGATCCTCGATGGCTGCATCGAGCCTCAGCAGGCCAGGCGCCGCCTCGCCCGGCCGGACGAAGGCCAGAAGCTGGCCGATCAGCGCCGAGCCCCGCCGCGCTGCATCCTCGATTCCCAGCAGCTCCGCTAGGGCCGCTGGCGCCAACCCTTCGGCGCGCATCGCATCCGCACTGCCCCGTATGGCCGCCAGCAGGTTGTTCATATCATGCACGACCCCGCCGGTAAGCCGCCCAAGCAGTTCCAGTCGCCCGGCCTCCGCGAGCCGCGCCTCGGCTCGCCGCTCCGTGCGACGGTCGACGATCCGCAGCAGCATCTCCCCCTCCGGCAGCGGCTCGACCGTGATCTGCCATTCCGCATCGCTATCCCCGGCCGGCGCGGCCCGCAGAGCGGCCTCACCCACCCCCACCAGAAGCGCCGCCAGAGCCGGCCGGTCCGCCGCCGCCAGCAGCCCGGTCGCCGGCCGCCCCAGCCTGAGCCCCTCCCCCGCCATGCGCCTGAGCGCCGGATTGGCGTCGATAACCGAGCCCGCCGGATCGAGCAGCGCCACCCCCTCCGGCGCCGCGGCGAAAAGGGTCCGGAATGCTGCCCGCAACGCCACCCGCGGTTCAGCCATGACGCTGGCCCTGCAGGCGCCAGACATAGGCGATGATCTCCGCGACCGCCTGCCAATGCTCAGCTGGGATTTCGCTGTCCACGTCCAGCCGCCAGATGGCCCGGGCGAGCGGCGGATTCTCGACGATCGGCACGCCGTGCTCGGTCGCCGTGGCCCGGATTCGCGCCGCCATGGCATCCACCCCTTTCGCCACCAGCTTCGGCGCCGAGGCCTGCCCTGGCGCATAAGACAGGGCGACAGCGTAATGAGTTGGGTTCGTTACGAAAACCGTTGCTTTCGGCACTGCCGCCAGCATCCGCCGCCGCGCCCGCTGCTCCCGCAGCCGCCGCAGCCGGGCCTTGATGTATGGATCACCCTCGCTGTCCTTGTGCTCCTGCCGCAACTCCTCGCGGCTCATCCGCATACGCCGCAGATGGCGCCATCGCACCCAAAGCAGATCGAGCAGCGCAATCCCCCCGAAGGCGAAGAGCGCCGCCACCAGCAGCCGCAATCCCCCCCGCCCGGCCTCGCCCAGCAGCGTGGCCGCCGGCTGCTGCAAGGCCGCCTCCAACACCGGCAGGTCGACCGCATGCCAGAGCGCCGCCCCGACCAGCGCCAGCTTTAGCAGGGTCCGCGCCAGCTCCGCCAACCCGTCAGGCCCCAGCAGCCGCTTCAGCGCCGCCGCCGGATTGAGCCGACTCAGCTGCGGCGCCACGGCCTCGGCCCGGACCACGATCCCGGTTTGCGCCAGACTCGCCAGCATCCCCGCCAAGGCCACCAGCCCCAGCACGGGTAAGAGGACCAGCGCCGACTGCCGCAACAAGGCCGGCGCCAGCACCGCCCCTTCTCCTGGCATCTCCAATAAGGCCCGCATCAGCCGCAACCACTCGGTCCCGAGCGGAGGCAAGGCCAGGAACCCCGCCAGCGTCCCGGCCAGCAGGGTGGCGAAGCCGACCGCCTCCCGCGATACCGGCGACTGCCCCTCATCCCGCGCCCGATCGAGCCGCCGTTGCGTCGGGGCTTCTGTCCGGTCCTCGGCGGACGCCGACTCCCCCTCCGCCATCCCCTAGCCCGCCAAGGCGAGCGAGGTGCCGGCCGCGCCCAGCCAGGACGCCACCATCGCCGGCACCAACAGGCCGAGCAGCAACAGCCCCACCAGGATTTGCCCCGGCGCCGCCATGGTGAAGACCTGCACCTGGGGCGCCAGCCGTGCGAGCAGGCCCAGCGCGAAATTCCCGAGCATCGACGCCAGCACCAGCGGCGCAGCCAGGCGCAACGCCAGCGCCAGGCTCTCCGCTACCGCCTGCGCCACGGACTCCGCCCCCCGCCCAAGCGGCAAGGGCGCCCCCGGCGGCAATGCGGCATAGCTCTCCGCCAGAGCCCGCAACGGCAGCGAATACAGTCCCGTCGACAACACCAACACCGCCGCCATCAGGGAGAAGAGCCGCCCCGTCGCCGTGGACTGCGCACCGAGCATCGGATCCGTCTGCAAGGGGCTGGCGAGCCCGACCATGAGCCCCACCACCTGCCCCGCCTGGCCGAGCGCCAGCGCGACCAGCCGCGCCAGCATCCCGAGCCATATGCCGATCGCCGTCTCCGTCAGCATCAGCCGCAGTAGCTCCGGCAACTCCGCCGGCAGCGGCGGCAGCCCCGGCGCCAGTCCCGGCAGCAGCACCGCCACCAGGGCGAGCAACAGCGCCAGCCGGATGCTTGCCGGCACATCCTGTTCCCCAAGCCCCGGCAGCAGCAGCACCGCCCCACCGAGCCGCGCCACCAGCAGCACCGCCTGGAAGGCCAGCCCGGGCAGTGCCTCCAACATCACGGCTGCCCGCCGACGGCGATCATCCGGTCGAAGAGCGAGGCCGCATACCCTCGCATCGCCCCCGCCATGCCCGGACCAAGCAGCAGCAGGGCCAACACCAGCACCACCAGCTTCGGCAGAAAGGCCAGCGTCGCTTCCTGCACCTGCGTGAGCGCCTGGAAGATCGACACTGCCAACCCTACTGCCAGCATGGCCAGCAGCGGCGGACCAGACAGGTGCAGCGCCATCCACAGCGCCTCCCGTACTGCCAGCACAGACTGGTTCTCCATCCTCGCGCCTCCTGCGCCAGAGCAACCTTCGATGGCACGCCCGCACCGCCTCTTCCCATGCATGGCGCGGCCGAAAGCGGCCTAGATCGGCATCCGCATCACATCCTGATAGGCCGAGACCACCCGGTCCCGCAGCGCGACCGCCGTCTGCAAGGTGAGCTCCGCCCGAGACACCGCCATCACCACATCTGACACGCTGCCCTGACCGAGCATCGCCTGCGTGCTGGCCGCATCGGCGCTCCGTTCCATCTCGACCGCGCCCTCTACCGCCCGCTGCAAGGTGGCGCCGAAGCCGCCTTCGGCCGGCGCCTCCGCCGCCGCCAAACGGTAGGCCGCCGCGGCTTGGACCGGCGCAATCGCCCCCGGCATCAGCGCAGCGCCTCGATGGTCCGCGTCAGCATCCCACGCGTGGTCTCGAGCACGGCGAGATTGGCGCTGTAGCTCCGCTGCGCCTCGCGCATGTCCATCATTTCGACCAGGCCGTCGACATTCGGCCGCTTTACATAGCCCTGCGCATCGGCCGCCGGATGCGACGGGTCATGCACCTGCGGGAAGTCCCCCGGCGCCGTCCCGATCCGCCGCACCTGCACCATCTCCGTGCCCAGGCTGCGGTCCAGACGGTTGCCGAAGGTCACTGTTTTCCGCCGATACGGGTCCGCTCCGGCCGACTGCCCGGTGCTGTCCCGGTTGGCGATGTTTTCAGCGACCACCCGCAACCGCGTCGCCTGCGCCTGCATGCCGGCGGCGGAAAGCCGCAAGGCGCTGTCGAGATCCATGACCAGCCCTCCCCCTTATCTCACTGCGACCGGCCGAGCGCGGTCCGGAACAGCCCTATCCAGCGCCGGTAGAGCCCGGTCGCCAACGCATGCGCCGTTTCGGTATCGGCCACCTTCATCGCCTCACGGTCGAGCGAGACGGCATTACCATTCGGCGTCCTGTCCACCGCCGCCCGGTCCGGGCGCGCCCGAGCCGAACCGCCGCTGCCCGCAAGATGCGATCCACTCGTCCGCGTCAGGCTGAAAGCCCCGGCGAGGTTCTTGCTGAAGTCGCCAAGGTCGCGCGGCTGGTAGCCGGGCGTATCCGCATTGGCGATGTTCTGCGCCAGCACCCGCTGGCGCTCCTCGAGCCAGGCTATGCGGCGTTCTGCCAGGGCGATGGTCGGGCTGCGCGTCAGGTCCATGCCGCGATCCTGCCGATAATCCCCGAAGATTCCGTAAACCTCGGCTCTAAGCTTGAGTTTGCACATGCTGTGACGATCTCGTCATGATGCATGGATCCAGAAAAAGCCCTCGGCGGCGATAAAGGCGAGAGCGTCGTCGAGCGGCATGACCTCGCGGCCGAACGGGCCCGGGTTGCCCCAAGCCTCGCGGCGCCACCAGAGAACCTGAACTCTGTCACCCTGGCCGGTTAGGCGCAGCCGGGCGACAGGTCCGCCGGTGCGCTGGCTGTAGAGCGTGTAGCCCCTGTTGGCGCGCACCACCTCGATGCCACCGCGCCCGGCTGGCCAGGGGTAGGCCTCGATCCGGGCGCGCAGGTCATCTGGGGTGCTGGCCATGAGCCTTCC
>NZ_JQKB01000022.1 GCF_000745835.1 Belnapia moabensis DSM 16746 | reverse complement strand
CATCCACCTGGCGGAGATCAGCCTGGGCGTAAGCAAAGGAGCCCATGCTGTCCTCGTCCTCGACGGCGCGGGCTGGCACACCTCACCCAAGCTGCAACTGCCCGCAAACATCAGCCTGCTGCCGCTGCCTCGCTATGCGCCCGACCTGAACCCGGTCGAGAACCTGTGGGAGTTCCTGCGGGCCAACTTTCTCAGTCATCGCGTGTGGGAGAGCTACGACGCTATCGTGGACGCCTGCTGCTCAGCCTGGAACGCGCTGATGCGCAGACCAGAGCAGGTCACCTCCATCACCACCCGTGCCTGGGCTCAGGTCAAGCTCTAGGGCGGCTGGTATAACAAGGTTTTGCAGGCGGGCCAGCCGCATGCCGATCAACGTCTGCTCGGCGGTGAAGAGCTGGCGCTGGTTGTCGAACGGGGTCTGGAAGGCGTCGAGGCCGCCGCGGTAAGCGCATCAGCGACAGGCGGTAAGCATCGGCATAGGCCTTGAACAGTCGGCACTGGGCGGCGATCTCGTCCTCATGGGTGCCGCGGGCGGCCAATGCGTCGGCGGCCTCGTGGAAGGCGGTCTGGATCGCCCGCTCGTATTGCCCGACCTGGATGTCGCGCTGGAGATTGGCGCGGTTGATGCCGCCGTTGATGCCGCCGTTGAAGATCGGGATGTTGATGGCGGGCGCGAAGGTCCAGGCGCTGGAGGCCGTTGCTCGCCGTGCCGTAGCTTGAGGTCAGGCTGATCGAGGGGAAGAAGGCGGCGCGCGCCGGGCCGATATTGTAACTGGCGGCGATGAGGTTGTGCTCGGCGGCGAGCACATCCGGGCGGCGCAGCAGCAGGTCGGAGGAGAGGCCTTCGGGGACGTCTCCCATGAACGGGAGGCTGTCGAGCTTGCTGCCGTCGAAGCTTGCGCGGGTGAGCTGGTAGCCTTCCTCCTGGCTCTTCAAAGTCGCGCGGGTGAGGTCGAGCAATGCCTGATCGGCGGCGATGGCGAGCCAGGCATTGGCGACCTGGGAGACAAGGCTGAGCTGGGTGCTGCGCCGCGTCTCGGCATAGCCGAGATATTGCTCGAAAGCTTGGGTCGAGAGGCTGCGCATGCGGCTGAAGAGGTCGATTTCGTAGGATGTGAAACCGATGCTCGCGTTCCAGCTGGCCGCCGAAGCCGGCGCCGGTCGAAATGGCAAGCGGCAGCAAGCCGAGGATGAAGGCGAGCGTGGTCATCAGGATCGGGCGCTGACGCGAGGCGTAGATGGCGGCGTTCAGCAGGCTGGCGCCGCGACCATGCTCCCCCTTGGCGAGTTCGACGATGAGGATGGCGTTCTTTGCCGCGAGGCCGATGGTCGTCAGCAGGCCGACCTGGAAGTAGATGTCGTTCGCCAGGCCGCGCAGCGCGGTGGCGGCGACGGCGCCGAGGATGCCGAGGGGCACCACGAGGATGACCGCGGCCGGAATCGCCAAGCTTTCGTAGAGGGCGGCGAGGCAGATGAAGACGACCAGCAGCGAGAGGGCATGGAGCACCGGCGCCGGTTGCCGGAAAGGCGTTCCTCGAAGGAGAGGCCCGTCCGTTCGATGGCGACGCCAGGTGGCAGGCGCTGCGCCATCTCCTCGATCGCGGCCATGGCGGCGCCGGTGGTCTGGCCGGGAGCGGGGGTGCCGAGGATCTCGACGGAGGGGCGGCCGTTGTAGCGCTCGAAGCGCGGCAAGTCTTCGCTCCATTCGGCACGGGCGAAGGCGGAGAGGGGCACCATCTGCCCGGCGCCGTTGCGGACGAACCAGGAGGCGACCTGCACGTTCTCGGCCCGGATCATCGTGATGACGTCGCCCGGGGTGAGGCCGAAATTCACCGGCTTGTCGGGGTGGAACCAGATGCGCATGGCGTATTGCGCGCCGAAGAGCCGGTAGTCGCCGACGCCGGGCATGCGGCTCAGCGGATTCCGACCTCGGCCTGGCGGAGGGTGGCGACGGCGTTGTCGAGATCCCGCTGACGGACGGCGCGGGCGCGGACCAGGGGTTGGGAGCGGTTGCCCGTGGCGCGAGCGGAGGCGGCTGCCGCCTCGGCGCAGGCAGCGGCATGGGGGCGTTCCGGCAGAGCGGAAACCCGATAGTTTCCTTGAGGCGGAAATTTTGGCGTTCCCTTGAGTTGGTCAATATTGCCATGTTTCGTGATGCAACAGGGGCGGTGGCGGGCGGAAATCGGTCGGGGGGTGATTCCACCGATGGCGGCTTTGCTCTAAGGACGACGCATGGAACTGACCACCGAGCAGATCGCCGCGGCGCGGGCCCGCGGCTGCACCTTCCTGCCGGCGACCGAGGAACAGGTCGCGCGGCTGACCATGCAGCGGCGCATCTTCACCATCGACGGGCAGCCGCATGTCGCCATCCGGCAGGATGAGGCGGTGAAGGAGACGCATGGTGCGGTGGCGCTGCTGATCGAGGGCGGGACCTCGCGCTCGGAGGAAACCAGCCAGCAGGCGGCAGCGGCCGAGGCTGAGGTGACGCTGGAACTGGCAGGCGAGACGGCGGCGGGCCGTGGCGGCGCACAGGTCGTTCGCCGTGCCAGCCGGCCCCGTGCGCCCTGGCGCGGCGCCAAGCGCGGCCCTTAACTCAAAGGGGTCCAGGGCCTTTCGGCCCTCGGGGATGCCATTGACGATGCCGAGGCATGGTCAATGAGAGCCCCGGCAAGGATAGCATGAGAGAAGCGGCGCCCCTCTCATTCACGCGGGCTTCATGCCGGCCGCCCCTTTCTCACATGAACACTTGCACCCTTCGCCGCGCAATCCCTCGCCCGAGCCGAACCTCTCGTCCCGGCGCGGGGCGGCCCATGCTTTACGACGGTGACTGGCCCTCGGGCTGAGGCCCTTCGCGCCTATGCCGCGGCCTGTGAGCGCGTGTGACCGCCGTGGTCGAGCTGCCTCTCGGCGGCGCCGTCTCGGCCGGGCTGCTGCTCTACCTCCTTGGGCGCTGCGGCCGGAGGAACGCTGATCGGTTGGGCGCAGATCGCGCTCGTGCTCGCCACGGTGCCGGTGATTGCCGGATCGCCCGCCGCAGACGCTGAAGGAGCGCATGACGGCGGGAGGGCCGGGGCCGACGGATGCGGTGACGGCCTCGGCTTCGGGGCTCGATCCGTGCATCAGCCCTAGACATGCGGCCCGGCAGGCGGGGCGTGTGGCCGCGACGCGGGGTGTCGCGCCGGAGCGGGCGAGGATGCTGGTGGCGCGGCACGCCGAGGGGCGGAAGTAGGCCTCTTCGGTGCGCCGCGCGTCAAGGTGCCGAGGCTGAACCTCGACCTGGACGGGCTGCGCTGGTCAGCGGGCGGTGAGCAGCTCGGGCACGCGAAGCAGGATCATCTCGTTGTCGTCGGCGCGGGTCAGGTGGCGGCCCGCGCTGAAGGGCAGGTTGTTGTCGTTGCCGACGATGATGTGCTCGCCATCTACCACCGCGACATTCTCGATGGTGAAGAAGGGGAAGGCGAAGCGATCCTGCGGCTCGGTCCGGGCGCGGTCGCCATGGGTGCGGGCCAAGCCCTCCGGATTGCGGATCGCCATCAGGTCGATATAGCCGAGCTTCTTCACGAAGCCCTGCTCGTCCACCGCGCCGAGATCGAGGACGTAGATGCGCTTCACCCGTGCCGGGTTGGCGAAGCAGCCGGGCGGGTTGGCGCCGGCGGCGCAGGCAAGCGACGGGTCTCCCTCGCCGTCGTCGCGCTCGATGATGAGGGCGCGGCGGTCGTCGATCATGTTGAAATCGCCGATGGCGGTGGTGCCTTCCTCGATGCGATAGCGCAGGACGCGGCCCGTCCAGGCGCCACGCGCGGTGTCGAGCTCGGCAATGCGGAGGAAGCGGCCCTCGGGCTGGCCATTCGTCAGCAGAGGCTTCTCCAGCAGGGCATAGAGGCGGCTGCCGTCGGGGCTCTGGGCCATGCCCTCGAAGCCACCGCTGCGCTGGGACTCGAAGGTGGTGGCGGGCACTTGCAGGGCGGGGTTGTCGGGGCTGCGGATCGGGCGGCCGTCGATGGTGGTGTCGACGACCTGGCGGACGCGGCCCTCCTGGTCGACCTTGATCAGGGAGGGGCCGAACTCGTCGCCGAGCCAGAAGCCGTCGGCGACCGGCTGGATGCTCTCGATGTCGAAGTCGCCGCCGGTGAGGTAGCGGCGCTCGCTGCCCTCATAGGCGATGCGGAAGGGCACGCGGCGGTCGGGGTCGGAGAGGAAAATGGTCTGCTCAAGGCCGATCCGGCCGCTGCGCCAGTCGGGGCGGATGCGGTGGAGCATCAGCATGGCGTCGGGGCTGTTGCGCTTGTTGCCGAAGCCGTTGTCGCTCAGCACCCAATAGGCGCCGGGTTGATTGGCGACGGGCTTGATGCCGGAGAAGCCCTGCACCGGCTGGCCGATGAAGGGCAGGCCGATGCCGGTCGGCCGGCCGGCCGGAGCCGGGCCAGTGGTGCCGGGGATGCTGCCGGGCTGGTCGGTGCGGGTGTTGCCGGGGCCGGTGAATTTGCCGGCGAGGAGGGCATCGCGCGGCGCATCGGCGGGTGGCATGGCCATGGTGAAGGCAGGCAGGATGGCATGGCCGGCCAAGCTCGCCTCGAAGCGGGTCTGGGCGAGGGCCGGAGAGGCCATCAGCAGGGCGGTGGTGGCGAGAAGCAGTCGGCGCATGCGGGCGTCCCCCTATCGGTTCGGGGGCGTCGTAGCCGGCGCGTGTTGCGCCGGCTTGGCGGTTCCGTGTCAGCCCTGTTGCAGCGGGCGGTAGCGCCAGACGCTGGCGGGGGGGAAGTTCTTCGGCGTCCAGGTTTCGCGCTTCGCCGAGAGACCAAGCTTCTTGTACGGCAGCGGCGAGGTGATGCAGTAGGTGTAGAGCAGGAAGCCGAGGCCAGGGGCGACGCGCTCGACGCCCTCGACGAAAAGGCGCTGGCGCTCGATCGGCAGCAGCACGAGCGGAATGCCGCAGATGACGCTGCTGACGCGGCCGGCGAAGCGCTCCGGAAGGTGCTGCGGCAGGGCGAAGGCATCGGCGCAGAGCACGGTGGTGCCCGGCAGGCTTTCGCGCAAGTGGTCCGCCATGTCGGGGACGATCTCGACCAGTACGATGCGTTCAGGCGCGATGCCCGCATCGAGCATGGCGCGGGAGATGACACCGGTGCCGGCGCCGATCTCGAGCACGACGCCATCACCATCCGCGGCGGCGAGGTTGGCGATGCGGCTCGACAAGGTGCGCGAGGATGGGACGATGGACCCCATCTGCAACGGATCCGCCATCCAGCGGCGGAAGAAGAGCGGCAGGTTGGCGGTGGGATGTGCGGTATCGTGCCGTTGGAGGCTGCTGCTCGACATGCTTTGTCCTTTCGTCCGGCGCGGACTCAGCTGCTGAACCGGACCAGTGTTTCACGGAATTGCGCCATCGAAGCCTCCCAGGAGAAGGCTTCGGCATGGGCGCGGGCAGCCTCGCGGCTGCACTCCAGCGCGCGCAGGCAGGCGGCGCGGAGATCCTCGTCCAGCACGCCGACGCGTGGGTCGGTCACGACGTCGAGCGGGCCGGTGACGGGGAAGGCGGCGACCGGCGTGCCGCTGGCGAGGGCTTCCAGCAGGACGAGGCCGAATGTGTCGGTGCGCGAGGGGAAGACGAAGACATCCGCGCCGGCATAGGAGCGGGCGAGGACGCCGTTCTCGCGGTAGCCGAGGAAATGCGCCTTGGGGAAGCGCGCTTCGAGTTCGCCGCGCTGGGGCCCGTCGCCGATGACGACCTTGCTGCCGGGCAGGTCGAGGCTGAGGAAGGCCGCAATGTTCTTCTCGACGGCGACGCGGCCGGCATAGAGGAAGATGGGGCGCGGCAGGCCTTCGAAGGCCTCGCGCGGCTCCGGGCGGAAGCGGGAGAGGTCGACGCCGCGGGTCCAGGGGCGGATCTTGGTGAAGCCGCGGGTGGTGAGGTCGCGGCGGAGGCTTGGGGTCGCGGCCATCACCGCCTGCGCCGGGGCGTGGAACTGACGCAGCACGCGCCAGGACCAAGCGGCGGGGATATGGGCGCGGGCCTCCATGTACTCGGCGAATTTGGTGTGGAAGGCGGTGGTGAAGGGCCAGTCACGGCGGAGGCAGATGCGGCGCATTGCCCAACCGAGCGGGCCTTCCGTGGCGATGTGGACGGCGCAGGGCATGTAGGCATCGACCAGCTTCGCCAGCTTGCGGCGAGGGGCGATGGCGAGGCGGATCTCCTTGTAGCCAGGCGCCGGGATGCTGCGGAACCGGTCCGGGCCGATCACCTCCACCGTGTCGCCATTGGCGCGCAGCATCTCCGCCATGGTGCCGAGCGTGCGCACCACGCCATTGACCTGCGGCGCCCAGGCATCGGTGACGATCAGCAGGCGGAGCGGGGCGGTCTTCGCCGGCGCTTCCGCGAGGGTCAGGTGCTGATCAGGCACGGGCGATGGCCAGGCGCTGGGTAACGGCCTCGCGCTCGCTGCGTAGACGCATCTCGCGCACCCAGTCGATCAGCTCGAAGCGGCCATCGGCATGCTCGACGAGGGCGGTGCAGCTCTCCACCCAGTCGCCGTCGTTCATGTAGGTGATGCCGTGGACGTCACGCATCTCGGCATGGTGGATATGGCCGCAGATGACGCCGTCGAGGCCGCGGCGGCCGGCCTCGTTGGCGAGCGCCAGCTCGAAGCGGTCGATCGCCTTCACCGCCTCCTTCACCTGGCGCTTCAACCATTGCGAGAGCGACCAATAGGGATAGCCGAGCTTGCGGCGGGCGGCGTTGAACCAGCGGTTCAGGGTGAGGGCCATGTCGTAGGCCCAGTCGCCGAGATGGGCGAGGAGCTTGGCATAGCGGATCACGCCGTCGAACTCGTCGCCATGGATGACGAGGAAGCGGCGGCCGTCGGCGGCCTCGTGGACGGCCTCGCGCATCAGGCGGACGCCGGCGACCTCGAGCCCCTGGCCGAGCCAGTTGCGGAACATCTCGTCGTGGTTGCCGGGGATGTAGAGGACCTCGGTGCCGGAGCGGGCGAGCTTCAGCAGGATGCGAAGCACGTCGTCATGGTCGCTGTCCCAGTACCAGGACTTGCGCAGACGCCAGCCATCGACGATGTCGCCGACCAGATAGAGGCGGTCGCAGTCGGTGCGGCGGAGGAAGTCGGCCAGGTAGTCGGCGCGGCAGCCGCGCATGCCGAGATGGGTGTCCGACAGGAAGACGCTGCGGTACCGGGTTCTGGCCTCGACGGCTTGCATGATCCTGCCCTCGCGCTTGCCAGGGAGCCGTGCAGTCGAATCCCCGGACACAATCATCGGCAGGCGGGTAACGCAGTATCAGCAATCCTGTCGTGAACCCTTCATGAAACCGTGCAGTAACGGGCTGCACGAGTTTGCGACATGACGCGCCGATGACGGGCAGCGGACGGTGTCATGGTTGTTGTAAAGCCATTGACCTCGTCATGACCCGCAAGCGTCATGCTTTGCTGCGATAAGCTCGACATGCTGATCATCTTCAATCCGACTGCCGGGCAGCGGCGACGGCAGCGGCTCGACCGTGCGCTCGCGGTGCTGCGCCGGCTCGGGCGGGATTTCACCCTGGTGGAGACCGGGCATCCGGGCCATGCGGCGCAGCTGGCGCGGGAGGCAGCGGCGGAGGGACGCGGCGTCGTCGTCGCTGCGGGCGGGGATGGGACGATCGCCGAGGTGGCGGCGGGGCTGGCCGGCGGCGGGGCGGCGCTCGGCGTGCTGCCGCTCGGGACGGCGAATGTCTTCGCCTGGGAGCTCGGCATCCCGGTGCGGCCGGAGGCTTCGGCGCGGCTGCTGGCGGAGGGGGAGGGGCGCCTCGTGCATCCGGGGGAGGCGCGCTTCGCGGGTGGCGGAGCGCGGCTCTTCGTGCAGATGCTGGGGGCGGGGTTCGATGCGGCGGTTGTCGCCAATCTCGATCTTGGGCTGAAGCAGAGGATCGGGCGCGGGGCCTATGTCTGGCAGGCAGTGCGGGAGCTGGGGCGCTACCGGTTTCCGTCGCTGCGGGTCGTCTTCGAGGATGATGAGACACGGGTGAGCTCGGTCATCGTTAGCAAGGGGCGGCTCTATGCCGGGCGGCACCTGCTGGCACCGGAGGCGGAGATGGCGCGGCCGGGCTTCCAGGTGGCGCTGTTCCGCGGCTCGGGGCCTGTGGCCGCGGCGGCCTATGGGGCGGCACTGCCCCTCAACCTGCTGCCGCGCATGCCGGGCCTCGTGCTGCGGCATGCGACTTGGCTGCGCATTGAGGGCGAGGGCGTCGCCGTGCAGACGGATGGCGACCCGGTGGGGCGGCTGCCGGTGGAGGTGCGGGCGGCGCCGGCGCCGCTGCGCGTCGTGCTGCCGCGGGTGACGGGGGTGGCGTCGGCGGCTTAGGCTCTTCTTTCAAAGGGGAGGAGAGGCCGATGAAGCCCATTCGTGTTGCGACCTTCGACGGGCCGGGGGCGCCCCCCGTCATCCGCGAGGTGCCCTGGCCGAAGGTCGGGCCGAAATCGGCGCTGATCCAGATCGGCGCCTGCGGGGTCTGCGGAACCGATCTGCATATCCTCAAGGGCCATTGGCCGAAGCCGCTGCCCTGGCCCTTCACCCTCGGGCACGAGATGACCGGGATCGTCCGCGAGATCGGGCCGGAGCTGAAGACGGATTGGATGGACCTGCCGATCACCGTCGGGTCCAAGATCATGGTCCCGCCTTTCATGCCCTGCGGCGAGTGCTACTACTGCAAGCACTATCCGGAGAATTCCAACCGCTGCCAGACGCCGGTCTATTACGGCCGCTATCTCGGCTTCGACCGGCCGCCGCATCTCTGGGGCGGTTGGGCGGAGTATGTCTATATCGATCTCGAGGCGCTGCCGGGGACGAAGATCTACAAGCTGCCGGAGAGCATGCCGCTCAGGCTCGGGGCGCTGTCGGAACCGCTGACTTCCTGCATCCGCGGGTTCGCACGTGCCCAGAAGATGGGGTTGTTCCGCTGGGGTGACACGGTTGTCATCCAGGGGAGCGGGCCGATCGGCATCCTCGCCATCGCCGCGGCGCGGGAGATGGGGGCGGGGCGGGTGATCTGCGTCGGCGCGCCGGAGGAGCCGCGGCTGGCGCTGGCGCGGCGCTTCGGGGCGGAGGCTACGGTGGACATCGAGGCTTACCCGACCTCGGAGGCGCGGGTGGCGCGGGTGCGGGAGATCGTCGGCGGCTATGGGGCCGATCTGGTGATGGATTGCACGGGGCATCCCGCCGCGGGGCCGGAGGGCGTCGAAATGCTGCGCGACGGGGCGGCGCTGATCGAGATGGGGCAGTTCACCGATGCGGGGAGCATCGCCACCAACTGGCACCGCTTCGTCGCCAAGGATGTGGTGATCATCGGCTCCTGGGCCTTCACCGAGAACGACCTGGCGCTCGGCATCCGCATGCTCGACCGGGCGCGGGACCGTTACCCATGGTATGAGATGCAGACGATCTATCCCTTCGACGAGGACGGGGTCGGGCGGGCGGTTGCCGATGCCATGGCAATGCGGACGGTGAAGAGCACCATCGTGCCCTTCCCCGAGTTGCTGGAGGCCTGACTACTCGGCCGCAGCGAGGATGCGGTCCATCGCCTCGGTGCGGCCGAGGGCGGCGAGGACCACATCGATCGGCGGGCTCTGGGTGCTGCCGCTGAGGGCGATGCGCAGCGGTGTGGCGACCTGGCCGAGCTTCATCCCCTTCACATCCGAGTAGTCGCGGAGCCAGTTCATGATCTCCGCCTGCTCCCAGGGGGCGTCGGTGAGGAAACGGGCGAGGTCGGTGAGCAGGGCCTTGGCCTCCGGCGTGAGCTGGGTGGCGGCCTTCGGGTCCATCGGGGGCGGGCCTTCCTGGGCGGCGAAGGCGGCGGCGGAGGTCAGCTCCTCGAGCGTCTTGGCGCGCTCCTTCAGTGCCGGCATCAGGGCGCGGACGCGGTCGCCGCCGAGGGTGCCGTAATCGATCCCTCGCGCTGCGAGGCGCCGCAGCACGTCCTCGGTCAGGCGGGCATCGTCTGCGGCGCGGAGATAGACGCCGTTAAGATGGGTCAGCTTGGCGTAGTCCATGCGCGAGGCGGCGCGGCCGACATCCTTCAGGTCGAAGAGCGAGATGGCGCGGTCGCGGGGGACGTATTCCTCATCGCCATGGCCCCAGCCGAGGCGGAGGAGGTAGTTGCAGACGGCCTCGGGGAGGAAGCCCTGGGCCTCGAACTCCATCACGCCGACGGCGCCGTGGCGCTTGGAGAGCTTGGCGCCATCCGCGCCGTGGATCAGCGGGATATGGGCGAAATGGGGGCGGTGCCAGCCCATGGCGTCATAGACCAAGCACTGGCGGAAGGTGTTAGTCAGGTGGTCGTCGCCGCGGATGACATGGGTGATGGCCATGTCGTGGTCGTCCACCACCACGGCGTGCAGGTAGGTCGGCGTGCCATCCGAGCGGAGGATGATCATGTCGTCCAGCTCGGTGTTGCGGACCTCGACGCGGCCCTGGACGAGGTCCTCGACCACGGTGGAGCCCTCGCGCGGGGCCTTCAGGCGGATGGCGGGCCTGCGGTCGGCGGGGGCCGCGGCGGGGTCGAGGCCGATCCAGCGGGAGCCATCATACTTGAACGGGCGCTTGGCGGCCTCTGCCTCGGCGCGCATCGCCGCCAGCTCCTCCGGCGTGTCGTAGGCCAGGTAGGCGGCGCCGCGCGCCAATAGCTCCCGCGCGACCTCGGCATGGCGGGCTTCGCGGCTGCTCTGGAAGACCGGCGGCTCGTCCGGGCTGAGGCCGAGCCAGGCGAGGCTGTCGAGGATCTGCTCGACGGCCTCGCCGGTGCTGCGGGCTTTGTCGGTGTCCTCGATGCGCAGCAGGTACTGGCCTCCATGGTGACGGGCGAAGAGGAAATTGAAGAGCGCAGTGCGCGCCCCGCCGATGTGCAAGAAGCCGGTCGGCGAGGGAGCGAAGCGGGTGCGGACGGTCATGACCTGCCTGGGTGGTGGCGGCGCTCGCCGGCCCGCCAATTTGCTGCGTTGCAACAGAAAGCGGGCTGGCGGCCGGTGGGTTGGTGGGCGATCGGCCCTTCGGCCCGAGAATAGACCGGGCCGCACAGCTTGGGAAATGGAGGCTTCCGCACGCCCGTGGGGCCGAATCGGGCACCGATGCAACCCTTGTGCGGCGCGGCATGAGGCACGAATCGATGTCAACCTGTGCTGACATCTTAAAGTACAACTTTAACGCTCTCTCATTCTTTAGCTTCACGCAATGGTTGTAAATATGGTTCGGGAGCGTAGTATTCCCCGCGAAAATGTCCTCAGCTGCTGCTCGGCCAGCCCCTCAATGGCCCGGCAGGCTCGCATCGACGGCCGCGTGGAAAAACCTCCTCGTGGACGAACGCCCCCGGCTTGCCTTGTGGTTGGCCGTGGCCCTCGGTGCAGGCGTGCTGGTCTATTTCGCTTGGCCGTCGGAACCCTCACCGGCGGCCAGGTGGCTTGCGCCTCCCCTCTCGCTGCTTGCGCTCTGGATTGGGGCGCGACGGCCCTTGGCTGGGTTGCTGCTCGGCCTGATGGCGGCAGCGGTAATGGGCTTCGCCCTGGCAAGCTGGCAGGCGGGACGGATGGCGCCGCTGCAGGAGCCGCCACGGACGGCGACGATCCTCACTGGGGAGGTCGCGGAAGTTGAGCTGCTGCCTGAGGGGCGGCGGGTGACGCTCCGGGCGGCGCACTTCGGCACCGGTCCGGAGGAAGAGCGGCTCGTGCGGGTGCGGCTGAAGGCCGCCGATCCGGCGCGGCCGGAGCCGGGCGACCGGCTCAAGGTCCGGGCGATGGTCCGGCCACCAGGGGCGCCGACGCATCCGGGTGGGTGGGATTTCCAGCGGGCGGCCTATTTTTCCGGCCTCGGCGGCAGTGGCTATGCGCTCGGCATGGCTGAGGTGGCGCCGGGCGAGGCGCGGCCGCTCTTCGCCGGGTTGCGGGCATCGATCGAGCAACGGGTGGCGACGGCGCTGCCAGGGTCGACCGGGGCCATTGCCGCGGCGCTCA
Source organism: Belnapia moabensis DSM 16746 (assembly GCF_000745835.1). Lineage (GTDB taxonomy): Bacteria > Pseudomonadota > Alphaproteobacteria > Acetobacterales > Acetobacteraceae > Belnapia > Belnapia moabensis. The sequence continues at coordinate 78,886 of NZ_JQKB01000022.1, read as the reverse complement.
TCACCGGTGGCCAGAGCGCCATCCCGGCCGGTGACCTCACCGCCATGCGCGATTCAGGGCTGGCGCATCTGCTTTCGGTCTCCGGACTGCACATCGTGGCTGTGATGGGCCTTGCCTTCACCCTAGTGCGCTGCGGCTTCGCCTTCGCCATGCGGTTGCCGGGAAAGACGATCGCCGCGGTGGCGGCACTGGCGGTGGGGGCGGGGTATCTCCTGCTCAGCGGAGCGCAGGTGCCGATGCAGCGGAGCTTCGCCATGGCGGCCTTTACCACCCTGGCGTTGCTGGCCGGGCGGCGGGCCCTCAGCCTGCGGGTCCTTGCGCTGGCGGCGGCGACGGTGATCGTGGTGCAGCCGGCGGCGCTGCTGGGGGCGAGCTTCCAGATGAGCTTCGCTGCGGTGCTGGCGCTGGTCGCCGGATGGGAGTGGCTGCGGCCGCGCCTGCCCAAGGCCAGTAGGCGGGCGGCTTGGCAGAGAAGGGCGGCGCTGGCGCTGTTCGGAGTGGTGGCGACCTCGGTACTGGCGGGGCTGGCCACTATGCCCTTCGCCCTGCACCATTTCGGCCGGGTGCAGCTCTATGGCGTGGTGGCGAATGCGGTGGCGGTGCCGATCACCTCGCTGCTGGTGATGCCGTCGGCGCTGGCGGCGGTGCTGCTGATGCCCTTTGGGCTGGAGGGCTTGGCCCTCGCACCGATGGGCTGGGGAGTGGAGGCGATCCTCGGCGTCGCGCGGCTGGTCGCTGCCTGGCCGGGGGCAGCGCTGGCGGTGCAGCCGATCCCGGCCTGGGGCCTCGCTCTTTGTGCCTTCGGGTTGCTCTGGCTCTGCCTGTGGCGGACGGGATGGCGGCTGGCTGGGATTCCCCTGCTAGCGATGGGGCTATTGAGCGGGGCGGTGGACCGCCCACCGGATCTGCTCGTTTCGGGCGACGGACGGCTGATCGGGTTGCGGGCCGGGGAGGCGTTGTTCCTGCAGCGGCAATCCGGTGCTGCGGCCTTCATTCGGGATGACTGGCAACGGAGGCAGGGCGGCGGCAGCATCGAGGCACTGCCGCGCGAAGGCGAGATGGCGGAGGGCGTGCTGCGCTGCCGCACCGGGGCTTGCGCACTGCGGCCCGATCCAGCGGGGCCGGAGGCGGTGCTGCTGCGAGGTGAGGCACCGCAGGCGGCCTGTGCCAGTGCCGCCGTGGTGGTTTCGTCCGAGCCGGTGCGCGGCGCCTGTCTGGCCCAGGTGGTCGATCGCTTCGCCGTATGGCGGGATGGGCCGCATGCTATCTGGCTCGACCGTGACGGGGCCCAGGTGGTCAGCGACCGGGCCTGGCGCGGCAACCGGCCCTGGGTGCCGCCGGTGCCGAGCCCGCAGGGGTTGGCCTCGACGGCGCCGGTGGCCGCAGTGGAGTAACCCAGGCGCTCAATAGCGGCGGAGCAGGCCGATCAGGCGGCCCTGCACCTTCACCCGGTCTGGGCCGAAGATGCGGGTTTCATAGCGCGGGTTGGCCGGCTCCAGCGCGATGGAATTGCCCTTGCGGCGCAGGCGCTTCAGCGTGACCTCGTTCTCATCCACCAGGGCGACGACGATGGAGCCGTTATCGGCGATGTCGCCGCGCCGGATGATGACCGTATCGCCGTCGAGGATGCCGGCCTCGACCATGGAGTCGCCGGATACCTCGAGGGCGTAATGCTCGCCACTGGTGAGCAGGGCAGCCGGGACCTCGACGCTGCTGCCGCTGTCGCGCAGCGCCTCGATCGGAAGGCCCGCGGCGATGCGGCCGTAGAGGGGAAGCTGGACGGCCGCCGCCTCATTCGCCGCGCGCTGGACGCCAGCGAGGTTGGGGGCGAAGCGGCCATGGATGACATTCGGCGAGAAAGTCGCGGCCGCGGGACCCGCGGCGGCGGCCGGCGCGGGCTCCGCGGCGCGGCGTGGGGCGATGTTCTCCGGCAGGCGGATGACCTCGAGCGCCCGGGCGCGATGGGCGCGGCGCTTGAGGAAGCCGCGCTCCTCGAGGGCGGTGATGAGGCGGTGGATGCCGGATTTCGACTTGAGCTTGAGCGCGTCCTTCATCTCCTCGAAGGAGGGGGAGAAGCCGGTCGCGCGCAAATGCTTGTCGATGAAGATCAGCAGCTCATGCTGCTTGCGGGTAAGCATCGTCCCCTCCGTGGGCTGGCCCTGCGCGTGGATGGCGAACAAACCACGAATCGCAGCGATGTTCTACGGAAGTTCCATCATTCGGTCAACAGGATCGAATCAAAGCCCCAAATCGCCAAGCGGAATCACCTCGACCGGGGCGCCAGCGGGCAGAGCCGCGGCACCGGGGGCGCGGAGGATGAGGGCCTCGGCGCGGGCCAGGGTCTTCATCATGGAGCTATCCTGCACGGGGAAGGGGGTGGCGAGCGGGACGCCATCGGGGCCGGGATGCAGGGTGGCGCGGAGATGGTCGAAGCGGCGATCGTTCTCAGGCAGGTCGGTGCCGGCCAAGGCCCGGATGGTGCGCGGTGCGGCGCCGGGAAGACCTGAGAGGCGGTCGAGCGCGGGGAGCAGGAAGAGCACGCTGCAAACCAGGGCCGAGACCGGGTTGCCAGGCAGGCCGAGAACCGGCGTCGGGCCGAGCCGTCCCCAGATCAAGGGCTTGCCGGGCCGCATGGCGATCTTCCAGAAATCGAGGGTGAAGCCCTCCGGCCCGAGGGCGCTCTGCACCAAGTCGTGGTCGCCGACGCTGGCGCCGCCGCTCGTCACCAGCAGGTCGCAAGCGCGGGCGGCGCGGGCAGCCTCGGCGATGGCCTGAGTGTCGTCCGGCGCGATGGGGAGGATGAGCGGGTCGCCGCCGCCGGAGCGGACGAGGGCGGCAAGGGCATGGGCGTTGCTGCTGACGATGCCGCCGGGCGGGATCGGGTCGCCGGGGAGGGCAATCTCGTCGCCGGTCGCCAGGATGCCGATGCGGGGGGCGCGGTGGACCGTCAGCCAGGGCGTGTTGGCGGCGGCAGCGAGGCCGATATCGCGGGCGGTGAGGCGGCGGCCGGCGGGCAGCAAGGTCTCGCCCTCGGTGAAATCGAGCCCACGGCGGCGAATCCAGCGTCCGGGGCGGACTGCTTCCTTCACCAGAACGGTAGCGGCGGTGGCTTCGGCGTCTTCCTGAAGGAGGATGGCATCGGCGCCGAGTGGGACGAGGCCGCCGGTGAAGATGCGGACGGCTTGGCCGGAGCTGACCTCGCCAGCAAAAGGGTGGCCGGCGGGGGCGGTGCCGATGACGGCGAGGCGGGCGCCCTCGGTGGCCTCGGCGGCGCGGACCGCGTAGCCGTCCATGGCCGAGACATCGGCGGGGGGCTGGGTCAGCCGGGCGAGGACGGTGCGAGCGAGGACGCGGCCCCAGCCGGCGGACAGAGGCACGGTCTCGGCCGGGGTGGCGGCGAGGGCCGCTAGAATGCGGGTTCGCGCGTCCTCGACCGAGATCATCACTCTGCCTCGTAGGTACCTGATTTACCGCCGGACTTTTTGACGAGGCGCACCGCTTCGATGCGCATGCCTCGATCGATCGCCTTGCACATGTCGTAGACCGTCAGGGCGGCGACGGTGACGGCGGTCAGCGCCTCCATCTCGACGCCGGTGCGGCCAGTGAGCGCGACGGTGGCCTCGATCTCCACCGCGTCCGGCCCGACCGGGACGAGGTCGACGGCGACCTTGCTCAGCATCAGCGGGTGGCAGAGCGGGATAAGGTCGGCGGTGCGCTTGGCCGCCATGATGCCGGCGAGCCGGGCGACGGCGAGGACATCGCCCTTGGCCATTTGGCCCTCGACGATGCGGGCGAGGGTCGCCGGGTCCATCACGACGCGACCGCGGGCGATGGCCTCGCGCCGCGTTTCAGCCTTGGCCCCAACATCCACCATGGCGGCGCGGCCTTCCGCGTCGAAATGGGTGAGGGGGCGAGCCTCGGCCATCAAAGGGCCTGGACGAGCTCGGAGGCGGCGGCGGTGACGTCCGACTGGCGCATCAGGCTTTCGCCGACCAGAATGCAGCGGGCGCCGGCATCGGCCATGCGGCGGACATCGGCCGGGTTGCGGATGCCGCTTTCGGCGACCGGGATGCGGTCGGCGGGGATCAGCGGCACCAGCTCCTCGGACGTGGCAAGATCAGTCCGCAAGGTCTTGAGATTGCGGTTGTTGATACCGATCAGCCGGGTCTGCAGGCCGAGGGCACGGTCTAGCTCGGCGCGATCATGAACCTCGGCGAGAACGCCCATGTCGAGGCTGCGGGCGATGTCCTCAAGCTCCTCGGCCTGATGGTCGGAGAGGGCGGCCATGATGAGCAGGATGCAGTCGGCACCCATCGCCCGAGCCTCGAAGACCTGCCAGGGATGGACCATGAAGTCCTTGCGCAGCACGGGCAAGGTGCAGGCGGCGCGGGCGGCCTTCAGGTGGTCGGCATGGCCCTGGAAGTAGGGCGCATCGGTCAGCACCGAGAGGCAGGAGGCGCCGGCGCGGGCATAGTCCTCGGCGAGGGTGGCGGGCTCGAAGGGGTCGCGGATCAGCCCGCCTGAAGGGGAAGCACGCTTGATCTCGGCGATGAGGCCGACCCGGCCATCGGCGACGGCTTGGCAGAGTGCAGTAACGAAATCTCGGGGCCGGTCGGCAGCGCGGGCCTGGCGCTCGATCTCAGAGAGGGGGGTGGCGGCGGACCGGGCGCGGACCTCCTCGTACTTGTCGGCGAGGATGCCGGAAAGGGTGTCCGGCACGGCCTGCGGGTCGGGGAGGATCAGATGAGGGGCGTTCATGCTGCAGTGGCGTCCTTCAGGCGGGCCAGTACGGCAGAAGCGGCCCCGCTGTCGATGGCCGCCGCGGCTCGCGCCGCGCCGGATGCTAGATCGGTATCGCGCCCCGCAACGACCAGGGCCGCGGCGGCATTCAGCAACACGATGTCGCGGTAGGGGCCGGGGGCGCCATCCAGCAACGCGGTGAGGGCGAGGGCGTTCTCGGCCGGCTCGCCGCCGCGGATGGCTTCGGGAGGCGCGCGGCGGAGGCCGGCATCCTCGGGGGCGATGGTGAATTCGCGGATCGTGCCACTTTCGAGGGCGACCACATGGGTTTCGCCGGAGAGGGCGATCTCGTCGAGGCCCTGGCCATGGACCAGCCAGGCGGCCTCGGTGCCGAGGCGGGCGAGGGTCTCCGCCATGGGGCGGAGCCAGGCGGCGTCATAGGCGCCGGTCAGCTGGCGGCGGACGCGGGCCGGATTGGCCATGGGGCCGAGCAGGTTGAAGATGGTGCGGGTGCCGAGCTCAACGCGGGGGCCGGCGGCATGGCGCAGCGCTGCGTGGTGGCGGGGCGCCATCAGGAAGACCATGCCGGTGGATTTCAGCACGACTTCCAGCCGGTCGAGTGGGACGTCGAGGTCGATGCCGAGGGCGGCGAGTGCATCAGCGGCGCCGGAGCGGGAGGAGAGGGCGCGGTTGCCGTGCTTCGCCACCGGCACGCCGCAGCCGGCGACGACCAGCGCCGTCGCCGTCGAGATGTTGAGGCTGCCTGAGGAATCGCCGCCGGTGCCGACGATGTCGATGGTGCCAGGGGGCGCTTCGATCGCCGTCATGCGGGCGCGCATGGCGCGGACGGCGCCAGTCATCTCGGCCACGGTCTCGCCGCGGACACGCATCGCCATGAGCATGCCGGCGATCTGGGCGGGGGTCGCCTCGCCGGCCATGATGATGCCGAAGGCGGCCTCGGCCTCGCTCTCCGCCAGGCGCTCGCCGGCGGCGAGGCGGGCGAGAACCGGCTTCAGCGTGTTCACGCCGGCACCCGCGCCTTGGCGAGCAGCAGGAAATTCCGCAGCAGGTCGTGGCCGTGCTGGGACGCGATGCTCTCCGGGTGGAACTGCACGCCCCAGATCGGCAGGCTGCGATGGGCGAGGCCCATGATGAGGCTGTCCTCGGTCCAGGCGGTGGCTTCGAGTTCGGCGGGCAAGTCGTCGCGGCGGACGACGAGGGAGTGGTAGCGCGTGGCGCGGACCGGGCTCGGCAGGCCGGCGAAGAGGTCGGTGCCGCGGTGATGCACGTCCCAGACCTTGCCATGCACCGGATCGGGAGCGCGAATGACGGTGCCACCGAAGGCTTGGCCGATGGCCTGGTGACCGAGACAGACTCCCATCAGCGGCACGCCGGCCGAGGCGGCGGCGCCGATCAGCGGCAGGCAGACGCCGGCCTCGTTCGGCGTGCAGGGGCCGGGCGAGAGCAGGATGGCCTCCGGCTGCATCGCCAGGGCCTCCTGGCTGGTCAGCGCATCGTTGCGCCGTACCTCGATCTCCACTCCAAGATCGCCGAGGAAGTGATAGAGATTGAAGGTAAAGCTGTCGTAGTTGTCGATCAGCAAAATCATGGTTTCGGACTTTCGGGCCGGGCCGCGGCCGGGTCAAGCGCGGGCGGCGGCGGGGCCGGCGGCGCGGGCGGCCTCAGGGGAGGCAAGGCCGGGCCACTGATGACGTCGAAGTCGAAATCGCTGCGTTGCATGGGGCCTCCTGGGTGGTTCGGGGGCCGGCACCGCTGGCGGGAGGTGCAGAGACGAAAAAGCCGCCAGCGTGTGGCGGCTCCTGCGGGTCTGCGTGGGTGCGCTGATCCTAGGCCGCCGGTGTATACCAGCGGTACCAAAATCGCGTGGCGGGGATCGCGCTCTGCACCATGGCGGTAGTCGTGCCATGGCCGCGCGTGCCGTGCAAGGGGATCAGAAGCCGTAGAGGCGTGCCGGGTTGTCGACGAGGATGGCCTGGCGCTGGGCAGGCTCCGGCGCCCAGTCGCCGAGGGCGTCCATCAGAACGCCGTCATCCGGCACCTCCTCTGGCGAGGTGAGGGAGGGATGGGGCCAATCGGTCCCCCAGACGCAGCGCTCGGGCGCAGCCTCGATCATGGCGCGGGCCATGGCGGCGACATCGGCGTAGGGCGCACCGGCGGTAGAGGAGCGGTAGCCGCAGAGCTTGGCCCAGGCGCCGCCGCGCAGCAGCCGAAGCAGGGCCTGGAAAGCTGGATGATCAAGGCCTTGGTCGCCGGACTTCACGCCGCCCATATGGTCGATGACCAGCGGGCAGGGCAGGCGAGCCAGGACGGGCTCCAGCGCAAGCATTTCAGTGGGATGCGCGTAGAGCTGCATGTGCCATTCGAGCTCGGCGAGGCGGGCGCCGAGAGCTTCGATCTGCGCAAGAGGTGTGCCGTTGCCGCTCACCGCATTGAAGCGGACGCCACAGGCGCCGCGCCCGGCCATGGCGCGGAGGGCAGGGAGGCCGAAGCTCTCGTCGACGACGACCACGGCGCGGGCGCGGTCACGGCCAAGCGCCTCGACCGCATCGAGGGTCACCGCATTGTCGGTGCCGTAGATGCTCGGCTGGACGACGACCGTGCGCGCCAGGCCAACGCTGTCGCACATTGCTCGGTAGGCGGCGATGGAGGCTTCGGGCGGGGTATAGGAACGGCCGGGCGAGAGCGGGTAGCGCTCGTAAGGGCCGAAGATGTGCATGTGGCAGTCGGTCGCGCCGGCCGGCGGTTGCCAGTGCGGGCGGCTGGTGACGGCGCGGGCGCCGGGGCAGGGGCGGGTCATCCGCGGCGGCCCGCGGCGAAGCGCACGGCCTCCTCCGCCGCGCGGAACAGGGCGCGGGCCTTCTGCTGAGTTTCCTCATATTCGGCGACGGGGTCGCTATCCGCCACCACGCCGGCACCGGCCTGGACGTGCATCACCCCATCCTTCACCAGCGCGGTGCGGAGGCCGATGCAGGTGTCCATGCCGCCATCGGCGCCGAAATAGCCGAAGCCGCCGGCATAGATGCCGCGCCGGGAGGGCTCCAGCTCCTCGATGATCTGCATGGCGCGGACCTTGGGGGCGCCGGTCAGCGTGCCGGCCGGGAAGCCGCCGGCGAGCGCGTCGACGGCGGTGAGGCCGGGGCGGAGCCGGCCGCGGACCTCGGAGCCGATATGCATCACCTGGGAATAGCGCTCGATCTGGAACTGGCTCGGCACGCGGACGGTGCCGATGGCCGAGACGCGGCCGACATCGTTGCGGCCGAGGTCGAGCAGCATCAGGTGCTCGGCCCGCTCCTTGGGGTCGGCCAGAAGCTCGGCCTCGAGCGCCTTGTCCTCCTCAGGCGTGGCGCCGCGGCGGCGGGTGCCGGCGAGGGGGCGGATGGTCACCTCGCCGTCGCGGAGGCGCACCAGGATCTCGGGCGAGGCGCCGACGGCGGCGAAGCCGGCGAAGTCGAAGAAGAAGAGGAAGGGCGCCGGGTTGATCCGCCGGAGCGCCCGGTAGAGGGCGAAGGGCGGCAGCGCGAAGGGCACCGAGAAGCGCTGGCTCGGGACGACCTGGAAGCAGTCGCCGGCGCGGATGTAGTCCTTGGCGCGCTCCACTGCGGCGATGAAGCCCTCGCGGGTGAAGTTGCTGGAGGGCTCGGGCAGCCGCGGCAGGCTGACCGGGGCGGCGGGGCGGGGCAGCGGGCGGTCGAGCGCGGCCTCGGCCTCGTCGAGCCGGGCCTGGGCGGCGTCCCAGGCGGCCTGCGGGTCCTGCCCCGGCTGCGGCCAGGCGGTGGTGAAGAGGCTCAGTGCGTCGCGCACATGGTCGAAGACGGCGACGAGGGTGGGGCGGACCAGCACCGCATCGGGCACGCCCAGAACATCCGGTGCGGTCGAGGGCAGGCGCTCCATCAGCCGGACCATGTCATAGCCGAGATAGCCGAAGAGGCCGACGGCGATGGGCGGAAGGCCGGGCGGCAGGGTCATCTGTGCCGCGGCGATGGCGGTGCGGAGGCTCTCCAGCGCGTCGTCGCCGGCAGGCTCGAAGGCGTGCGGGGCGGCGAGCGCATGGCGGTTCACCTCGGCGCGGCCGTCGCGGCAGCGCCAGATGAGGTCCGGCTCCAGCCCGACGGCGGAGTAGCGGCCGCGGGCGGCGCCGCCCTCGATGCTCTCCAGCAGGAAGCTGTTGGGCTTGCCGGAGGCAAGCTTCAGGAAGACCCCGACCGGCGTGTCCAGATCCGCCACCCGCTCGCGCCACAGCACCTGGGCCTGCCCGGCGGCAAGACCAGCGCTGAAGGCGGCGAAATCGGGGGAGGACATGGCAAGTGCTCCGGGTTCAGGGTTGGGCGAGGCTGTCGAGCAGGCGGGCGTTGATGCGGACATCGGCCCGGTTGCGCAGGCCGGCGACGTACTCCGTCTCTAGGTCGCCGGCCATGGCCTGGCTGGTCTCGGTCTTGAGGCGCGCCAGGGCGGCCGGGTCGGCAGCGGGGTCGGGGCGGGTGACCTCCAGGAGCTGGGCGACGGCGAAGCCGTCCCGCGTCCGCGCCATGGTGGGCTCGTTCGCCTTCAATTCGAAGAGCGGCGCGAGGATCTCGGCCGGCACCGGCCCGTCACGCTGGTCGCGGGTGATGGCGCCGAGCTCGCGGACACCGAAGCCGGCCTCGCGGGCGGCCTCGGTAAGGGTCTTGCCGCCCTTCACGGCAGCGAGCAGGCCGGCGGCGCGCTCTTCCATCTCACGGCGCTTGGCATCGGCGATGAAGGCCTCGCGGACCTGGGCCTCGACGCTTTCGAAGGGGCGGAGGGCGGGGGACGTGACCTCCTTCACATCGACGGCGACGAAGCCGGCCTCGGTCTCGGCAAGGCGGGGGGCGGCGCCCTTCTCCGTCGTGAAGACGGTGCGCAGCAGGGGCGCGCGGGCGGCCTCGATCACGGGCAGCTCGACCGGCTTGCCCTCGGGGTCGAGACCATTGGCATCGGTGCGAATGGTGGCGAAGCCGAGGTTGAAGCGCTGGGCGACCTCGGCGAGGGTCGCGCCGCCGGCCAGCGCGTCCTCCACCTGGTTGGCGCGCTCAAAGGCAAGGTCGGCGGCCTTCTCGGCGGTGAGGTCGGTGCGGAGCTGATCGCGGACTTCGGCGAGCGGCCGGGTGGCGCCTAGCTCGATGCCTTCTACCTTGAGGACGTGCCAGCCGAAATCGGTCTTCACCGGGGAGGTGACGGTGCCGGGCGCGGCGGCGAAGGCGGCTTCGGCGAGCTGCGGGAAGGGCAGGCCGGCGCGGTCGATGGCGCCGAGTTCCACTGCCTGGCCGCCGGCGGCTTCGGCCTCGCGGGTGACGGTGGCGAAGTCAGCCCCGCCCGACCAAGCGGCGGCGATGGCCTTGGCCTTCTCCTCGTCCTGGACGAGCACCTGCTCCAGCTTGCGGCGTTCGGGCGTCTCGAACTGGTTGCGGCGGGAGTCATAGGCGGCGGCGAGGTCGGCGTCGGAGACCTCGATCTCGCGGCTGATCCGCTCGGCTGTCAGCACGGCGACGCTCGCCTCGCGGTATTCGGGGCTCGAGAATCGGTCCGGATTGTTCTCGTGGAAGCGGCGGAGCTGAGCGTCCTCCGGCGCCGGGGGCTCGGGCGCGGCCGAGAGGGGAAGGGTGACGAGGCTGGCGCTGCGCTGCTCCTGCTGCCATTGCAGCAGCGGGTTGGCCAGCGCATCCGGCACCACGGCGCCGGAGCGGACGGCGAGCGCCAGCTGCTGCCGGGCGAGGTCGGCGCGGACCAGGGCGAGGAAGCCGGCCTCGGTCAGGTCGTTGCCGCGCAGGAAATTCTCGAAGACCGGGCGCTCGAACTGGCCGCTCATGCCGCGGAAGCCCTGGATCGAGAAGATGAAGTCGCGCACCGCCTGGTCCGGCACGGCGATGCCGAGGGTCGTGGCCTCGGCACGGAGGACGCGGTCGAGGATCAGCTGCTCGATCGCCTGCTGGGCGACGGCGCGGCGGATGCGCGGGTCGTTGTCGAACTGGCCGCCGAGCTGGCGGGAGATGCGCTGCATCTCGCGGCGGATGGCGGCCTGGGCCTCATCGATCTCGATCGGCTCGCCATTCACCCGAGCGACGGCATTGTCCCGACCGAAATTGCGGATCGTGTCTTCAATTCCCCAGACGGCGAAGGAGCCGATCAGCAGGATGAAGAGCAGCTTGGCGACCCAGGTCGAGGCGAGCCGGCGGAGAGCGGTGAGCATGATGGTCCGTCTGTGATCCGGGCGGGGTGCATAGCGGAGGCATCGGCCGTTGCCAAACCTGTTGGTCGCGGATACCCGATTTAGGCCAACAAAGAGAGGATGCCGCCATGACCCCCGGAGTGCGCCCGTTGATCGCCGGCAATTGGAAGATGCACGGGACCCTGCGCGAGGCCGGGGCGCTGGCCGAGGGGGTACGGGCCGGGGCAGTGGGCGCGCGGGCGGAGCTGCTGGTCTGCCCGCCCTTTCCCTATCTGGTACCGGTCAGTGGCGCCTTGGGGGCCGATGTCGCGCTCGGTGGGCAGGATTGTCATGCGGCGGCGAAGGGTGCCCATACCGGCGACGTGGCGGCGGCGATGCTGCGGGATGTCGGGGCAAGCTATGTGATCCTCGGGCATTCCGAGCGCCGGGCGGATCACGGCGAGGCGGATGCCGCGGTGCGGGCCAAGGCGGAGGCGGCGCTGGCGGCGGGGCTCACTCCCATCGTCTGCGTCGGGGAGAGCGAGGCGCAGCGGCTGGCGGGCGAGGCCGAGGCGGTGGTGACGCGGCAGCTCGATGGCAGCCTGCCGGATGGGTTCGCGCAGGCGGGTGGGGTCGTGGCCTATGAGCCGGTCTGGGCCATCGGCACCGGAAGGACGCCGACCGAGGCGGAGATCGCTGCCATCCATGCGGCCATCCGCGCCAATCTGGAGGGGCGGTTCGGCCAGGCGGGCAGCGGGCTCCGTATCCTCTATGGTGGGTCGGTGAAGCCGGGGAATGCGAAGGGCATTCTTGCCCTGCCGCATGTCGACGGGGCGCTGGTCGGCGGGGCGAGCCTGGTGGCCGCGGATTTCCTGGCGATCGCGGCGGGGGTGCCTGACGCCGCGTGACGCCGCTGCTCATCGGCTCGGAGATCTACCGGCACTCCTCCTATGGGCCGAAGCATCCGCTGGCGATCCCCCGCGTCTCGACGGCGCTCGACCTGATCGAGGCGCTGGGCTGGCTGCCGCCGGCCGGGTGGATCGAGGCGCCCAGGGCGACGCCGGCCGAACTCGCACGGTTTCATGCGCCGGACTACATCGCCGCCTTGCAGCGGGCGGAGGCCACGCAGCGGGCGACGCCGGAGGATCAGGCGCGCTTCCATATCGGGGCGCATGGCAATCCGGTCTACCGGGAGGTCTTCTCCCGGCCGGCGACGAGCGCGGGCGGGTGCATGCTGGCCGCTCGGCTCACCGCGGGGGGTGGGGTGGTCTATTGTCCGGGCGGGGGAACGCATCACGGGCGACCGGACCGGGCGAGCGGCTTCTGCTACCTCAATGACCCGGTGCTCGGGCTGCTGACCTGGCTGGATGCCGGGCTCGACAATGTCCTCTATGTCGATATCGACGCGCATCACGGGGATGGGGTGCAGGACGCTTTCCATGACGATCCGCGGGTCTTCACCCTCTCGGTGCATGAAGAGGGGCGCTGGCCGCGAACAGGGGCGGTCGAAGATCGGGCGGGCGGGGCGGCGCGCAACCTGCCGGTACCGTCGGGTTTCAACGATTCCGAGATGCTGTGGGTGCTGCATGGGGCAATCCTGCCGGTCGCGCGGCGGCTGCGGCCGCAGGCGATCATGCTGCAATGCGGGGCGGATGCCCTGGAGGAGGACCCGCTCTCGCGGCTCTCGCTCTCCAACAATGCGCATTGGGGGGTGGTGCGGGCGCTGATGGGGCTGGCGCCGCGCCTCCTGGTGCTCGGCGGTGGCGGGTACAATCCATGGACGGTCGGGCGGTGCTGGGCTGGGGTCTGGGCGGTGCTCAATGGCTACGACATTCCGGAGCGGCTGCCGCCGGCGGCGGAGCAGGTGCTGCGGGCGCTGCGCTTCGGACGGGCGGCGGGGCGGAACCCGCCGGAGCACTGGTTCACCACGCTGCGGGATGCGCCGCGGCCAGGGGTCGTCAGGGCGGCGGTGCAGCGGGTGGTGGCGGCCGTGGTGCGGGACCTCGACACTATCGCGGTTCGGGAGCGTTGAGGGTCCTTCTCCGCGACAGGACCTAACATGCCGAGGCTTAACCCCCGCCTGATCGATACCGGCAGCCCACCCATTCCCGAGATCCAGGCCTGGGGCCGAAGCTATGATGGGCGGCATGGGCCGCTGATGAACCTCTGCCAGGCGGTGCCTGCCTATCCGCCGCCGCCTGAGATGTTGGAGCGACTGGCCGCGGCGGCGGGCAGTGTCGAGGCCGCCGCCTATGGGCCGATCCAAGGCGATCCGGTGCTGCGGGAGGCCTATGCGGCGCATCTGCGGGACCTCTACGGGGGCGGGTGCGGGGCGGAGCATGTCGCCATCACCGCCGGCTGCAACCAGGCCTATTTCGTCACCATGATGGCGCTGGCCGGGCGGGGCGATGCGGTACTCGTGCCGACGCCCTGGTACTTCAACCATGCGATGACGCTCGACATGCTGGGCATCGAGGCGCGGGGCCTGGCTTGCGGCCCCGGCTTCCTGCCGGACCCGGAGGCGGCGGAGGCGCTGATCGACGGGCGGGTCCGGGCCATCGTGCTGGTGACGCCGAACAACCCGACCGGGGCGGTCTATCCGCCAGAACTCATCGCGCGGTTCCATGCGCTGTGCCGGCGGCGCGGAATCTGGCTGGTGCTGGACGAGACCTATCGGGACTTCCTGCCGCCCGGGGCCGGGGCGCCGCATGGGCTGCTCCGAGGCGAGGACTGGCCGGAGAATCTCATCCAGCTCACCAGCTTCTCCAAGTCCTTTGCCATTCCAGGGCATCGGCTGGGTGCGCTGGCGGCGCCGGAGGTGCTGCTGCCGCAGCTCAGCAAGGTGATGGATTGCGTCCAGATCTGCGCCAACCGGCCCGCCCAGGCGGCGCTCGCCTGGGGGATCGAGGCGCTGACCGGCTGGCGCGAGGCGAAGCGGGCGGAGATGGACGAGCGGGCGCGGGCCCTGCGAGCTGGCTTCGAGGGACTGGCCGGATGGCGGCTGGAGGCGCTCGGGGCCTACTTCGCCTATGTGCGGCATCCCTTCGGCGCCGCCTCGGCCTGGGATGTGGCGCGGCACCTGGCGACGGAGCACGGGCTGATGGCGCTGCCGGGCCCGGCCTTCGCCGGGGAGGAGCGGCACCTGCGCATCGCCTTCGCCAATGTCGATGCGGCGGCGATCGCGTCGTTGCTGGGGCGGCTGCGGCAGGTGGCGGAGGAACGCCCGGTCCTCGCCGCGGCGGGTTGATGGGTCAGGCCGCCGGAAGCTCCAGCACCATTCGTGCGAAGGCCTCCGGCGCCTCCTGCGGGAGGTTGTGGCCGATGCCCGGAAGGATGCGGCGCTCATAGGCGCCGCTGAAATGGCGATGATGGGTGGCGGAGGCTTCGGCAGGGCCGACGCCATCGGCGCCGCCATGCGGGGCGATGGTCGGGACGGCGATGCGGGGCTGGCGGGCGAGGGCGGCCTCGATCGGCTCCAGCGCCGGGTCGCCTTCGGCATAGCCGAAGCGGTGGCGATAGGACTGGATAACTACCGGGACGAAGTCCGGGTTGTCGAAAGCGGGCGCGCTGGCGGCGAAGGTAGCGTCGTCGAAGTGCCATTCGGGGGACCAGAGGCGCCAGAGCAGGCGGGCGATGCCGTGCCGGTCGGCCTCCAGCCCGGCGCGGCCGCGCTCGGTGTGGAAATAGTACTGGTACCAGAGTCGGTGTTCCTGCTCGGGAGCGGCCGGCTTCACTGAGGCGGCGATGTCCTGGATGTTGTAGCCGGTGCAGGAGACGAGGCCGGCGACGCGCTCGGGCCAAAGTGCTGCGACGATGCAGGCGGCGCGGCCGCCCCAGTCATAGCCGGCCAGCGTCGCGCGGGGGATGGCGAGCGCATCGAGCAGGTCGAGCAGATCCTGGCCGAGAGCGGCCTGCTGGCCGGAGCGGGGCGTGTCGGCCGAAAGGAAACGGGTCGCGCCATAGCCGCGCAGATAAGGGATGATGCAGCGGAGGCCGGCTGCGGCGAGGCGGGGGGCGACCTCGGCATAGGCCTGCGGGGCGTAGGGGAAGCCGTGGAGCAGGAGCACCGGCGGGCCATCGGGCTGGCCCTGTTCCGCATAGGCGATCTCGAGGCTCGGGGTGCGGATGGTGCGGAGCGCTTCCATGTGGGGAGTATGGCGGGCGCGGCGCGGCGGTGCCAAGCTGAACACCATGCTTCGACGCTCCCTTCTTGGCCTTACCGGCCTGCTTTTCGCCACCCCCGCTCCCGCGCAAAACCAGCCGCAGCCGCGGCTGCCGGAGGAGAAGCTCGTCATCGTCACGCGCGACGGCAAGCGGCATGAGTTCCGGGTGGAGATGGCGCTGACCACAGAGCACCAGATGGTCGGGCTGATGTTCCGCCCGAGCGTCGGGCCGGATGAGGGGATGCTTTTCGACTGGGGGCAGCCGCGCGAATCCAGCATGTGGATGCGCAACACCATCACCTCGCTCGACATGGTCTTCATTACCGCGGATGGGCGCATCCACCGGATCGCCGAGCGGACGGTGCCTTATTCGCTGGCCGCCATCGACAGCCGCGGACCGGTGCGGGCGACGCTGGAGCTGGCGGCGGGGACGGCCGAGCGGCTGGGGCTGCGCGTCGGTGACCGGGTGATGCAGCGGATCTTCAACAACGCCGACTAGAGGCGCGGCGGCAGCATCGGCACTCGCCCGACAAGCGGGATGGGAGCGTTGCGATAGGCCAGGAGGCCACGGCCGCTGCCCGGATTTGTGTTGGCGATGATGGGTGCGCGGTCGGATCCGTTCGAGAGCATGAAGCCGCCGCCGGGCTGGCTCGGGCGGAAGAGGGGCAGCACCACCTGCGGCGCAGGGGCGGGGCGCGCCTGCTCCTGCGACCAGGCGGCGGCGATGCGGGCGCGGTAGGGCTCGGCATATTCGGGCGTCTGGGAGTGATAGGCGGCGGCGGCGGCCATCCAGTCGGCGCGGGTGGATTTCAGCTCGGTGAGGAAGCGGGCGGCGTAGCGGGCATTGGCGAGCGGGTCGAAGGCCTCCTCAAGGCTGGCGAAGGCGTTCGGGTGATGGCGGAGGTTGATCTGCATGCAGCCGATATCGATGGAGCGCACGCCCTGGGCCTGCAGCGACCGGACGGCGGCAATTGCTGCCGCCTTGTCGGGGAAGAAGCTGCCGCGGCCCTCGGCATTGATGGTCCAGGGCCAGGCTTCGACCGTGCCGGTCGCCTGGTCGCGGCGGCCGGATTCGACGCGGGCAATGGCGGCCAGCAGCCGGGGCGGGAGGTTGGCATCGCGTTCCACGGTGGCGATGGCGGCGGCGCAGGGATTGGGTGTTGCCACCGCGGCCAGGGGACGCAGGAGTAGCGCCAGGAGGAACAGGAGACGGTAGGGCATCGCTCGGCATCCCAGGCCCGCGCCATGCGGGCGGCGGGGGATACCAGCGCAAGGGGCGTGCCAGGATTGCCCGGGCAGTTCATGCTGGCCCCTGAGGCAAGGGGTCCAGGGGCCTTTCGGCCCTTGGCGGGGGTGGGTTCGAGAGGAGCGGCGCCCCTCTCGATGTCAGGCTGTCGCCAGCACCTGGCTGCGCCGGGTCCAGCCCCGCGGCACCGGGTCGATGGCCGCCTCCGGCTGGCGGGCGTTGCGGGCGGTCTCGACCGCAGCCTGGCTCGGCTCGAAGGCGACGTAGCCGCGGCCCCAGACGGTGCGGATCATCTCCGCCGCGCCGCAATCGGCGAGCTTGCGGCGAAGCTTGCAGACGAAGACGTCGACGATCTTGCTGTCGGGCGCCATGCCGTCGGCATAGAGGCTGCTCATGAAGCGCTCCTTGGTCAGGAGCACGCCCTTGTGCAGCATCAGCGTCTCGAGGAAGTCGAACTCGCGGGCGGTCAGGTTGACGCGGCGGCCATCGACGACGGCGGCGTGCTGCGCCTGGTCGAGCGTGACATTGCCGCAGACCAGGCGGGCGCTGGCATGGCCGCGGGCGCGGCGGGCGAGGGCCTGGAGGCGGGCGGCGAGCACGCGGAGATGGATCGGGTTGGCGAGCACGTCATCGGCGCCGGCATGGAGCAGCGCCTCCTCCTCGGCCGGCTGCGGGGTGCGGCCGCAGAGCACGGCGACGGGCAGCTTGAGGCCGCGGCGGCGGAGATCGGCGATGGCGGACTGGGCCTCGCGGACGGAGCCGTCGATGCGCAGGATGAGGCCATCATACGGGCCGCTCAGCGCCAGGGCGGAGGGCAGATCGTCGAGGGCGTCGATATCGTCGCAGCGGAGGCCGAGATCGGCAAGGCCCGCGACGAGGGTCGCGGCATTGGCCGAAGGGGAGGCAAGGAGGATATGCATGCTCTGCTCCGCCGCTGGGTCATCTAGGACGCTGTTGGTGATCACAGGATAGTGTGCAGGAGATGGAATACAATCCAATTCGCGTGAGACGTGTGTGGGTAACCCTTGCTGTGTCCCTGGCGAAACACTGATGCGGAGCCAAATCGGAAGGGCTGGGTCGTGGCCCTTCTTCGCGCAGGAGTAGAGAGATGTTCATTCGCAAGCGGCGTGGCTGGGAGATTCCGGAGGGCGCGGCGACGCCGGAGGCCCTGGTTTTCGGCCGACGGGCGGCGCTGAAGGCGGCGGGGCTGGCCTCCATCGCCATGCCGGGCCTCGCGCGGGCGGCTGATTTCCCCCAGTCGACTCGCAATGGCCGGTATGAGCCGGGCCGGGCCATCACTGCCGAGCGAGAGGTGACCACCTACAACAACTTCTACGAGTTCGGCACCGACAAGGGCATCTACCGACCCGCGCAGAAGCTGCCGCTCTCGCCCTGGACCGTGAAGGTGGATGGGTTGGTCGACCGGCCGCGGGAATTCTCGGTCGAGGACCTGATCAAGGCGATGCCGGTGGAAGAGCGGGTCTACCGCCTGCGCTGCGTCGAGGCCTGGTCGATGGTGGTGCCCTGGACGGGCTTTCCGCTCACGGCACTGCTCGCGGCGGTCGGGGTGCAGTCGAGTGCGAAGTATGTCCGCTTCGAGACGGCGGCGTTGCCGGCGGTGATGCCGGGGCTGCGGCAATCCTGGTATCCCTGGCCTTATGTCGAGGGCTGCACCATCGAGGAGGCGGGGAACGACCTCTCCTTCCTCGTCGTCGGCGCCTACGGCAAGCCGCTGCTGGCGCAGAATGGTGGGCCGATCCGGTTCCATCAACCGTGGAAGTATGGGTTCAAGGCGGGCAAGTCGCTGACGCGGATCAGCCTAGTGGCGGAGCGGCCGAAGAGCTTCTGGGAGGCGATTCAGCCGCAAGAGTATGGCTTCTGGGCGAATATCAACCCCGAGGTGCCGCATCCGCGCTGGAGCCAGGCGAGCGAGCGGGTGCTGGGCACCGGCGAGCGGGTGCCGACGCAGCTCTTCAACGGTTATGGGGAGTTCGTCTCCGGGCTCTACTCGGGCCTGCAGCGGGAGAGGCTGTGGGGCTAATCCAGCTTGGCACCTGAAATCTCGACCAGGCGCTTCCAGCGTGGCGTCTCGGCGCGGATGCGTGCGGCAAGCGCCCCCGGCGACTCGCTGGTGAGGACCTGGTAGCCGAGCGGGCGGAGGCGCTCCACGAAGGCAGGGTCGGCAGCGATTCGGCGCACTGCCTCGTTGAGCTGGAGCAGCAACGGGACGGGCGTGGCACCGGCGGCCATCACCGCGTTCCAGCTCTGGATGTCGATCTCGCCGAGGCCGAGGAAGGCGAGATCCTTCATCCCCGGCACATCGGGCAGGAAAGGCAGGCGCTCGGCGCTGCTGACGGCGAGCGGCTTGAAGCGGCCGGCCGCCACATGCGGCATGAGGGCCGGCATTACGTCGAACATCATGTCGATGGTGCCGGCGAGGAGGTCGGAGATGGCCGGGCCGCCGCCGCGGTATGGGACATGGGTGATGCGTGCGCCCGTTGCTTGGGTCACTGCGGCTATGGTGAGGTGGCTGGTGGTGCCGGTGCCGGAGGAGCCCATCGTCACCTGCTCCGGATGGGCTTTCGACCAGGCGATAAGGGCGGCGAAGTCGCTCCAGCCGTGCTTCGCCGCCGTCTCGGCATTCACCACGCAGAGTACCGGGCCGGTGGTGACGTTGGAGACGGGGGCGAGGTCGCGCTGCGGGTCGAAGGCGAGCGACCTGTACAGGAAGGGCGCGGCGCAGAGGGTGGTGGCGCTGGCGAGGCCGATGGTGGAGCCGTCGGGCGGCGATTTCGCCAGGGCATCGGCGCCAATATTGCCGCCGGCGCCGCCGCGGTTCTCGACGACGATGGTCTGGCCGACGGCAGGGCCGAGGCGCTCGGCGATCAGCCGGCCAAGGATGTCGACGGCGCCGCCGGGGGGGAAGGGGACGATCAGCCGGATCGGCCGGCCGCCGGCGATGGGCTGGGCGAGGGCCGGGACGGCGAGGAACGTGGCGCCCGTGGTGAGGATGCTGCGGCGTCCCGGCATGGCTCGGCCTCCTGTTCAGGGGCCAAGCTACAGCCGTTGGCGAGCCTCGGCGATAACCCTGAGCACGTCGGGCGTCAGGTCATAGGCGGCGAGCTCTTCCGGCAGCGCCCAGGCGATGGCGGAGACATCGTCGCCGGGGCGACCCTCGCCGCCGGCGCGGCGGCCGCAGAAATCGATGATCGTGTAGTGGTACCGGGTGGCGCCGCCGGGATCGGTGGTGATGGCATCGACCACGGCGGCCAATTCGAGTGGGCCGGCCTCGATGCCCGTTTCCTCGAAGAGCTCGCGGCGGGCGGCGGCCTCGGCCCGCTCGCCGAGATGCTGGGCGCCGCCGGGGAGGGACCAGCTGCCGACGCGCGGCGGCTTGCCGCGGCGGGCAAGAAGGACGCGGTCGCCGTCGAAGACGACGATGCCGATGCCGACCCAGGGGCGGTCGGGATATTCGCGGGTGGTCATTGGGTAGGCTGCGGGGGCGGCGCGGCGCGGGGCAGCAGGTCCTCGAAGCGAGGGATGAAGGCTTTCTCCTTCCACACTCCCACCTGGTAGATCCAGTTCCGCCAGCGGGCGTTCAGCGGCTCGCTGCCCGGGCCCTCGGCGGCGAGGCCAATCCAGACGGTCTCGCCGTCATGGCGCGGGGCCACGGTGACGGCCAGGCCGTCGATCAGGTCGAAGCGCGTCTCGCCGAGGGCAGTGCCGGGGCTCTCCGCGGTGGGTTTCACATCGAGGAAAGTGAGGAATTCGAAGCTGCGTCCCACCTCGTCGAGAGAGACATCGTCGAGCGGGCGGGGATCTATCGGTTGTTCGAGGCGGAGCTTCGCCTCGGCCTCGTCGCCGCGGGCGAGCACCAGCTCCGGCTCACCGGCGCGGCGGATGGTGACGCGGCGAATGCGGTCCGCGGCGATGTTGGCGATGTCGCGGTCGAGCCAAAGCTGCGCATCGGCATCGGCAGGCAGGCGGCCCTCGGCGAGCCAGGCCTGACTCTCGGCCGGGCGGCGGACATAGGCGCTTTCCGGGACATTGCCCTGGGTGCGGACGCGGCGGCGGCCGATGACCAGCTCCGCGATCGGCTGGCCGCCGGCCGCGAGGACGCGCAGCAGCAGGCCAGTGCTGCCGGGGCGGGCGGGATCCTCGACACCGAGCCGGTCATGCTGGCCGGGATCGGCGGTGCGAGGCTCCACCAGGCGAAGTTCGGTGAGGCCGACAAGGAGCTCGCGCACGCGCTCGGGGCGGACGGGGTAGTTGCCCTTTTCCGGCAGGACCCAGGCCTCGCCCTGGCGGAGCAGAGTGAGCACCGATTCCTGCTTGCGGATCTCGATCCTTGCCGCCTCGGCGAGGCGGGGGGCGAGGCCGGGGAAGGCGAGGCTGGCGGCGGGCGGGGCGACCTCTTCCTGCAAGACCTGGGGTGTGAGAAGCAGGGCGGCGCCCACCGTCACGATGGCGCCGCCGCCGAGCAGCAGCAGGGTCCGGCGTTGCATCCGTCTCTCCTCAGGCCCGGGCCGCGGCGCGGCGGCGCTGCCGCACCACGGCGAGGCCGATGGCGAAGAGCGTCAGCAGCGCCGGGACGAGGGCGATGTTGACCAGGCGCAGCGTCGTCTCCAGCCCCTCGATGTCGCGGCGCAGTTCGAGCTGCACGGCGCGGAGCTGGCGGCGGGTGGCGATGATCTCCTCGCGGGCGCGGTCGATCTCGGCGCGTTGCTCAGGGGTGATGACGGCCTGGTTGGCGTTGCGCTCGGCGCCGGGGGCGGCCGGCGTGCCCTGGCGCAGTTCGCGCAGGCGGCGCTCGGTTTCCTCCAGCTTCTGGGTGAGCTGGCGCTCGGTCTGGCGGTACTGGGCATCGGCGTTGCGGCGGATGTCCTCGACCAGCTCGAAGGGGCGAAGGCTCTCGCCGCGGGAGCGGAGCGAGATCAGCGCGTCGGAGCCGACGAGCGTATCGGTGATGTTGCTGACGAAGGCGCCGTTGCCGCTGATCGGCGTCGCCATCGCCTGGCCGAAGAAGTCCTGGATGCGGACCCAGAAGCGGTCCTCCAGGATGTCGCTGTCGTTCATGACGACGAGGTTGGCCGGGCCCTGGCTGCGGGCGAGATGGGCGGGGAAGCCCTCCGGCCGCTGCTGGCCGTCGGCGAGTGGCGGCGGGCCATCGGGGAAGGCGGAGGTCAGTTCACCGCGGAGCCGCGCGGCGATGACGTGGCGGCTGCCATCGGCGCGGAAATCGGCGAGCAGGCGTGCCGGGCTCGGGTCCTGGCTGACGCGGGCGGCGTCCACCACCATGCTCTGCGCGGAGGAGGTCAGCAGGGGGGTGAACTCCACCGTGCTGCCCTCGCGCCTGCGGAGCTCGCCGGCGGAGGCGACGGTGACCTGGTCGAGCTGGGCGAGCGAGACCTCGGAGCGGTTCAGGCTGTCGCCCTGGAGGTTGTACCAGGCGAGGTAGTCCACGGCCTGGACGCGGTCGCCGGGGCCGGCGCGGACGCGCCAGGCGCCGCGCAGGTCGAGCACCACCTTGTCGGAGGGGGCATCGACGCCCCAGGCACTCAGCAGCCGGTCGAGCGAGGAGGCGGTGTTGGTCGGCGGCTGGCCGGTCGGGCCGGGGCGGGCGGCCTGGCTCTCGGAATGCGGGTCGACCAGCAGGAAGAGCTTGCCGCCGCGCATGACGAACTGGTCGACGGCATACTGCGCGGCATCGGAAAGGCCCTGCGGATGGGCGAGGATGAGGACCTGCACATCCGGCTCGATCACCTGCGCGTCGAGCGGGACGTCCTTCACGGTGAAGTACTGGCGGAGCTGCGTCATCACCGCTGCCGGCTGGGCGAGCTGGGGCTGGCGCAGCATCAGCGCGCGCGGGTCGCCGTTCAGGGGCAGGGTGGACATCACGCCGATGGTCGGGCGGCGGGGGTTGGAGAGCTCGTAGACGAGGCGCGTCAGGTCGGCTTCGAGGAAGCGCTCGCGGTCCGGCTGGAAGAAGGCGAGGACGCGCTCGTCATCGACGAGGTTGGTGCCGGCGAGGCCGAAATAGACCTGCTCGCCGGACTGGTCGACGGGGACGCCCTGCAGGCCGTAGGCCATGGCGCGGTCCTCGATTTCGGAGAAGGGCTCGGGGTCGAAGACCTCGAGCTTCACCTTGCCCTTCGAGAGCGAGACATACTCGGCCAGCATCTCGCGCACCCGGTCGGCATAGGCGCCGTACATCGGGATCTCGGCGCCGAGGCGGCGCGAATAGAAGAGGCGCAGAGTGATCGGGTCCTGCAGCCCACCGAGGATCTGCTTCGTCCCACCGGAGAGGGTGTAGAGGCCCTGGCTCGTCAGGTCGATGCGGGCGCGGGGCAGCAGGCGGTCGGCGAGCATGTTGACGCCGATGGCGAGGACGGCGGCGGCCAGCAAAGCGATGGCGGAGGTGCCGATGCGACGGCTGCCGCGGCGCGGGGTGGTCTCGCTCATGGGACTAGTCCGCCTTCCGATGGTCGAGCACGACGGCATTCATGAAGAGGAAGAAGCCGATGAAGCTGGCGAAGTAGATGATGTCCCGCGCCGCGATGATACCGCGGGTGAAGCCGCCGAAGCGATCGGCGACCGAGAGGCCGCGTGCGATCTCGGCCAGCACCGGCAGGCGGCTGTTGAGGAATTCGGTGACGACCGGGCTGCCGGCCGCAGCGAAGAGGAAGCAGAGGGCGACGGCGAGGACGAAGGCGATCACCTGGTTCCGCGTCAGCGCCGAGACCGCGGCGCCGAGTGCCAGATAGGCGCCGGCGACCAGCAGGCAGCCGACATAGCCGGAGAGGATCACGCCGTTATCGGGCGAGCCGAGGAGATTGACCGTGATCCAGAGCGGAAAGGTCAGGGCGAGGGCGATGCCGCAGAAGGCCCAGGCGGCGAGGAATTTGCCGAGGACCGCCGCCCATTGCGGCAGGGGCAGGGTCAGCAGCAGCTCGATGGTGCCTTGGCGGCGCTCTTCCGCCCAAAGACGCATGGTCAGCGCCGGGACGAGGAACAGGAAGAGCCAGGGCACGAAGGAGAAGAAGGGGATGAGGTCGGCTTGGCCGCGGCCGAAGAAATTGCCGAGGGTGAAGGTCAGCGCGCCGGCGAGGACCAGGAAGATGACGATGAAGACGCTGGCGACGGGCGTGGCGAAATAGCCGGCCAGCTCACGGCGGGCGACGGTGAGGGCGGCGCGCATCAGGCGGCCTCCTGCCCGAGGGTGAGGCGGCGGAAGACGTCGTCGAGGCTGCTGCCTTGCTCCTCCAGCACCGAGGGTGGCGCGTCCACCACCAGCTTGCCGCGGGCGATGATGATGGCGCGGGTGCAGACGGCGCCGACCTCCTCCAGGATATGGGTGCTGATGACGATGGCCTTCTCGGGCGCCATGCGGCGGATCAGCTCGCGCACCTCGTGCTTCTGGTTGGGGTCGAGGCCGTCGGTCGGCTCGTCGAGCACCAGGACGGGCGGGTCGTGCAGCAGGGCCTGGGCCAGGCCGACGCGGCGCTTGTAGCCCTTGGAGAGCGTCTCGATGGGTTGGAGGCGGACACCTTCGAGCTGGGTGAGGGCCATGGCATGGGCGGTGCGGTCGGCGAGTTCGCTCCCGCGGAAGCCGCGGATGCGGCCGGTGAAAGCGAGGAAGCCGGCGACGGTCATCTCCGGGTAGGTAGGGGCGCCCTCGGGCAGGAAGCCGAGGTTGCGCTTGGCCGCGACGGGCTGGTCCACCACATCGGCGCCGCAGATGCGGGCGGTGCCTGCAGAGGGCGGCATGAAGCCGGCCAGCATTCGCATGGTGGTCGATTTGCCGGCGCCGTTCGGGCCGAGGAAGCCGAGCACCTCGCCGCGTTCCACGCTGAAGGAGATGTCGTCCACCGCGGTGAAGCCGGCGAAGCGTTTCGTCAGGCGCTCGATCTCGATCAGCGCGGCCAAGGCGGAACCCCCCAACGATACAGTCCGGCCGGGGGACTTACCGGGAAGCGCCGGGTTTGCAAGACCCCTGGGGCCTATCCGGCCCGCAAGGTCTCCATTGCGGCCTCCTTGCCGAAGAGGCGAAGCAGCAGGCGGATGGCCTGGCCACGGGGGGTGGTAAGCGCCGGGTCCTTCTCCAGGAGAAGCGCGGCGTCGCGGTTGGCCATGGTGACGAGGCCGTCTTGTGCCTCCGCCTCCGGCAGGCCGAGGCGGAAGACGGGGGCGCCGGACTGGCGGGTGCCGAGTGCCTCCCCGGCGCCGCGCAGGCGGAAATCGGCATCGGCGATGGCGAAGCCGTCCTCGGTGTCGCGCAGCGTCAACAGGCGTTCGCGGGAGGCGAGGCCGAGCGCCTCGTCGTAGAGGAGCATGCAGTAGCTGGCCTCGGCGCCGCGTCCGACCCGGCCGCGGAGCTGATGGAGCTGGGCGAGGCCGAAATGGTCGGCGTGCTCGACCACCATCACCGTCGCCTCCGGCACGTCGACGCCGACTTCGATGACCGTGGTGGCGACCAGCAGCTTCGTCCGGCCGGCGGCGAAGTCGCGGATGGCCTGCTCGCGGATATCCGGGTCGAGGCGGCCATGGGCAAGGCCGACCTGGCCGGGGAAGCGCTCCGACAGTTCGGCGAAGCGGGTCTCGGCGGCGGCCATGTCCACCAGCTCCGATTCGGCGACATGGGGCACGACCCAGTAGACCCGGGCGCCGCGCTCGATGGCCCGGCCGATGCCGGCGACCACATCGGGTAGGCTGCGGAGGCCGTGCAGGGTGGTGGTGATGGGCTGGCGGCCTGCCGGCTTCCCGGCGAGGCGGGAGACGGCCATCTCGCCCCATTGCGTCAGCAACAGGGTGCGCGGGATGGGGGTAGCTGTCATCACCAGCATATCCGCCTCGCCGCCCTTCTCGGCCAGCAGGAGGCGCTGGGCGACGCCGAAGCGGTGCTGCTCGTCCACCACGGCAAGGCCGAGGTCGCGGAAGGCGACGCCTTCCTGGAACAGGGCATGAGTGCCGATGGCGATCTTGACGGAGCCGCTGGCAAGGCCGGAGAGGACGCGCTTGCGCTGGGCGCCCTTCACGCTGCCGGCCAGCAGCTCCACCCGCACGCCGGCCGGGGTGCAGAGGCGGCCGAGGGTGCGGGCGTGTTGGCGGGCGAGGAGCTCGGTCGGGGCCATCAGCGCGGCCTGGGTGCCGGCCTCGACGGCGCGGAGCATGGCGAGGGCGGCCACCAACGTCTTGCCGGCGCCGACATCGCCCTGGAGCAGGCGGAGCATGCGGTGGGGGGCGGCGAGGTCGGCATCGATCTCGCGCAGCGCATGGGCCTGGGAGGGGGTAAGGGGGTGGCCGAAGGCTGCGAGCGCCTGGGCGCGGAGGTGGCCATCGCCTTCGAGCGCCCGGCCGGGGCGCTGGCGAACGCGCCGGCGGACCAAGGCTAAGGCGACCTGGCCGGCCAGCGCCTCGTCATAGGCGAGGCGTGTGCGGTGGATGGGCGGCGGCGGGGCCTCGGGCGCCTGGAGGGTCCTGAAGGCCAGGGCGAAGCCGGGCCAGCCCTCGCGGCGGAGCAGGGCGGGGTCATGCCACTCCGGCAGCGGCGGAATGCGGTCGAGCGCCGGGGCCATGGCCTTGGCGATCTGCCCGGTGCGGAGGCCCTGGACCAGCGGCCAGACCGGCTCCAGCTCCGGCAAGCCCTCGGGGCCGGTGGCAGTCAACGGGTTGATCATCGAATAGGCGCCGGCCTCGGTCTTCACCTTGCCGGCGAACAGGCGCTCCGTGCCCGCCGGCAGGAGCTGGCGCAGCCATTCGAGCCTGCCGTTGATGAAGCGGATCAGCAGGGGCTTGCCCGCGGCCTCGGCGCGGATCTCGACATAGCCGCGGCCGGTGCGGGAGCGGGCGGCGCGATGGCTGACCACCAGGGCGGGGAGGATGACTTCCGCATCGGCCGGTGCCTCGGCCGGGCTCCCGATGCGGGTGCGGGTGGCATAGCGCTCCGGCAGGTGGAACAGGAGATCGAGCACGCGCGTGCCGCCGACCGCCTCAGCCATGCGTTTGGCAATCATCGGCCCCACCCCGGGCAGGCTGCCCAGGGGCGCGAAGAGGGGGGTAAGCTCGGTTTGCTCCGGATTCATCGCACCGAACCGCCGATGCGGCTTCTGCGTCGGGCTGACAGGATTCCCATGGCCCCTTATATGCCAGCCCCCAGGCCAGACAGCGACATGCCCAGCGATCACTCTCCTTCCGAACCGCTTCAGCTTGACCCGCGCCGCCGGCGCCTGCTCTTCCGCGCCCGCCATCGCGGCACGAAGGAGGCCGACCTGATGATCGGCGCCTTCGTCGAACGGCTGGTCGCCAGCTTCAGCGAGGCGGAGCTGGATGAGCTGGAGGCGGTGCTGGAATATCCGGATGTCGACCTGTCCGACTGGCTGACCGGGCGCCGCCCCATCCCGCCCGAATGCCGGACGGCGATGCTCGATCGCATGGCCGTCGAATGCGCGGCCCCCGGCGCCGGCTTGCCCGAGGGCCTGCGCCGGCCATGAGCGAGGCCGAGACGGCAACCCGCGGCCTCACCGTTCACGGCGCGCCGGAAGGCTTCGATGCGCTGCTGCTGGCGCGGCGCCGGGCCGAGTCCGAGGCGCCGATCCTGCACGTATGCCGGGACGATGCCCGCACGGCGCGGCTGGCCGAGGCGCTGGCCTTCTTCGCGCCCGGGGTCGAGGTCCTGCGCTTCCCGGCCTGGGACTGCCTGCCCTATGACCGGGTCTCGCCCAATCCCGAGATCGTCGCCGAGCGCGTCTCGACCCTGACCCGGTTGCTGGAGACCGGGGACCGGCCGCGGATCGTCGTCACCACCGTCAATGCCCTGGTGCAGAAGGTGCCGCCGCGGGAGGCCTTTGCCGGATCGACGCTGCAGCTCCGAAAGGGCGGGCGGGTGAAGCCGGAGGCGCTGACCGCCTTCCTAGAGGCCAATGGCTATGGCCGCACCGGCACCGTGATGGAGCCGGGCGAGTATGCGGTGCGGGGCGGGATCATCGACCTCTTCCCGGCAGGCGAAGCGGACCCGATCCGCCTCGATCTGTTCGGCGACGAGATCGAGAGCCTCAGGCGCTTCGATACCGGCACGCAGCGGAGCGGCGAGGCGCTCCAAGAGCTCTGGCTGCGGCCGGTGGGCGAGGTCTTCCTCGATGCCGATTCGATCAGCCGGTTCCGGGCTGCGTGGCGCGACCTTTTCGGCAACGCGGCGGCCGAGGACCCGCTCTATGTCTCGGTCAGCGCCGGGCGGAAGCATCCGGGCATGGAGCATTGGGCCGGGCTCTTCCACGAGCGGATGGAGACGCTGCTCGACTACCTGCCCGAGGCCTCGGTAAGCCTCGACCACCAGGCGGAAGACGTGGTGTCGGCGCGCCTCGAGATGATCGCCGACCATTACGAGGCGCGGCGGGCACCGATCCGGGCGAATGAGGGCGAGGTGCCCTACCGTCCGGCGCCGCCGGGGACGCTCTACCTGAACCAGCGTGGCTGGGACTCGATGCTGGCGGGGGGGCCGCTGCTGCGCTTCTCGCCCTTCGCCCAGGCCGATGGCGCGGAGGGGATCGAGGCCGGCGGGCGGCCGGGACGGCTCTTCACCGAGGCGCGGGCGGCGGGGCAGAATGTCTTCGCCGCCTATGCCGAGCATGCCGAGGTGATGGTCCAGCAAGGCAGGCGGCCGGTCGTCGTCGCCTGGACGCGCGGCTCGCGCGAGCGGCTCGGCAACCTGCTACGGGAAAGCCGGGTGGCGGCGGAGCCGGTGGAGAGCCTGGCGGAGCTCGGGCAGCTGCCGAAGGGCGTCGTCGGCCTGGCGGTCATCGGGCTGGAGCGGGGCTTCCTCGCGCCTGCCACGGCGACGGGGCTCGGTTTCGGCCTCTCGGTCGTCGGCGAGCAGGACCTGCTCGGCGAGCGCATCGCCCGGCCGCCGCGGCGGCGGAAGCGGGCCGACCAGTTCATCGCCGATGCGACGGGGATCGAGCAGGGCGACTTGGTCGTGCATCAGGACCATGGCATCGGGCGGTATGACGGGCTTTCGACCATCGAGGTGAATGGCGCGCCGCATGATTGCCTGCGGCTGCTCTATGACGGCGGCGACAAGCTTTTCGTGCCCGTCGAGAATATCGAGGTGCTGTCGCGCTTCGGGACGGAGACGGCGGGGGTCGCGCTCGACAAGCTAGGCGGGTCCTCCTGGCAGTCGCGGAAGGCCAAGGCCAAGCAGCGCATCCAGGACATGGCCGGGCAGCTCATCCGCATTGCCGCCGAGCGGCAGCTGCGCGAGGGCATGCTGGCGACACCGCCCGAGGGCGCCTGGGACGAGTTCTGCGCCCGCTTTCCCTTCGCCGAGACGGAGGACCAGCAGCGCGCCATTGCCGATGTGCTGGAAGACCTGGCGAGCGGCCGTCCGATGGATCGGTTGATCTGCGGCGATGTCGGCTTTGGCAAGACGGAGGTGGCGCTGCGGGCGGCCTTCGTCGTCGCCATGTCCGGCGTGCAGGTGGCCGTCGTCGTGCCGACCACGCTGCTGGCGCGGCAGCACTACCGCAGCTTCTCCGCCCGGTTCGCCGGGCTGCCGGTGAACGTCGCCCAGCTTTCCCGCATGGTGACGGCGAAGGAAGCGGCTAAGGTGAAGGAGGGGCTGAAGGACGGCTCCATCAACATCGTCATCGGCACGCACGCCCTGCTGGCCAAAGGCGTGGAGTTTGCCGAGCTTGGACTCGTCATCGTCGATGAGGAGCAGCATTTCGGCGTCGCGCACAAGGAGCGGCTGAAGAACCTCAAGACCGACGTGCATGTGCTGACGCTGTCGGCGACGCCCATCCCGCGCACCTTGCAGCTGGCGCTGACCGGCGTCAGGGAGATGAGCCTGATCGCCACG
The DNA here is from genome assembly GCF_000745835.1 of Belnapia moabensis DSM 16746. Taxonomy (GTDB): domain Bacteria; phylum Pseudomonadota; class Alphaproteobacteria; order Acetobacterales; family Acetobacteraceae; genus Belnapia; species Belnapia moabensis. Next base: position 49,700 of record NZ_JQKB01000022.1, on the reverse strand, counting down.
CCGCCGGTGGACCGGCTGGCAGTGCGCACCTTCATCATGCCCTGGGACGGGGTGGTGCTGCGCGAGGCGATCCAGCGCGAGCGGTTCCGCGGCGGGCAGATTTTCTGCGTGGTCCCAAGGCTCGAGGACATGGCGAAGGTTTCCGAGCGGATGCGCGAGATCGTGCCCGAGGCGCGCATCGTCGAGGCGCATGGGCAGATGGCGCCGACCCATCTCGAGAAGGTCATGACGGAGTTCGGCGACGGCAAGCACGACATCCTGCTCTCAACCAATATCGTCGAGAGCGGGCTCGACATGCCGGCGGTCAACACGCTGATCATCCACCGGGCGGACATGTTCGGCCTCGGCCAGCTCTACCAGCTGCGCGGGCGGGTCGGGCGCGGCAAGCAGCGGGGCTATGCCTATCTGACCTGGCCGCCCTCGCACCGGCTCTCGGCCGCGGCGCAGAAGCGGCTGGAGGTGATGCAGACGCTCGACAACCTGGGCGCCGGCTTCACCCTGGCCTCGCACGACCTCGACCTGCGTGGTGCCGGCAACCTGCTGGGCGACGAGCAGAGCGGGCATATCCGCGAGGTCGGCATCGAGCTCTACCAGCAGATGCTGGAGGATGCGGTCGCCGACCTGAAGGCCGGGCAGGGGCGGAAGAAGAAGTCCGAGGGCGACTATGCCCGGGAGTTCACGCCGAACATCAATCTCGGCCTGCCGGTGCTGATTCCGGAGGAGTATGTGCGGGACCTGCCGGTGCGGCTCGGCCTCTACCGGCGCATCGGCTCGCTGGCGGGCGAGGCGGAGGTGGAGGCGATGGCGGCCGAGCTCGCCGACCGCTTCGGGCCGCTGCCGGCCGAGGTCGAGAATCTGTTGCAGGTGGTCGCCATCAAATCGCTCTGCCGCGCGGCGGGCGTCGAGAAGCTGGATGCCGGGCCGAAGGGCGTGGTGCTCGGCTTCCATCGCAACCAGTTCCGGAACCCGGGCGGGCTGATCGCCTGGGTGACGGCGCAGAAGGGGCTGGTGAAGCTGCGGCCGGACCACAAGCTGGCGCTGCTGCGCGAGATGGAGCTGCCGCAGCGCATCCGCGTGGCAAAGGAGCTGCTGGGGGCGCTGGTGAAGGTGGTGGCGCAGGCCAAAGCCGCTTAGGGAGGGGCAGCGAGGCCGGCGCAGAGGAAGGGCGTGATCTCCGCCACCGCGCGCTCGAAATTGCCGCTGTCGCATGCGCCACCGGACATGGTCTCCAGCCGGCCAGTGCGGAGCAGGGTGTAGCGATAGGCGCCCATCATGAAATAGAGGCGCCAGCACAGCGTTTCATGCGGCAGCTGCGGCAGGACACGCTGGAATTCGGCTACATAGGCGAGGGTGGTCTCGTCATAGACGGCGCTGAGGACCTCCTTTGCGATGTCGTCCGGCTCGGTGTGCAGCCGGGCATGCATGCGCATGGTGGCGCGACCCTCAGGCGTCTCGCCGTTCAGCATGAATGGGGTGACGAAGCTGCGGACCAGCGCCTCCAGCGGGATCGGCACTTCGCCGAACTCGGTGCGGGCCTCGGCGAGGGCGCGGCGACGGGCTTCCGTCACTTGTTCGGCGCCGCGGCGGTAGGCGGCTTTGAACAGCTCCCGCTTCGCGCCGAAATGGTAGTGGAGCTGGGCGAGGTTCACCCCGGCGGCCTGGGCAATGGCGCGGGTCGAGGCGGCGGCATAGCCATGCTCGGCGAAGAGCGCCTGGGCCATGTCGAGGATGCGCTCCCGGGCGCTGGGGACGGCCTCGGCCAGCCTGGGCGTTTCGGTCAAGGCGGTCCCTCTGTCCTGCGGCGCGTCTTGACAGGACCGGCGCCGGCTATCGAGATATGGTCGAATGACCGACTGCCTGGCAAGGGAGGGGCGTCATGCCGCTGCACGGGCTGAACCATTATACTATCCGGCCCGCCGACCTGGAGCGGACCAAGGATTTCTACGTGGATGTCCTCGGCCTCGAGATCGGCTACCGGCCGCCGCTCGGCTTCGAGGGCTACTGGCTCTATTGCGGCGGGGAGCCGACCGTCCACCTGATCGGGCCACGGGAGCGGGATGCGCACATCCCTCGGAATGTCGGGCCGACCGGCTTGCTGGACCATATCGCCTTCTCCTGCACGGGCCTTGCCGAGATGAAGGCGCGGCTCGCCGAGAGGGGAATCGAGCATGAGGAGCGAGTGATCCCACGCGATCGGCAGACCCAGCTCTTCCTCTTCGACCCGGATGGCGTAGCGGTGGAACTCAACTACCCGCCGAGCGAGACGGTCTGACCGGCATGGAGCGGGGTTGGCACCAAATCGCCCTTGACGTGCTGAAAGCGAACGAGGTTCGCCTCATCCCCTATGTGCCGGACAATGTGCTGAAGCCGCTGATCGCGGCGATCCATGCCGATCCCTTTTTCCACGCCTTCACCGTGGCACGTGAGGAGGAGGCGGTCGGCGTCGTCGCCGGCGCCTGGATGGCGGGCACCAAGGGAATGGTGCTGATGCAGACCAGCGGCTTCGCAACGCTCGCCAATGTGCTGGCGAGCCTGCCCTGCGCCTTCCAGATCCCGGTGTTGTTGATGATCAGCGAGCGGGGGACGATGGGCGAGTTCAATCTCGGCCAGGCAGCGGTGTGGCGGACGATGCGGCCGACGCTAGAGGCATTGGCGATGGAGCACCACGTCATCACCCGGCTCGACGAATGCGAGTTCATCATGGACCGCACCATCCGCCAGGCGCATCTGACGCAGATGCCGGCGGCGCTGATCCTCTCGCCGCTGCTGACCGGCGGCAAGGCGGTGACGCGACAGGTGGTGGCGTGATCGCGGCGCATAATGCGAAGCGGATGTACCGCTTCGACCTCATGCAGAGGCTGGTGGCGCGGCTGGAGCATGAGGAGGCCGTCATCGGCGGCATCGGCAACACCAATTTCGACCTCTGGTCGGCCGGGCACCGGGCGCAGAATTTCTACATGCTGGGAAGCATGGGACTCGCGGTGCCGATCGCCCTCGGCGTGGCGCTGGCGCAGCCGAAGCGCAAGGTCTTCGCGGTGGAGGGCGACGGCTCACTGCTGATGCAACTCGGCTGCCTCGCCACCGTCGCCACGCTGGCGCCGAAGAACTTGGCGATCCTGGTGCTGGACAACGGCATGTACCAGATCACCGGTGGGCAGGAGACGCCGGCGGCGCGGGCGGATTTCGCCGCCATTGCCCGGGGCTGCGGCCTCACCGGCGCGGCCTGGGCAGCGGATGAAGCCGATTTCGAGCGGCTGGTCGGCCAATGCATCGCAACCGACGGACCGCATTTCATCGCGGTAAAGCTCGACGACCAGCCGCCGGTGACGCAGACGGAACGCGATCCCCCGCAGATCCGTGACCGGTTTATGCGGGGGATGGGGGCGAAGCGGAGCAAGCTGCCGGGCTAGGCCCGCTTCCGCTTCCTGACCGGCACCGCCTGGGCCAGCAGCGGCGTGAGGAATCGGCCAGTATGGCTCTCTTCCGTGGCTGCGACATCCTCCGGCGTACCGGCGGCGACGATGCGGCCGCCGCCATCGCCGCCCTCGGGGCCGAGATCGAGCAGCCAGTCGGCAGTCTTGATGACCTCGAGGTTGTGCTCGATCACCACCACGGTATTGCCGGCATCGACCAGCTGGTGCAGCAGCTCCAGCAGCTTCCGCACATCCTCGAAATGGAGGCCGGTGGTGGGCTCGTCGAGGATGTAGAGGGTTCGGCCCGTGGCGCGGCGGGAGAGCTCCTTCGACAGCTTGATGCGCTGCGCCTCGCCGCCCGAGAGCGTCGTCGCCTGCTGACCAAGGTGGATGTAGCCGAGGCCGACCTCACGCAGCACCTTCAGCTTCTCGTGGATGGCAGGGACGGCGGAGAAGAACTCGCAGCCCTCATCCACCGTCATCTCCAGCACGTCGGCTATGGACTTGCCGCGGAACTTCACCTCCAGCGTCTCGCGGTTGTAGCGCTTGCCCTTGCAGGCGTCGCAGGTGACGTAGACGTCGGGCAGGAAGTGCATCTCGATCTTGACGAGGCCGTCGCCCTGGCAGGCTTCGCAGCGGCCGCCCTTGACGTTGAAGCTGAAGCGGCCGGGCTTGTAGCCGCGGGCGCGGCTCTCCGGCAGCTCGGAGAACCAGTCGCGGATCGGAGCGAAGAGGCCGGTATAGGTCGCCGGGTTGGAGCGCGGCGTGCGGCCGATCGGCGACTGGTCGATGTCGATGATCTTGTCGAGCTGGTCGAGCCCTTCGATCTTCTCATGCGGGCCGGGGACGGTGCCAGCGCCCATCAGGCGTCGAGCGGCGGCTTTGTAGAGCGTCTCGATGACGAGGGTCGACTTGCCGCCGCCGGAGACGCCGGTGATGCAGGTGAAGGTGCCGAGCGGGAATTCCGCCGTCACGTTCTTCAGGTTGTTGCCGCTGGCGCCGAAGACCTTCACCACGCGCTTGCGGTCGATCTTGCGGCGTGCCGCCGGCACCTCGATCCGGCGGCGGCCGGCGAGGTAGTCGCCGGTGAGGCTGGCGGGGTTGGCGGCGACCTCGGCGGGCGTGCCCTGGGCGATAACGCGACCGCCGCCGGCGCCGGCGGCCGGGCCGATGTCGACCAGGTGGTCGGCGGCGCGGATGGCGTCCTCGTCATGCTCAACGACGAGGACGGTGTTGCCGATATCGCGGAGGCGGCGAAGCGTGGTCAGCAGGCGCTCGTTGTCGCGCTGGTGGAGGCCGATGCTCGGTTCGTCCAGCACGTAAAGCACGCCTGTGAGGCCGCTGCCGATCTGGGAGGCCAAGCGGATGCGCTGGCTCTCGCCGCCGGAAAGCGTCGCCGAGGAACGGCCGAGGGAGAGATAGTCGAGGCCGACATCGACAAGGAATTTCAGCCGCTCCGCGATCTCCTTCAGGATGCGGCGGGCGATCTCCTGACGCTGCGGCGTCAGCGTGTCGAAGACGGTGCCGAACCAGCGCTCGCAGTCACGGATGGACAGCCGCGCCGCCTCGCCGATATGGCGGCCTGCGACCTTTACCGAGAGCGCCTCGGGCTTGAGCCGGTAGCCGTCACAGGCGGGGCAGGGCTTGGCCGCCTGGTAGCGCGAGAGGTCCTCGCGGACCCAAGGGTTGTCCGTCTCGCGGTAGCGGCGCTCCAGGTTGGGCAGCACGCCCTCGAAAGGCTTTTTCACGTCATAGCTGCGGAGGCCGTCCTTGTAGCGGAGCGTTACCACCTCATCGCCGCTGCCATGCAGGATGGCGTTGCGCACCTTGGCCGGCAGGTCGCCCCAGGGCGACGCGGTCGAGACCTTGTAGTGACGTGCGAGACTTTCGAGCGTCTGGTCGTAATAGGGCGACTGCGCGCCGGACCAGGGGGCGACGGCACCCTCGGCGAGCGTGCGCAGGTCGTCGGGTACCACCAGCATCGGGTCGAAGAAGGTCTGGGTGCCCAAGCCGTCGCAGGTCGGGCAAGCGCCCTGCGGGCTGTTGAAGGAGAAGAGCCGGGGCTCGATCTCCTCAATGGTGAAACCCGACTCAGGGCAGGCGAATTTGGCGCTGAAGACGGTGCGGTCGCCGGTATCGGCGTTCTCGGCATAGGCGATGCCATCAGCGAGGGCCAGAGCGGTCTCGAAACTATCGGCGAGGCGTGGCGCGATGCCCTCGCGGACAACGATGCGGTCCACCACCACCTCGATGTCGTGCTTCAGCTTCTTGCTGAGCGCCGGCACCTCGCCGATCTGGTAGAGGGTGCCGTTCACCTTCACCCGCTCGAAGCCGCGGCGCTGGAACTCGGCGAGCTCCTTCTTGTACTCACCCTTCTTGCCGCGGACGGCAGGGGCCAGCAGCAGCAGGCGGGTACCTTCCGGCATCGCCATGACGCGGTCGACCATCTGCGAGACGGTCTGCGCCTCGATCGGCAGGCCGGTCGCCGGGCTGTAAGGTACGCCGACGCGGGCCCAGAGCAGGCGCATGTAGTCGTGGATCTCGGTGACGGTGCCGACGGTCGAGCGTGGGTTGTGGCTTGTCGTCTTCTGCTCGATCGAAATGGCCGGGCTCAGCCCTTCGATGCTGTCGACATCCGGCTTCTGCATCAGCTGGAGGAACTGCCGGGCATAGGCCGAGAGCGACTCGACGTAGCGGCGCTGGCCCTCGGCATAGATCGTATCGAAGGCGAGCGAGGATTTGCCGGAACCGGACAGGCCGGTGATGACCGTCAGCGTGCCGCGCGGAATGTCGAGGTCAAGGTTCTTCAGGTTATGGGTGCGGGCACCGCGGATGCGGAGGAAGCCGGCGCCGGTGATGGAGGAGGGGGTGGCCATGCGGGGTCGTGCTCCACGGGGCGCGGCGCCCACGTTCGCCTTGTGTTCTGATAGTGATGACATTATATGGGGCTGGCGGGAAGGGCCTTCGGCAGGCATGGTCCTCCCCTTTCAGGTTCCAGGGGTTCGGACGGCATGGCCGGCAGCGTCAACAAGGTGATCCTGGTGGGCAATCTGGGGCGTGACCCCGAGGTCCGCAACATGCAGTCGGGCGACCGGGTGGTGAGTTTTTCGATTGCCACGAGCGAGTCCTGGGCGGACCGCGCCTCGGGCGAGCGGAAGGAGCGGACCCAGTGGCACCGGATTGCCATCTTCAACCAGAAGCTCGGCGAGATTGCCGAGAAGTATCTGAAGAAGGGCAGCAAGGTCTATCTGGAAGGCCAGCTGGAGAGCCGGAAATACACCGACAAGGACGGCAATGAGCGGGAGGTGACCGAAGTGGTCCTCAGCCGCTTCCGGGGCGAGCTGACCCTGCTCGACGGCCGCGGCGGCGCCGGCGGCGAGATGGGCGAGAGCGGCGGTGGCGGCTATGGCGGCGGCGGCCGGTCTTCGGGCGGCGGCTATGAGCGCTCGAGCGGGGGTGGCTCCTCCCGCGGCGGTGGGGGCGGTGGTGGCTGGGACAAGCCGAAGGGCGGGGCAAGCGACCTCGACGACGATATCCCGTTCTGAGCCTGGTTACTCGAAGCCCGGGAAGGGCGCCGGGTCCATGAAGCGGCGGATGGCGTTCAGCACTAGCCTGGCCGCCGGCGCCGTGTAACCGTCCACCGGCAGGGCGCCGATATAGTTCATCGAGCCGAAGGAGAGCACTGCGCCGCCCTTCGACGCCTCGAAGAAGGTGATGTCGGAGCGCATCACCTCGTCATGCTGCCGCGGCCAGAGCGTGTGGTCGTAGCGCTCCTCATTCACCGGGGCGTAGCTCGGCTCGGTGACGATGGCCGTCGCCACGATCAGCGCATGGTGCGGGGTGCCGAGGCGGGTATCCGCCCGGTCCAGCTCATGGCCCGCTGCACCGCCGCCCATGAAGCCGCGTTCGCCGAATTCCTGGCCGGGCGCCGCCTCCATCCCCTCGCGCAGAAAGGCGACCCGCGGGTCAAGGATGCCGGGGGCGAAGCGGTAGGGGTGGCCATTATAATCGCCCTGGGTGCTGAAGCCGATGCCAACGACGCTCTGCGGCGGCCGGCCAAGGCGGCGCCAGAGCCCTCCGTAGCTGCCGTCGAAGGCATGGTAGGATTCGCCCGGCTCGGCGGCCCAGAGGCGGATGCCACCCTCGGCGCGGCGGACCTCGAGCGCCCAAGGGCCCTCTCCGTGCGGCACAACCTTCCAGTAGAAGCCGTTGCCGCCAAGATAGACGAAGCGGCCGCCGCCCCCGATGTAGTCGGCTATGCCGTGCAGCGTGCGGTCTGAATGGTATTCCGGGTGCTGGCCGGTCAGCACCACGCTGTAAGGGGCAAGCGCCGCGGCGCCCTCCGCATGCAAATCGTGGTCGGTGACGACCTCGTAGTCGATCCCGTGCCGGTCCAGCATGTCGGTTACGTAGCTGTCGGCGGTGATCCAGTAGGTGCCAGACCCCTCGGGCGAGGGATCTATCATCTGGATATGGTTTACCCGCTTGTCGATCATCGGCCGGCGCATGGAGGCATAGGCGATGCCGCTGCCATCTGTGTGCCAGTTATAGGTCGAGAAGCCGTATTCGGGGTGCCCGTCCGGCGATTGCTGCAGCGCGCCCCAGGCGACGGCGCGATCATGGAGCTGCGCCTGACGGCCTGGCCGGGCGAAATTCCCGTAAATCGTGTAGGTGAAAGTGGGCGCCAGGAAGGCGACCTTGGCCCGCTGGCCGGGCCTCACGGCGCGGACATAGAAGGCGATGTTGTCCCGCCAGCCGGCGCCTTCGAGATGCAAGGCATAGACGCCGCTCGGCCAGCCCTCCGGGATGGTCAGGCTGAGTGAAGGCTGCCAGCCGGCATCACCGATATCATCGTCATGGAAGTGGATGGCGGCCCATTGCTCCGGCGCCTCGGTCCAGCGCTGATGGGTGGCGGTCCACCGGCTGCCGGTCACGGCGCGGGTGGGAAGGTTGACGCAGCGACCATGCCAATGGCCGGGCCCGATATCGGCCACCCGGTCGCCGGTCATGCCGATCGAGAAATCCCATTCGGCTCGCAGCGTGCCGGCGGGCAGGGAAGCGCCCGCTTCCTGGGTGGCCAGTAGGGTGGTGGCATCGAGCCCGGCCGCGAGGCGCGGCCGCTCGATCTTGCCGTTGAAATGCCGCTCCATCGCAGGGTCGCAGGCGATGGTCGCGCTGCCCATCCCGGCTGGCCGGGCGGGGAAGGGGGCCGTGGCCTCCGCCGCCTCGGCGCGGTCGATCCGCGGCTTGCGTGGCTGCTGGCGCAGGGTGAGGGTGCCGCTCGCCGAATCCAGCGCCACGGCGATGTCATGCCAGGCGCGCGGGGTGAGCGGCACGCCCGTGGCGACGCGTTGGCCGTCAACTTCGCAGAAGGCACCCTCCGGACCGACTCCGAGGACCAGGCTGACGCCGCCGCCCCGCCAGGCAAAGACCACGCCTGGCCGCTCCGGCAGGGTCGGCCAGACAGTGGCGACAAGGCCGATCAAGCCGTCGGCCGGGCCGAGATCGAGGGCCGGGATCGCAACATGGCTGCCGAGGCGGATGGGCTGCTCCAGCCCCTGGTGCTGGCCCTGAATGGCGCATTCCATCGGCACCTCGCGGTAGCCGGGGCCGGCTGGGTTCGGGTCGCCGCAATGGACCCGCGCTACGCGGGCCGAATAGGGGGCGCCGCCCTGCACGCTGACCATGAAACGGATGACCTCTCCGGGCTTCACGCTCCAACGGTCGGCATAGCCGGTGATGGGGAGCAAGGACGGCCTCCGGCGCAATGAGACCGCAAGTGTTCCGTCAGCTATGAGAGGTGTCAAATCGGGCCGGGGATTTGGCGAATAGCCCGCTAATGCCTATATATAGGGCCGACATAACCCGCGGGCCGAGGCCCGCCGGGCGTCCGGTCATTGCCGTTCCGGCAGGGCCGGCCGAGCCCCAAGGAAACCGAGACGCGTGAGCGAAACCCAGAACGGCGCCGACGGAGGGCCGGGCGACACCGCCCCGGTCGCGCTCGAGGAGGAGATGCGCCGCTCCTACCTCGATTACGCCATGAGCGTGATCGTCTCCCGTGCATTGCCCGATGCGCGGGACGGGCTGAAGCCGGTGCATCGCCGCATCCTCTATGCGATGCAGGAGAGCGGCTACACGGCCGACAAGCCGCATCGCAAGTCGTCGCGCGTGGTCGGCGACGTCATGGGTAAGTACCACCCGCATGGCGACTCGGCGATCTACGACGCCATGGTGCGCATGGCGCAGTCCTTCTCCATGCGCGTGCCGCTCATCGACGGCCAGGGCAATTTCGGTTCGGTCGATGGCGATCCACCGGCGGCGATGCGCTATACCGAGGTGCGGCTGGCGAAATCCGCCTCGGCGCTGCTGGAGGGGATCGACGAGGACACCGTCGACTACCAGCCGAATTACGACGAGAGCGAGAGCGAGCCGCGGGTGTTGCCCGCCGCCTTCCCGAACCTGCTGGTCAACGGCGCGCAGGGCATCGCGGTCGGCATGGCGACCAACATCCCGACGCATAATCCGGGCGAGGTGATCGACGCCACGCTGGCGCTGATCGCCGATCCCGAGACGACGCTTCAGCAGCTGATGGAGATCATGCCCGGGCCGGATTTTCCGACCGGCGGGCTTATCCTCGGCCGCAGCGGCATCCGCAACGCCTTCGAGACCGGGCGCGGCTCCATCCCGCTGCGGGCGAAGTGCGAGATCGAGGAGATGCGTGGCGGACGGCAGGCCATCATCGCCACCGAGATCCCGTACCAGGTCAACAAGGCGAACCTGATCGAGAAGATTGCCGAACTCGTTCGCTCCAAGGCGATCGAAGGCATCTCGGACCTGCGCGACGAGAGCGACCGTGACGGCATGCGCGTCGTCATCGAGCTGAAGCGCGACGCCACGGCAGAGGTGGTGCTGAACCAGCTCTACCGCATGACGCAGCTGCAGACCTCCTTCGCCGTCAATTTCCTGGCGCTGGACAATGGCCGGCCGCGGCAGATGGGGCTGATCGAGGCGCTCCGCGCCTTTATCGCCTTCCGCGAGGAGGTCATCCTCAGGCGCTCGCGGTTCCGGCTGGCCAAGGCGCGGGAGCGGGGGCATCTGCTGATCGGCCTCGCCATCGCGGTTGCCAATATCGACGAGGTCATCCGCCTGATCCGCGCCAGCCGCGACGGGACGGAGGCGCGCCTTGCCCTGATGGCGCGGGACTGGCCGGCCGGCGATGTCGGCGCGCTGCTGGCGCTGATCGAGGATGCCGGCAACTTGGTGACACCGGAGGGCACGGTCCGCCTGACCGAGGCGCAGGCGCGCGGCATCCTGGCGCTCACGCTGAACCGGCTGACCGGGCTCGAGCGCGAGAAGATCGCCGCCGAGCTGGAGGAGGTTGGCGGCCGCATCCGCGAGCTGCTCGACATCCTCGGCAGCCATGTGCGGCGGATGGAGGTGATGTCGGAGGAGCTGCGGGCGGTGCGCGACCAGATCGCCTCGCCGCGCATGACCCAGATCGTCGACCATGTCGCCGACCTCGACGACGAGAGCCTGATCGAGCCGGGCAACATGGTCGTCACCCTGACGCGCGACGGCTATGTGAAGCGCACGCCGCTCGATGTCTTCCGTGCGCAGAATCGCGGCGGTCGCGGGCGCAGCGCGGCCGGCACACGGCAGGACGATGTGGTTGTGCGCAGCTTCATCGCGCATACCCATCAATGGGTGATGTTCTTCACCAGCCGCGGCATCGCCTTCCGCGAGAAGATCTGGCAGCTCCCCGAGGGCGGCGCGCAGGGCAAGGGGCGCAGCCTCCGCCAGGTGCTGCAGCTGCAGGAGAGCGAACAGGTGACCGCCGTGCTACCGTTGCCGCAGGATGAGAGCCTATGGGACGGGCTGCACCTTGTCTTCGCCACCGCCTCGGGCAGTGTCCGGCGCAACCGGCTGTCGGATTTCCGCAACGTGCGCGCGGCCGGCCTCATCGCCATGAAGCTCGACGACGGCGACAACCTGATCGGCGTGCAGACCTGCCGAGAGGGCGACGACGTGCTGCTCGCCACACGGAAGGGCCGCGCTATCCGCTTCCAGGCGACTGACGACGTGCTTCGCGTCTTCGCCAGCCGGGACAGCAGCGGCGTGCGTGGCATCCGCCTCGCCAAGGGCGACGAGGTGATCGCGCTCTCCGTGCTGCGGCATGTGGAGGCGAGCCCCGCCGAGCGCGAGGCGGCTATCCGCAATGCCGCGCAGCGCCGCCGTGCCATCGGTAACGTCGCCGAGGAGGTGGAGGCGGCGCCTGCCGCCGCCAGCGACGAGGGCGAGGAGGAGAGTGTCGCCGAGATCACCCTTTCGGCCGAGCGTGCGCGGGAGTTGGAGGAAGCGGAGGAGATCATCCTCACCATCACCGATGGCGGCTTCGGCAAGCGCAGCCTCGCTTACGACTACCGCATCACCGGTCGGGGTGGGCAGGGGCTGGAGAACATGGTCTTCAGCCGCCGCACGGGGCGCGAGGTGGTCGCCACCTTCCCGGTGCGGCCGGGCGACGACGTGATGCTGGTCACCGATACCGGGCGGCTGATCCGCTTGCCGGCCGACCAGGTGCGGTTGACGCGGCGCCGTGGCCTCGGCGTGATGATGCTGCGGCTGAACGAAGGGGAGCGGGTGACGAGCTGCTTCCCGGTCGTGGACGACCAGGGTGAGGCGGGGCCGGACTCCGGCGCCGCACAGACGGGCGCCCTGGCGGCGACCGAGCCCGAGGTGCCGTCCGATGGGTGAGCGCGTCGGGCTCTATGCCGGCACCTTCGATCCGGTGACCAACGGGCATCTCGATGTCATCGGCCGGGCGGCGCGGTTGCTCGACCGGCTGGTGATCGGCGTGGCCATCAATACCGGCAAGGGCCCGCTCTTCACGCTCGAGCAGCGAGTGGAGCTGGTGCGGGCCGAGGCCATGCCCATTGCCGAGCGCAGTGGCGCGCGGATCGAGGTGCTGCCCTTCGAGGGGCTCGTGGTCGAGGTCGCGCGGAAGGTCGGTGCGGGAATGATCCTCCGCGGCCTTCGCTCGGTCACGGATTTCGACTACGAGTACCAGATGGCGGGTATGAACCGTCGCCTGGATGACGGGATTGAGACGGTATTCCTTCTGGCCAGCGAGACGAACCAATTCATCGCCTCGCGTTTGGTCAAGGAGATCGCGCGGCTCGGGGGCGACATCAGCAGCTTCGTGCCGCCGCGGGTGCTGGAACGGACCCTGGTCCGGATCCAGGAATTTCAGGCCGGCTGAGCCCGACTGGCTTCATTGGGGAGAAAAGAATGCGCCGACGCGACCTGGCCGGGTTTGCTGCCCTCGCCACGACCAGCAGCCTCGCAGCCCCCGCCCTGGCGCAAGCCGAGGAGCGGCTGCAGCTTGAGCTGAAGGACGGCAATGTCACCATCCAGTTCCTGCCTGATGTAGCGTCGAAGCATGTCGAGCGGGTCAAGCTGCTGGTCCGCCGCGGCTTCTACGACGGCACGCCCTTCCATCGGGTGATCGAGGGTTTCATGGCTCAGGGCGGCGACCCGACCGGCACCGGCACGGGCGGGGCGCGGGACCTGCCCGACCTGCCGGCCGAGTTCACCAACAAGTACCGCTTCCTGCGCGGCACCTGCGGCATGGCGCGCAGCAGCAGCCCGAACAGCGCGAACAGCCAGTTCTTCATCATGTTCGCCCCGGCGCCGAGCCTCGACAACCAGTACACGATCTGGGGCAAGGTGGTCGCCGGGATGGATGCGGTCGACAAGATCAAGCGGGGCAGCGGCGGCAACGGGATCGTGCAGAACCCGGACAAGCTGATCCGCGCTCGCATCGTCACCGCCTGACACAGTTTTCGAGGAGTAGAGCCATGAGCGACGAAGCCGGCAGCCCCGCCCAGATCCCCGGCGAACCCCCGATCGGCGAGGCCGCCGCGGCCCCCGCCGCCGCCACGCCCGATCCGGCGCTGGAGAACACGCTGATCCTCGAGCTGAAGGACGGCAAGGTGACGATCGAGCTGCGGCCCGACCTGGCGCCGCAGCATGTGGAGCGGATCAAGACGCTGGTGCGCGCCGGCTTCTATGACGGCACGCCCTTCCATCGCGTCATCGAGGGCTTCATGGCTCAGGGCGGCGACCCGACCGGCACCGGCACGGGTGGCGCGCGGGATGCTGGCCATGCGGACCTGCCGGCCGAATTCTCGCCGCCGGCCAAGGCGCGCTTCGTGCGCGGCACCTGCGGCATGGCGCGGACCAGCAACCCGGACAGCGCGAACAGCCAGTTCTTCATCATGTTCGGGCCGGCGCCGAGCCTCGACGGTCAGTACACGATTTGGGGCCGCGTCGTCTCTGGCATGGAGGCGGTGGACAAGATCAAGCGTGGCTCCGGCGGCAACGGCATGGTCCAGGGGCCGGACAAGCTGATCAAGGCGAGCATCGCCGCAGATGCCCCCGCTGCCGCTTGAGACTTGACAGGCGGGCGTCCTCGGGGTTTTGGGGGCGCCCGTCTCATTGATGGGCGCCTGTGAGCCGGTAGCTCAGCTGGTAGAGCACGGGACTTTTAATCTCGTGGCCGTGGGTTCGAATCCCACCCGGCTCACCATTGACGTGGCCTGTGAAACCCGGGCCGTTCACACAACTTTAAGACTGGATCGAAGCGGGAGCCGAAGCGCATCCTGCTTGGCCAATAATTTGCAAGTCCGGAACATCACAATGAGCGACCACCCAGTCATCGGCGTCTCGGACGAGGTGGTGGCAGATGCGGATGGAGTCCGCATCGTACTGGAAACGGCGGCAGGACCGCTCGGCCTCACAATCCCCTTGCTCTTGGCAGAGCGCCTGTTGCTCAATCTGCGCTCCGGTGCGGATGACGCGCACCGCCAGCGGATCGAGCGGGGCGATGCCCTGCGCACCGCCATCGTTCCGGCTGATCGGCCGCCGCTCGACACCACTGGCTGCATGGCGAGCGTCGCCGAGGATGGCCGCATCCTCCTGCAGTTCCGCCATGCGGCGGCGGCGATGACGCAGATATTCGTGCCACCCATGGGGGCGGCGATGCTGGCTCGGGCGCTCGGCGATCTCGGTGGAGTGGTGCAGCCGCGAGCGGTGGCGGGTGAGTCGGGGAAGCGGCCCGGCTAGGGCAAACTCCGATCGGACGAGATTCAGTCGAGCCTGATATGCGCGGCCTCGGCGACGCGCCGCCAACGGGCCGACTCCTCGGCGATGGTGGCGGCGAAGGCCTCGGGGCTGGTCCAATGTGCAGTGGCGCCCTGTTCGCGGAGGCTGTCCCGCACCGCAGGCACCTCGCTCGCCTCCTTCAGCGCGGCGGAGAGCCGCTCCACGACGGTGACAGGCAGGCCGGCGGGGCCGAGCAGGCTGTACCAATTGTCGGCCAGCACTTCCGGCAAGCCGGCCTCGGCTGTGGTCGGAAGATTGGGGAGGGCAGGGCTGCGGCGGGTGCTGGCCAGCATCAGGGCGCGCAGGGCGCCGCTCCGCAGATGCGGCAGCACAACGGGCAAATCGGCGAATAGCAGCTGGATCTGGCCGCCGAGCAAATCCGTCACTGCCGGCGCCGCACCGCGATAAGGGACGACGGTAAGCTCCATTCCACTTTTCAGCCGCAACATCTCGGCAGCGAGATGGGAAATGCCGGCTGCACCTGCGGTGCCGATGGCGAGATGCGTGCCGGGCCGCCTCGCCAATGCCCGCAATCCGGCGAGGTCGGTCACGCCAAGGCTCGGAGCGACCACAAGCGCCTCCGGCACCAGGGTGACGATGCTGACCGGGGTCAGGTCCTGCGGGACATTGTAGGGCACCGTATTGGTGACGTGCGGGATGATGACCAGTGCGCCGCTGCTGGTCAGCACCAGGCTATGCCCGTCTGGCGGCGCCTTGGCCGCTGCGTCGACGCCGAGGACGCCGCCCGCGCCGGGTCTGTTCTCGATCACCACCGGCTGGCCGAGCGTGGCGGTGAGCGGCTGGGCGTAAAGCCGGGCAATGATGTCGTTCGGGCCGCCGGGCGGGAAGGGGACGATCAGGCGGATCGGCCGGCTGGGCCATGCCGGCTGCGCCTGGGCTAGGACGGGCAGTGCGGCGGCAGCTGCCAGCAATTGGCGCCTGTGCATGGACGATCCTCCCGCGTCTCGTTTTGCCGAGGATCATGCCGATGGGCAGCGCCAGGGGGAAGCGTGCCGGCTACCAGCCTCGCGGTGCCTGCTCCTCATAGGGCCGGCCATAGGGGTCGGCATAGGGCTGCGGCTGGTATTGCGGCGGAGCGTAATAGCCCTGCGCGGCTGCCTCGCCCCGTCGATCCGCGGAGTTTCCGATGAGCCCGCCGACCAGCGCACCCGCCGCGGCCCCGCCTACGATCGCCCCGCCGCCTTGGCCGAGCACCGCGCCGAGAAGGCCACCCGCCGCCGCGCCGGTCACCGCGCCAGCCGCCGTGCTGGAGGCTGGCGCGCCGTAATAGGGGGCCGGTTCAACTTGCACGCAGGCCCCGAGTGGAAGTGCCGCCAGGGCCGCCAGCCAAAGCCTCGGTCTCATTCTCATCAATCTCCGATCCGCCCTCGCAACGCGCGTCAGCCGGGAAGGCTGCATCAACCATCGCGGACGGGGCGAGACTGGGGCGCCGTCATGGCAATGAGAGGGCGACCGGTTGGGGCAATAGGCGGATCAGCCGCAGCAGCGCCCCGCCTGCGCCCAATGCTGCGGCTTCCGGCATGGGAGGCCGCAGCATGCGCTAGGCTCAGCCCGTGATGAAGGCGAGCAGGTCGGCGTTAATCACATCGGCGTGCGTGGTGGCCATGCCATGCGGGAGGCCGGGATAGGTCTTCAGCGTGGCATGCGGCAGCAATTTGGCAGAGAGCGGGGCCGAATCCGCGATGGGCACGATCTGATCGTCCTCGCCGTGCATCACCAGCGTCGGCACCTGGATGCGCCGCAGGTCCTCCGTGAAGTCCGTCTCGGAGAAGGCCTTGATGCA
This sequence comes from Belnapia moabensis DSM 16746, assembly GCF_000745835.1. Taxonomy (GTDB): domain Bacteria; phylum Pseudomonadota; class Alphaproteobacteria; order Acetobacterales; family Acetobacteraceae; genus Belnapia; species Belnapia moabensis. The sequence goes on along the minus strand of NZ_JQKB01000022.1, from coordinate 33,323 downwards.
GTCGTAATGGGCCTTGGCGCCGCCCATCATGCCCTGGCGCCACCAATTGTTGACCACGCCCGGGATGGTTTCCACGCCCGGCCGGTTGAAGCCGTAGAAGGGGCCGGACGGCACGTCGCGAAAGAACTGTGCGCGGTTGGCGGCGAGGGCCCTTCGAAAGCCGTCGAAGACCTCGATCGGCAGGCCGCCGGGATTGGCCGCCGTCTTCAGCATGATCGGCGGCACGGCGCCGATCAGCACGGCCTTCGCCACGCGGCCGTTGCCGCCGTGGCGGGCGACATAGCGGGCAACCTCGCCTCCGCCAGTGGAATGGCCGACATGGATGGCGCCCTTCAAATCGAGATGCGCGGCGAGCGCCGCAACATCCGCGGCGTAGGTGTCCATCTCGTGGCCCTTGTCCGTCTGGCTGGACCGGCCATGGCCGCGGCGGTCATGGGCGATGACGCGGAAGCCCTTGGACAGGAAGAACAGCATCTGGGCGTCCCAGTCGTCGCTGCTGAGCGGCCAGCCGTGGTGGAAGACGATGGGCTGGCCTGATCCCCAGTCCTTGTAGAAAATCCGGGTGCCGTCCTGGGTGGTGATGGTGTCCTGGCTCATCGTCGCATTTCTTTCAATGTAGGGAGATTGCCGGCTGTTCTGTGCCAGGGGTGAAGCCGGCAGGACAAGGGCCAGGCCGGCTACGGCCCGGGTCGCATCGCGTCTGGCCGCGCTGTTCCGTGTGCTGGCCTGCTCCGTTCATCCCCGTTCTCCTGCGGCGCCGTTCTGCGGCTCGGCACTTCGTGCGACCTTCGCTTGCTTCGATCTTGGATGATTCGGCCCCTTCATCAGAGGCGAGGGCAGGCGGATGGCCCAGGCGCGGCCGTTGGCTTGTGCCCGGCGCGCTGGCGACCCAGCGGGCGCCGGGAAAGGCAGCGGCCTCGACAGCGGCGGCGAAGGGCGGAACACTGCCTGGCGCAACCATCGGGGGATGTGGTGCCTGAACCGGATCCGCCGCAGGCCAGTCTGCCCGACATCCTGCGCGTCTTCACCGCCATGGGCCTGGCGAGCTTCGGTGGCGGTCTCGCCGGCTGGATGCACCGCGAGATCGTCGAACGGCGGCGTTGGATGAGTGAAGAGGGCTTCCTTGCCGGCGTCGCCCTGGGCCAGGTCCTGCCGGGACCGAACAGCGTGAACCTCGCTCTCTATATCGGCCAGCAATTGCGTGGCGTGCCGGGGGCGGCGATGGCCTTTATCGGCATCCTCGGGCCGCCATTCGTCGTCATCCTTGGCCTCGCGTTGCTCTATAGCTGGGGAACCGGGGTTGCTGGCTTCGCCGTGGTGCTTGGGGGCGTGGCGGCGGCGGGGTTGGCGAATTCGCTGGCGACGGGGCTCCGGACTGCGCGGCGGATTCGGGACCTTTCGTCCTGGGTAGTGGTGGCGGTGACCTTCATCACCATAGGCTTGCTGCGCTGGCCGATGATCCCGGTGGTGGCAGTGCTGATTCCGGCCAGCATCGCCCTCGCCTGGGCAGGGGGACGCGCGCGTGGCTGAGCGGCTGGTTGCGCTGCTGCTGGTCTTCGCGCCGCTCTCGCTGGTCTCGCTCGGCGGTGGGCCATCCATCTTCGCGGAGATGCAGCGCCAGGCCGTCGATGTGCATGGCTGGATGTCGGCCGGGCAGTTCACCGACCTCTTCGCCATCTCGCGGGCGGCGCCGGGGCCGGGCTCGCTGATCTGCGCCCTGGTGGGCTGGCAGGCGGCTGGATTCCTCGGCGCGCTGGCGGGGGCGCTCGGCCTCTATGTGCCGTCCTCCTGCCTGCTGCTGGCGGTCGGGCACTGGTGGCGGAGGCGGGGGGACAGCCCGGCGCGCCGGATGATCGAGCGTGGGCTGGCGCCGGTCGCGGTCGGGCTCATCTTCGCTGGAGTCTATGCGCTGCTTCAGGCAGATGGCGCTGGCTGGCTGGAGATGGTGACGCTCGCGCTCTGCACCATCGCGCTGTTGCGGGGAGCCAGCCCTTATGCCGTGATGGCGGTGGTGGCATTGCTCTATACCGGGTTGCAGCAAGCCGGCGCCATCGGCAGTTAGCCTGCTATCGGTCCCCGTTGACAGGGGGAGGGGCCGGGCAACAGGATGCGCGGCCAGTCATGACCAAGAACGAGGAACGCCCCATGGCCGAAGCGCCCCGATTCGTCGAGCACGCCCGGGACGGGGATGTGCATGTCCTGCGCATCGCCAATGCGCCGGTGAACACATTGCGGACGGAGGTGCGTGCCGGCCTGCTGGAGGGGTTGAAGGCTTCGGCCGGGGCCAAGGCGGTTGTCATCATCGGCTCCGGGCGGAATTTCAGCGCTGGCGCGGAGATGACCGAGTTCGGCAAGCCGCGGGTTCCCCCCTCGCTGCCCGATGTTTTCGATGCGATCGAGGCCTCGCCGGTGCCGGTGGTGGCGGCGATCCACGGCAATGCGTTGGGCGGCGGGCTGGAGCTGGCGCTGGCCTGCCATGCCCGCGTCGCCGCAGCCGGGGCACAGGTCGGGCTGCCGGAGGTCAAGCGCGGCTTCGTCCCCGGTGCCGGCGGCACGCAAAGGCTGCCGCGGCTGATCGGGCTCGAGGCGCTGAAGATCATCGTCGGCGGCGAGCCGGTCACGGCCGAGCAGGCGGTGAAGCTCGGCTTCGTCGATGCCGTGGTCGATGGGCCGCTGGAGAAGGCGGCGGTGGAGTGGGCGCGGGCCAACGCCGGGCGCAGCTTCACCCTGGCCCGCAACCGCACCGACAAGATCGCCAGCTATGACGCCGCGGCCTTCGATGCGGCGGTGAAGCCGCTGACGGCGCGGACCCGCGGGCAGGAGAGCCCGCTCGGCTGCGTCGAGGCGGTGCGCGCCGCCTTCACCATGCCCTTCGAGGAGGGGCTGAAGGTGGAGCGCGACCAGTTCCAGCGCCTCGTCGCCGGAGAGCAGAGCCAGGCGTTGCGCCACATCTTCTTCGGCGAGCGCGAGGCGCAGCGCGTGCCGGACCTGCCAGCGGATGCCAAGGGGCTGACGGTCAACAAGCTGGTGGTCATCGGCGGCGGGACCATGGGCGGCGGCATCGCCATGTCGGCGGTAAATTTCGGCCTGCCGGTGACGATCGTCGAGACCTCCGCGGAGGCGTTGGAGAAGGGGCTGAAGCGCTGCGAGGCGAATTGGGAGCGCACCGTCAAGAGCGGTCGGCTATCCCCGGCGGAGTATGAGAAGCGGCGCGCGCTGCTCAGCGGCACGACGGATTTCGAGAAGGCGGTGGGCGAGGCGGATCTCGTCATCGAGGCCGTCTTCGAGAATATGGAGGTGAAGAAGGAGGTCTTCGCGCGGCTCGACAAGGCGGCACGGCCGGGCGTGGTGCTCGCCTCGAACACCTCGACGCTCGATATCGACGGGATTGCCTCCGCGACGACGCGGCCGGAACTGGTCATCGGGATGCACTTCTTCAGCCCGGCCAATGTCATGCGGCTGCTGGAGAATGTGCGGGGCTCGGCGACCAATGCGACGGCGATCGCCACGGCGACCGAGGTCGGCAAGCGGATCGGCAAGCTGCCGGTGCTGGTCGGCAATTGCGATGGCTTCGTCGGCAATCGGATGACGGGGAAGCGCGGTCCGCAGGTGGAGAAGCTGTTGCTGGAAGGCTGCCTGCCGCAGGATATCGACCGCGTCATGGAGGGCTACGGCATGGCCATGGGGCCGCTGGCGACGGGTGACCTCGCCGGGCTCGATATCGGCGCGGCGGTGCGCAAGGCACGCGGCACGGTGGCGCCGATCGCGGATGCGGTGGTGGCCGCGGGCCGGCTTGGGCAGAAGACGTCCAAGGGCTATTACGACTACGACGAGAACCGCAAGCGCATCCCCTCGAAGGAGGTCGAACAGATCATCCTCGACACCGCCGAGAAGATGCAGGTGCGGCGGCGGAAGATTGAGGACCAGGAAATCCTCGAGCGACTGCTGCTGCCGATGGTGAACGAGGGTGCGCGCATCCTGGAGGAGGGCGTTGCCTCGCGGCCCATCGATATCGACGTGATCTTCGTTAACGGCTTCGGCTGGCCGGCCTTCCGTGGCGGGCCGATGTTCTGGGCGGACCGGATGGGGCTGAAGGCGGTGCGCGACAAGCTGGCGCACTATGCCGAGGCGACCGGCGACCGCAACCTGCAGCCCTGTGCCCTGATCGAGAAACTGGCCGCCGAGGGCGGCAGCTTCGCCACCCTCAAGCGTGCCGCCTGAACCGAGAACAAAAAGGAGAGACCCGATGGACCTCCGCTTCACCGATGAGGAAATCGCCTTCCGCCAGGAAGTCCGCGATTTCATCGCCAAGGAGCTGCCGGCCGAGACGCGCGAACGCATGGTCGCAGGCCGCTCGCCCACCAAGCAGCAGGTGGTGGACTGGCAGCGCAAGCTGAACGCCCGCGGCTGGGCCGCGCCGGAATGGCCAAAGGAGCATGGCGGCCCGGGCTGGACGCTCGCGCAGCGCTATATCTTCCGCGAGGAGCTGCAGCAGGCGCCGGCACCCTCGCCGCTCGGCTTCAACATCAACATGTGCGGGCCGGTCATCATCGAATTCGGCACCGAGGAGCAGAAGAAAAAGTACCTGCCCCGCATGCTGAACCTCGATGATTGGTGGTGCCAGGGCTTCTCCGAGCCGGGCGCCGGCTCCGATCTCGCCGGGCTCAAGACGCGGGCGGTGCGCGAGGGCGACCATTACATCGTCAACGGGCAGAAGACCTGGACGACGCTTGCCCAGCATGCGGACTGGATCTTCCTCCTGGTTCGCACCGACCCGAACGCGAAGAAGCAGGAGGGCATCTCCTTCCTGCTTTGCGACATGAAGACGCCCGGCATCACGGTCCGCCCGATCATCACCATAGAGGGCGGGCATGAGGTGAACGAGGTCTTCTTCGACGACGTGAAGATCCCGGCGGAGAACCTCGTCGGCGAGGAGAACCGCGGCTGGGACTGCGCGAAATTCCTGCTCGGTAATGAGCGCTTCGGCCAAGCCCGCGTCGGTGCCTCGCGCGAGCGCATCCGCCGGCTGAAGGTCATCGCCCAGGAGAGCATGGACGGCGGCCGGCCGCTGATGGAGGACCCCGATTTCCGCCGCAAGGTGACGGAGATAGAGGTCGAGCTGAAGGCGCTCGAGATGACCGTCATGCGCGTCATCGCCACTGAGTCCAAGCGGAAGGACAAGAAGCCCGATCCGGCCACTTCGGTCCTCAAGATCAAGGGCACCGAGATCCAGCAGATGTGCTCCGAGCTGCTGATGAAGGCGGCCGGTCCCTATGCCTGGGCGGATGGCGACCCGGACGAGGAGGAGGGCAGCAACGAGGTTGATGTCGCGCCCGATTGGGCCTTCGGCCTGGCCGGCGTCTACTTCAATTGGCGCAAGCAGAGCATCTACGGCGGATCGAACGAGATCCAGCGCAACATCATGGCCAAAGCCTTCCTGGGGCTCTGAGGGAACATGGACTTCGACCTGACGGAAGAGCAGCGCCTGCTGCAGGACAGCGTGGCCCGGCTGCTCGGCGACAAATACGGCTTCGAGCAGCGCAAGGCCTATATGAAGTCGGCCGATGGCTGGAGCCGCGAGGTCTGGTCACAGTATGCCGAGCTCGGGCTGCTCGGCCTGCCTTTCGGCGAGGATGAGGGCGGCTTCGGCGGCGGACCCGTCGAGACGCTGATCGTCGCCGAGCAGATCGGGCGCTACATCACGCTCGAGCCTTGGATGAGCACCGTCGTCATCGGCGGCGGCTTTCTCCGCCACGGCGCCTCGCAGGAATTGCGCAACGAGCTGGTGCCGCAGGTCGCCTCGGGCGAGATGCTCCTGGCCTTCGCCCAGGTGGAGCGGCAGTCGCGCTACGACCTGTTCGACGTGGCAACGACAGCGAAGAAGGATGGCGATGGCTGGGTCATCAATGGCCGCAAGGGCTATGTGGTGCATGGCGACAGCGCCGACCGGCTGATCGTTACCGCCCGCACCGCCGGCGGCCAGCGCGACCACAAGGGCATCGGCGTCTTCCTCGTCGATGCCAAGGGACCAGGCGTGGAGCGGCGCGGCTACCGCACCGTCGATGGGCAGCGGGCGGCTGAGGTCGAGTTCTCCGGCGCACGGGCGGTCGCGGTCCTCGGCAATCCGGAGGACGGGCTGCCGCTGGTCGATCAGGTGGTCGATGAGTGCATAGCCGCGCTCGCCGGCGAGGCGGTCGGCGCCATGCAGGCGGCGCATGACATGACCATCGACTACATGAAGACGCGCCAGCAGTTCGGCAGACCCATCGGCAGCTTCCAGGCGCTGCAGCATCGCGCCGCGGACATGCTTGTCGCGCTGGAGCAGTCGCGCTCCATGTCCTACTTCGCCGCCATGTCGGCCGCCGAGCGCAACCCGGCGGAGCGTCGCAAGGCGATGGCTGCGGTGAAGGTGCAGATCGGCCGCTCGGCGCGCTTCGTCGGCCAGCAGAGCATCCAGCTGCATGGCGGCATCGCCATGACCATCGAATACGCCGCCGGCCATTACTTCAAGCGGCTGACGGTGAACGACGCGATGTTCGGCGATGCCGACCATTACGTCCGCTATCTGTCGGAGACCGGCGGCCTCGTCGCGGCTGCCTAACGGGTCCGGGGCGCCGGAAGGCGCCCCATTCGCCTCCGCGAGATGCGTTCAAGCGCGACGGGGCCGCGAAAATCGTTTGCACGATAACGGATATTGCGGTTCCATATCGCCTTCGCAGTCGCAGCGAGACCGGGGGCTTCATGATGGAACGGGCGATCGGACGCCGCCATATTCTGGCGGGTGCCGGCATGGCGGCATTGGCGGCGCCGGGCATCGCCCGAGCTCAGGGCGAGCCGATCCGCATTGGCGAGATCAACAGCTACAGCGCCCAGCCCGCCTTCCTGCAGCCCTACCGCAATGCCTGGACGCTGGCGCAGGAGCAGGTGAACGCCGCCGGCGGGATCAATGGCCGCAGGATCGAGACGGTCTTCCGCGACGATGCCGGCCGGCCCGAGGATGCCGTCCGCCTCGCCGGGGAGTTGGTGAATGCCGAGAAGGTCACCCTGCTGGCCGGCGGCTTCCTCTCCAATGTCGGATTGGCGCTCGGCGACTTCGCCAACCAGAACAAGAAGCTTTTCGTCGCCAGCGAGCCGCTGACCGATGCGCTCGTCTGGAGCAAGGGCAACCGGTATACCTTCAGGCTGCGTGCCAGCACCTATATGCAATCGGCCATGCTGGTGGAGGAGGCGGCGAAGCTTCCCGTGAAGCGCTGGGCAACGGTCGCGCCCAACTATGAGTATGGCCAGTCCGCCGTGCGCTGGTTCAAGGAGCTGCTGGGCCGCGCCAGGCCGGATGTGCAGTTCGTCGCCGAGCAATTCCCGGCGCTCGGCCGCATCGATGCCGGCGCGACGGTGCAGGCCCTGGCTGCGGCCAATCCGGAGGCGATCTTCAACGTCACCTTCGGCGCCGACCTCACCAATTTCGTGCGTCAGGGCTCGACCCGCGGGCTGTTCGAACGGCGCCGTGTCGTCTCCCTGCTGACCGGCGAGCCGGAATATCTCGACCCGCTCGGCGACGAGGCGCCCGAGGGCTGGATCGTCACCGGTTATCCCTGGGAGCAGATCGACACGCCAGCTCATACGCCTTTCCGCGAGGCCTATCGCCGCCGCTGGAACGACTATCCGCGTCTCGGCAGCGTCGTCGGCTATGACACGGTGATGGCGATCGCGGCGCTGCTGAAGAAGTCGCCGTCGCTCGAGACCGAGGGGCTGGTCGATGGCATGGCCGGCCTGCAATTCCAGTCTGTGCTTGGCCCAGTGCAGTTCCGCGCCATTGACCACCAATCCACCATGGGCGCCTTCGTCGGCCGTACCGTGCTGAAGAACGGCAAGGGTGCTATGGCCGATTGGCGCTATGCCGATGGCAAGGACTACCTGCCCGCGGATGACGTCGTCCGGACGTTGCGGCCCCAGGCCTGACGCAGGCCGCCTTGGAGAACCTGGTCCTCCAGGCCCTGAGCGGCCTGGCGAGCGCTTCCTCGCTCTTCCTCGTGGCCTCGGGCCTCACGGTCATCTTCGGCGTCAGCCGGGTGGTGAATTTCGCCCATGGCTCCTTCTACATGTTGGGTGCGTACCTCGCTTACACCCTCGTCACCCATCTGCCGCGCGGCCATCTCGGCTTCTGGGGTGGAGTGATTGGGGCGGCGGTGCTGGTCGGATTGATCGGGCTGGCGGTCGAGATGCTGCTCCTGCGTCGGATCTACCGGGCGCCGGAGCTGTTCCAGTTGCTTGCCACCTTTGGCGTCGTGCTCATCGTGCAGGAGCTGACGCAGATGATCTGGGGCGCGCAGGACCTGCTCGGCCCACGCGCACCGGGACTGCGCGGCAGCGCCGAGATCCTCGGGCTGCGCTTTCCACTCTATGAGCTGTTCCTGATCGGCGTCGGGCCGGTGGTGCTCGGGCTGCTGGTGCTGCTCTTCCGCCGCACGCGCTGGGGCACGCTGGTGCGGGCGGCGACGCAGGACCGCGAGATGGTCGGCGCGCTCGGCGTGAACCAGCGCATGCTGTTCACGTCCGTGTTCTTCCTCGGCAGCCTGCTGGCAGGCCTCGGCGGGGCGCTGCAGCTGCCGCGGGAGAGCGTCAACCTGCATATGGACCTTTCCATTATCACCGAGGCTTTCGTGGTGGTGGTGGTGGGTGGGCTTGGCAGCCTGACAGGCGCGGCGCTGGCGGCGCTGCTGATCGGGGAGCTGCATGCCTTCGGCATCCTGATCGTGCCGAAGATCACGCTGGTGCTCGTCTTCCTCGTCATGGCGCTGGTGCTGGTGGTGCGGCCGCATGGGCTGCTCGGCAAGCCGGAGGCGGCGGCGCGAGGCGGGCAAGGGAGTGCGGAACCGGTGATCGGCCCGGCGCCCGCTGCGCTGCGCTGGCTGGCGCTCGCCGCGCTCGGCCTGGCGGTCGTGGTGCCGCCCTTCCTCGGCGATTACGCCATCTCCGTGCTGACGGAGCTGGCCACCGCCGTGCTCTTCGCCGCCAGCCTGCATCTCATCATGGGGCCGGGCGGGATGGCGAGCTTCGGCCATGCGGCCTATTTCGGCCTTGGCGCCTATGGGGCGGCGCTGGCGGCGCAATGGCTCGGTGCGCCGATGCTGGCCGGGTTGGCCCTGGCGCCGCTGGCGGCGGGCGTCTTCGGCCTGGTGTTCGGCTATTTCTGCGTCCGTCTCTCCGGCGTCTATGCGGCGATGCTGACGCTGGCCTTCGCGCAGATCGCCTGGTCGGTCGCCTTCCAGTGGGTGGAGGTGACGGGGGGCGACAACGGCATCCTCGGCGTCTGGCCGGATGCCTGGGCGGCGCCGAAGCTTGTCTTCTATTACCTAGCGCTGGCGCTCTGCCTTGGGGCGACGCTGCTGCTGCGGCGCGTCGTGCATGCGCCCTTCGGTTATGCGCTGCGGGCGCAGCGGGACAGCGCCTTGCGCGCCGAGGCGATCGGCATCGACGCCTTCCGCATCCGCTGGCTCGGCTTCGCCCTGGCGGCGGCGGCGGCTGGTATCGCGGGTGGGTTGTTCGCCTATGGCAAGGGCAGCGTCTTCCCGACCTATATGGGCATTCCGCGCAGCGTCGATGCGTTGCTGATGGTGCTGCTCGGCGGGGTGCAGACGCTGTCCGGCCCGATCATCGGGGCGCTCGCCTTCACCGGGCTGCAGGAGCAACTGGTCAGGCTCACCGATCTCTGGCGGCTCATCCTCGGCGCGGTCATCGTGCTGCTGGTGCTGTTCTTCCCGCAGGGGCTGGCCGGGGCTACCCGGGCGCGCTGGGAGGCTCGCCATGGCGACGCTTGAGGTTACGGGGCTTGAGAAGAGCTTCGGCGGCGTGCGTGCGGTGCAGGGCGTCTCCTTTTCCGTGGCCCCGGGCGAGATGCTGGCGCTGATCGGGCCGAACGGCGCTGGCAAGTCCACCTGCTTCAACATGCTGAACGGGCAGCTCAGGCCTGATGCCGGCGCGGTGCGGCTGCTGGGTCAGGACATCACCGGGCTGGCACCGCGGCAGGTCTGGCGGCTGGGCGTCGGGCGGACCTTCCAAATCACCGCGACCTTCGGCTCCATGACGGTGCTGGAGAATGTCCAGATGGCGCTGCTCTCGCACCATCGCCGCCTCGGTGGACTCTGGCGGCCGGTGGCGCGGATGGATGCGGCGCCGGCGCGGGCGCTGCTGGAGCGGCTCGGGATGGCCGACCAGGCGGCGCGGCCCTGCGGCATCCTCGCCTATGGCGACCTCAAGCGGGTGGAGCTCGCCATCGCGCTGGCCAACGAGCCGAAGCTGCTGCTGATGGATGAGCCGACCGCGGGGATGGCGCCGCAGGAGCGAGTCTCCCTGATGGCGCTGACGGCGCAGATCGCGCGGGAAAGCGGCATCGCCGTGCTCTTCACCGAGCATGACATGGATGTGGTCTTCAGCCATGCCGATCGTATCCTGGTGCTCGACCGCGGCCGGCTGATCGCCAAGGGCGCGCCGGCGGTGGTGAGGGCCGACCCAAGAGTGCGGGAAGTCTATCTCGGCTCCGGTGCGGTGACGGGAGCGCATTGATGCTCAGCGTGGCGGGCCTTTCGGCCTATTACGGGCGGGCGCATATCCTCGACGATGTTGCGCTCGATGTCGGCGCCGGCGAGGTGGTCGTGCTGCTAGGCCGCAACGGCGCGGGCAAGAGCACGACGATGAAGGCGATCATGGGCCTCGTCCCGCCCGCCGCCGGCCGCGTGCGCTTCGCCGGCGCCGAGATCGCCGGGCGCGAGCCCTTCGAGATCGCCCGCCTTGGCCTTGGCTATGTGCCGGAGGAGCGGCGAATCTTCACCGAGCTTTCGGTGCTGGAGAATCTGGAGGTCGGACGTCGACCGCCGACCGCGGGGCTGCGGCCCTGGACGCCGGAGCGGCTCTTCGCCCTCTTCCCCAGCCTCGGTGCCATGCAGGACCGGCCCGGCGGGCGGATGAGCGGCGGCGAGCAGCAGATGCTCACCATCGCCCGCACGTTGATGGGCAATCCGCGGCTGATCCTGCTCGACGAGCCGAGCGAGGGTCTGGCGCCCGTGGTTATCGAGCGCATGGCGGAGGCGATCCGGGCGCTGAAGTCGGAGGGGCTCTCCATCCTCCTTTCCGAGCAGAACCTGCATTTCGCGCAACTCGTCAGCGACCGGGCGACCATCATCGAGAAAGGTCGCATCCGCTGGAGCGGCAGCATGCCGCAGTTGCTCGCGGCGGATGACGTCAGGGAGCAATATCTTTCGGTATGAGCCCTGTCGCGCCGACGATGCGCACGGCATCGCCGAGCACCAGCGAGGCGCCCTCGATCAGCCCGGCCGAGAGCAAGGCCTCCGCCCGCGCCTCGCCGGCATCGAGCGCGGCCTCCGCCACCTCGGCGGGCAACGGCCCGACACCAACCGTCACCAGCCGCTCGCCGAGATCGTTGTCTGGATCGAGCGAGGCAGCCGGCGCACGGCGGATGGCCGGGTGGTCCGCATTCACCGCATTGGCGATGACGGTCGCCGCGGCATCGGCGGTCGCAGCGCTGCATGCCAGCACCGTCACCGCATCGGCAATGCCAAGGGAGAAGCTGCGGCCAGGCCAGCCGCTGGTGGCGATGCCACGGACCCGGTCCTCGGCGCGAAGGCGGATCAGCGCTTCCGGCACGACGCGAGCCAGATGCGCGACGACGCCGATTCGCAGGCTGGCGCCCGGCGCGAGGAAGAGGGCGATGTCGCCACCATTATTCACATAGGCTGCGGTCAGGCCGGGCGCTTCGGCGAGGGCCGCCAGCACCTCCTCCGCCACGGCCCCGGCGACGGCGGCCATCGGGGTGATGAAACCGGCACGGAAGGGCCAGACCGCCTCCGCCATGCGACGGGCGACGGGGCCGTGCGGGACCGGGCGGTCGGGGCCGATAGGTGTGCGCAGCAAAGGCAGCTCCGCCACCAACCCGGCGAGCAATCCCTCGAAGGCGGCGATGGCACGGGTGGTAGCGTCGGCGACGGCCGAGCGCGGGCCCTCGAGCCCGATCACCAGGTCGATCGGGCCTTCCTGCAGATGCAGGCGACCATCGGGGAGGGCGGCGACCTGCGCATGCATCGGCCGGGCTGTGATCAGTTCGCGGCCGGCCAGGGATTGCCGTCGACCCATGGCTCACGCCGCGCTCCCTCGCCGTAATCGGCCAGTAAACGCTCCAGGGGCACGGCGTGGTCCACATGCCCGCCGAGCCGGGCATAGAGGTCGGCCCGGAGGGTGAACTCGATCGGCGCGACGAGGGCCGGTGTCGGCACATAGCCGAAGGCCCCGTCCGGCACCCGCAGCACATCCGCCATGACGGTGATGCCGCCGCCCGGCCAGAGCGTGCAGGGTGCCCCGCCGATCGTGACGCGGACGAGGGAGCGCTGAACCTCCCGCGTCAGCAGCACCGGGTTCTCGGTGACGCCCGCCCGCAGCGAACCGCCGGCGCCGGCCATGAACAGTATTGAGGTCATCGCAGGCTCGCAATTCTCGCCGATACGCTCGACGGTCTTCAGCACAGCGGGCGGTGCCGGCACCGGGACGGGGCGCAGCGCCTCGTCTAGTTCGACATAGAGGTGGTCTTCGCCCGTCGTGCTGGTCATCAGCAGGCGGAGGCCGGGCCAGGCGGTCTTCGGGTCGATGCTCTCTATGACGGCGAGCGGGTCCTTGATATCCGTCCCGCCCCAGCCATTCCCCGGATGCGCGACCTGGAAGTAGCGGCCGGGCGTCGAGCGCCGGCCGCGGACGCGGATGCCGGTGGGTGGCACGTCGAGGCATTTCCCGGCCTGATGCTCGGAGAGCACGCCGGTGATGTGGTCGTCGACCACGATCACCTCATCCACATGCCCGTGCCATTGCTGGGCGAAGATGCCGATGGCAGCACTTCCGCAGCCCACCCGCATACGCCGCTCCGGCACGCCATCGACGATGGGCGCCTGACCGGCCTGGAGCACCAGCGTCGCCCCGCCATCGATCGAGACCTCGATCGCGCCCTTGCTGCAGAGCGTCAGCATGCTGGCGCAGGTGACGTTGCCCTCGCGCTTGGAGCCGCCGGTCAGGTGCCGCACGCCTCCGAGGCTGAGCATCTGGCTGCCGTATTCGGCGGTGGTGACATGGCCGATCTGCTCGCCATCGACGCGGACGGCCGCCGTCTCCGGGCCGAGGTGGCGGTCGGTGTCGATCTTCACCTTGAGGCCACAATAGCTGAAGATGCCCTCGGTCACGACGGTGACGGTATCGACGCCGGCATGGCGGGAGCCGACGATGAAGGGCGCCGGCTTGTAGTCCGGGTATGTGGTGCCGGCACCGATGGCGGAGACGAAGATCTCCTCCCGCGGCGCGAGCCCGCCGGCCCAATCCTCCGACCCTTCGAGGAAGGGCACCGTCTCGCCGCCTGCCTCGACCGTCCGCTGCATCAGCACCAGCGGGTCGGTGCGGATGAGGGTGCCGTCCTGGTTGGCGTAGCGGCTGCAGGCGCCGCTGCGGCCGGGCCGGATGCGGCACAGCACGGGGCAGGCATCGCAGCGGACGATGCCCTCATTGCCCTCACGGGCGCCGAACAGGGCGGTGCGGTCGGTGCTCATCGGGCCTGCCGATTGTTGTGTCACTAACGAGTTTGCCAGCCCGGCTGCCCGGCCACAACGAGAATCATCCCATCCGGCGGAGGATGACGCCGACGCGCGCCTGTTCATCCCGCGGCAGCGGCGCGAGGGTGGCGGCGGTCACCGCCCTGGCCTTCTCGACCCAGCCCGGCAGGGCGGTTTGAGCCGCCGGCGTCAGCGCCACCAGCAGCATCCGGGCATCGGAACGATCGCGCTCCCGCACCACCAGGCCACGTGCCATCAGCCGGGCGACAACGCCCTTCACCGTCGGCGGGTCCATCGCCAGCAGCCGGCCGAGCAGGTTCTGCGAGAGCGGACCACGCCGCCACAGCATATGGAGGGCGGCAAATTGCATGGAGGTCGGCCCATCCTCGCCCATGATGCTCTGGAACAGGGCGAGGTGGCGCTGATAGGCCCGGCGTAGCAGGTGGCCGATCTGCTCCTCCAGCACGTAGTCCTCACTCTCCTCCATCCCCGCCTCCACGTCGCATTTCGTTTCTAGGCTTACGAATGGACCGGAGCTAGAGTGCCGGAAGGGCATGGGGGATCAGGCCATGGCGGTGGAACAGGCGTCGGGTCCAGCGAAGGGCCGCATCCTGGTGCGGAATATCGGGCTCCTGCTGTCGGGCGACCTCGCCAAGCCGGTGCTCGAGGCCGATGCCATCCTGATCGAGGACGGGAAGATCGCGGCCGTGGGCCGGGCCCGGGAACTGGCCGAGCGTGGCGCGGCGGACTCCGTCATCGACGCGCATGGCTGCGCGGTCGCGCCCGGCCTGGTCGACAGCCATGTCCACCCGGTGATCGGCGATTGGACCCCGCGGCAGAACCAGATGGGCTGGGTCGAGAGCAACCTCCACGGCGGCGTCACCACCATGATCTCGGCCGGCGAGGTCCATCTGCCCGGGCGGCCGAAAGACATCGTCGGGCTGAAGTCGCTGGCCATCACCGCCCAGCGCGCCTTCTTCAACGCCCGCCCGGCCGGGGTGAAGGTGCTGGCCGGCGCACCGGTGCTGGAGAAGGGGATGGTGGAGAGCGATTTTGCCGAACTCGCCGCTGCCGGCGTTACCTTGCTGGGCGAGGTCGGCCTCGGCTCGGTGAAGGCGGGCTACGAGGCGCGGGAGATGGTCGCCTGGGCCCGCAAGCACGGCATCCAGAGCACCATCCATACCGGCGGCCCATCCATCCCAGGCAGCGGGCTGATCGACAAGGATACGGTGCTGGAGGCGGATGCCGACATCATCGGCCACATCAATGGCGGCCATACCAGCCTACCGGAGGCGCATGTCTGCGAGCTCTGCGAGCGGAGCAGCCGCGCCATCGAGCTCGTCCATAACGGCAATGAGCGGGTGGCGATCGCCGCGGTGCAGGCGGCGCGTGACCTCGGCCAGCTGCATCGAGTGATCCTCGGCACGGACAGCCCGGCGGGCTCGGGAGTGCAGCCGCTCGGCATCCTGCGGATGATATCGCTGTTGTCCTCCTTGGGCGGCATCAAGGCAGATCAGGCCTTCGCCATGGCGACAGGCAATACCGCGCGGATCCGCAATCTCGATGCCGGGCTGATCGAGGCCGGCCGGGCCGCCGACCTCGTCTTTCTCGACCGGGCGCAGCACACGGCGGGGCGGGACCTCCTGCACAGCGTGGAGCTCGGCGACATCCCCGGCATTGGCGGCGTCATGATCGACGGAGCGATGCGCTGCGGGCGCAGCCGCAACACTCCGCCGGCCGAACGGGTCCCGGAGACGCTCGGGCATTGATTTCCGGCTGGCGCCAGGGTCTCCGCAACGGGGTGGTCTTCGGTGTACTGGCGCTGGGGGCGGTGATCGCCCTCAATGCCGGCGAATTGTCGGGGCTCGGGGCGGTGCTGGCCGATCTGCCGGCGGCGGTCGGCATCTCGGCTGCCGTGCATATCCCGCAGATCCTGCTGACGGCCGCCGCCTGGCGGGCGCTGCTGCCGCCCGCGGCGCGGCCGCCCTTCCTGGTCATGGCGCAGCTCCGCTGGTACCGCGAATCGGCCAACGCGCTGGTGCCGGCCGGGGCGCTGGTCGGCCAGGCGGCCGCGGCGCGGCTTCTCTCGCGGCATGGGGTCTCCAGCCAGATGGCGGGGGCGACAGCGACCGTTGACCTGACGCTCGAGGCGGTGTCGCAGCTCTTCTTCACCCTGGCCGGCGTCGCGCTGCTGCTGGGCGTCGGGGATGGGCCAGGGCTGCTCGGCTTCGCCGCGGCGGGCTTCGGGATCGCGCTGGCTGGGGCAGGGGCCATGGTGCTGTTCCAACGCCGGCTGCCGCTGACGCTGCTGGAGCGCGGCCTCGGGCGACTCGCCCGGCGCTGGCCGGCCATCGATCCCAGCTGGGTGCGGGGGTTGCAGGCGGCGATTCTCGAACTGCATACGGATTGGCCGCGGCTGGCGGCCGCGACCCTATGGCACACCCTGTCCTGGCTGCTCGGGGCGGTCGAGATCGCCGGCGCGCTCTGGCTGCTCGGTCACCCTATCACACTCGCGGATGCGCTGGTGATCGAGAGCCTCGCCCAGGCCCTGCGAAATGTCGGCTTTATGCTGCCGGGGGCGCTGGCGGTGCAGGAGGGGGCGATCATCGGTGCCGCCGCGCTGGTCGGCGTGCCGGCCGCGACGGCCCTCGCCGTGGCCCTGGTAAGGCGAACGCGGGAGGTCTGCCTGTCACTCCCCGGCCTTATCGCTTGGCAGCGGGCGGAAACCGGGTCTATGCGTCCCGTTGAACCGAGGGATGGGTGATGGCGAGCAAGACATCGGGGGTATTCGACCTGCTGCGGCTGGTGCCGCGCGGGGGGCCGGCGATCTGCAACGTCTCCGTCACCAATATGTGCAACGCCACCTGTGACTTCTGCAACTTCGCCCACAACAAGGGCTTCGTGAAGCATCGGAGTTGGCTGGATGCGGAGCGCTTCCCGGCCGCGCTGACCCGGCTGCGCGAGCAGGCGAATGTGCGCTTCGTCACCTTCATGGGCGGCGAGCCGCTGCTGCACCCGAAGATCCTGGACATGGCCCGCGAGGCGACGGCGCAGGGCACGCAGCCTACCCTCGTCACCAATGGCTGGCTGCTGCCGCCCAAGGTGGATGATTTGGCGGCGGCCGGCATCACCACGCTCTTCATCTCCATCGACAGCGAGCATGCGCATCTGCATGAGGAGAATCGTGGGCTGAGGGGCGTCTGCACCCGTATCAAAGAAGCCAATACCCGCCTTGCCGCCAAGGGCGTGACGCCAATCGCCAGCGTCGCCATGACCCGGCTGGTCAAGGACTACGCCGCGCTCGGGCGCTTTCTGAAGGAACTCGGCTTCGCCGCCGTCACCTTCTCCTATCCGCGGAAAGCGGCGCTCGGCTCCTCCTCCCTGGTCTATTCCGAGGATAGCGAGCTGGTCGACATGTCGCAGGCGGAGCTGCTGGCGGCCTTCGACGGGGTGGAGCAGGCTCGTGGCGTGATCCCGGTGCACAATCCGCGCGCCGCCATCGCCGATATGCGCCGCCGCCTCACCGGCCAGGGCGAGCGCTTCATCTGCCATGCCGGCTACAAGTATTTTTACCTGGACTGGAATTACGATCTCTGGCGCTGCGAGGACTGGAAGGAGCCGCTCTCCTCGGTCTGGGACTTCACCCCGGACAAGGTGATGCGCGATGGTTGCCAAGCCTGCACCACCGATTGCTACCGCGACGCCAGCATCATGCTGCACTTCTCGGTCTCCATCGGAGATTCTTTCGCGCGGTTGAAGGAAGGGCGTCCGCTGGCGGCCGTCGCGGCGCTGGCGGACCGGCGCAATCTCGGCTCGCTCGGCGCCGTCATCGGGCATGGCGCGCGGCTGGCCAATCTGGCGGGAAGGGCCTGAGACAATGGGGGCGGTGATCCGGAAGCTCGTGGTTCTGCTGGACGAGACGCGGCGGGAGATGGGGCGCGACCTGCCTCGGCCGATCCGCCGCGCCGTCGCCTGCGCCGTCATCGAGAACCCCTTCGCCGGCCGTTACATGGATGATCTCTCCGAACTGGTCGCCCAGGGCGAGACGCTCGGGGCGCTGCTGGCGGAGCACGCCATCGCCGCACTCGGCATCCCGGGCGAGCAGGTGGAGAGCTTCGGCAAGGCCGCCGTGGTGGGGGAGGCAGGCGAACTCGAACATGCCGCCGCCTTGCTGCACCCGAAGATGGGGGCGCCGGTCCGAGCCGCGCTCGGCAAGGGGCCGGCGCTGATCCCTTCGGCCAAGAAGGCAGGTGGGCCGGGCACCGCGATCGACGTGCCGCTCGGCCACAAGGACGCCGCCTTCGTCCGCAGCCATTTCGACGCCATCGAGGCGCGGGTGCCGGATGCGCCACGGGCGCGGGAAATCCTGCTCTGCCTGGCGCTGACCGGTGGAGGGCGGCCAATGCCGCGCATCGGCGGGCTGACCACGACGGAGATCGTCGGCCAGGACGGGCTGCGCTAAACTCGGCGGAGGATGCCCTCCAGCGCCAGTCGCGTATGAAGTGCAACGATCTCGGCGGGGCCCAGCCGCCCATCCGGCCGGTACCCGGTGCAGACTCCAGTCAGCATGGCCAGCATCGCATAGGCGCTGATCCGCGCATCGCCG
This sequence comes from Belnapia moabensis DSM 16746, assembly GCF_000745835.1. Taxonomy (GTDB): domain Bacteria; phylum Pseudomonadota; class Alphaproteobacteria; order Acetobacterales; family Acetobacteraceae; genus Belnapia; species Belnapia moabensis. The sequence continues at coordinate 15,116 of NZ_JQKB01000022.1, read as the reverse complement.
AGGCTCAGCAGGCCCGTAGCCGCACCCTCCTCCAACAGGTCAATCAGCCGCGCCTCGTAGTCATGGCGCATGCCGATGATTCGTGCCGCATTGGCCGGATCAAGCGCGCGCAATTCGAAATTGGCGATGTAGACCTCGCGCTTACGCTCCAGATGGTAGAGGACGTGGTGGCCGATGAAGGCCTCGAGCCGGGCCAGCGGCTCCGTACCGGCAGCGGACAGCACCGCATCCGTCTGTTCCAGCAGCGCCGTCATGTGCTCCAGCATCAGGTCGAAGAGCAGGCTCTGCTTGGTTGACATGTGGTTGTAGAGCGAGGCAGGGCTGATCCCGACCGCGGCTGCCAGTTCGCGCAGGTTCATCGCGGCGAAGCCCCGCTCATGGATCAGGCGCAGTGCCGCCTGACGGATAGCGGCTGCCGTGCGTTCGCCATTCGACCCTGTGATGCGTGCCATCTCGTGGACGCCACTCCCTCCCCAGGCGCAAACTGGGCCGCGAAACCTCTTGCGGTCAATCGATAAACGAACATATGTTCGTTTAGCAGCGGGGGATACAACCCCGCCGGGGAGGGACCGATCGTGGCCGCAACTGCGCCTCATCGCCTGCATCATGGCTGAGCCCGGCATGGCGATTCTCGCCGCGGAGGGTGTGACGCTGCGCTTCGGCGGCGTGCGCGCGCTCACCGAGGTCTCCTTCGAGGTGAAAGCCGGCGAGGTCTTCTCGATCATCGGCCCGAACGGTGCCGGCAAGACCTCCATGGTCAACTGCGTCTCCGGCCGCTACCGCCCGACCTCAGGGCGCATCCGCTTCGACGGCGCCGACATCACCCGCCTGCCGACGCGCAAGCGCGCCGCCATCGGCATCGGCCGCACTTTCCAGAACCTGGCGTTGTTCGGCCATATGAGCGTGCTCGACAACATCATGGTCGGCCGCCACCACCTCATGCGGCACGGTTTCCTCACCGGCATGCCTTACTGGCTGGGCGGAGCGCAGCGCGAGGAGATCGCGCACCGATGCGAGGTCGAGGAGATCATCGACTTCCTCGAGATTCAGCATGTGCGGAAGGCGCCGGCCGGCACGCTCTCCTATGGCTTGCGCAAGCGGGTGGAACTGGCCCGCGCTATTGCGCTGCGTCCGAAGCTGATCCTCCTCGACGAGCCGATGGCCGGGATGAACCTCGAGGAGAAGGAGGACATGGCCCGCTACATCCTAGACCTCAACGAGGAATGGGGCATGACCGTGTTGATGATCGAGCACGACATGGGCGTGGTGATGGACATCTCGCACCGCGTCATGGTCCTCGATTTCGGCAGGAAGATCGCCGAGGGATCGCCGCAGGAGGTGCTCGCCGATCCGCATGTCAGGCGCGCCTATCTCGGCGAGGCGGATGAGGTCGTCAGCGAGCCGGAGGAGGCGCTCGCCCCATGAGCGAGGCCGATACCCTGCCGAAGCTGCTCTCCCGTAACGCCGCCGTGGCGGGCCGGGAGGTGGCGATGCGCGAGAAGCATTTCGGCATCTGGCGCAGCTTCACCTGGGCGGAGGTCGAGGCGCGGACGCGGAGCTTCGCCCTCGGCCTGCGCGCACTCGGACTTGGCGCCGGCGATGTGATCGGGCTGATCGGCGACAATCGGCCGGACTGGGTAATGGGCGAAGTCGCCACCCATGCCATCGGCGCCCGCTCGCTCGGTATCTACCGCGATGCACTGGATGACGAGGTCGCCTACCTGCTCGAGCATAGTCGCGCCGCAGCGGTGATCGCCGAAGATGAGGAGCAGGTCGACAAGCTGCTCAACCTCGAAGGCCGGGCGCCTGCGCTGCGCCACATCCTCTACATGGACCCGCGCGGGATGCGGAAGCATGCCGATCCGCGCCTCATGCCGATCGAGGAGCTAGTGCGGCGCGGCGAGGCGGCGCATGCGGCAGATGGCGGCGCCTATGCCGCGCTTGTCGCGGCGACGCGTGGCGAGGAGGTGGCAATCCTCTGCACCACCTCCGGCACCACCGCGCGGCCGAAGCTCGCCATGCTGCAGTCCGGCGCGCTGATCCGCCACTGCGCCTCCTATATCGGCGCCGACCCCAAGGGGCCTGAGGACGAGTACGTTTCCGTGCTGCCGCTGCCGTGGATCATGGAGCAGATCTACGTCCTCGGCTTCGGCCTGCTGGCCCGGATGAAGGTGAACTTCGTCGAGGAGCCCGAGACGATGATGGCCGATTTCCGCGAGATCGGCCCGACTTTCGTCCTCTTCGCGCCGCGCCTCTGGGAGCAGATTGCCGCCGATGTGCGTGCGCGGGTGATGGATGCCTCACCGCTGAAGCGCCGCATGTTCGAACTCGGTATGGAACGCGGCCTGGCTGCGCTGGACCGGGGCCAGCGCTCGACGCTTGCCGACCAGTTGCTCTTTCGGGCGCTACGCGACCGGCTCGGCTTCAGCAACCTACGCTCGGCGGCGACAGGCGGCGCCGCGCTCGGGCCGGACACCTTCCGTTTCTTCCTTGCCATGGGCGTGCCACTGCGCCAGCTCTACGGCCAAACGGAGCTGCTTGGCGCCTACACCATCCACCGGGCGGCGGATGTGAATTTTGACACGGTCGGCGTGCCTTTCGATGAGAGCGTCGAGATACGCATCGACCAGCCAGACCATAACGGCGTCGGCGAGATCGTCACCCGTCACCCCAATATGTTCTGCGGCTATCTCGGTCAGGGCGAGCCGGGCGATGTGCGGGACGGTTGGATGCATACCGGCGATGCCGGATATTTCGACAAGGCGGGCCATCTGGTTGTCATCGATCGCATCAAGGACATCGCGACCACCAGCCGCGGTGACCGCTTCAGCCCTCAGTACATCGAGAACAAGCTGAAATTCAGTCCCTATGTCGCCGAGGCCGTGGTGCTTGGCGATGGACGGCCGCATCTGGCGGCAATGATCTGCATCCGCTTCCCCATCGTCTCCAAATGGGCCGAGCGCAACCGCATCGCCTTCACCACCTACACGGACCTTTCCGCCCGGGAGCAGGTGCTGGAGCTGCTTCGAGGCGAGGTCGCCCGGGTGAACGTCACCCTGCCGGAGCCACAGCGCATCCGCGACTTCGTGCTCCTCTACAAGGAGCTGGATGCGGATGACGACGAATTGACGCGCACCCGCAAGGTCCGCCGCGGCGTCATCAACGAGAAGTATGCCGACATCATCGCCGCTCTTTATGGCGGCGCGCAGGCCATTCCGGTGGACACCACCATCGCCTTCCAGGATGGCACGCGGCAGCGCATCCGCACCACCTTGCGCGTGGTCTCGATGGATGCGCCGGCGCTGGCGCAGGCGGCGGAGTAGAGCGATGGACTGGACGCTGCTGCTGCAACTGACGCTCAACGGCCTCATCGTCGGTGCGCTATACGGCGTCGTTGCGATGAGCTTCGTGCTCATCTACAAGGCGAGCCAGGTGGTGAATTTCGCTCAGGGCGAATTCCTGCTGGTCGGCGCCTGGGTCTGCTGGTGGCTGCTGACGGAATGGCAGATGCCCTTCTGGGCCGGCTTCCTTGTCACCCTCGCCTTTATGACGTTGTTCGGGGTGATCCTGCAGGTGGTGGTGCTGCGGCCATTGATCGGCGAGCCGGTCATCAGCGTCATCATGGCGACGATCGGCCTCGGCATCTTCTTCCAGGCGCTGATGAAGTGGATCTTCGGCGTTTTCGCCAAGCCCTTTCCGCCGATCTTCAGCACGGAGCGGGTGAACCTGCTCGGGCTCGAGGTACAGACGGCCTACCTGATGTCGCTCGGCATTTCCGTGCTCATCATGGCGGGTTTCGCTTGGTTCTTCACTGCCTCGAAGCATGGACTGGCGATGCGGGCGACGGCCTTCGACCAGCAGGTGGCGCAGTCCCTCGGCATCTCCGTGCCGAAGGTCTTCGCCATGTCCTGGGCGATTTCGGCCGTTGTATCGGCCGTCGCCGGTGTGGTGGTGGGGGTGGTGAACGGCGTGTCCTCGGCGCTTTCGGTCTATGGCATCAAGGTCTTCCCTGCGGTGATCCTCGGTGGTCTCGACAGCGTCATCGGCGCGGTGCTTGGCGGGCTGATCGTCGGCGTGCTGGAGAACTGGGCGCAGTATCTCGACGCCGGTTGGCTGAACTGGGGCAACATGGTCACCATCGCGCCCTTCTACGCCCTCATCGTCATCCTGCTGATCAAGCCCTATGGGCTATTCGGCACCAAGAATATCGAGCGCGTCTGATGGATCTCGCTCCCGCCGGGGAATACCGCAGCAGCTATCGGGAAGACATGACGATCTTCCCGACGCGGAACAGCCGTCGCGCCGTGCTGCTCGGCTTGATCCTCGCTTGCGGGCTGCCGTTCCTGCTTGGCCGATACGAGCTTGGCTTGCTGATCAACATCGGCACGCTCGGCATAGCGGCGCTCGGCCTCAACATCCTGGTCGGCTTCACCGGCCAGATCAGCATCGGCCATGCGGCCTTTTTCGGCTTCGGCGCCTTCGCCTCCGCCTGGCTGCATGAGCGCTGGCACATCCCGGTCGCCCTCTGCATCCCCATCGCTGGGGCGATGACGGCGGTTGTCGGCCTTGTCTTCGGCGCGCCGGCAGGGAGGTTGAAAGGGCTCTACCTCGCCATAGCGACCTTGGCCGCACAGTTCATCCTCGAGGACTTCTTCGCGCGTGCCCAATGGTTCACCGGCGGCGTCGCGGGACGCATCACCGAGCCTTTCGCGCTCGGCAGCTGGGTAGCGGATCGTGAAGAAAGCTATTTCTACGTCGTCCTGGCCTATGTGGTGGTGATGTATCTCGGTGCCGCCAACCTGATCCGAACACGGGATGGCAGAGCGCTGGTCGCCGTGCGTGACCACTACCTGAGCGCCGAGGTTATGGGCATCAATCTCGCCTATTACCGTACGCTTTCCTTCGGCATCGCTTCCTTCTATGCCGGCATCGGCGGCGCGCTCTATGCGCATTATCTACTCTTCGTCAGCGTCGAGGCCTTCAACATCCTCTTTTCCATCCAATTCCTGGGCATGGTCATCATCGGCGGCCTGGGCAGTGTGATGGGAAGTTTGATGGGTGCGGCCTTCATGGTGCTACTGCCGGAGGTGGTGCAAGCGGGGGCGGATTTGCTGTCGGGTAGCGCGATCGACCGTGCGCTGAAGCTCGGCGCCTCGATCTCGTTCCTACGTGAAATGGCGGTCGGTGCCGCGATCATCCTCTTCCTGATCTTCGAGCCGGACGGCCTCGCGCGTCGCTGGCGGCTGATCAAATCCTACTGGAAGCTCTACCCGTATTCGCATTGATGGGGAGGATAAGAATGACAACGAGAACAACGATCCTTAGCTTGGCCGCTGCCATGGCGCTCACCCTGCCGGCGGCGGCTCAGCCGATCCCGGTCGGGCATCTGATGGATCTTTCCGGTGCCACCAGCGATGTCGGTACGCCCTTCGCGCAGGGCGTCAACGATACCTGGGCCTGGATCAACCGCACGCGCAACGGAGTTGCCGGACGCCAAGTGAACGCGCTTGCCTTCGACTATGGCTATCAGGCACCGCGAGCCGTTAGCCAATACCAGGCTTGGAGCCGCGATCGTGTCGTCGCCATCAATGGTTGGGGCACGGCGGATACGGAGGCATTGGTCCGGTTCGTCACGCGCGACCGCGTTCCTTACGTCTCCGGTTCCTATTCGGCGGCACTCACCGATGCCGGCGGCAGGTCCGGCCGGCAGGGTGTCGAGCCGGCGCCCTACAACTTCTTCTACGGCCCATCCTATTCCGACTCCTTGCGCGCGATGCTGATCTGGGCTGCGGAAGATTGGAAGGGAAGGGGCGGGCAAGGGAAGCCGAAATACGTCCATATGGGTGGCAACCATCCCTATCCGAACTCGCCCAAGGCAGCTGGCGAGGCATTGGCTGCGGAGCTCGGCTTTGATGTGCTGCCGGCGATCGTCTTCGCGCTTACGCCGGGTGACTATACCGCGCAGTGCCTGACGCTGAAGCAGCAGGGCGCCAACTACGCGTATCTGGGCAATACCGCCGGCTCCAATATCTCGGTCCTGCGCGCATGCCAGGCGGCCGGGGTGAATGTGCAGTTTCTCGGCAATGTCTGGGGCATGGACGAGAATGCCATGAAGGCGGCCGGCACGGCGGCGAATGGTGTCGTGTTCCCGGTGCGCACGGCTGCAGTCTGGGGGCAGCCTGCCCCGGGCATGACGAATGCGCAGGCGATCAGCCGTATCTCGGATCAAGGCGGCACGGCCTATCGCCCGGTGCATTACCTCGCTGGCATCTGCAGCGCGATGCTGCTTGCCGAGGCGATGGACACTGCCGCAGCGAATGGTGGCCAAGTGACGGGCGAGCGCATCCGCGACAGTTTCTACGCCCGACAGAATTGGGTGCCAAACGGCTTCGATGGCGTTTGTGCGCCGTCCAATTTTACGCCGGCCGATCATCGCGGGCAGCTCACAGTCGCGCTGTACCGGGCCCGCGTCACGGGCGACACCAGCCAAGGCAGTGTCGGTGACCTCATACAGAGCGGTGTGATGCGGCTGGAGTCGGTGAAGACGGTGACGCTGGACCGTCGCGCTGACTGGCTTGGCTGGTAGCAACCATGGAGGCCGCGCCACTTCTCGAGGTGAACAACATCGAGGTCGTTTACAACGACGTCATCCTCGTGCTGCGCGGCCTCTCGTTGAAGGTGCCGCAGGGCCAGATCGTAGCTCTGCTCGGAGCCAACGGCGCCGGCAAGTCGACGACGCTTAAGGCGATATCCGGCCTGCTCAAGACCGAGGAGGGCGAAGTCACCCGCGGCGAGATTCGCTTCGCCTGCGAGCGGATCGACGGCATCGACCCGCACATGATCGTGCGGCGTGGCATCTTCCAGGTGATGGAAGGACGCCGCATCGTCGCCGACATGACCTGCCTCGAAAACCTGCGTCTCGGTGCCTTCACCCGCACCGACAATGAGGTGAAGTCGGACATCGATCGCGTCTATGGCTATTTTCCGCGGCTACGTGAGCGCACTGGCCTGGCCGGATACCTCTCGGGCGGCGAGCAGCAGATGCTCGCCATCGGCCGCGCGCTGATGGCACGGCCAAAGCTGATCCTGATGGACGAGCCGTCGATGGGCCTCTCGCCGTTGCTCGTGAAGGAGGTCTTCGCCATCATTCGCCGGCTGAACGAGGAACTCGGCATCACTATCCTGCTGGTCGAGCAGAATGCGAGAATGGCACTCTCTATCGCCAGCTATGCCTATGTGATGGAACAAGGCAAGGTTGTGCTCGACGGTACAGCCGAGGCGCTGGCGGACAATGAGGATGTGAAGGAATTCTACCTCGGCGGCCATGGCGCCGAGCGAAAGAGCTTCAAGAACCTCAAGAGCTACAAGCGGAGGAAGCGGTGGCTCTAGCAGACTATTTCGACACGCTTGAAATCCGTAGCGCGGATGCTCGTCAGGCGGCGCAATCGCGAGCGTTGGCAGAGCAGGTTGCTCATGCGCGTGCTCATGCGCCACACTACGCTGGATTGCCGGATGGGCCGCTCGCTACGCTGCCGGTGACGCGTAAGTCCGACCTTCTCACACAACAAGCAATGAATCCGCCTTTTGGAGGAGTGGTAGCGGCATCCTTCGGACAACTCGCACGGATCTTCGCCTCGCCCGGGCCAATCTACGAACCGGAGGTCGCGGTGCCGGACTACTGGCGTTACGCACGCGCCTTGCATGCGACCGGCTTGCGCAGTGGTGAGCTGTTGCACAACTGCTTCGCCTATCATTTCACGCCAGCGGGCAGCATGCTGGAAGGTGGCGCACGGGCGCTCGGTTGCCCGGTCTTTCCCGCAGGCACCGGTAACACCGAGTTGCAGGCGCAAGCGGCGGCACAGCTTCGCCCGCGCTGCTACAGCGGAACACCCGAGTATCTTAAAGCCATCCTCGAAAGAGGTGGTGAGCTCGGCCTCGATCTCTCTTCGTTGAAGCTTGGCCATGTCACCGGTGGCGCCTATTTGCCGACCCTGCGCGACTGGTATGCGGAGCGCGGCCTGACGGTTCTGCAGAGCTACGGTACCGCCGACCTCGGCCTCATCGCCTATGAGAGCCCGGCGCGCGAGGGGCTGATTCTCGATGAGGGCATCATCCTCGAAATCGTGCGCCCCGGCACGGGCGATCCCGTCCCGGACGGCGAAGTGGGTGAGGTGGTCGTCACCACGCTCAATCCGCACCACCCGCTGATCCGCTTTGCAACTGGCGACCTTTCCGCAATCCTGCCTGGGCAATCGCCTTGCGGCCGTACCAATCGGCGTATCCGCGGCTGGATGGGCCGCGCCGATCAGGCAGCCAAGATACGCGGCATGTTCGTGCGGCCCGAGCAGGTGGCGGCAGTACTTCGGGCGGTACCGGGGGTGGCCAGGGCGCGGCTGATCGTCTCGTTGCATGCTGACCGTGACACCATGCTGCTCCGCGCCGAGGCGCCGGCCGAAGCTGCGGACGCCTTGGCCAAGGCTTTGCAAGCCGTGACCAAGTTGCGTGGCTTGGTTGAGTGTGTCCAGCCCGGGATATTGCCGAACGATGGCAAGGTGATCGACGATACGCGTCCGGTGCCAACCTGATGTTGCTGCAGGGCGACAGCTACGAGGCTATCCGAAGCGCCTTTCGCTGGCATGTGCCGGAGCATTTCAACATCGGCACAGCTTGCTGCGACCGTTGGGCGGATGGCAGCGGGCGCCTGGCGCTTCTGCACATCCGGCCTGAGGGCGGCAGGGACCGCATCAGCTTCGACACGTTGAAGGCCGAGAGCAACCGCCTCGCCAATACGCTCGTCGCGCATGGCATTCGGTCTGGGGACCGCGTTGCAGTGTTGCTGCCGCAGGTGCCGGAAGCAGCGATCGCGCATCTTGCCATCTACAAGCTCGGCGGAATTGCCGTGCCGCTGTTTCAGCTTTTCCAGGAGCAGGCGTTGGAGTACCGGCTGCGCGATTGCGAAGCTGTGGCGATGATCACGGATACGGTCGGGCTGGCGAAATTGCCGGGCCTCGCCCTTCCGGCGTTGCGCCTGATCCTGAGCACGGATGGAGTAGGGGAGGGAGCCCTCGATCTGCGGCTGGAGATGGCACGGGCGAGCGATTCCTTCACGCCCCATGAGACGGTGGCGGACGATCCGGCGGTCATCATCTACACCTCGGGCACCACCGGTGCCCCGAAAGGTGCACTGCATGCGCATCGCGTACTGCTCGGTCATCTGCCCGGGGTGGAGATGCCGCAAGATCTCTTCCCGCAACCGGGTGACCTGTTCTGGACGCCAGCGGATTGGGCCTGGATCGGCGGCCTGTTCGACGTGCTGTTGCCGAGTCTCTACCACGGCGTGCCGGTGCTCGCGCATCGCATGGCGAAGTTCGACCCGGAATTCGCCTTCCATCTAATGGCGGAGAATGATGTCCGGAATGTCTTCCTCCCGCCCACTGCTTTGAAGATGTTGCGCCTAGTGCCCAACCCATCGCGGTTTGGCGCACGTCCGCGCAGCATCGGCAGTGGCGGTGAGACGCTCGGTGGCGAGTTGCTGGATTGGGCCCGCGGCACCTTCGGGTGCACGATCAACGAGTTCTATGGCCAAACCGAGTGCAACCTCGTCATCTCGTCCTGTGCCGCGTTGATGCCAGCGCGGCCAGGCTGGATGGGGCGGGCGGTGCCAGGACATGAGGTTGCCGTGCTGGATGTCGCAGGGCACGTGTTGCCGCCCGGCCAGCAGGGCACCATCGCCATCCGCCGCCCCGATCCAGTGATGTTCCTTGGCTACTGGAACAAGCCCGAGGCGACTGCGGCCAAGTTCATGGGCGATTGGTTGCTGACCGGCGATCAAGGTGAGCAGGACGAGGAGGGCTGGTTTCGCTTCCTCGGCCGCGATGACGATGTCATCACCTCCGCTGGTTACCGCATCGGCCCAGGCGAGATCGAGGACTGTCTCACTGCGCATCCCGCCGTCGCCATGGCTGCCGTTATTGGCCTACCCGATCCACTGCGTACCGAGGCCGTTACCGCGGTCGTCGTCCCGGCGCCAGGCATCACGGCGGATGGCGCGCTGGCCCGTGCCTTGCAGGACCATGTCAAGACGCGACTCGCCGCGCATGTTTACCCACGTGTGCTGCACTTCACCGATGCGCTGCCGCTCACCGCAACCGGCAAGGTGATGCGTGGCGAGCTGCGGCGCCGCTATACCAGGGGAGAGGGCTGATGCCCGGCAATGTCACCATCCCGAGTCTCGACCATGGACTCGGTGAGGAGATCAATGCGTTGCAGGACAGCGTGCGCGGCTTCGCCGAAAGCCGCATCGCGCCGCTCGCGGCCGAGATCGACCGCACCGATGATTTCCCACGCCATCTTTGGCCGGAGATGGGCGCGCTCGGCTTGCATGGCATCACCGTAGACGACGAGCATGGCGGCGCCAATATGGGCTATCTTGCCCATTGCGTGGCGATGGAGGAAGTGAGCCGGGCCAGTGCGTCGGTCGGGTTGTCTTACGGCGCGCACTCCAATCTCTGTGTCAATCAGATCGCCCGCAACGGGAATGCGGAGCAGAAGCGTCGCTACCTGCCGAAGCTCATCAGCGGCGAACATCTTGGCGCGCTGGCGATGAGCGAGCCAGGCGCCGGCTCGGATGTGGTCTCGATGCGCTTGCGCGCCGACAAGCGCGGCGACCGCTACATCCTCAATGGTACCAAGCTCTGGATCACCAATGCGCATTATGCCGAGACGTTGGTGGTCTACGCCAAGACCGATCCGGAAGCCGGACCGCGCGGCATTACAGCCTTCCTGCTTGAAAAAGGATTCAAGGGTTTCCGTCCGGCCCAGAAGCTCGACAAGCTCGGCATGCGCGGCTCGCCGACATCGGAGCTGGTCTTCGAAGACTGCGAGGTGCCTGAGGAAAATGTCCTCGGTCGAGTGAACGAGGGCGTAAGGGTGCTCATGTCCGGGCTCGATTACGAGCGTGCCGTGCTTGCAGCGGGGCCACTCGGCATCATGCAGGCAGCCCTCGACATCGTGGTGCCCTATATCCACGAACGCAAGCAGTTCGGGCAGCCGATTGGCGAGTTCCAGCTCATCCAGGGCAAGGTCGCCGACATGTACACGGCGCTGAATGCCTGCCGTGCCTATGTCTATGCGGTGGCACGGTCCTGCGATCGTGGCCAGACTACGCGCAAGGACGCAGCCGGCGCCATCCTCTTCGCCGCTGAAGCTGCGACGCGCATCGCCCTCGATGCCATCCAGATCCTCGGCGGCATGGGCTATATCAACGAGACGCCGACCGGGCGGCTACTGCGGGACGCCAAGCTCTACGAGATCGGCGCCGGCACCAGCGAGATCCGCCGCATGCTGATCGGCCGTGAACTCTTCCGCGAGACGGCATGAGCGTCCTCACCTCCGCCATCGATACCCGCGGCACGGAGTTCCGCGCCAATGCCGAGGCGATGCAGGCGCTGCTCGCGGAACTCGCCGGCCACACCGCACAGGCCGCTCTCGGCGGGCCGGAGGCGGCGCGGCAGCGCCACATGTCTCGTGGCAAGCTGCTGCCACGCGAGCGCGTCGAGCGACTGCTCGATCCGGGCGCGCCCTTCCTTGAACTCTCGCCGCTGGCGGCACATGGTATGTATGGTGGCGAGGTTCCGGCCGGCGGCATCCTCACCGGCATCGGCCGCGTCGCCGGGCAGGAATGCGTCATCGTCGCCAATGATGCGACGGTGAAGGGCGGCAGCTACTACCCGATCACGGTGAAGAAGCATCTCCGCGCGCAGGAGATCGCGCTACAGAATCGCCTGCCTTGTCTTTACCTCGTTGACAGCGGCGGCGCCAACCTGCCGAACCAAGATGAGATCTTCCCTGACCGCGAGCATTTCGGCCGCATCTTCTACAACCAGGCCAATATGTCGGCGCAGGGCATTCCGCAGGTGGCGGTGGTGATGGGCAGCTGCACCGCCGGCGGCGCCTATGTTCCGGCGATGTGCGACGAGGCGATCATCGTCAAGGAGCAGGGCACCATCTTCCTCGGTGGCCCGCCGCTGGTGAAGGCGGCGACGGGCGAGATCGTCAGTGCCGAGGATCTCGGCGGCGCCGACGTCCATACCCGCCTCTCCGGCGTCGCCGACCATTTCGCGCTGGACGACATGCATGCGCTCGGCCTCGCGCGGCGGATCGTCGGGCGGCTGAACCGCTGGAAATCCAGCAGTCTCGGCCTTTCCGCGCCCGTGCCACCGCGTTACGACCCGGCAGAGCTGCACGGCATCGTCCCGCAGGACGTGCGCCAGCCTTATGACGTGCGGGAGGTAATCGCCCGCATCGTTGACGGTTCGGAGCTCGACGAGTTCAAGGCGCGTTATGGCGCGACGCTGGTTTGCGGCTTCGCTCGCATCTGGGGCCATCCGGTCGGCATCCTCGCCAATAACGGCATCCTCTTCTCGGAATCGGCGCAGAAGGGCGCGCATTTCGTCGAGTTGTGCAGCCAGCGCGGTATTCCGCTGCTCTTTCTTCAGAACATCGCCGGATTCATGGTCGGACGGAAATACGAAACGGGTGGCATTGCCAAGGACGGCGCCAAGCTCGTCACCGCCGTCGCCACCACCTCCGTGCCGAAATTCACCGTGCTGATAGGCGGCAGCTTCGGCGCCGGCAATTACGGAATGTGCGGCCGGGCCTATTCGCCGCGCCTGCTCTTCACCTGGCCGAACAGCCGCATCAGCGTCATGGGCGGCGAACAGGCGGCGAGCGTTCTTGCCACCCTTCGTCGCGACAATATCGAGGCGAAAGGCGGTAGCTGGCCCGTCGAGGAAGAAGCTGCCTTCAAGGCGCCGATCCGCGCCCAGTACGAAGCGCAGGGCTCGCCCTACTACGCCACCGCGCGGCTCTGGGACGACGGCATCATCGACCCGGCCCTGACGCGCGACGTCCTCGGCCTCGGCCTGTCCGCCGCCTGCAATGCGCCGATCGGGGAGACGCGCTTCGGCGTGTTCCGCATGTGATCAAGACCCTTCTCATCGCCAATCGCGGCGAGATCGCTTGCCGCATCGTCCGCACCGCGCGCCGTATGGGCATTCGCAGCATCGCCGTCTTCTCCGAGGCCGATGCCAAGGCGCAGCACGTCCTGATGGCCGATGCCGCATGGCCCATCGGCGGCCCCCGCGCCGCGGAAAGCTACCTTCGCATCGACCGCATCCTCGCCGCAGCGAAGGAGAGCGGTGCGGAGGCGATCCATCCCGGCTATGGCTTCCTTTCCGAGAATGCCGATTTCGCCGAAGCCTGCGCTGCCGCCGGCATCGCCTTTGTCGGCCCGCCACCCGCCGCCATCCGCGCCATGGGCAGCAAGGCGGAGTCGAAGCGGCTGATGGAGGCGGCCGGCGTCCCCATCGTCCCTGGCTATCACGGGGAGGCGCAAGAGGAAGCACGTCTGGCCGCCGAGGCCGCGCGCATCGGCTTCCCCGTGCTGATCAAGGCGAGCGCAGGCGGCGGTGGCAAGGGCATGCGCCCGGTCCTTCGCGCCGAAGACTTCGCGGCGGAGCTTGCCGGCGCCCGGCGCGAGGCCAAGGCCGCCTTCGGCGATGACCGCGTGCTGCTCGAGCGCTACCTGCAGAAGCCGCGCCACGTCGAGGTGCAGGTCTTCGCCGACAGCCAGGGAAATACCATCCACCTTCACACCCGCGACTGCTCCGTGCAGCGCCGCCACCAGAAGGTGCTGGAGGAGGCGCCGGCGCCCGACCTGCCGGAGGCTCTGCGCACCCGCCTGCACGAGGCCGCCATCGCCGCGGCGCGGGCGGTTGGCTATGTCTCTGCCGGCACGGTGGAGTTCATCGTCGAAGGCGACGACGCCTTTTTCATGGAGATGAACACCCGCCTCCAGGTCGAGCATCCGGTGACGGAGATGGTCACCGGCCTCGACCTGGTCGAATGGCAGCTCCGCAGTGCCGCCGGGGAGCCGCTGCCGTCGCGCGAGCCGCCAGCGCCCCGCGGCCACAGCGTCGAGGTGCGGCTCTATGCGGAGGATCCGGCACAGGATTTCCGCCCCTCCACAGGTCCGCTCCGCCGATTCCGCCTGCCGGAGCCAGCCTCCGACCTGCGGATCGAGAGCGGCGTCGTCGAAGGCGATGCCATCACTCCCCACTACGACCCGATGATCGCCAAGCTTGTCGCCTGGGGGCCAGATCGGCGTGCGGCGCTCGCCCGCCTATCCGCCGCCCTCGCGGAATGCCGCATCGCCGGCATCGTCAGCAATCTCGGCTTTCTCTCCCGCCTCGCCTCGCATCCCGCCATGCTGGCGGCCGAGCTCGATACCGGTTTTGCGGGGCGCCACGCCACCGCCCTGCAGCCGCCGCCCGGCCCGGCGCCACGCCTGGCCCTCGCCGCTGCCGCGCTCGATTCCCTGCTGCCGCCTGCCGGCATGCCGCAGGACCCCTGGGACCGGCGGGATGGCTGGCGCCTACACGGCGCCGGGTCCCGCCTTCTGCTGCTGGATGATCAGGCATCCGTCCATCGCCTCCGCCTTACACTGGCGGGGGCAGGATGGAAGGGTGACCTTTCGCTCGCCGGCCGGCGCCTGCCGGATGGTGCCTTGCAGGTTGTGCTCGACGGCACGGCCCATCGCGTCTCCACCCTGCGCGACGGCGATGCAGTGCAGGTGATGCTGCCCGGAGGCGATTGGACGCTCCGCCAGCTCGACCCCTACGCTCCACCGGGCGGTGAGGCTGCCGGCGCCGGCCGGCTCTCCGCTCCGATCCCCGGCCGCGTCGTGCAGGTGCTCGTGCAGTCCGGCGAGGCCGTCACCCGCGGCCAGGTTCTCGCCGTGCTGGAGGCGATGAAGACCGAACTCCGCATCACCGCCCCGGCCGATGGCATCGTCGCCCATATCGGCTGCGCCCCCGGCGACAGCGTGGAGGAGGGGGCGGAACTCGTCACCCTGGCCGCCGCCGATTGACCTTAGCCGGGGATGGGTTTCTCCTAGTGCACTGACCCAGACGGAGGATTCACAGCGGGCCGCTGCGGTGGAATTCTCCGGCTATGGCCCAGACCGTCAGTGTCATCGTTGGATCGGCCGACCGCACCCGCCTGAGTGCGATCATCGGCGACCGGAACCGCCCGCTCAAGCATACGCAGCGGGCCAC
>NZ_JQKB01000021.1 GCF_000745835.1 Belnapia moabensis DSM 16746 | reverse complement strand
GCCTTGCGGTCAATCAGCCCAGCCGGACCCTCGGCATTGAACCGCACCACCCAGTCCCGGACGATCTGCACCGTCACCCCGCCGATCCGGGCGGCCTCCGTGCGCGACACTCCGTCGTAAACGGCAGCCAAGGCCAACAGGCGACGGGCCTGGGCCGCATCCTTGGTTCGGCGAGCCGCAGCACGAAGCCCAGCTGCGTCAAAGTCAGCTCGGAGTGGGATGGGCATGGCGAAGCTCCTCTGCTCGCCACGTTGAATCAGAGCGCCGTCAGTCTGGGAATCCCCAGAGAGTCATGCTCTCGGAGACTTGGTATTATACCGGGGCGGATGGCATCGCCCGGCCGCTGGTCTTCAGCGGCAGCTTCGGCGCCCCGGTCGCGGCGCCGGTTGCCGGGATGGCGCTGCCAGCGCAGCGGCTGGACGCCTATCAGGCCTATTGGCTGCAGGGGCAGGATGGCGGCGGCTGGCTGGTGCTCGACCTCGACCGCAACGGGCGGTTGGATGCGACCGACCTCGCGGTGCGGCTGGACGGCGTCGGCACGCTCGGCGTGGAGGATTTCGTCGACGGGACCTTCCTTGCCCTCGCGGGCGGGCACGTCGTCGGCGGGACGTCGGCGGATGACAGCCTGCAGGGCGGCAGCCTGGCCGAGACCTTCCTCGGCAGCCTCGGCAATGACCGCATCGCCGGCGGGGCGGGAGCGGGGAATGCGCTGAGCTATGCCAGCCTCGCCGGGCCGGTCGTCGTCACCCTCGCCGACTATGCCGGGGGTATGGTGGCGAAGCCGGGCGGCGGGGTGGACCGGTTCAGCGACATCCAGGTGATCGCCGGCACGGCGGGTGCCGATACGCTGGATGCGGGCGGCGCCACGGCGGGGTTCTTCGCCCTCAACCTTGAGGGACGGGCGGGGGCGGACCGGATCATCGGCAATGGCACCACCTCCGTGCAGGTCTCCTATGGGACGAGCCCGGCGGCGGCTCTCATCGACCTCCAGGGCGGCACGGCGCAGGATGGCTGGGGCAGTATCGACACGCTGGTCGGCATCCGCCGGGTGGCGGCGCTCTCGGCCCATGGCGACACGGTGCTGGGCTCGGCCTGGGACGATGTCTTCCTCTCCGGGCGCGACGGCAACAAGAGCTTCGACGGGCGCGCCGGGCAGGACGAGTGGCGCTATGTGGGCGACGGCTCCATCACCGTCATGCTCACCACGACCACGGTGGGCGGCTTCGTCCAGGGTCCCTATGTGCTGAAGCCGGGGGGGACGGACCGGCTGACCTCGGTCGAGGTCGTCACCGCGGGCGCGGGGGATGACAGCCTCTATGGTTCGGCGGCGGATGAGCGCTTCGGCGGCGGCGCGGGCAACGACACCATCGATGGCGCCGGCGGGTTCGATACCGTCAGCTACGATATCGGTGGGCTGGCGACGAAGGGCGTCGTGGCGAACCTCACCGCCGGCATCGGCCATGACCAGTGGGGCGGCACGGATGTGCTGCGGAGCATCGAATTCCTCTGGGGCTCGGCGCTCGGCGACGACCTGACCGGGCTGGCGATCGGCGCCTATACCTGGCTGCGCGGCCTCGCCGGGAACGACACGCTGCGGGCTCCGGCCGCCGGAACCTGGGTCGGCGCCGATTACGCGGGCGACCCGGGCGGCATCGATGCCGACCTCGGTGCCGGCACGGTGCGGGATGGCTGGGGCGGGACGGACAGGCTGGTCTCCATCGGCCTGATCCGTGGCTCGGCTTTCGACGACACCATAGCCGGCGGGGTGGGGGCGGATACGCTGATCGGCGGCCTGGGGAACGACACCTACCGCGTCGGTGCCGGAAACCAGGTGGTGGAGGCGCCGGACGAGGGCATCGACACGGTCATCGCCGACCAGCCCTATGCGCTGCCGACGAATGTCGAGGCGCTGGTGCTGGCCAACACCGCAGGCAGCCTCAGCGCCTGGGGCAATGCGCTCAACAACCTAATGATCAGCAATGCCGGCTCGGACGCCATGGATGGCGGTGACGGGCAGGATACGCTGCGAGGCGGCGACGGGTCGGATACGCTCTTCGGCAGCGGCGACAACGACCTGTTGCTGGGCGAAGCGGGGGACGATGCCCTGCTCGGCGGGCCGGGTGCCGATACGCTGGTCGGCGGCGATGGCGACGATATCGTCATCAGCGAGGCCGATGGCCGCTTCACCGGCACGCTGCTGCTGGACACCGGCGAAGCGGCGCCGCGCCTCGTCACGCTCGTGGATGTCGCCACGGTTGCCGACAGCATCGATGGCGGTGCTGGCCACGATCGCTGGGGCGCCGGCAGCATCGGCATGTTGCTCGACCTGCGCGGCTCGCCGAGGGCGATGGCCGGCATGGAGGAGATCCACGGCTCCACCGGCAATGACGTGCTGCTGCTGGCCGCGGAGCAGCAGGCGGCGGTCATCGGCGGTGGGGCCGGCGACGACATATTCTCCGGCACCGGCGGCAATGACCGGATCCATGGCGGCGATGGCGATGACCTGGCCGCCGGCCAGGGCGGCGACGATACGCTCTATGGTGAGGCAGGAGGAGATACGCTGATCGGCGGCACGGGCGCGGACCGGCTCGGGGGCGGCGACGGGGATGATCTGCTGATCGGGGGCGAGGGCGCCGACACGCTGCTGGGCGGCAGCGGCGCGGATCGCCTCGATGGCGGCGATGGAGACGACCGGTTGGAGGGCGGCGATGGCGACGATGCGCTGCTCGGCGGAGCCGGGGCGGATCACCTCTACGGCATGGGCGGCAGCAACAGCCTGGATGGCGGGCTCAGCGATGACACGCTGGTTTCGGCGGACTGGGATTCCGTGCTGGAGGGCGGCGACGGCAATGACCTGGCCCGGATCGACCGTGGCGCGAGCCTCCTCGGCCTCGTGCTGGGGGCGGGCAGCCTGACGGATGGCGGCCGCGTCACCCTGCTGCACGGGATCGAGCGGCTGGAGGTCACCGCCGGGGCGGGAGCGGACCGGCTGACGGGCGGCGTAGGGACGGACAGCCTCGCGGGCGGCGCAGGGGATGACACGCTGGATGGCGGGGCGGGGGCCGATTGGCTGGCGGGGGGACTCGGCCATGATCTCTACCATGCCGACAACCTCGGCGACCGGGTGGTGGAGGCATCAGGTGAAGGGCGGGACACGGTCATCGCCGCCATCGATTACGTGCTGCCGGCGAATGTCGAGGCGCTGGTGCTGGCGGCCGGGGTGGTGCGCGGCACGGGCAATGAGCAGGCCAACCTGCTGACCGGGAATGACGCGCCGAACATTCTCACCGGGGGCGCGGGGGACGATACGCTGGTCGGCGGCGGCGGGATGGACCGGTTGCTCGGCGGCGACGGGAATGATCTGCTGAACGGCGCCTCCGGCCTCGGCGAGATGGATTGGATGTCGGGCGGCGCTGGCAATGACAGTTACCGGGTGGATGGCGTCGCGGACCAGGTGGTGGAGGCAGCGGACGGCGGCATGGACACCGTGCTCGCTGATATCCCGGGCGGCAGCTACACGCTGCCGGTCAATATCGAGAACCTCGTGCTGCTCGGCACCACGCGCAGCGGCCATGGCAATGCGCTCGGCAATGGCGTCACCGGCAATGCGGCCGCCAATTGGCTAATGGGCGGCATGGGCAATGACACGCTCGACGGCGGCGAGGGGAATGACGTGCTGTTCGGCGGGGCGGGAGCAGATCTCTTCCTGGTCGGGCCAGGCGGCGGGGCGGACCGGATCGGCGATTTTGTCTCAGGGGTCGATCACATCCGGTTCGGCAGCCTCGCCGATTTCGCCGCGATGCTGGCGGCGGCGACGGACCGGCCGGGTGGGGTGGTAATCGACCTTGGCCAGGGCGACAGCCTGACGCTTGCAGGCATCGCCAAATCCGCGCTGTCGGCGGGGGATTTCCTGTTCGGGGGTTAGCGGCGCGAAGCGAAGTCGATGCGCGGGTCGACTAGGGTGTAGGTGAAGTCGCCGATGATCTGCATCACTAGGCCGAGCAGGGTGAAGATGTAGAGCGTGCCGAACATGATCGGGTAGTCGCGCCGGATCGCCGCCTCGAAGCCGAGCAGGCCGAGCCCGTCGAGCGAGAAGATGATCTCGACCAGCAGCGCCCCGGTGAAGAGGATGCCGATGAAGGCCGCGGGGAAGCCGGCGATGATCAGCAGCATCGCGTTGCGGAAGACATGGCCGTAGAGCACGCGCCGTTCCCCCGCCCCTTTGGCCCGCGCCGTCACCACATATTGCTTGCCGATCTCCTCCATGAAGGAGTTCTTGGTCAGCATGGTGAGCCCGGCGAAGCCGCCGATGACGAGCGCGATGGTCGGCAGCACCATGTGCCAGGCGTAGTCCGCCGCGCGCGTCAGGAAGGGTGCGTCCTGCAGCCCGGAGGAGAGCAGGCCGCGCAGCGGGAACCACTGCACGAAGCTGCCTCCCGCGAAGAGCACCACCAGCAGGATGGCGAAGAGGAAGCTCGGGATCGCATAGCCGATCAGCACCACGGCGCTGCTGGCGAGGTCGAAGCGGGTGCCGTCGCGCACCGCCTTGCGGATGCCCAAGGGGATCGAGACGAGGTAGATGATCAGCGTCGACCACAGGCCGAGCGAGATGGAGACGGGCAGCTTCTCGAGGATGAGCTGCGAGACCGGCCGGTCTTGGAACAGGCTGCGGCCGAGGTCGAAGCGGGCATAACCGGCCAGCATCTCGCCAAGCCGCGTCGGCCAGGGCTTGTCGAAGCCGAAGGCGCGCTCGATCTCCTGCACCACCGCCGGGTCGAGGCCGCGGGCGCCGCGGTAGCGGCTGGCCTCGTTGCCACCGCCCTGGTTGGCCGGCGGGCGGGTGGTCTCGCCCTGGCCCTCGCCGGAGAGGCGGCCGAGGCTGCTGCCGCCCTGCCCCTTCAGCTCCGCCAGCATCTGGTCCACCGGGCCACCGGGGGCGAATTGCACCACGGCGAAATTGATCAGGATGATGCCGAGCAGCGTCGGCACCACCAGCAGCAGACGGCGGAGGAGGTAGGCGCTCATGCTATTGCGGCTTCGCCTCGCGCTTGCCCTGCTCGACGGCGCCCTCGCGGTTGCGCTCGACCCACCATGTGTCGATGGCCAGCGCGTATTTCGGGTTGCGCGGCGGGCGGCCGAACTTGTCCCAATAGGCCACGCGGAAGGTGCGGCTGTGCCATTGCGGAATCATGTAGTCGTTCCAAAGCAGCACGCGGTCCAGCGCCCTGGTGCGAGCCACCAGCTCGGCGCGGTTCGGCGCGGCGATGACCATCTCCACCAGCTCGTCCACCACTGGGTTGGCGATGCCGGCGACGTTCTGGCTGCCGTTTTCCTGAGCCTTGGCGCTGGTCCAGAAGTCGCGCTGCTCGTTGCCGGGGGAGAGGGACTGGCCCTGGCCGTCCACCGTCATGTCGTAGTCGAAGGCGTCGATCCGCACCTGGTACTGCGCCGGGTCGATGGTGCGGATGCGTGGCTCCATCCCGAGGCGCTGGAGGGTTTGCACATAGGGCAGGGCGACGCGCTCGAAGCTCGGGCCGTTCAGCAGGATCTCGAAGGCGAAGGACTGGCCTTCGGCATTGACCAGCTTGCGGTCGCGCACCGTCCAGCCGGCCTGGCGCAGCAGGTCCAGTGCACGGCGCAGGCCGTCGCGGTTGTTGCCGGAGCCGTCGGTGACGGGGAGCCTGTAGGGCTCGGTGAAGAGGCGGTCGGGGACGCGGCCCTTGTAAGCTTGCAAAATTTCCAGCTCCCGCCCCTCAGGGACGCCCGAGGAGGCGAGTTCGGAGTTGGAGAAGTAGGAGGTCGTCCGCGTGTAGCTGCCGTAGAAGAGGTTGGCGTTCATCCATTCGAAGTCGAAGACCTCGATGAGTGCGCGGCGTACGCGGGCATCCTGGAAGAGCGGGCGGCGCAGGTTCATGGCGAAGGCCTGCATGCCGGTCGGCAGCTCGTGGCGGATCTCGTCGCGCTTGACGAGGCCGCGCTGCATGGCGGGGAAGTCGTAGGCCGTCGCCCATTCCTTGGCGATGTTCTCGGTGCGGAAGTCGATCTGCCCGGCCTTGAAGGCCTCCAGCGCCACGGTGCTGTCGCGGAAATACTCGTAGCGCATGACGTCGTAATTGGCGGTGCCGCGGGCCGTCGGCAGGTCCTTGGCCCAGTAGTCGGCGACGCGGCGGTAGACCAGGCTGCGGCCGTTCTCGAAGCGCTCCAGCCGGTAGGGGCCGGAGCCGAGCGGCGCCTCGAGCAACGGCCGGGCGAAGTCGCGGCTCTCCCACCAATGCTTCGGCAGCACCGGCATCTGGCCGAGGATCAGCGCCAGCTCGCGATTCTCGTTCGTCTTGAAGCGGAAGGTGACGCGGCGGGGACCTTCCGCCACCACCTCCGCCACATCGGCCCAGTAGGCGCGGTAGAAGGGCCGGCCGCTCTGGCGGAGGGTGTTGAAAGTCCAGACCACGTCCTCGGCGGTGACGGGCTTGCCGTCATGGAAGCGCGCCGCGGAGTGCAGCTCGAAGCTGACGCCCATGCGGTCGGCGGGCTGCTCGATGGCGGCGGCGAGGTGGCAGTATTCCGTGCTGGCCTCGTCCGCGCTTTCCTTCAGCAGCGTGTCGTAGAGATTGCCGAGGCCGACCGCCGCCGTGCCGCGTAGGATGTACTGGTTGAAGCTGTCGAAGCTGCCGAGGGCGGTCAGCGCGATCTCGCCGCCCTTCGGGGCGTCCGGGTTGACCCAGGGCCAATGGGTGAAGTCGGCCGGCAGGGCCGGATCGCCGAGCAGGGAGAGGGCGTGGCTGCGGGTCGGCCCCTGCTGTGCCGCGGCGCCGGCAGGGCGGAGGAGCGGGAGGGCAAGGCCGGAGGCCAGGAGGGTACGGCGATCCATGGCGGGAGGATGGGGGTTCCCCCCGCCCTCGGCAACAGTCAGCCGCCGAGCAGGGCGAGGGCCTCCGGCAGCAGGGCCGGGTCGCCGACCGCCAGCACGCGGCCGTCACTCCCCAGTGTCAGCGCCTCGCCGCGCCAACCGGTGACACGGCCGCCAGCGCCCTCCACCACCGGAACCAGGGCGGCCCAGTCCCAGGGCTTCATGGTGCTCTCGGCGATGACATCGACCAGGCCGAGGGCGAGCAGGCCGTAGCTGTAGCAATCCCCGCCCCAGGTGACGCGGCGGGCGGCGGCGCGGAGGCGCTCGAAGCCCGGGCCGTCGCTCGGTGCGAACATGTCAGGGCTGGTGCAGGATAGCTCGGCCTCGGCGAGGCGCGGACAGGGGCGGCAGCCGGCCGCGCCGCCGAGGGGGGAGCGGAAGCGGGTCGGCTGGCCCTTGGCGCCGATCCAGCGCTCGCTGATGCCGGGCTGGTCGATCAGGCCGAGCACCGGCACGCCACGATGCAGTAGGCCGATCAACGTGCCGAAGAGGGGCCGGCCGGTGACGAAGGCGCGGGTGCCGTCGATCGGGTCCAGCACCCAGAGATATTCGGCCTCGATCCGGTCGGGGCCGTATTCCTCGCCCCAGATGCCGTGGTCGGGGAAGCGGGCGGAGAGCACCTCGCGCATCGCCCGCTCGGCCCCGCGATCGGCCTCGGTGACGGGGCTGGCATCGCCCTTCGCCTCGACCAGCAGGGGGGAGCGAAAGAGCGGGCGGATGACGGCGCCCGCGGCCTCGGCCGCCGCCTCGGCTGCCGCGATGAATGCCTCCATGCCCGTCACTCCCCGGTTTGCGCCCTCTCACCCCCTCGATTAGAAGCCGCGGACCCCTCTTGCAACGGCACCTCATGACCGACGTGATCGCCTTCCAGGGCCTGCCCGGCGCCTATTCGGACCTCGCCTGCCGCGCCGCCTATCCGGGCCAGACTACCCTGCCCTGCCCGAGCTTCGAGGCGGCGATGGATGCGGTGCGCGCCGGACAGGCGGGACTCGCCATGCTGCCCTGCGAGAATTCGCTGGCCGGCCGGGTGCCGGACATTCACCGGTTGCTGCCGGAAAGCGGGCTCTCCGTCATCGGCGAGCATTTCGAGCGGGTGGAGCATTGCCTGCTGGCACCGCATGGCGCGACGCTCGCCACGCTGAAGCGGGCGCACAGCCACCCGGTGGCGCTCGGCCAGGTGCGGAGCATCCTGAAGGAGCTGTCGCTGACGCCGGTGATCGAGGCGGATACGGCCGGAGCGGCGCAGATCATCGCCGAGCGCGGCGGTGTCGAGGATGCGGCGATCGCCAGCGCGCTGGCGGCCGAGACTTACGGGCTGAACATCCTCCGGCGCAATGTCGAGGACGCCGCGCACAATACCACGCGTTTCTATGTCTGCGCCCCCTCCCCCCGGCTGCCGCCGGCGGGGACGCCGGATTGCGTCACCACTTTCGTCTTCCGCGTCCGCAACATCCCGGCGGCGCTCTACAAGGCGCTCGGCGGCTTCGCCACCAATGGGGTGAACATGACGAAGCTGGAAAGCTACATGCTCGATGGCGAGTTCACCGCGACGCAGTTCCTGGCCGATGTCGATGGCCATCCGGAGGAGGCGCCGGTGCGGCGGGCGCTGGAGGAGCTGGCCTTCTTCTCGCGGGAGCTGAAGCTGCTTGGCACCTATCCGGCGCATCCCTACCGGCGGGCGCATCGCGGGGCGGCGGAGTAGGCGCCGCCGCCTTTCCGCTTCATTTATTGCAATAACGATCTTAAAATGCCGGGCATGCGCGCTTGGCCCTTGCTGCTGCCCCTGCTGCTCGCCGCTTGTGGCGACACGCTGTTCGCCCGCTATGCCGACACGGCCTGGACCGAGGCGGTGGAGCGCGTCGCCACCCCGCTCGAGGATTTGCCGGAGCCGGACGGGCCGGCGCTCCGCCTCTGGATCCGCGGGCGGCCGACCGCCGCCGTCCTGCTGCAGGAGATCGGCGAGCGGCGCATCTGGCGCACCGCCGCCGGGCAGGTGGTCGCAACCGAGGGGGGCCGCGTCACGGCGACCGCCGGCTTCCGCCATTACGTGGCAGCGACGCATTTCGACGGGCCGGACCCGCTGGCCAGCCCGGCGGAACTGCTCGACCGCACAGCCTCGGCCCGGCGCCTGGTCGACCTCAAGGACCCCGACGGCGAGCCCGAGGGGATGCGCTTCGGCCTCGCCCTCGATTGCCGGCTGCGGGCGGAAGCAACGGAGGATGCCGAGATCCTGCTGGTGCGCGAGCGCTGCCGCAGCCGCGGGCGCTTCGGCTTCACCAACCTGTTCTGGGTGGAGGCAACGGGCGGCGCGGTGGTGCGGGCCGAACAGTGGATCGGCCCATCCATGCCAATGCTGGTGATGGAATTCCTCAGCCCGCGATCATCCTGAGCGGAAACACGCAGGATGGGAACGCCGGCTCGACGACGGCTAGATCCCGATCGGGACCTAGCCCCGCCAGCTGAGCCCGGCGCGGCGCACGCGCATCGCCACATAGGCCAGCCAGAGCAGTTGCACCGCGAGCGCGGGCAGCACGACAAGCGGCTTCAGCCCCGGGCGCAATTGCAGGAAGAGCACTGCGAGCGCCGCCTGAAACAGGGCGAAGCCCCAATGGGTGGCGGCGACGGCGAGGGTCGGCATGCCGCTGCGCTGGGCCATCTGGTAGAGATGGGTGCGGTGCGGGGCGCCCACCTTGTCGCCTATCCAGCCGCGGCGCAGCAGCGTGAAGGCGGCGTCGAAGAGCAGGCCGAAGAGCAGCAGCGGCACGATCAGGAAGCTGAGCTGGCTGGCATCGAAGCGCGAGGCGGCGACGGCAAGGACCGCCAGCATGAAGCCGGCGAACTGGCTGCCCACATCGCCCATGAAGATGCGTGCCGGGGCGAGATTGAAGGGCAGGAAGCCGGCGAAGCCCGCCGCCAGCATCAGCGCGGAGAGATAGACGAAGCGGCCGCCTTCGGCGCCGGCGATGGCGGCGAGCGCCGCACAGGCGATCAGCAGCGTGCCGCCGACCAGCCCGTCGAGCCCATCCATGAAATTCACCGCATTGGTGCAGCCAAGAATCCAGAAGATGGTCAGCGCCGGGCCGACCCAGCCCAATTCCGTCACGCCGATATAGGGAAGCGCGAGGCGGGAGAGCGTCAGCCCGGTGCCGACCGCCACCAGCGCCGCGGCGAGCTGCGCCAGCAGCCGCAGCCGGGCGGAGAGGTTGCGCATGTCGTCCACCAGCGCGACGCCGGCGATGGCGAGCGCGGCGAGGATGACGCCGAGGAACTGCCGCTCCTCCAGCCGGGCGAAATCCGCGACGCGGTAGAGCACCAGCAGCCCGACCAGGAAGGCGGCGACCACGCCGACCCCGCCGCCCCGCGGCGTCGCCACGCTATGCGCGCTGCGGCCGTTCGGGATGTCGAGGATCGGCCAGCGAATCATCGCCCGGACGGCGCCTGCCGAGAGCAGCGCGAGGGCGAGGGCGAAGAGGAGATGTTGCGAAAGGGCGCCGAGGGTCATGCGGCCGGGGGTGTGGCCGATGCGGCGGCGGATCGCAAGCGTTGCAGTCCATTCCGCGCCCGCGACGAAAACCCCGAAGGCGCTGGC
This sequence comes from Belnapia moabensis DSM 16746, assembly GCF_000745835.1. GTDB lineage: Bacteria > Pseudomonadota > Alphaproteobacteria > Acetobacterales > Acetobacteraceae > Belnapia > Belnapia moabensis. Next base: position 81,949 of record NZ_JQKB01000021.1, on the reverse strand, counting down.
CGGTTAAACCAGCATTCGAGTTGTCCGGAAGGGTACATTCCCATGTTCATGCGCGTCGACAAGCTGCAGGCGGAACTTCCCCCGCCGAAGCGGCAGGACCCCAATGCTGCCGCGGCCCTGCAGGAATTGCTCGGCGGCAAATATGGCGAGATGTCGACGCTCGGGAACTACATGTTCCAGAGCTTCAACTTCAAGAGCAAGAGCAAGCTCCGCCCCTTCTATGGCCTCGTCGCCAGCATTACGGCGGAGGAGCTGGGGCATGTCGAGCTGGTCAGCAACGGCGTCGCCATGCTGAACAACGGCCCGGACAAGGGTGCCGATGGCGCCGATGGCGGCGACATTTCGAAGACGCCCTTCGAGGCGATGAAGGACATCCGCTCCTTCGCCAGCTTCGCCTCCGCGGGTGGCGGGGCGCTGCCGGTGAACAGCAATTCCATGTCCTGGAATGTCGACATGGTAACCACCACGGGCAATGTGGTGTTCGACCTGCTGCACAATTTCCACCTCGAATGCGGCGCCCGGCTGCACAAGCTGCGGGTCTACGAGACGCTCTCCGACCCGACAGGGCGCGAGGTCTGCGGTTACCTGCTGGTGCGCGGTTCGGTCCATGCGCATTCCTATGCGCTGGCGCTGAAGAACCTCACCGGCGTCGAGATCGAGAAGATGCTGCCGACGCCGAACATCCCGCTCGGCAACATCCCCGAGTGCCAAAAGTACCTCCAGGAAGGTTCGCATCGCCGCCTCTACACCTGGAGCCCGAACGACTATGCCGAGATCGGCGGCATCTGGGGCCAGGGCGAGCAGGCGCTGCCGGGCGACCCGCCGGGCGAGCTCGAGGTGGTGAAGGGCATGCCGGACGGCGGCAAGATCCACCAGCTGGAGGGCATCCCCTCGGCCTTCTCGCCGGACTATGCGCCGGAGGAGATGTTCGAGATCGCCACCAAGCTCACCAAGGCGATGGGCTGACCCATCCGGGCCGGGACTATCTCAGCAAGCCGAGATAGTCCCGGCCCAGCGCCTCCGCCCGGCCCTCGCGCGTCACCTCCCAGAGCGGGTTGTCGACCACGAGGCGCTGGCCGCCGTCCCGCACCACGGGGCGGATCACCGCATTCGCCACCACCGGCGTCTCCGGCCCCAGTAATTGCAGGGGGATGCGGACGAAGATGCCCTTGTCGAAGCTGCCCTCGCCGAAGCGGCGGGCGGAGACATCGGTGCGGGTGGCGAAGCCGCCGACCTCGATGCCGGAATCGAACCGCCGGCTCACTTCCAGCGTCGCGCCCCAGTCGCCGGCCAGGTAGCGCCCGGCGCGGACCACGGTACCAAGGTTCCAGACCGGCAGGTCCGCATAAAGCGAGAGATGGCCGGTCGTCACGGAATAGCCGAGGGCGCCGAAGCGCTGCCGGTAGTCCCGCTGCGCCACCCAGGCGAGGTCGAGGCCGAGCGCGAAGCCACGATCCTGCGGCCGCCAGAGCACCTCGCCCGAGACGCCGCCGAACATCGGCTCCAGCAACCCGGCCGAGACGCGGGCGAACCAGTCGGGCGCCGGGCTCCACAGGCGCTCGGCGTAGAGCGTCGGGATCGCCGTCCTACCCTGTCGTGCATAGCGGGCGATGTCGCTGCGGACATGCGGAAGCTGGCTGTCCGAGGGCAGGCCCTTGTCGAGATTGCCCGCCACTGCCTGCGCCAGGCTGCCCGCGAGCGCGAAACCGGCCCCGAGGCCGAGGCGTGCGCCTGCCGCGCCGGCGGCCTGCCAGCGGAAGCCCATCTTCGGGTCGCCGAGTTGCAGGGCGAGGCGGGGTTCCAGCGCCCAGCTGAGGTCGGGCGCGAAGCCGGGCACCGGCTCGGCGGGGGTGAGGCTGGCGCTGGCCAGCATCTCCTCCGCGCTGCCGGCGCCGATCGCGGCGCCCTCCAGCGCCTCGCGCAGCAGCACCAGGCGCGCGACGGGCAGGCCGGCGCGGTGCCACTCGACGGCGATCCGCTCCACCTCCGGCGGCAGGCTACCTTGCACGGCACGGGCAACGCGGCCGGCGGTGCGGGCGAGCGTGCGGTAGCGGCCGCCGGCGACGGCGATCCGCACCTCCTCCCCCTGCTGGATGACGGCAATGGGACGGAAGCCGGCCTGCCGCAGGGCCGCCTCGGCGTCGCCGGGCGCCTCGGGGCGCGGGGCCAGGGGTGGCGGGGGCGGGCGCGGCAGGCTCGGTGGGCGCGCCGGATCGAGGCGGAGGGAGAGGCGGAACAGCACATCGGTCCCGTGAACGAAGTGCACCCCGGCATCGAGCCAGTCATTCCGCCAGGTGAGGCCGGCATTGATCCGCGAGCGCGCCTCGCCGCGCAGGTTGGTGGTGCGGGCTGGATAGCCGCCGCGCTCGTCGCGCAATGCGTCGCCGGACCATTCGAGCTTGGCCCTGAGGCCTTCCACCCAGGGCACCGACCATTCGACGCCGCCGAAGACCGCCGCTTCCCGCCCGCGGAACAGGCTGTTGAAGGCCGGCATGCCGCCCGTGCCGACATTGCGCGGCCGGGTGTTGTAGCGGGAATAGACGAGGCCATAGGGGTTGTTGACGTCGGCGCCCGTGCCGAGCCGGCCCCAGCCCATGCCGAGCGTCAGGTCGAAATCCCAGAAGCGCTTGGAGGCGACCAGGTACTCGCCCGAATAGAGGCCGGTGCCGATGAAGTCCTGTGCGCCGACCGCCAGCGCCGGGCGCCATTGTCCCTCCTCCCAGAGCCGGGCCTTGAAGTCGAAGGCGCGGTCGGTGGTGGTGCCGCGGCCTGCCGTCGCATCCAGCCGGTCGGTGAGGCGGAAGGTGGTTTCGAGGAAAGGAAGCGCCTGGAAGGAGAGGAACCAGAATTGCCGCTGGTGGCGGATGGCGGCGCCGGCCTCCAGCGTTCCGTCCGGACGGAAGCGGGCATTGCGCATCTCGATCAGGCCGACGCCGCCGAAATCGGAGCCGGTTGCGGGGACGTCCTGCGCCTGGGCCTTGAAGGTCACCAAGGCAAGGGCAAGGCCAAGGAGGGCCCTCGGAACCCTCGAGTCAGGCCTTTGGCGGGGACGGGGACGCATGCCCCATGCCCTACCGCGCACCCGTGCGCACGATGACGGCAAGCGCCGCGCTTGAGAGCGCTACTTGCGACAGCACCTGCGTCACGTCGCGCAGCATCCCCCAGCTCTCATAAGGCGAGGGGTCCTGCGGCACGACGACGGTGCTGCCGGGTGGGATCGGCGGGCCGCCCATCTGCCAGGCGCCGAGGCCGGCGGGGCTGCTCTGGCCATTCGGCAGGACGATGAAGGCGCGGCTGCCATCGGCGAAGCGCTGCTGGCCGCCAGAGGCGCGGACATAGTCGTTGGCCCGCCAGCCGCTGGCGAATTGCAGGCTGCCGGGGTTGAGGACGGAGCCGACGACCGTCACCTCGTTCGGCCGCTTGGGGATGGCGACGAGGTCGCCCGGCTCCATCAGCACGTCCAGGTCGGGGCGGCCGGCGAGGATCACCGGATTGGCCTCCACCACCATCCGCCCGGCGGCGCGGGCCTGGCGGAGGGAAGCGGCCAACTCGCGCCCCGCCATGATGGCGCCGCCGAGATCGGCCGAGCCGCGCATCCCTGCCACCGCCTGGCCGGCGGCGACCTGCATCAGCCCCTGTTCCAGCTCCCGCGCGCTGCGGGCGAAGCCGTCCTGCTGGCGCTGGCGCACGCTCTCGCGGGTGAAGACGGCACCGTAAGGGTAGGCCTGTGGCGTCAGCCCGCCGGCGCGGGCGATGACCTCGGAGAGGCGCTCGCCGCGGCGGATGTCGTAGATGCCGGGGCGGACGAACTCGCCGGAGAGCGTCACCGGGCCGATGTCGCGGTCGCCGAAGCCGCGCGGCAGGCGCAGCGCGTCGCGCGGCGAGAGGCGCACGGCAGCGAAATTGCGCGAGCGCAGGTCGATCAGCGTGCGGGCGAGCGGCAGGGTGGCGCTCTGCTCGGCGGGCTCGCGGGCGAGTTCCACGGCGGAGAGGTCCGGCGTTAGGTAGCAACCACACCTTACCGAATAGCCGCTTTTGCCGCTCTGCCGCGTAAAATCCCTTTGTTTCCAAAGGGAATAGCGCATGACGGACTTGGTTCTCTCCGGCCTGGTGAAACGCCGGGCGACGCTGGCGGGCGAGTTGGAAGCCTCGCAGGCGCGGTCGCGGCAGATCCATGCTGACTTGGCGAGCCTGGATGCCGTGATCCGGCAGCTCGATCCGAACTATCCCGTGGAGTCGATCCAGACGAAATATGTGCGGACGCTGGCACCGGAGGAGTTTGCTGGCATGGGCCGAACGGTGCTGGACGCGCTACGACAGGCCAATCAGCCGCTTAGCGTCCCAGAAATTGCCAGCCGGGTGATCGTGCTGCGGGGTATGGACGCAGGGAGCGGAGCGGTTCGGAGAGCCGTAGAGGACGGCGTGGCACGGGCGCTGCGGCATCAGCGGAAGGGCGGGATCGTGCGGAATGCGGAGAAAGTCGGGCGGCTGCTGCGGTGGGGGTTGTCTGACTCAGCGTGACTCTTAGCACGCTACCGCTTATACGACAGAGTCCCGGCGGCCTGAATGGTCAGGCCGCCGGTAGGACCAGCGTTACCTGGCCGTCTCTTGTGCAATCGTGTTGTGTGACAACTCGAAAGACATGTCCAGACCAGCGCTCGTCGGAATGGTGGTCCAAGTGCTGAAAATAGCCACTTGAGCACCAGGCTAAGAGGCTGATTTCATTCATGAAAACGTCAAAACCTGCTAGTTTGAGCACCGCCCCGAAGCAGTTGGGTCTCAAACTCGAAATCGCTGCTGAACGTGAAATAGATGGTGTGGGGATGGGGGTGCTGAACAATGGCGCTCCGTTCCTGACGTTGCGTGGCCTAGCTCGTATGTGTGGAGTAGACCACGCGCAAATCATCCGCATCACGAGCGCTTGGCAGGAGTATCCAGCAAGGCCACGCGAACAGAAGATCAAGGAGTTGATCCGGGCTGCCGGCGCGGATGACTCTATCGCATTTATTGCTATCCCACGCGCCGGAACAATTTATCACGCGGTTCCTGACGCCGTTTGTATGGCAGTTTTAGAATATTACGCCTTTGAGGCAAAAGGTGATTACGGCCACGCCGCCAAGAGTTTTAGAACTCTTGCACGAAAGGGTTTTCAAGAATTCATATATTCACAAGTCGGTTGGAACCCGTCAGGATCGGCAGATATCGCCTGGCAGCAATTCCACGACCGTGTGTCGCTAGTCTATCATACGGTTCCCATGGGCTACTTCAGCGTATTTAAAGAGATAGCCGACCTTATGGTTACGCTTTTGAGGCAGGGCGCCAGCCTGGGCAATAAGTTTATACCCGACATTAGCGTCGGAATAGCTTGGGCAAAATACTGGAATTCAGAAAACCTTGAAGTTTTGTATGGTAATCGCATCAAATATGAACACAACTACCCCAACTACTTCCCGCAGTCTGCCTCAAACCCCCAATCTCCATATTGCTACCCGGATGAGGCGTTAGGCGAATTTCGCAAATGGATCAGAGAAGCTTATATTCCAAACCAGATGCCGATTTATCTTGGCAATAAGGTAAAGGATAAAGAGCTTCCTGCATCTGCTGTACAGGCAGCTCTGGAAGCTTTTGCTCCTAATCTTCTTAATGGCAAGAATGGTCTCAAGTAGGACGTTTGCGGCCTCTGAGACTAATTGACTGCCCTCTGCCAATAGCCTGCCCATATCCGCGACACCGGATGCCCAAGCGCCGCCGCCGCTGCCAGCCCATGCAGCGTCCCGTTGGGACGGCGCCGGGTGTCCTCCCGCCAAGCCATCTCACGGGCGTAGGCGCCAAGGTACTTGCCGCTGATGTGGTGGTGTTGGCCCCACTCGGCGCGGCGCAGGCGGGAGAAATAGCTCTCGGCTTGGTTGGTGCAGGCGCCATCGTCCGCGAAGGCGATGGAGTGGTTGATGCGCTTGGTATCGTAGCGGGCGTGCAGCGCATCCCAGCCGGGCGCCTCGTCGGCGTAGATCGTAGTGCCAGTTTCCACGCGGGCGCGGATCGTCGGAACGCTCTCATCCTCTGAGCGGAATACGAAGGGCAGCGTCCGGCCGCCCCGCTCCCGCATGACCACCACCACCTGCCGCTTGCCGGACTGGTTCACGGCAAGGCGCCGGTCCTTGCGATCTTCCTTGCGGTTCTCCTGCCGGACAGTCCCGCCGAAGTAGGCGCCATCCACCTCGACATGCCCGGACAGGGTGGTGTCGGCCTGCCCGGAGCCGATGGCCTCGCGGAGCTTGTGGGCCAGCACGAAGGCAGTCTTGTACTGCACGTCCAGATCGCGGCCGAGCTGAAGCGCCGACAGTCCCTTAGCCGCATTCACGAAGATGGCAATGGCCGCTAGATAGTCCCGGATCGGCAGCTTACGGCTGGCGAAGATGGTGCCGGACGTGACCGAGAACTGATGATTGCACGCCTTGCACTTCCAGATGCGGCGGGCGGCATAGGTGTAGATGGCCAAGCACCCGCAGCGCGGGCACACGGGCTCGCCACCGTTCGCAGACCAACGGATCGCCACGAAGGCGGCATGGGCCTCGTCGTCGCTCATGCGGAGGATGGACGCCAGGGAGAGCGTGCGAGCCTTAGCGGAAAGGAGGAAGTGTTGGGACATTGCCATCGTATCCGATGCCTATGCACCGATTATGATGGCATCAGACCCTACTGACAATGGCAATCGCACCGGATATGATGGCATACGCCATCGTGAGGGGTGCGAGCATGGGTGACGCGGAAACGGCCAACACGGCTGAATGGCAGGGGCGGGCCAAAGGCTTGCTCAAGGCCGAACTGAAGCGCCGGAACGTCACCTACGCCCAGCTTGCGGAGCGGCTGGCGGCCATCGGCGTGAGGGACACCGAACCGAACATTCGCAACAAGATCGCCAGGGGCGGCTTTACCGCCGTGTTCCTGTTGCAGGTTATGGCGGCCATAGGGGCGAAGGAAATTAGGCTGGACTAGTAATGCAACTATCGGCGCACAAGAATGCATATCAGCTAACAAGTATCATTCATTTTCCGGCATCGGTAGATGAACCACCAGCCGTCGCTGGCGCACTGCCAGGTGTTAGAGCCGCAGGTTGCCTTCCCGCTGCAATCTGAACTGCCTGTTGCTCGTTTTTGATAAGATCAACGGATGCCTCAAGCAACTTGGGTAGTAAAGCGCGGTAGGTAGGAGCATCAATAACGCCGTTCATCATCATCAAACATGCATTGAATACTTGATCTCGTAAAAACTGCAAACCTTGACTTCGGTAAAGCATGGGAGCTGCGTTAGTGCCAAATGTTCGCTTAAGTTCTAGCGCGACACTCTCTGCTCCTCCACCTTTCACTGCCGCAGCAAGAGCATTTGTGTAAGCTTGGAGGGCATCAGGTGGCGGCTCCGCACACACAAAATCCGCCCGTGTGCCACCGCGCCGATATTGTATGAATATAGTACGGCGGGCTGCGTCAGTACTAACCGTTTCGTAGTTATATGTTGCCCATAAATCCTTATCTCTCATCAAATCCAAAACTATTGGATTTGTGGCTCTGTCAGCAAATTCGCTGAAACCGCATCCCGTCATGAAAAAACAGCATATGACTAACACTTTGAGTGAAGCCACCCTTTTGCTCCCCAAACGCCAATCTGCTGCTTGGCAGTTTTCTACCACTCCGCAACAGAAAGTTACACTAGTCGCCTTTTAACGGAGCGAAAATTACGATTATATTACGTAAAAGTGAGTTAAGTTACGGTCGAGATCGAGGCCAAGGAACGCCGTCTGGGATCGACCTGCTCCGCGCCTCTGCATGAATACGCCACATGACGGCATCGCACTGCGCGTTGTGGCGGGCGGTCACGATGGCGACCAACCGCCATTTGTTCTGCATCACAAAATCACTCGATATGGCTGATCCTGGTTGCCCCTGAACGGCACGGTAGTCCAAGTCTTCGACCCGAAACATATCCGCTGCTTGATCACCGGCGTCGTTGGATTGCATGTCCCATCGGCCAGCGGTTTCCCAAAAGTCCATCAAATACATCCGCCAGACCGCAAAGTCGTTGCGCCATGCCTGCTCGTCGGCGTAGTCGGATGGGTTCGCCTTCAATAGCTTGTCCGCCAGTTGGGTTATCGTCCGGTCCGACAGCACGAGCGATGCTTCGGCATCTCTGACCCCAAACCGGCGCTCCACGCTGTCACGCAAGCTTTCCTGCTGCGCGGATAGCGATGCAACGTCGGCCTCAATCTTGGCAATGGCATCCCGGAAATGGTCGTAACGCGCATCCAAACGGCCGGCGGCTCGTTGGTCCAGTTTTCCAAGGCGTTCGGCTACCTCCGCGACCTCTTTGGCAAGACCTGCGAGGCCAAGCTCGAAGCGCTCCCGCGCTGATCGCTCAAACGCTGCCACTTGCTGCCGTAGGTCGGCGACGTCTGACTGCAACTCAACGGCGGGTGCCTGAATTGGTGCCACTCCGACCAAGTTAGGCGGCGTCGGCTGCGGCGGTGTCGGCAGAGGTCGTAAACGACGATAGCCAATCGCCAACCCAGCCAAACCGAAGAATAGCGTCGAAACAGCAAACGTGGCGACCGTCGCGGCTCCAAGCCCAGCCAGGAAAACCGCGCCCCATCCTTGATCCATGAAGGACTGGATGGTGTGGAACGACCACACACTCACCGCGACGAGCACGGCCCAAGCCGTGCAAATGATCGCCCATATCGCTTGCCCGGCGCCGAACACGTCGGAAACCGCGCCTGCTGGACCCAACAAATTATTTCTCGCCATTCCAGACACCATGCCGCCCCAATCCTAGTTCGCACAGGGGCGGCGCTCATGATCCGGCCCTCACGAGCCCGGTAGGTGTGCCTCCTACCGAATGCCGGAGAGGTCGGCGGTGTCCGTCGCCCCGCCGGCCGCGGCGAGGACGGCATCGAGGCCGGTATCGTTGAGGATGGGGTAGAGGCCGGGCAGCCGCACCTCGCCGGTGAGCAGCACAGTCTGGTCCATCAGCACGGGCAGGAGGGTCGGGTAGTCGAGGAAGACCTGCGGGCAGGGGCCGCGGCCGAAATCGGGGAAGCCGGCGCTGCGGGCATGGGCGAAGCGCTGCGGCGAGGCCTGGGCGGCGACGGTCAGCAGCACCAGGGCCTGGCAGTCGGGGGTGGCGGGCGCCGGCACCGGCGGCAGGGCGGCGGGCGTGGCGGCGGCGAGGGCCGTGCCCGGCATGCCGGCGGCATTGGGCAGCGGGGTCGGCGTCGGCGGGGTGCTCGGGGCGGGCGGATCGCCGCGCAGCGCCTGCTGCACGCTCGGCCCGGCGAGGAAGAGCACGTCCGGCAGGCCGAGCAGGACCACCTCGTCGCCTTCGGCGAGCGGCATATCCGCCCTGCCCTCCAGCACTCGGCCGAGGTCGAAGGGGATGAAGCGCCGTGCGCGCGTGCGCGCATCGGTGCGCCAGACCAGGCCGAGCCGCGGATAGGGATCGGGCCGCACTAGGCGCGGGTCGGAGAGCAGGCCGCGCAGCGTCTGGCCGCGGCCGGTCGCGGCACGGACCAGCGGGGCGCCGACATGGCCGGAGAGGCGGATCTGCTGCGCCAGCACGTCGGAGCCGGGCTGGACCAGCAGCGCGTCGCCGCGGCGGAGCGCGTCGCGCGGGCCGATCTCGCGCCAGCTGCGGCGGCCCTCGGCATCGGTGGTCTGGAGCAGGAAGCGGTGGCCGCTCGGCCGCATCGGGTCGCCGGCGAGGCGGAGCATGACGGCGAGCGGGGCCTGGGCGGCGCCGGCGGGCAGTTCGTAGAGGCCGGGGCGCATCACCTCGCCACCGATCGCGACGACGCCGCCGAGGGGCGGGACCAGGATGCGCTCGCCCTCATGCAGGCGGAGGTCGGGCGCATCCCCCTCGCCCGCGAGGATCGGGTAGAGGTCGATCGTGCGGCGGCCGCTGGCGGGGCCCTCGACGCGGATGGCGCGGAGGCTGCCGGTGCGGCGGATGCCCCCCGAGGCCATCAACGCGTCGAGCACGCTCGCCATGGCCGTCAGCTGCTGCAGGCCGGGGCGCAGCACCTCGCCGCCGACGAAGAGGTTGGCTTGGCGAATCTGGCCGATGGAGAGGAAGACCTCCGACCCACCAAGCTCCCGCGCCGCCCGGCCGCTGAGATCGGTGCGGAGGTCGCGCAGCGTGCGGCCGGCGGCGGGGATGGGGGCGAGGTCGGGCAGCAGCAGCATGCCATCGCGACCGATGCGCAGGCTGAGGGTCTGGCGCGTGCGGCCGCGGAAGGCGAGCACCACCTCGTCATCGCGGCCGATGAGGTAGTCGTCCGGCAGGGTGCCGAAGCCGTGGACGGGGGCCGGGGCGCCAGGCGCCGTCCGCAGGCTCTCGATGCCGAAGAGGCGGAGCGGCGACGGAGCTGGGCCGCCAGGCAGCGCCTCGCCCTGCGCGCCGCGGCTGGCGAAGAAGGCCTCGGCGGAGGAGAGGGGCTCCTCCAGCGGCGGGGCCGGCGTGACGGGCGTGGGGGCTGCCGGCACGGGCGGGGCGGGCGGCATCGCCTGGCCCAGCGGGCGCTGCGCCCCGGCATCGAGGATGCGCTGGAGGATGTCCTGCTGCGCCCCGGGCGGCAGGCCCGGCAGCGGCATGCCGCCCGGCAGCGTTCCCGGCAGGGCGGGCGGCGCCAGGAAGCCGCTGCCGGCCGCGGCGATCTGCCCCAGCGCGGGCCAGGGCAACACCAGCACCGCAGCCAGCAGGCGGCACAGCATGAAGGGGCCGGACGGCGCGCTCAGACGAAGAAGCCTTGCCAAATGGGTCAACAATCGATCACTAATCGAATCAGAAACCTTTGCGCAATGGAATATATCCCGACTTGGCTTCGGTTCCTCGATGCGGCCTGCCAGCTCGGCCCACGACCGGTGCTGCTGGCGGCCTGGGATCGCGCGCCGCCGGCTCGTGCCCTGGCGCGGCGGGCGCTGGCCGACCGGGCGGTGCCGGCAGGGCCATTCTGGCCGGAGGCGCTGCCGCCCGCCCCTGCCCTGCCGCCGGACCACCGGCAAGCGGTGCTGGCGCGGGCGGCGGCGCTCGGGCCGATGGACTGGCATGGACCCTTCGCAGCGGAGGCGCCGGCCCTCGGCCTTAACCTCTTCGATCCCGGCGATGTCCGCCCGGTCTGGGAGCGCAACCGCTGGGCGGAACTGGTGCTGCTCGCTCAGGCGCAGCGGCTGGAGCCGGGCGGCGGCCATGGTGCGCGGGCCGGGGCGATGCTGGCGGATTGGGCGGCGCGCAACCCGCCCTTTCGCGGTCCGAATTGGGCCTCGGGGCAGGAGGCGGCGCTCAGGGTGCTGCATCTCGCCCTGGCGCTCGACCGGGCGGTGCTGCCGGCCGGGGCGCGGGCGCTGGTCGGGCTGCACGGAAGGCGCATCGCGGCGACGCCGGCCTATGCCATGGCGCAGGACAACAACCACGCCATCTCCGAGCCGGCCGGGCTGCTGGCCTGCGGGCTGCTGCTCGGCGAGGGCGATTGGGTCGCGCTCGGTGCGGATCGGCTGGCGGTGACGGAATGGCTGCGGCGGCGCCATGGCCTGCCGCCTGCCCCGCCCGACCCGGCGCCGGTGCTCTGGCTGCAGCGGCTGGTGGCGGCGGAGACGGGGGAGGCGCCGCGGCTCGGGCACCAGGACGGCTCGGCCTTCGCCGATCTCTCGCTCGCCGGGCCAGCGGATGCGCGGCCGAGCGTCGAGCGGGCGGCGCGAATGCTGGCCGGGCGCTCGGCGGGGTATGGGGATGATTTGGGCTGCGCCTGGCTCGGCCTCGCCGCCGGGCCGGTGCTGGAGCCGCTGCCGGCCGAGTGGGTGGCTGAGGGGCTGCGCGGCTGGCACTCGGGTGCGCTGCGAGCGGTGCTGCGGACCGGGCCGCTGCGCTTCCGCCCGGCGCATGCCGACCTGCTGCATCTCGACCTGTGGGACGGGCCGCGCAACCTGCTCCGCGATGGCGGCACCGGCAGCTACAACCCTTGGCAGAGGGCGCTCTGGGCGACGGCCGGGCACAATACGGTGGAGTTCGACGGGCGCGACCAGATGCCGAGCCTGTCGCGCTTTCTCCATTCGCACTGGCCGCGGTGCGGGATGCTGCCGGAAGGCGGCTGGCTGCAAGACCATCGCGGCAATCGGCAGGAGCGGCGGGTCCGGCTGGAGGAGCGGCTCTGCCGGGTGGAGGACCGGCTCGCCGGCCCCTGGCGCCAGGCGGCGCTGCGTTGGCGCCTGGCGCCTGGCACCTGGCGGCTGACGGCGGACGGGGTGGAGGGACCCCTCGCCCGGCTTCGCCTCGCCGCCGATGCGCCGCTCGCCCTGGCGCTGGAGGCGGGGGTGGAGAGCCCGGCCTATGGCGTGATCCAGCCGGTGCCCGTGCTGGTGGCGCGCCTCGCGGCCCCGGCCAGATGGGTGGAGACGGTCATCACGGTTCCGACACAACAATGAATTGATACGAAGTCGCACCGTACGCTAGGATGCTGCATGCCCCTCGACGACTTGCTGCGCGGAATCTGGCGGCGGCGATGGCCGGTGGTCCTGGTGACGGCGCTGATCCTCGGTTCTGGCGCCGCGCTGATCCTCGCCTGGCCACGTCACTATGTCGCCCAGGCGATGGTGGCGCCGGCCGAGACCAGCGGCGTCGCCACCTCCACGCTGATGTCGCCCTCGCCGCTGTTGCAGGGCGGGCTGCTGGACAGCCGGCCTTCGGGCAATTTCGGCATCTATCTCGATGCGCTGCGGGCGCCGGAGGCGGCGGCGATGCTGGCGCGGGAGGCCGGGCTGCTTGCCTATCTCACCGACCTGCGCGGCGCCGGGCCGATGGGGGCGCTGCGGCGATACTTCGATTGGCGGATCGAGGCTGATCTCGACGATGCGGAGACCTGGCTGGCGCAGCGCTTCGCCGCAACCCAGGGCATCGCCACCACCACCGTCACCCTGACGCTGGAGCACCGTGACCGGGCGACGGCGCTCGACATGCTGCGCCGCCTGCACGCCCTGGCCGAGGAGCGGGTGCGGTCTGGCCTGCTCGGCCAGGCGCGGCAGCGGATGGCGGCGATCGAGGCAAGGCTGGCGGCGGAACCGGACCAGTTCCAGCGCAGCGCGCTGTACGAGCTGCTGGCGGCGCAGCAGCGCATCGCCCTCGTCGTCGCGGCGGATGAGGCGGTGGCGGCGCGGATGGTTTCAGCGCCGATGGTGGAGATCAGGCCTTCGCTGCCCAACCGGCCGCTGCTGCTGCTGCTGGCCGTCGCGGCGCCGCTGGCGAGCCTGCTCGGCGCCGCCTGCCTCGTGCTGCTGCGCGGGCCGGGGCGGGCGCGGTCCGTCCAGTATGAGATGGCGCTCGGGCCGCGGAGGCTGGGCGCCGGTGCGGATTGATGCCGGCGTCCTGGCTGCCGGCACCGGCCTCTTCGCCGCGCTGCTGCAATTCGCCGGTGCCCTGAAGTCGTTGCCGGGCCTCGCCGGGCTGCCGGTCGACCTCACCTTGCTGGCCGCGCTGCTGCTGGCGCCCTCGCTGCTGCTGCTCTTCGCCATGCGGGACTGGGAGGTGCGGCGCAGCCTCGCCCTGCCGCTGGCGGGGCTCGCCGGGTTGCTGGTCTGGCTGGTGCTGGCAGGAGCGTGGAGCAATTCGCGCACGGTGCTCGCCGAGAAGCTGCCGCAGGTGGTGCTGATCGGCCCGGCCATGCTGGCGGCGGGGCTGCTGGTCGGGGCCGATGGACCGACCTTGCGGCGCTTCGCCGCAGCGGTGGTGCCGATCGGGCTGCTGGTCGGGGCCGGCATCGCTTGGGGGCTGGCGCGGGATATGGTGGTGCTGGGCGGCGAGGTCGGGGCCGACCCGGCGCGCATCCGGGTGCAATACCAGCTTGCCGGGCTTGCCATCGCCTGCGCCGGCGGGCTGGCGGCGGTGCGGCTGACGGAGACGCGGGGCCGGGCGCGGCTCGGCTGGGGGCTGGCGGTGCTGGCGCTGGCAGCGGCCTCACTTGTACCGGGGGGACGGGCGGCGGCGCTCGGCCTCGGGCTCGGGCTCGGTGGGGCGCCGGCGCTGCGCTTCTGGCTGCTGCGGCGGCCGCGGGCGGCGCTGAGTTGGGTCGCGGGGGTCGGATTCGCCGGGGCGGCCGGGCTCGCCCTACTGCTGGCGATGCCGCAGGAAGTCGCTCTTCTCCGCACCCTTGACCGGCTCTTCGGCGATCCGGTGGAGGCGACGCCGGTGCGCATCCTGCTATGGGGCGAGGCGCTGCGCTGGGCGGGCGAGGCGACGCCCTTCGGCCTCGGCACGGGCGGCTTCACCCTGGCCGCCGGCAGCGGCGACGACCGCAGCCTGCATCCGCACAACCATGCGCTGGAAATCCTGGCGGAGGCGGGGCTGCCGGGCTTCCTGTGCTGGCTGGTGGCCTTCGGCGGCGGGGTGGGGCTGGCGGTGCTGCGGGCGCCGCTGGTGGCACCGGGGCGGGCGGCGCGGATTGCGGCGCTGACGCTGCCGGTGGCGCTCACCGCCATGGTCTCGACCGATCTCGGCAACCGTATGGTCTGGTTCGCCCTCGGCCTGCTGCTCTCGCTCGGGGTGGAGGCGCGGGAGCGCGATGTATGAGCGCGGCGGCAAGCGGCTGCTCGACCTGGCCGGGGCCGGGCTGCTGCTGGTGCTGCTGGCGCCGGTGCTGGGGGTCACGGCGCTCGCCGTGCGCTTGGCGCTCGGGCAGCCGGTGCTGTTCCGGCAGGAGCGGGCGGGGCGCGGCGGGCGGTCCTTCATCCTTTTGAAGTTCCGCAGCATGGAAGAGGGGCCGGGCAGCGATACTGAGCGGCTCGACCGCTTCGGACGGTGGCTGCGGGCGAGCGCGCTCGACGAGCTGCCGCAGCTCATCAACGTGTTGCGTGGCGAGATGAGCCTGGTCGGGCCGCGGCCGCTGCCCGTCGCCTACACGCCGCTCTTCAACCCGGCGCAGGCGTTGCGGCTGCGGGTGCGGCCGGGGCTTGCGGGGCTGGCGCAGGCGGCAGGCCGGAATGCGCTGCCCTGGGGGCCGAGGCTGGCCCTCGATGCGCGTTATGCGGCGCGGCAAAGCTTCGGCGGCGACCTCGGGCTGATGCTGCGCTGTGCGCTGCTGGTGCTGCGTGGCCGCGGCGCCAGCGCGCCGGGCCATGCGACCATGCCGGCCTTCCGCGGCGAGGCCGGTTGACGGCGGCGGAACTGGCCATGCTGGCCCGGGTGGCCATGGCCTGCTACCGCCGCGGCCGGACTTCCAGCACGGCGCGGGCGACGAGGTCGTCGGCCGACGGGCGCATCGCCTCCGGATGCGGCCGGGCGGGGCCGCGCGGGCGGCGCGGCCAGACCACCGCCTCCGGCACCTCCACCTGGAAGCCGGCGCGGCGGAAGCGCCCGACCATGCTGGAGAGGCCGAGCCGGTTCACATAGATCCCCGCGCGGCCGACCAGCGGGCTGGCCCAGAAGGCGTCGCTGAAGCGGAGATGCTGGAGCCCGCCGCCGAGATGGTCCTGGAAGTCGATGCGGTGCAGGCCGACGCCATCCGGCGCCGTCACCCGCCGGAGCTGGGCGAGCAGCGGCCCCATCTCGTCGCGCCGGACATGCTCGAGCACCGCCTCGCTCACCACGAGGTCGATCGCCCCGTCCGGGATGGCGCCGAGCGCCGAGGGGCCGCCATGCAGCAGCGTCGCATGGCACCGCTGGAGGATGGCGGCGCGGTCGGTGCAGCCGGCGAGGTCTGGCACGGGCAGGCCCTGGCTGCGGGCGAGCGCGGCGACCTGCTGGTAGGCTGCGGCCTCGGTGGGCGCGCTGTCGGCCGGGTCGATGAACCAGATGTGCTCCAGCCCGAGCCCGGCCAGAACCGGCGCGCGCAGCACCATCCGGCCGGGCCCGACCTCGAGCATGGTGCGCGGGCGGCGGCCCATCAGCCGGGTCGCATCGCCGATCCAGGCCGGCGGCCCGCCAAGCAGCTTCGCCGGGTCGCGCGCATCGAAGGAGGGGCGGGCGAGGCCGAGCGCGCGGGCGCGGGCGCCGTGGATGCCAATGGCAGCAAGGCCGAGCTTCAGCCCGAGCTTCACCCACCACGGCACCGGCGCCCCGCGGGAGAGCCCGTGCGGGGCCGGCACCATGCGCCGGGGCCTGGCCATATCCTCCGTCTGGTGTTCGGTCGCCACGTTGTTGACCCAGTGCTGTCGCAGGCTTAGCCCGCAGGGATAGCCCAAGAGGCATAGCGCAGAGCGGTGGGGCTTGCCCACCTCAACCGCAGGAGAGCCACGTGAATCCCATCGAGCATATCCGCCGGTACCAGGATGAACTCACCGCCTGGCGCCGGGATTTCCATGCCCATCCGGAAACCGGCTTCGAGGAGGTGCGGACCAGCGCGCTGGTGGCGGAGCGGCTGGAGTCCTGGGGGATCGAGGTGCATCGCGGCATCGGCCGCACCGGCCTCGTCGGTGTGCTGCGGGCGGGGAACGGCGACCGGACGGTCGGGCTGCGTGCCGACATGGATGCGCTCGACATGCCCGAGGCGAACGGCTTCGCCCATCGCTCCATCATCCCCGGCAAGATGCATGGCTGCGGCCATGACGGGCACACCACCATGCTGCTCGGCGCCGCCCGCTACCTGGCCGAGACACGCAACTTCAACGGCACCGTCCATTTCATCTTCCAGCCGGCCGAGGAGGGCCAGGGCGGCGCGCGGGCGATGGTGGAGGAGGGTCTGTTCCGCCGCTTCCCCTGTAATGCCGTCTACGGGCTGCACAACCGGCCGGGCATGCCGGTCGGGCAGTACGGCATCCGCACCGGCGCGATGATGGCGGGCTGCGCCTTCTTCGACCTCGTGGTCCAGGGCAAGGGCGGGCATGGGGCGCGGCCGGAGAGCACGGTGGACCCGGTGGTCTGCGGCGCGGCGATCGTCTCCGCCTACCAGTCGATCATCGGGCGCAACGTGGCGCCGAACGATACCGGCGTCGTCAGCGTCACCGGCTTCAGCGCCGGCACGGCCTACAACGTCATCCCCGACCAGGTCTCGCTGCGCGGCACCGTCCGCGCCTTCCGCACCGAGACCATGGCGCTGATCGAGCAACGGATGCGGGCGCTGGCGACGAGCATCGCCGAGGGCTTCGGCGCCGAGGCGCGGCTCGACTTCCGCGAGGTCACGGTGCCGGTGGTGAACGGCGTGGAGCAGACGGCCATGATCGCCGATGCCGCGGCCGGGATGGTCGGCGCGGCGGCGGTGGACCGCAACCGCATCCCGGCCATGGGCTCGGAGGACTTCTCCTACATGATGGCCGAGGTGCCGGGCGCCTATATCCTGGTCGGCAATGGCGAGGGCGAGGCCGGCGGCTGCGAGGTCCACAACCCGCATTACGACTTCAACGACGCGGCCATTCCCTATGGCGCGGGTGTGCTGGCGGCGGTGGTGGAGCGGGAATTGGCGCCGATGAAAAGCTAGGACAACGCAACGGAACCGCGGGACCGGCGTTCGCCTCAAGCGGGCTGATGGAGGCTCGAGGACCACGGAACCGAGGCCGGATGCCTGAATCACGACCTGCCCCTGCGCCAACCCGCGGCCTGAGCGCGGCAGGCACCCCCGCCTCCGGCCTGCAGATGCTCCAGGGCGCGCTCCTTATCATCGCCGTGCTCTATTTCGGCCGGGAGCTGCTGGTGCCGCTGGTGCTGGCGGTGCTGCTCTCCTTCGTGCTGGCGCCGGTGGTGCGCCTGCTGCGACGGGTCCGCATGCCGCGTTCGGCGGCTGTCGTCATCACCGTGCTGCTGGCCTGCACCATCATCTTCGGCATCGGCGGGCTGATGGGGCGGCAGGCGACGCTGCTCGCCGAGAACCTGCCGAGCTACCAGGCGACCATCCGCCAGAAGCTCTCCGGCCTGCAGAGCGCCGGCGGCTGGATCGACCGGTTGAGCGGCGCCGTCCAGGCCGTCGGCCATGGCATGGGCGGCCGGGAAGGTCCCGCACCGGCCGTCTCGGGCGATCCGGTGCGGCCGCCGATGCCGGTCGAGATCCACACGCCCGATCCAACGCCCTTCGACATGCTCCGCAGCGTGGCGGAGCCGCTACTCGGGCCGCTGGCGACGGCCGGCATCGTCGTCATCCTCGTCATCTTCATCCTGCTCTACCGCGAGGACCTGCGCGACCGGCTGATCCGTCTGGCCGGCGCGCGCGACCTGCACCGCACCATGGCGGCGATGGACGACGCGGCCTACCGCCTCTCCCGCTTCTTCCTGGCGCAGACCGGGATGAATGCCCTGTTCGGCGCCTTCATCGCTGCCGCGCTCTGGGCCATCGGCATCCCCAACCCCCTGCTCTGGGGCTTCGTCGCCGGACTGATGCGCTTCGTGCCCTTCATCGGCGTCTTCATCACCGTGAGCGGGCCGCTGCTGCTGGCGCTGGCCGTCGATCCAGGCTGGTCGACGCTGATCTGGGTGGCAGTGCTGTTCGGCATCAGCGAGATGCTGATGGGCCAGGTGGTCGAGCCGATGGTCTTCGGCCATTCGACCGGCCTCTCGCCGATTGCCGTCATCGCGGCGGCGACTTTCTGGACCTGGCTCTGGGGGCCGGTCGGGCTGCTGCTGGCGGTGCCGCTGACGGTCTGCCTCGTGGTGCTCGGGCGGCATGTGGACCGGCTGGAATTCCTTGAGGTGATGCTGGGCGACCGGCCTCCGCTCGACCCGGAGGAGACCTTCTACCAGCGGGCGCTGGCAGGCGACGCCAATGCGCTCGCCGAGCAGGCGGAGCGTTGCCTGAAGGACAAGCCCCTCGCCGAGTATCTCGATGCGGTGGCGCTGCCGGCGCTGCGCCTCGCCCAGGCGGATGCGGTGCATGGCGCCCTCAGGCCGGAACGGCGCGATGCCCTGCTGCGCAGCGTCGAGTTGCTGATCGAGGACCTGGAGGAGGAAGAGGACCCGCCGCCGCCCGAGGGCGAGGCCCTGCCGGAGCCTGTGCCTGCCGCATGGCACGTGCCGGGGGCGGTGCTCTGCCTGCCCGGTCGCGGCCCTTTCGATGCGCTGGCCGCCAGCATGCTGGCCCAGGTGCTGGCGCGACGCGGCTTCGGCGTGCAGGTGGGCGGGGTGAGTGCCGTGCCGGGCGCGCCGCCGCGCCTCATCTGCCTGTGTCTGCTGGAAGGCGGCAGCAGCAGCGCGACGGCTCGCTACCTGCTGCGCCGTGCGCGGCGGCGTCTGCCGGGCGTGCCGGCCATCGCCCTGGCCTGGTCGCCGGATGGTGGAGAGGAGGGTCAGGGCGTGCTCGCCAAGGCTTTGCGGGCGGAAGGCGAATCGGCGCCGCTGCAACTGGCGATGAGCCTGGCCGAGGCGCAGGACCTGGCCGTGGAGGCGAGCGGCACGGCACCGGCACCGGTGCTCACCGCCCCGGCGCCCCGGCCGGAGGCGCCGCCGCCGCTCGGAGTGGCGCCGGCGCCGGCCTGAGCCGTCAAACCACGCTGTTGCGGCCCATCTCCAGGAATTTCTCCCGGCGGCGGGCGCGCAGCGTGGCGCCGTCCAGCGCCAGCAGCGGCTCCAGGCTTTCCCAGACCTTGTCGCCGACCGCGGCGAGCGCCGCCTCCGGGTCGCGATGAGCGCCGCCCATCGGCTCTGGCACCACGGCATCGACAAGGTTGAGGCGGCGGAGATCTTCCGCGGTGAGCTTCAGCGCCTCGGCCGCGGTCGAGGCCTGGGCGGCGTCGCGCCAGAGGATGCTGGCGCAGCCTTCGGGGCTGATGACCGAATAGACCGAATGCTCCAGCATCAGGATACGGTCGGCCGCAGCCAGCGCGATGGCGCCGCCCGAGCCGCCCTCGCCGATGATGGTGGCGACGAAGGGCACCGGTGCTTCGAGCCCCGCCTCGATGGAGCGGGCGATGGCCTCGGCCTGGCCTCGCGCCTCGGCCTCGATGCCGGGGAAGGCGCCGGCGGTGTCGACGAAGGAGAGGATGGGCAGGCCGAAGCGGCTGGCGAGTTCCATGATGCGGCGGGCCTTGCGGTAGCCCTCCGGACGGGCCATGCCGAAATTGTGCAGCACGCGGCTCTCGGTGTCGCTGCCCTTCTCCGTGCCCAACACGGCGACGGCGCGGCCGCGGAAGCGCCCGAGGCCGCCGACCACCGCCGCATCGTCCGCGAAGGCGCGGTCGCCGGCCAGCGGCGTCCACTCCTCGATATGGGCGCGGATGTAGTCGAGGCATTTCGGCCGGTCGGGGTGGCGGGCGACCAGGGTCTTCTGCCAGGGCGAGAGCTTGGCGTAGGTGGTCTTCAGCAGGACCTGCGCCTTGTCGCGCATCCGCGCGACCTCCTCGGCGACATCGATCCCGCCGGCATCGGAGGTCCGACGCAGCTCCTCGATCTTGCCTTCCAGCTCGGCGATCGGCTTCTCGAAATCCAGGAAGTGGCGCATGGCGGGCGGGGTTAGCCGAAAAGCTGCGAGCGCGGAAGCGGGGGCGGCGGATCGGCCTCCGCCAGCGGGTGGTGCGCCTCGACCAGCGCCCGCAGCCGCTCCTCCATCACCTTGGTGTAGATCTGGGTGGTGGCGATGTCGGCATGGCCGAGCAGGATCTGCAGGCTGCGCAGATCCGCGCCGCGGGCCAGAAGGTGGCTGGCGAAGGAATGCCGCAGGACATGCGGGGAGACGCGTTCCGGCGCGATGCCGGCCGCCAGCGCCGCCTCCTTCAGCAGCAGGCCGAGGCCCTGACGGGTCATGTGCCCGGCCGCGCCGCGCGAGGGGAAGAGCCAGCGGCGGCGGCGGTCGCCAGGGGGCGCATCCTCCTCCCCGGCGCGGGCCTCGGCGGCGGCTTCGCGGGCGCGGGGGGAGATGGGCACCAGCCGCTCCCGCCCACCCTTGCCGCGCAGCGCGATCATCGGCTGGTCGGCGCGCAGCGCCGATGCGGGGAGCGTGACCAGCTCGGTGGCGCGCAGCCCGGCGCCGTAGAGCAGCTCGATCGCGGCGACGGCCAGTGGGCCGCGGCCCTTCGGCAGGGTGGCGGCGCCGGCGAGCAGGGCCGTGACTTCCTCCTCGGCGAGGGGCTTGGGCAGGGACGGCGTCGGGCGGGGGCCGTCCAGCAGCTCGGTCGGGTCGTCGGGCCGGATGCCCTCGCGGGCGAGGAACCGGTAGAACTGGCGGAGCGCGGAGAGGCGCCGCGCCGCTGTCCGCGGCTTCAGGCCGAGATCGGCCAGCGAACGGAGATAGTCGCTGAGCGGCTCTGGCCCCGCCGCCTCGGGCGCCAGGCCGAGGCGGGCGCAGAAGGCGGCGAAATCCTCGAGATCGGCCGCGTAGGCGGCCAGGGTGTTGCGGGCGGCGCCTCGCTCGGCCGCCAGCATCTCGAGGAATGACTCGCGGAGGGCGCCGGCCAAGGGGTCAGCGGGTCTGGAAGCGGTCGTTCGGCAAGACGCGCTCCACAGCGGTCGGAGTGGCGGCGGGTGGGAAGGCGCCCAGCGCCAGCAGCCCGGCCGCCACCAGGGCAAGCAGGATCACGGCCAGCAGCAGGATGGGGCGGCGGAACATGGGCGGCTGAGCTCCTGGAGAAACTACCGGCTTCCGCAACGAAGCCGCCCCATCGCATCGGGGCCGCGGTGTGCTAGCCTCTCCGCATCGTGTCGCGCAACACCGCCAATGCCATCGTTCCACTGGGCGCAGCCCAGGCCCCGGACGCCGCCGTCTGGACCGGCCCGGCCGAGCCCGCGCCCTCGCCTGCTCGGCTGCCGGCGCGCAGCATCGTGCTGGTCGGCATGCCGGGGGCGGGCAAGACCTCCATCGGCCGGCGCCTGGCGCTGCGCCTCGGCCTGCCCTTCCTCGATGCGGATGCGGAGATCGAGGCGGCCGCCGGGCTGCCCATCACCGACATCTTCGCCCGCTACGGCGAGGCGCATTTCCGCGACGGCGAGCGGCGGGTGATCGCCCGGCTGCTGGCCGGGCCGCCCCTGGTCCTGGCGACCGGTGGCGGCGCCTTCGTCGATGCCCGCACCCGCGACGCCATCCGCGCTTCCGGCGCCGTCTCGGTCTGGCTGCACTGCCGCATGGCGACGCTGCTGAAGCGCGTCGCCGGGCGGGAGCACCGGCCGATGTTCCTCAACGCCGATCCGGCTGAAGTGCTGGAACGGCTGATGGTGGCGCGCCACCCCCTCTATGCCGAGGCCGATATCGTGATCGCCTGTTCCGACGAGAGCCCCGAGGTCACCACCCGCCGGGTGCAGCAGGCGCTGGAGGGCTGGCAGCCGCCCTCCCGCCTGTCCGTGCCGCTCGGCGAGCGCGGCTATGAGATCCTGGTCGGCGAGGGGTTGCTGGCGCGGGCGGGGGCGCTCCTCGCTCCGGTGCTGCCGGCCCGGCGAGTGGTGGTGGTGACGGACGAGGTTGTCGGGCCGCTGCACCTTCCGGCGCTGCGGGCCGGCCTCGCCGAGACCGGCACCGCCATCCTCGCCGAGATCGCCGTGCCGGCCGGCGAGGTGAGCAAGACCCTCGGCCAGGTGCAGGCGGTGCTGGAGCGGATGCTGGCGGCCGGGGCCGACCGGCGGACGGCGGTGCTGGCGCTCGGCGGCGGGGTGGTGGGCGACCTGGCCGGCTTCGCCGCCGCGATCGCACTGCGCGGCCTCCCCTTCGTCCAGCTGCCGACGACGCTGCTGGCCCAGGTGGACAGCTCGGTCGGGGGCAAGACAGGTGTGAACCTGTCGCTCGGCAAGAACCTGGTCGGCGCCTTCCACCAGCCGCGGCTGGTGCTGGCCGATACGGTGACGCTCGGCACGCTGCCGGTGAGGGAGTTGCGCGCCGGCTATGCCGAGGTGGCAAAGCACGGGCTGCTATCCGGCGAGCGGCTCTGGCGCTGGTGCGAGACGCATGGGCCGGCCCTCGTCGCCGGCGACCGGGAAGCGCTGGTGACGGCGGTGCTCGAGAGCTGCCGGCTGAAATCCTCCGTCGTCGCCGGCGACGAGCGGGAGGAGACTGAGGAGGGCGGCCGGGCGCTGCTCAATCTCGGCCATACCTTCGGCCATGCGCTGGAGGCGGAGTGCGGCTATGGCGGGATGCTGCTGCATGGCGAGGCGGTGGGGGTGGGGCTTGGCCTCGCCGCCAGCCTCTCGGCGCGGCTCGGCCATTGCAGCCAGGAATTGCCGGGGCGGGTGATCGCCCATCTCCAGGCCTGCGGCATGCCGGCGCGGATCGGCGACCTGCCGCGGCGCTTCTCGGCGGCGTCGCTGCTCGGGCGGATGCGGAAGGACAAGAAGGCGCGGGAGGGAGCGCTGCGCTTCGTGCTGCTGCGCGGGCCGGGCGAGGCCTTCACCGCGGGCGACGTGCCGCCGGAGACGGTCGAGCGGCTGCTGCTGGATGAGGGCTGCGAGGCCTAATTGGGTTCCTGAAGCAGGCGGAGGGTCACTCTTCCCTCCCCTTCCGTCAGCGCGGCGGCGATCTGCCGCGCCAGCGCCTTCACCACCGTCTGGCCGAGCCCCGCCTTGCCACCGTGGCCCGGGCCGTCGCCCTGGCCTTCGACCTCGGCAAGGATCGCGTCTCCGTCCAGCCGGGCGGAGAGTCGCACCGGGCCGCCATGACGCAGCGCCTGGGTCACCAGTTCCGACAGGATGAGGGCGAGGGGGATGGCGCGCTCGGCATCGAGGGTCAGCTCCTCGGGCGCCTCGGTGCGGATATCGGCGGCCGGGTGCTGCACGGCCGCGCCGGCGGCCAGCTCGCGCAGCATGTCGGAGAGGCGGATGTTGCGGAAATCCGGGCTCTGCTGCAGGGCGCGATGCGCCTCGGCCACGGCCTGGACCCGGGCGGTCGCCGCTTCCAGCGCCTCACGCGCCGCCGGCTCCTCCACCCGCCCGGCCTGGAGGCGGAGCAGGGCAGCGACCAGTTGCAGGCTGTTCTTGATGCGGTGATCGGCCTCACGGGCCAGCTGCTCGCGGGCGGCGAGCGCCTCGCGCAGCCGGTCCTCGGCGATGTGGCGCTCCTCGGTATCGGTGCAGGTGCCGACCCAGTGGCGGACCAGGCCGGCAGCATTGCAGACCGGGGCGGCCTTCACCCGGTGCCAGCGGTAGCGGCCCGTGCGGTCGCGCAGCCTGGCATCGACATCGTAGTCCCGGCCCTCGGCCCGGGCCGCGACCCAGGCGGCGGCGAGGGGCTGGCGGTCCTCGGGATGCACCACGGCGAGCCAGCCACCGCCGCGAAGCTGCGGCAGGTCGAGGCCGGTCAGCTCCTGCCAGCGGGAATTGACGTAGTCCGGCTCCCCATTCGCATCGGTCTGCCAAACTAGGTGCGGCATGGCCTCGGCGAGGGTGCGGAAGCGCGCCTCGCTGTCGCGCAGGGCTCGTTCGGCCCGCTTGCGCGCATCGATGTCGGTATTGACGCCGAGCCATTCGACGACCCGCCCACGCATGTCGCGCAACGGCGCGGCCCGCACCGCCATCCAGCGCCAGGCGCCGCCCGGGCCGCGGAGCCGGTACTCCGCCTCAAAGGTCTTGCCGGTGGCGACGGCGCGAGTCCAATCCTCACGGACACGCTCGCGTTCCTCCGGGTGAATTGCTTCCAGCCAGCCCCAACCGACCGATTGCGCCGGGGTCTGGCCGGTGAAGGCTCCCCAGCCGCCGAGGCTCACCACCGCCCCATCCGCCGCGGCGGTCCAGACGGCGACGGCGCCGGCCTCCACCAGGGCGCGGTAGCGGGTATCGAGGCCGATGCCGGTCTCTGGCGGATCGGTCCAGGCGAGGATGCCGCCGGCGATGCGGCCGCTGCGGCCGCGCACTGGGGCCGCGCTGCACTCGAGGCTGCGCTCGGCGCCGTCCCAGGCGCGAAGTTGCCAGGGCTCGCGCACCACCGCTTCGCCGCTGGCGAGGGCGCGGGCTAGCGGCAGGGCCTCCGGCTCGACCGGCGGCTCGCCCTCACGGCGTACCACCTCCCAACCGGCGGAGGCCGGCGCGCCGGCTAGACGCTCGGCGAGATCCCTCCCCGCGAAGGCGAGGCCGTGTCGGCTCAGCCGCAGCAGCCGCCCTTCCGGCCCGGCGATGGCAAGGCCGAGCGGCGCGTGCTCCAGCACCGCATCCAGCACGGCGGCGGCAGCCTCGGCCTTGTGCAGCCGGCTGCGCAGCGCCGTCACGTCGCGCAGTTGGACGAGGACGCCGGTGATGATGCCGTCGCGGGCCCGCAGCGCCGAAGCCTCGACATCCCAGAACCGGTCCGCGTCGCCGAAGGGCAGCCGCCTGGCCTCGGCGCGGAAGGGTCGGCCGGTGGTACGCACCAGGTCGAGCGGTGCCAAGTGCCCGCCTTCGGCGATGGCCGGGAAAAGCTCGGCCGCGGGGCGGCAGTCCAGCGCAGCGCGGTCCTGGCCGCAGGCGGCGGCAAAGGCCAGGTTGGCATAGAGCAGGCGATGGGTCGGGCCGGCGACCACGACGATCGGGTGCGGCGCCGGCTCGGCGAAGCTGCGGATCGCGTCGATATCGGGTGCCGCTCCTCGGCCTTCCTCTGGCACGGTCCGCTCCTCAGGCTTCCGGCCTCTGTCTGCCGCATCCTAGGCGCTGCGGCGGCATGACGCGATGCCTATGCCCGCGCATCGGATCAAAGGCGCGGGAGCTTGGGCCGAGGAGGGAACTGCCTGACGACTAGACCGAGAAGTATTTCGCCTGCGGGTGGTGCAGCACGATGGCACTCGTTGATTGCTCCGGATGAAGCTGCCATTCATCGCTGATCGAGACACCGATGCGATCGGCGCCGAGCAGCCGCAGCAGCGGCACCTGGTCCTCCAGCCGAGGGCAGGCCGGGTAGCCGAAGCTGTAGCGGCCGCCGCGATAGTTTTGTTGCAGCATCCGGTCCATGTCGCGGTCGTCGTCGCCGGCGAAGCCCCATTCGGCGCGGATGCGCTTGTGTACGTATTCCGCCATCGCCTCCGCCATTTCGACGCTGAGGCCGTGCAGGTAGAGGTAATCCTGGTAGCGGTTATCCTCGAACCAGACCCGCGCGATGTCGGAGGCTTTCTGCCCGACGGTGACGACCTGCAACCCGATCACATCGCGCCGCTCCGGGCCATCGCCAATGTCGCGGATGAAATCGGCGATGCATTCGCCATCCTGCTTCGGCTGGCGCGGCAGGGTGAAGCGGCAGGCCTCCGTCGCGCCATCCTCCTCGAAGAGGATGAGGTCGTTGCCCGCGCCGGCGCATTTCCAGTAGCCGTAGATGGCCTGGGGCCGGAGGATGTCCTCCGCCTCGGTCAGCGCCAGCATGCGCTTCAGCACCGGACGCAGCTCCTGCTTCGCCCAGCCGAGGAAGTCGTCGAGGCTCCGGCCCTGCTTCCGGAAGCCCCACTGGAATTGATAGAGGCTGCGCTCGTTGATGAAGGGCACGATGGCCTTCGGCGCCGCCTCGATGACGCGGGCGCCCCAGAAGGGCGGCGCCGGCACCGGCTCCTCGGCAGTGAGCCGCCGCCGCCGCGCCTCGGCATAGGCAACATCGACGGGCGCGAAGCCGCGCGGGTCGGCGGTGCCGAGGGTGCGGGCCTCGTTGCGCGACTTGCCCTTCCGCTTCGACTGCAAGGCGGCCAGATAATCGTCGAAGCCGTTGCCGGTCACCTTGTCCATCAGGTGGAGGCCGTCGAAGGCATCCCGCGCATAGGCGACACGGCCCGAGGCATAGGCGCGGACGCAATCCTCCTCGACATAATTCCGGGTCAGCGCGGCGCCGCCGAGCAGCACCGGCACGTCGAGGCCGATGCGGCTCATCTCCTCGAGGTTCTCGCGCATGACGACGGTCGATTTCACCAAGAGTCCGCTCATGCCGATGGCATGCGCCCGGTGTTCCCTGACCGCCGCCACCATGTCGGCCAATGGCACCTTGATGCCGAGATTGACCACGCGGTAGCCGTTGTTGGTGAGGATGATATCGACCAGGTTCTTGCCGATGTCGTGCACGTCGCCCTTCACCGTGGCGAGGACGATGGTGCCCTTCTCCTGCCCCTCGATCTTCTCCATGAAGGGCTCGAGATAGGCGACGGCGGCCTTCATCGTCTCCGCGCTCTGGAGGACGAAGGGCAGCTGCATCTTGCCGGCGCCGAACAGCTCGCCCACCACCTTCATGCCGTCGAGCAGCACGTCGTTGATGATGGCGAGCGGCGCGATGCCCTGGTCGAGCGCGTCCTGCAACTCCTCGTTCAGCCCCTTGCGGTCGCCATCGACGATGCGGTCCTTGAGGCGGCCCTCGACCGTCTCGGCCCGCACCTTCTTCGTGCTGTCGGCGGCCTTCCGGCCGGAGAAGATTTCCAGCAGTTTCTGCAGCGGGTCGTAGCCCTCCCGCCTGCGGTCGAAGATCAGGTCCTCGGCGACCTCCACCTCCTCCGGCGGGATCAGGTGCAGCGGCTTGATCTTCGACACATGCACGATGGCGCCGGTCATGCCGGCCTTCACCGCATGGTCGAGGAAGACGCTGTTCAGCACGTGCCGCGCGGCCGGGTTGAGGCCGAAGGAGATGTTGGAGAGGCCGAGGATGATCTGGATGTCAGGGAATTCCTCCCGGATCATCCGGATGCCCTCCAACGTCCACTGGCCGAGCTTGCGGTCGTCCTCGTTGCCCGTGGCGATGGTGAAGGTCAGCGGGTCGATCAGCAGGTCGGACTGCGGCAGGCCATGCTTGTTGCAGGCGAAATCGACCAGGCGGCGGGCGATGCGGAGCTTGTCCTCCGCCGTCTTCGCCATGCCGACCTCGTCGATGGTCAAGGCGATGACGGCGGCGCCGAATTTCTTCGCCAGGACGAGCCGGTCATGTGCGGCACCCTCGCCATCCTCGAAATTGATCGAGTTGATGATCGGCTTTCCGCCATGGAGCTTGAGGGCCGCCTCGATCACCGGCGTCTCGGTGCTGTCGATCACCAGCGGGGCGTTGACCGAGGAGGTGAAGCGGGTGACGACCTCGTTCATCTCCGCCATCTCGTCGCGCCCGACGAAGGCGGTGCAGATATCGAGGCTGTTGGAGCCCTCGCCCACCTGCTCGCGGCCCATGGCGACGCAGCCATCCCAGTCATGCGCCGCCTGCCGCTCGCGCCAGGCCTTGGAGCCATTGGCGTTGCAGCGCTCGCCGATGGAAAAATAGGCATTCTCCTGCCGCAGCGAGACGGCGCCGTAGAGCGAGGCGACGGAAGGAACCCAGACAGGCTTGCGGGCGACCGGCGAGGGGCGCCAAGCATCGTGCTTCCGCAGCATGGCGTCGAGGGCCGCGATATGCGGCGTCGAGGTGCCGCAGCAGCCGCCGATGAGATTGACGCCGTCTTCGCGGACAAAGCGCTCCATCCAGCTCGCCATCTCCGTGGCGCCGAGGGGGTAGTGGGTCTTGCCATCGACCAGCTCCGGCAGGCCCGCATTGGGCTGCACGCTGATGAGGCCGGGCCAATTCTGCGACAGCCAGCGGACATGCTCGGCCATTTCCTGCGGACCGGTTGCGCAGTTCAAACCCATCAGCGGCACGTCGAGCGCATTCACCACGGTCGCCGCCGCGGCGATGTCGGGGCCGACCAGCAGCGTACCCGTCGTCTCGACTGTCACCTGGACGAAGATCGGGATGTCGGCGCCGGCGGCCTTGATTGCCGCCTTAGCCGCATTCACCGCGGCCTTGATGAAGAGCGTGTCCTGGTTGGTTTCCGTCAGCAGCGCATCAACGCCGCCGGCGATCAGCCCGCGGCACTGCTCCTCGAGCGCGGCCTGGAGGTCGTCATAGGCAATATGGCCCAGGGAAGGCAGCTTGGTGCCCGGGCCGATATCGCCGATCACCCACCGGTCGCGGCCATCGGCGAAGGTCTCGGCCGCCTCGCGCGCCAGCTCGCCGGCCAGCTTGTTGATCTCGAAGGCGCGCTCGGTCAACTCGAACTCGCCCAGCGTCACCGGCGAGCCGCCGAAGCTGTTGGTCAGCACCATGTCGGCACCGGCCTCGTAATAGCCGCGATGGATCTCGCGCACGAGGTCGGGGCGGGAGAGGTTCAGCACCTCGGTGCAGTTTTCCTTGCCCCAGTAATCCTTGTCGACGTCGAGGGTGAGCGCCTGCACGCGGCTGCCCATGCCGCCGTCGCAAAGCAGCACGCGGTCGCGGAGAGCCTGAAGCAGGTGGGGGCGCGCCATGGTGAAGGGCTTCCTAGAAGGTCAGGGCAGGCAGGGCGGCGGCAGGCACCGCGAGGCGGCGGGCCGGCCAGAGGCGAACCTCCAGCGGGCCGGGGATGGTGGCGGGAGGCAACGGCGCGTAGCCGGCGGGACCGAGCCAACCGGCGATTCCGGCATCATCGAAACCGGGCCAGCGATGGGCGTGGCGGTCCAGCAATTCGGCCCGGCCATGCGGGGCGAGGTCGAGGATCAGCAGCAGGCCATCGGGCCGCAACACGCGGGCGGCCTCGGCCAGGGCGGCGGCCGGGTCCTCGGCATAGTGCAGGACCATCTGCATGGTCACGAGGTCGAAGCCGGCATCGGGCAGCGGCAGGCGGTACATGTCGGCCTGGCGTACGGCGCAATGGGCGCCGAGGCCGCGCTCGGCCAGGCGGGCGCGGGCCAGGGCCAGCATGTCGCGGCTGGCGTCGACGCCAAGGGCGGCTTCGGCGCGTGGAGCCAGCAGCTCCAGCAGGCGGCCGGTGCCGGTGCCGATATCGAGGACGCGGCCGATGCGCTCCGGCAGGGCGGCGAGCAGCGCAGCCTCGATCGCCTCGGCGGGCAAGTCCAGGGCGCGCATTTCGTCCCAGTCGGCGCCATGGCGGCGGAAGGCGTCGGACGCGATGCGGGCACGCTCGGCGGCGAGGCGAGCCGCCTGGCGCCGGTCGGCAGCGAGCAGCGGGTCCTCCTCCGGCAGCCGGGCGAGCAGCTGATGAACGAGGCCGGCGGCGGCGGGAACCTGGAAATAGACGTTGGCGCCTTCCGGCAGGCGCTCCAGCAACCCGGCCTCGACCAGCAGCTTGAGGTGGCGCGACAGGCGGGGCTGGGACTGGCCGAGCACGGCGCAGAGATCGGAGACGCAGAAGGCCCCACGGGCGCAGAGCGCCAGCAACCGCAGGCGGGTCGGCTCGGCGGCGGCACGCAGCTGGGCCAGAAGCTCATCCATGGTGCTGGATATCACATAAAGATATCCTTATGTCTAGTGGCTGAAGGAGGATGTCATGGCCTGGACTCTGGACGCGCGCATCCCGCTGCTGCTGGTGAAGGACGAAGCGGGGCTCGATGCGGCACTGGCCGCCGGACCGCCGGCCGCGCTGCTGGCCGAGGCCCCTGCCCTAGCCCGGCCCGGCTTGCCGTTCGAGGCATTCATGGTGGCGGAAGCGCATGCGGCGGCCTGTGCCTGCTGCGCCGGCCGGCCTGCGGCGGCGGTGGCGCTCGACCGGCTGTTCCAGGCCAGGGTGCGCGGGCAATGCGCCTGGTTCGAGCGGGCGGTTGCGCTGGCCGGCAGCGCGGCGGGGCGCGCGCAGGTGCTGGCGGCGCTCAATGGCGATGCGGTGACGGCGGCGCGTTTCAGGGCAGCCGAGGTGCTTCCCGCTGTGCCGTGACCGTCATAGGCTTTCGGCAAGCCGCAAGAAGCCTGGCCCTGGCAGACGGCACTCCCGACCCTCGCCCCCCTCCTCGTGCCGGCCGGGAAACCTGACGAGTTCCGCCAGAACAGCCACAATCGGCAGGCATCGGAAGCGGCGAGGAGCCAAACCAGCCGGAAGGATGGTCGTCGCAACCTGTGACAAGGACCGTTAGGATGGAGGCAAAGCGAATCGTATCGCTCAGGTTAACGAAGCTGCAAGCAAAGTAAGGTGATGGGCGAGGCCCATGGTATCGCACCGCCCAGCCGGCGCCGGAGAGAAGAGGTCGTCATGGTATTGCGTCGGCGCTTCCTGGCTGGGCCACCGCTCCGGTGCGGCGATTGGCTGTTCGTCCTACGGATCATGCTGGTCTGCCTCGCCTTGTCCGGCACCCGCCCAGCCCTCGCCGATGATCCGCCGATATCCTTGAAGATCGTTGGCGGGTTGGCCGGCGTCGCCCAGTACACCCGCCATGAGATGCCCTTCTGGACCGAGCAGGTGACGCAACTCACCCAAGGCCGGGTCCGGGTGGAGATCGCTCCCTTCGACCGCAGCGGCATCCGCGGGCCGGAGATGCTGCCGCTCATGCGGCTTGGCGTGGTGCCTTTCGGCACGGTGCCGCTCTCGGTCTCGGCGGGCGACGAGCCGGAGATCAACGCCGTGGACCTGCCGGTGACGAATCCCGATTTCGGCACGCTCCGCCGCACCGTGACGCTGCTCCGCCCTCGGCTCGAGGCGCTGCTGAAGGAGCGGTTCAACGTGGTGCTGCTTGCCGTCTATGCCTATCCGGCGCAGGTGGTCTTCTGCCGCCAGCCCTTCTCCGGCCTCGGCGACCTGAGCGGGCGCCGCATCCGCGTCTCCTCGGTCGGGCAGAGCGAGCTGTTCGAGGCGCTGGGAGCGATCCCGGTGGTGACGCCCTTCGCCGAGATTCCGGCGGCGCTGCGCGGCGGCATCGTCGAATGCGCCGTGACCGGCAGCCTCTCGGGCAACACGCTCGGCCTGCCGGGCATCGCCACCTATGTCTCCCGCCAGGCGATCAGCTGGGGCGTGTCGGTCTTCGGCGCCAATGCCGGCGCCTGGGCGGCCCTGCCGCAGGAGGTTCGCGGCCAGCTGCAGGCCGGTCTTGGCGAATTGCAGGAGCAGATCTGGCGCGCGGCCGAACAGGAGACGGAGGAAGGCTTCGCCTGCAATGCCGGCCGGCCGGAATGCGTCCATGGCACCCGCGGCCAAATGGTGGTGCTGGATGACGAGCCGCGCGACCGCCAGCGCCGCGCCCAGCTGCTGCGCGACGTGATCCTGCCGAGCTGGATTCGCCGCTGCGGCAGCGACTGCATCGACACCTGGAACACCACCATGGCCCCCAGCCGGGGCATTTTGGCACGGCCCGAATAGCATGCAGCAACGCCGCTTCCGCCTCGCCGTCCTGCTGATCGCCACGCTGCTGCTGGCGGCACTCTGCTTCGGCACCAGCCTGCTGATCGACCGCCTGCACCGCACAACGGAGCAGGCGGCGCGGGAGACGGTGCAACGCGTCACCCGCGTGGCCGAGAGCACCGTCAACCGGCATTTCCTCGCCGTCGACGGCATGCTGGCCGGGCTGCCCGCCTTGCTGAACCAGGTTGCCAGCAACGGCCGGATCGAGCCGGCGGCGGCCAACCGCATGCTGCGCGAGCTGAACTTCCAGAATTTCAGCTTCCGCGACCTGGTGCTGGTGCTGCCCGATGGCAGGCCCTGGGCCGCGGCGCTCGCTGCCTCGCGCAGCCGGCCGCCGCCGATCGAGCCGGCGGCGCTGGCAGGGGCCGCCGGGCTGGGCGCGGCCGTCATCAGCGGGCCGGCGCGCAATCCGCTGACCGGGGAATGGTCGCTGATGTTCCTGCGCGCCATGGAACTCCCCGGCATCGGCCCGGTGGTCGGCATGGCCGAGGTGCCGGTCTCCCTGGTCGCCACGCTGCTCGCGCCGATCGGCGAGGTGCCGGGGCTGCGCATCTCGGTCGAGCGGGCGGACGGGCGGGTGCTCGCATCCCTGCCGCATGACGAGACCCGGATGGGTCGGCCGCTCGCCCGCACCGCCACCACCTTGCCGGCCGATGGCAGCGCGGCGCTGATCCCCGGCCGCTTCCAGGACAGGCCGGTGCTGGCTGCGGCCAAGTCGATCCTCTACCGGGACATGTATGTGGTGGCGAGCTACGACGAGGGTGCCGCCTTCGCCGGCTGGACGCAGGACCGCCGGCGCCTCATCATCGTCGCCGCCAGCCTCGGCCTGCTGCTGGTGGCGCTGGCCGCGGCGCTATACCACGCGCTGCGCCAGCGCGAGCGGGTCGACGCCGAGCGGGCCCGGGCGCGGGCGGTGCTCGAAGGTGCGATCGAGACCATGCCGGACGGCTTCGTCATGTTCGATGCCGACGACCGCCTGGTGATCTGCAACCAGCGCTACCGCGAGCTCTATGCCGTCAGCGCGCCCTTCATCACCGTGGGCGCCAAATTCGAGGACATCATCCGCGAGGGCGCCCGGCGCGGCCAGTATCCTCAGGCGGGCGAGGATATCGAGCGCTTCGTAGCCGAGACCATCGCCTGGCACCGCGGCAACCACCCCAGCATCGAGCGGCTGCTGCCTGACGGGCGCTGGCTGATGGTCAGCGCGCGGCAGACGCCGGATGGCGGCACCGTCGGCATCCGCACCGACATCACGACCCTGAAGCGGGCGATGAGCGACCTCGCCCTGGCGCGCGACCAGTCGGCGGCGGCGACCGCGGCCAAGTCCCGATTCCTCGCCCAGATGAGCCATGAGCTGCGTACCCCGCTGAACGGCGTGCTCGGCCTCGCCCAGGCCCTGGCGCGGGACCCGGCCCTCTCCGGCGAGCAGCGCGCTCGGGCGCGGACGCTCGAGGATGCGGGACGGCACCTCGTCACCGTCGCCAATGACGTGCTCGACCTCGCCAAGGTGGAGGCGGGGCGGCTGGAGCTGCGCCTCGCCCCGACCCGCTTGGGCGAGCTGCTGGACAGCGCCGCCACGCTGGTCCGTCCAGCGGCGGAGGAGAAGCAGCTGACGCTGCGCGTCCAGGTCGCGGCGGAGCTGCCACCCCTGGTCCAGGCCGACCCGACCAGGCTGCGCCAGCTGCTGCTCAACCTGCTCTCCAACGCGGTGAAATTCACCCCAGCCGGCGGGACTGTGGAGCTGGTCGCCCGGCTCGCCGGCAGTCCCGGCGCGAAGGGCCACCAGCCGGTGCGGATCGAGGTGCGGGATACCGGCCCAGGCGTGCCGGAGGCGAAGCGGAAGGTCGTGTTCGGTGACTTCGTCCAGCTCGATCGCGGCGAGCGGGCGGGCGGCACAGGCCTCGGCCTCGCCATCGCCGCCGGCATCGCAGCGCAGATGGAAGGCAGCATCGGCTGCATCGACAACCTCGCCTCGCCGAGCGGGCATGGCGCCATCTTCTGGGTGGAGCTGCCGCTGTTGCCTCTCGCCGCGGCCGAGGCCCAGCCGGCCGAGGCGGTGCAGCCAGTGGCCGAGCAGCGTCCGCTCCGCGTGCTGGTCGCGGATGACGTGCCGGCCAACTTGGCGGTGGCGCGGGCGCTGCTCGAATCCTGCGGGCATGTCGTGGAATGCGTCTCGGACGGCTCGCTCGCCCTCGATGCGCTGGCCAAGGCGGCGCCGGCGCGGCCCTATGACGTGGTGCTGATGGATGTGATGATGCCCGGAATGGACGGGCTGGAAGCGACGCGCCGCATCCGCCAGCTGCCGGCGCCGGCCGGACAGGTGCCGATCCTCGCCGTTACCGCGAGCGCCTTCGCCGAGGACATCGCCGCCTGCCATGCGGCCGGGATGAATGCGCATCTGGCGAAGCCGATCGAGCGGGATGCGCTGATGGCGTCGCTCGAGCGGCTGACCGCCGTCGAGGCCACTGCCCGGCCCGCCGTGCCACCGGCCCCCGTCTTGGCGGAGGCGAAGCCGGAACTGCCGCTGCTCGCGCGACGCGGGACGGATGGCAAGCTGGCCATTCCTGGTCTCGACGATGCGGCGGCGAGTAGGCTGGCCCCGGTCTTCCTGCAGGAGATCGCCGAGCAGGCGCGGGTGCTGCGCGCCGCCGGGCCGGAGATGGTGAGTGAGGCCATCGCCGCGGCGCATCGGCTGACCGGCTCCGCCGCGACGCTCGGCGCGAGCCGGTTGGCGGCGGTGTCGCGGCAATTCCAGGCCGATGCGCGGCGGCTGCCGCCGGCGGAGGCGATGGCGCTCCGCGCCTCGGTCCTAGCCGTCGCCGACGAGACGCTGGCGGCGCTGGAAGCGGCACTCGGGCCGGAGCCGAGCGCCGCCCTCGCCTGAGGACGCTTTTCGGGAATTTGGCCGCAGGGCTTGGGCAGGCTGCCCGTTGCGGCGCCAGAGTCGGCCCACTAGGCCGGCTCAGGATTGGCATGGGCATTGCAGATTGAAGGCGCCCAATGGAGCGCCGCATGACAGACCTCCCCGGCGGGATGCCACCCGCGACGCGCGACTTGGCCGGCTATGGCCGCACCCCGCCCGATCCGCGTTGGCCCAGCGGCGCCCGCCTCGCCTTGTCCTTCGTAGTCAATGTCGAGGAGGGGGCGGAGCTCTCCATTGCCAGCGGCGACGAGCGGAACGAGCGCGTGCCGGAAAGCCCCAGCTGGTCGAGGGCCATCCCGATCCCTGCATGGAGACGCATTTCGCCTATGGCTCGCGGGGCGGGATCTGGCGGATTCTGGGCCTGTTCAACCGCTTCGGGGTGAAGGCGACATTCTCCTGCTGCGGGCGCGCGGTCGCGGTGACGCCCGTGCTGGCTGCGGTGCCGGCTGCCGCCGGGCATGAGGTCAGTGCCCATGGCTGGCGCTGGGAGATGCTGGCCGGCATGCCCGAGGCGCAGGAACGGACCGTCATGGCCGCCCGACCTTCCGCGACAGTTGCAACCGCGTCTGGGGCGAATGCGCCGCCGTATGGAACCGGACGGCCGGCGCGGCGCCGGGCCATACGATCCCCTGAGCCCTACCGCCCCTTGAATTGCGGCGGGCGTCGTTCGCGGAAGGCGGCGACGCCCTCCTGAAAATCCTCCGAGTTGCGGATGCCGTTCAACCGCTGGCCCTGCAAGGCCCATTGCTCGGAGGGACCGCGCGGCAGGATGTCGTCCAGCACCATCCGCTTGATGGCGCCGGTGACCAACGGTGCGAAGCCGGCCATCTCCTTGCCCCACTCGATCGCCCTGGCAAGAGCGCCGCCATCCGGCACCACCTCATTCACCAGGCCAACGCGCTCCGACTTCGCCGCGTCGAAGGTGCGGCAGAGCAGGGTCAGCTCCATCGCAAACTTATGCGGGATGCGGGAGGGCAATGCGGCGATCATCCCGCCGGTGAGGCCGAGCTTCGCCTCCGGATAGTAGAATTTCGCCGAACTGCCGCAGACGGCGAGGTCGGCCATCATGGCGAGGACCAGCGCGCCGCCGATGCACCAGCCCTCCACCGCGCAGATCAGCGGCTTGTCGGTCTGCCAGCCGACATTGGGGACGGCGCGCCAGAGCTCCGGCGGCTCCCCCACGTCGGCGCCGAAGGAGAAGGCCTTCTCGCCCATTCCTGTCAGCACCGCGACGCGCTGGTCGGAGGTGGCGAATTCCTGCATCGCCGCCTGGATCTCCTCCGCCATCAGCCGGGTGATGGCATTGCCCTTGTCCGGCCGGTTCAGTGCGACGATGCGGACAGGGCCATCGTCCCAGGACTTGATGTGCTCGAAGCTCATTCCACTTTCGCTCCCGTACGGCGCACCGCCTCTCCGAAGATCGCCCGGTCCTGCTGGATGCGGTTGGCGAAGGCCTCGCCCGCCTCGAGCTGCGGGCGGAGGCCGACCGGCGCCATGGCCCGCGCCACCTCCGGCATAGCCAGCACCCGCTCCAGCGCCCCGACCAGCCGTGCCACCAACTCCGGCGGCATCCCCGCCGGCCCGGCCAGGCCGAAGAAGGCGAGGCCGCCCTCGCCGTAGAGGCCAAGCTCGCGCAGCGTCGGCAGTTCGGGCAGTTCCGGGCTCCGCGTCTCGCCGGTGGTGGCGAGGCCGATCAGGCGACCGTCCTTCACCGGCGGCGTGGCGACCGGGTCGAATTGCAGTTCCACATCGCCGGCCAGCAGCGCGGTCAGCGCCGGGGCGGAGCCGCGATAGGGAACATGCTCCAGCCGGATGCCGGCCGCATGGGCGAAGATCTCGCCCGTCATCTGGGTGATGGTGCCGTTGCCGGCGGAACTGAAGCGCAGCTTGCCGGGATTGGCCTTGGCATAAGTCACCAGCGCATGGATGTCCCGCACCGGCACCGAAGGGTGCATCGCCACCACGCCATCCGAGATGGCCAGCATGGCGATGGGGGTGAAGTCCCGCTGCGGGTCATAGGGCAGGCGCATCATGTGCGGGCTGATGGTCAGCACCGCGGTCGGCCAGACCAGCAGGGTCAGCCCATCTGGCCTCGCCTGCGCCACCAGGGCAGCGCCGATCGAGCCGCCGGCGCCACCACGATTCTCGATCAGCACCGGTTGGCCCAGCGCCTCCGCCAGCGGCTGCTGGATCGGCCGGGCGACGTTGTCGCTGCTGCCGCCGGGGGGATAGGGGACGATGAGCGTGATCGCCCGCGGGCCCTGCGCAAGCGCCGGCGTGGCGAGCAGCGGGCTGGCGAGCAGCAGCCGGCGCGCGAGGCGCGGCATGGTGCCTAGATGGGCCATGGGTCGGCTCCGTTTCCTCCGCTGCCAGCTTGGCATGGCCCCGGGGCGCTGGGTAGCGCCCCTACCCCCTCATCTTGGCTGTGGAACCGTGATACCCACATGCATCATGGTGAAAGACAATGTCTCCCTGACCCCACGCGGGCGGATCTATGACAGCGTGCTGGAGATCGTCGGCGGCACTCCGCTGGTGCGGCTGCCGCGGCTGAAGGCAGCCGAGGGCCTCGGCGCCGACCTCGCCCTCAAGCTGGAATTCTTCAACCCGCTCGGCTCGGTGAAGGACCGCATCGGCCTCGCCATGGTCGAGGCGGCGGAGCGCGAGGGGCTGATCTCCCCCGGCCGCTCCACACTGGTGGAGCCGACCTCCGGCAATACCGGCATCGCGTTGGCCTTCGTCGCTGCCGCCAAGGGCTACCGGCTGATCGTCGTCATGCCGGACGGCGCCAGCATCGAGCGGCGCAAGATGATGCGGCTGATGGGCGCCGAACTGGAGTTGACCCCGGCTCGCCGCGGCATGGCCGGGGCCATCGCCAGGGCCGAGGCCATCCTCGCCGCGACGCCTGGCGCCTGGATGCCGAAGCAGTTCGACAACCCCGCCAATCCGGAGATCCATGCCGCCACCACGGCGGAGGAGATCTGGGCCGATACCGATGGCGCCGTCGATGTCGTCATCGGTGGTCTCGGCACGGGCGGGACGCTGACCGGCATCGCCCGGGCCTTGAAGCCGCGCAAGCCCGGCCTCCGCATCATTGGGGTGGAGCCGGCCGAGAGCGCCGTGCTCTCGGGCGACGAACCGGGACCGCATGGCATCCAGGGCATCGGCGCCGGGTTCAAGCCGGCGGTGCTGGAGCTCGAGCGGCTCGACGGGGTGATGCGCGTCGCGGAGCGGGAGGCGATCGCCGCCGCCCGCCGCTGCGCCCAGCTTGAGGGGCTGCCGGTCGGCATCTCGTCCGGCGCCATGCTGCATGCGGCGCTGCAGGTGGCGCGGGAGATGCGGGGCGGGCTGGTGGTGGGCATCGCTCCCTCCTTTGCCGAGCGCTATCTGTCGACGGAGCTCTTCGCCGGGCTATGATCGGGGCACGACCAAGGAGTTCGCGCCATGCCGCATGACGGCCATCACAGCCACGACACGCCCCCGGATGACGGGTGGAAGCATACCGGCGTCCGGGTCATTCCCGGCGACCAGCTCGATGCCAATACGGCGCAGACCCCGGGGATGAACCGCGCCGCCGCCATCAACGCTGCGCGCGTCGGGGCGCAGAAGATCTGGGCGGGGACCGTGCACATCCACCCGAATGCGAAGACGGGCGCCCACCACCACGGCGCGTTGGAGAGCGTGATCTACATCGTCTCCGGCCGCGCCCGCATGCGCTGGGGGGAGAAGCTGGAATTCGTCGCGGAAGCCGGGCCGGGCGACTTCATCTTCGTGCCGCCCTATGTACCGCACCAGGAGATCAACGCGTCGACCGACGAGACGCTGCGCTGCGTGCTGGTCCGTTCGGACAACGAGGCGGTGGTGGTCAATCTCGACATCGAGCCGGTCGAGAAGCCGGAAGAGGTGCTGTGGATCGACCCGATCCACAAAAACGGCGGCGTTTAGGCAGGCTGGGCGGGGGAAGCTTCCCCCGCCCCTCCGGCTCAGTTCTTCGCCTTGTCGACCAGGGCGTTCTTCTTGATCCAGGGCATCATCGCGCGGAGCTTCTCGCCCACTTCCTCGATCGGGTGCTCGGCGAGGCGGCGGCGGGTTGCCTTGAAGCTCGCCTGGTTCACCCGGTTCTCCAGCATCCAGTCGCGGGCGAACTTGCCGCTCTGGATGTCGTCCAGCACCCGCTTCATCTCGGCCTTGGTTTCGGCGGTGATGATGCGCGGGCCGGTGATGTACTCGCCATACTCGGCGGTGTTGGAGATCGAGTAGTTCATGTTGGCGATGCCGCCCTCATAGATGAGGTCGACGATCAGCTTCACCTCGTGCAGGCACTCGAAATAGGCCATCTCCGGGGCGTAGCCCGCCTCGACCAGCGTTTCGAAGCCGGCCTTGATGAGCTCGACCAGGCCGCCGCAGAGCACCGTCTGCTCGCCGAAGAGGTCGGTCTCGCACTCTTCCTTGAAGGTCGTCTCGATGACGCCGGCGCGACCGCCGCCGATGGCCGAGGCATAGGAGAGCGCGATCTCGAGCCCGTTGCCCGAGGGGTTCTGGGCGAGCGCCACAAGGCAGGGCACGCCGCCGCCGCGCTGGTACTCGGAGCGCACGGTGTGGCCCGGGCCCTTCGGCGCAATCATGAAGACGTCGAGGTCCGGCCGCGGATCGAGCAGGTTGAAATGGACATTGAGGCCATGGGCGAAGGCGAGCGCGGCGCCCTCCTTCATGTTCGGGCCGAGCGCCTCGCGGTAGAGGTCGCCCTGCAGCTCGTCCGGCGTGAGGACCATGACGACGTCGGCCCACTTGGCTGCATCGGCCGGGGACATGACCTTGAAGCCGGCATCCTCGGCCTTCTTCCAGGAGCCGCCCTGGCGCACGCCGATCGCCACATCGGCGACGCCGCTGTCGCGCAGGTTCATCGCATGCGCATGGCCCTGGCTGCCGAAGCCGATGATCGCGACCTTCTTGGCCTTGATCAGGTTCACATCCGCATCGCGGTCGTAATACACGCGCATGATCGCGCTCCTCCTCACTGCAACAAAAAACGAATCAGGCCTCGAAACCGCCGGGCCCACGGGCGATGGCGACGACGCCGGTGCGCGACACCTCGGCCAGGCCGATCGGCCGCATCAGCGCGATGAAGGCATCGAGCTTCTCGCCCGCTCCCGTCATCTCGAAGACGAAGCTTTCGATGGTGGCATCCACCACGCGGGCGCGGAAGGCATCTGCGAGGCGCAGCGCCTCCATCCGCGCCTCGCCCTTGCCGACGACCTTGATGAGCGCCAGCTCGCGGGCGAGGTGTGGGCCCTCCAGCGTCAGGTCGCTCACCTTGTGGACCGGCACCAGCCGGTCGAGCTGCGCCTTGATCTGCTCGATCACCATGTCGGTGCCGCTGGTGACGATGGTGATGCGCGACAGGCGCCGGTCGGCGTCGACGGGTGCGACGGTCAGGCTCTCGATATTGTAGCCGCGGCCGGAGAAGAGGCCGACGACGCGCGCGAGGATGCCGGCCTCGTTCTCGACGAGCACGGCGATGGTCGCGTTGCGGAGCGTGGTTTCCAGGGGGTCAGGCATCGGTCAGCCAAGGGCAGGAGAGCGCGCGGGGCGTAGCCGCCCCGGAATGGATCGGCAAGGGTCGGACGGTCAGACCAGGACCTTGCCCTCATCCGTCACGCCGGTGACGCCACCCTCCTGGCCGGGGGCCAGGATCATCTCGTTATGCGCCGCACCCGAGGGGATCATCGGGAAGCAGTTCTCGTCCTTGGCGACGGCGATGTCGGCGATGACTGGGCCGGGATGCGCGATCATCTCACGGATTGCATCGTCGAGCTGGCTCGCCTCCGTCACCCGCATGCCGCGGGCATGGAAGGCCTCGGCGAGGCGGACGAAATCCGGCAGCGCCTCGGAATAGCTCTCCGAGTAGCGGCTGCCATGCAGCAGCTCCTGCCACTGCCGCACCATGCCCATGTACTCGTTGTTCAGGATGAAGACCTTCACCGGCAGGCGGTACTG
This sequence comes from Belnapia moabensis DSM 16746, assembly GCF_000745835.1. Classification (GTDB taxonomy): domain Bacteria; phylum Pseudomonadota; class Alphaproteobacteria; order Acetobacterales; family Acetobacteraceae; genus Belnapia; species Belnapia moabensis. The sequence continues at coordinate 41,107 of NZ_JQKB01000021.1, read as the reverse complement.
CGCCAGCGTTCCCATCTCCTGGATGTTCATCAGGATGCTGGCCTCGCCGGCGATGTCGATGACGAGCGCATCCGGGTGGGCGATCTGCACGCCCATCGCCGCCGGCAGGCCGTAGCCCATGGTGCCGAGCCCGCCCGAGGTCATCCAGCGGTTCGGCTTCTGGAAGCCGAAATACTGCGCCGCCCACATCTGGTGCTGGCCGACCTCGGTGGTGATGAAGGTCTCGCGCCCCATCTCGCGGGTGATCTCGTAGAGGCGCTTCACCGCATGCTGCGGCTTGATGATGCTGCCTTCCTGCCGGTACTGCAGGCAGCCCGTGCCGCGCCAGCCATCGATGGCCCGCCACCACTCGGTGATAGCGGCCTTTTCCTGCGGCTGCTCATCGGCCTGCCAGCACTCGATCAGCGCCTTCAGCACCGCCCCCGCATCGCCGACGATCGCCACGTCGACCTTGACGTTCTTGTTGATGGAGGACGGGTCGATATCGGCGTGGATCTTCTTCGAGTTCGGCGAGAAGGCGTTGAGCCGCCCCGTCACCCGGTCGTCGAAGCGGGCTCCGATATTCAGCATGACGTCGCAGCCATGCATGGCGAGGTTCGCCTCGTAGGTCCCGTGCATCCCCAGCATGCCGAGGAATTGCGGGTCCTCGGAGGGGAAGGCACCGAGCCCCATCAGCGTGTTGGTGCAGGGCATGCGCGTCATATGCACGAACTCGCCGAGCAGGCGGGCGGCCTCCGGCCCGGCATTGATGACGCCGCCGCCGGCATAGACGATGGGCCGCTTCGCCCCCTTCAGCAGCCGCACGGCGGCCTGGATGCTCGCCATGTCCGGCTCGGTCTGCGGGCGGTAGCTGCGATGCGGAGCCTGCGGCGCCTCGCTGTAGGGGCCCTTGCCGATCAGGATGTCCTTCGGCAGGTCGATCACCACCGGGCCGGGCCGGCCGGACTTCGCCACGTAGAAGGCCTCGTGGACCGTGCCGGCGAGCTTCTTGATGTCCTTGACCAGGTAGTTGTGCTTGGTCGCCGGGCGGGTAATGCCGGTGGTGTCCGCCTCCTGGAAGGCGTCGTTGCCGATGAGATGCGTCGGCACCTGGCCGGTCAGGCAGATCACCGGGATGCTGTCCATCAGCGCATCGACGAGGCCGGTGACGGCATTGGTCGCGCCCGGGCCGCTCGTCACCAGCACCACGCCGACCTTGCCGGTGGAACGGGCATAGCCCTCAGCGGCATGCACCGCCGCCTGCTCGTGCCGAACCAGGATGTGGCGGATGGCGTTCTGCTGGAACAGCGCATCGTAAAGCGGCAATACGGCGCCGCCGGGGTAGCCGAAGATGACCTCGACGCCATTGTCCTTCAGCGCCTGAAGGACGATCTCCGCACCGGTCATGGTGCGGGTCTCGGCGGTCTGCAGGGTGGCGGACATGGCGGGCTCCTCGAAAACACATCGCCCCACCGGGTTGACCCCGGTCGTGGCGGAGCGGGAGGCTTAGACCCCTCCTCCGGGTAGGTCAACGTCGCTTCTCAACAAATGCGAAGATTTCTGCCAATTCGCTTTCCTGAAATTGCGCGCGGCCCGTCATACGCGCATGGATGATATGCGTCTCGCTCGGGGCGGCCAACTCATGGTGGCGGAACCAGGTCGCCTGCCGCTTGGTGTACTGGCCGGTATTGAGGATCGCCCGCTGCCGCGCCGCCTCCGGCGCCATCTCGCCACGCAGCACGGCGGCCAATTCCGGCACGCCATGGGCGCGCATCGCCGGCAGGGCGGCATCGAGCTTCTGGGCGAGTAGGGCCTGCACCTCCTCCATCGCGCCGCCTGCCAGCATTGCATCGAACCTGGCGGCGATAGCCTCGCGCAGCACGTCCCGCGGCGGGTCGAGGCGGATGGCGGCAAAGCGCCAGGGTGCTGGGCCGGTCTGCGGCGCTTCCCTCTGCCAGACGGCAAGACCGCGCCCGGTGCCGATGAGCACCTCATAGGCCCGGGTGACGCGCTGGCTGTCGCCCGGGCGGAGCTGGGTGGCCGTCTCCGCATCCAGCCGCGCATGCAGGCCCGGCGCACCGAGCGTGGCCAGCAGCGCCCGCGCCTCCGTCCGCGCCTCGGCCGGCACGGGAGGGATGGCGGAAAGGCCATCGGTCAGCGAGAGGAAGTAGAGGCCGGTCCCGCCGCAGAGGATGGGCAACTCCGCCCGCTCCATCTCGGCCAGCGCCGCCTCGCGCCACCAGGCGACGCTCGCCGCCTCGGCCGCTGGGCGGATGCCGTAGAGGCGATGGGGGGCCAGCGCCTCCTCCTCCGGCGTCGGCCGCGCGGTCAGCACGCGGAGCTCACGGTAGAGCTGCATGGAATCGGCATTGATGACGGTGCCGCCGAAGCGTCGGGCGAGCGCCAGGGCCAGGGCCGACTTCCCGCTCGCCGTCGGCCCGGCGAGCAGCAACGCAAGCCGCCGTTGCGTCATGCCGCCCGCCCCGGCATATCCCCGCCCGCATGTCCCATGTCCTGACCCTGGTGGCCCTCGCCGGCGGCCTTGCCACCACCACCCTCGCCCGGCTCCGCGCCGCGCTGGCCGATCTCGGGGCCGATGCCGGCACGCCGGACTGGCTCGCTCCGGAGGAGGCTGCCGACATCCCCTTCGCCGGCCTCTCGCCGGAGCAGGCGACCGTCACCGCCCGCGCCGTGCTGGAGGAGGCGCCGGTCGATGCCATCGCGCTCCCCGCCGAGGGCCGCCGCAAGCGCCTGCTGCTGGCCGATATGGACAGCACCATCGTCACCAGCGAGACGCTGGACGAGTTGGCGGCCTATGCCGGGCTGAAAGACCGGATCGCCGCCATCACCCGCCGCTCGATGAATGGCGAGCTGGATTTCCGGGAGGCGCTGGCGGAGCGCGTTGGCCTGCTCGCCGGCCTCGATGCAGCGGCGCTCGAAGAAACCTGGAAGGCCACCGAGATCACCCCGGGCGCCTGGGCACTGGTCGCCACCATGCGGGCCCATGGCGCGCATTGCGCCATCGTCTCCGGCGGCTTCACCTTCTTCACGGGGCGGGTGGCGGAGAGGCTCGGCTTCCATGCCCACTACTCCAACACCCTGGGCGTGGCGGATGGCAAGCTGACCGGGCAGGTGGAGGAGCCGATCCTCGATCGCGACGCCAAGCTGGCGACACTGAAGCGCCTCTCGGCCGAGCACGGCCTGCCGCTCTCCGATACGCTGACCGTGGGCGATGGCGCCAACGACCTCGCCATGTTGCAGGCCGCCGGCCTCGGCATCGCCTTCCGGGCCAAGCCAGTGGTCGCGGCCGCGGCGCGGGCGCGGGTCGATCATGCCGATCTCCGGGCCCTGCTCTTCGCGCAGGGCTACCGGGCGGACGAGATCGTCGCGGGCTGAGGCCAGCCCGCGACGCCTTGACCTGTCAGCCCGGGCTGCCCCGCTCGCCGCGCAGCCGCAGCGGGACGAAGCGCTGGCCCTGCGCCGTCTCGATCAGCAGCAGCGCGCTCGGGCGGTTCTGCCGGCGGAGCTGCTCCAGCTTCGCCTGGACCTCCTGCGGAGTCGTCACCCGCTCCTGCTGCACCTCGACGATGACGTCGCCAGGGCGCAACTCCCGCTCGGCGGCGGGGCTGTCGGGTGCCACCTCCATGACGACCACGCCGCGCTGGTCCGGCTTTAGGCTGAACCGCTCCCGCGTCTCCGGCGAGATCGGCGCGACGCGGAGGCCGAGGCCAGACAGCTCCGTCGGCCGGTTCGCCTGCGGAGCAGGCGTCGCCGCGGCTTGCTGCGGCTCGGCCGGCAGCTCGCCGACAGTGACGTTGACGGTTTGCTCGCGCCCGTCGCGCCAGACCACCACCGGCACCGGCCGGCCGACCGGCGTCTCCGCCACGATGCGCGGCAGGGTGCGCATCTCCCGCACGTCCTGGCCGTTGAAGCGCAGGACCACGTCCCCGTTGCGGATGCCGGCCTTGGCCGCCGGACCGTCCTCCTGGGCACGGGCCACCAGCGCGCCGCGGCCGCCGCCCTGAAGGCCGAGGCTCTCGGCGATCTCGTCCGTCACCTGCTGGATGTTCACGCCGAGCCAGCCGCGCCGCACCTTGCCCGTCTCGCGGAGCTGAGCGGTGATGTTGCGCGCCAGGTTGGAGGGGATGGAGAAGCCGATGCCGATCGATCCGCCGGAAGGCGAGTAGATCGCGGTGTTGATTCCGACGACCTGGCCGTCCAGGTTGAACAGCGGCCCGCCGGAATTGCCGCGGTTGATGGCGGCATCGGTTTGAATGAAGTCGTCATACATGCCCTGGCGGATGTCCCGCCCGCGGGCCGAGACGATGCCGGCCGTGACCGTGCCGCCGAGGCCGAAGGGGTTGCCGATCGCCAGCACCCAGTCGCCGACCTGCGCCGAGTCGCTGTCGCCGAACTGCACGGCATGCAGCGGCTTGTCGGTCTTGATCCGCAGCACGGCGAGGTCGGTCCGCGGGTCGGTGCCCAGAAGCTCCGCCCGGATCGACGTGTTGTCCTGGAGGATGACGTTGATCTCGTCGGCGCCGTCGATGACGTGGTTGTTGGTCACCACGATGCCGCTGGTGTCGATGATGAAGCCGGAGCCGAGCGACTGCGCCCGGCGCGGCCGCTGCTGCTCCGGCCCCTGCCCCGGCTGGCCGGGCTGCCCCGGCCGGTTGCGGTTGAAGAAGTCCCGGAAGAATTCCTCGAAGGGGCTGCCGGGCGGGGCCTGCGGCATGTCCGGCGCATCCGGCCGGTTGGCCCGGGCCTGGGAATTCTGGGTCGTCGAGATGTTCACCACCGCCGGCAGAAGCTGGCGTGCCAGCGGCGCGAAGGAGGGCGGCACGTCCCGCATGGGCATCGCCGGCGGCGCATTGGTGGGCGGTGCCGCGGCGGGGGGGGCGGGCAGCGGCGCCACCTGTGCGGGCGCGGTCGGCGCGGGCTGGCCCTGGGCCAGCGCGGGCAGGCCGGCGATCATCAGGGCGAGGACGGGATGGGCTAGGCGCATCGGGGACACCTCGATTGCGAAGGGATGCCGGCTCAACGCGGCACCGACCGGAAGGGCTGAGGTTAGGCGAGATGGTGACGGAGCGCTAAAGGGCCAGCCGGGAACGGGGGCGCGGTCCGGCACCGCGCCCCCCGCCCGTCATGGCGTCCGGGTCTGACCGGGCGCCGGGATGCTGCGGAAATACTTGAAGAAGTCGCTCTCCGGGCTCAGCAGCATCCGCGTGTCGCCATCGGAGAAGGCCTCCCGCATCGCCTGCATGGTCCGCCAGAACTGGAAGAACTCCGGGTCCTGCTGGAAGGCCTCGGCGAAGATGCGGATGGCTGTCTGCTCGCCCTGGCCGCGCAGGATCTCGGCCTGCGACTGAGCCTCGGCGATCAGCACCGTCCGGTCGCGCTCGGCCGCGGCGCGGATGCGCTGGGCCTGCTCGGCACCTTCCGCCCGCTGCTCGCGGGCGACGCGCTCGCGCTCCGACTGCATGCGGGAGAGGATGGCCTGGGTGTTCTCCTCCGGCAGGTCGGCGCGGCGGATGCGGACGTCTGTCACCTCGATGCCAAAGCTCTGCGCCTCGGTGTTCACCCGCTGGCGGATCTCGCCCATGATCCGGGCACGATCGGCCGAGAGCACCGCCAGCAGCGTCTCGCTGCCGAGGGTGTTCCGCAGCGTCGAGGAAACGATCGGCCCGAGCCGCAGGCGGATGCCGTTCTCGGTCGCGCCCACCGTCTGGTAGAAGCGCAGCGGGTCGGTGATGCGGTAGCGGGTGAAGGTATCCACCACGATCCGCCGCTGGTCGCCGAGGATCACCTCCTGCCCCTGCGCGTCGAAGTCGAGCAGGCGGCGGTCGAAGGCGATCACGGTCTGGATGAAGGGTACCTTCATGTTCAGCCCCGGCTCCCGCACCACCCGGCGCGGCTCGCCGAACTGGGTGATCAGCACCTGCTGCGTCTGGTGCACGGTGAAGAGCGAGGAGAGGACGGCGAACAGCGCAAAAAGCAGAACCAAACCGGCAATGGAAAGGCGGTTCATCGGGTGCCTCCCTGCGTCTGCGCGCCACGCGGCATGCTGGGCAGCGTCGGCACCGAGGAGGGAGCTGGGCGGTTGCCGCCACGGGCCGGCGGGTCCGTCAGGTTCAGGAAAGGCACCAGCCCCTGCAGCCGGTCATCCACGATGACCTTCGGGTTGCGCCGCAGGATGTCCTCCATGGTTTCGAGATAGAGTCGGCGCATCGTGATGTCCTGGGCCTGGCGATAGGCGCCGAGCACGCTGACGAAGCGCGTCGCCTCGCCCCTGGCGCGGGCCTCCTGGCTGTCGCGATAGCCCTGGGCCTCCTGGATCATCCGCTCCGCCTCGCCGCGGGCGCGGGGGATGATGTCGTTGCGGTAGGCCTCGGCCTCGTTGCGGGAGCGCTCCTTGTCAGCCGCGGCGCGCTGCACGTCGCGGAAGGCCTCAATCACCTCGGCGGGCGGGTCCACCTTCTGCAGCTGCACCTGGGTGACGACGACGCCTGCCTTGTACTGGTCGAGGATCGCCTGGGTGCCCTGGGCCACCTGGGTCTCGATCTGGGCGCGCGCCTCGGTCAGCGCCGGCTGGATCGGCGTGCGGCCGATCACCTCGCGCATCATGCTCTCGGCGGCCGATTTGATGGTGTTTTCCGGGTTCCGGGTGTTGAACAGGAACTCGGAGGCGTCGCGAACGCGCCAGCGCACTACGAAATCGATGTCGATGATGTTCTCGTCGCCGGTCAACATCAGCGACTCCTCCCGCACGTCGCGGCCGGCGCCGGCCCGGGGGGCGCTGGCATCGGCCGAGCGGAAGCCGATGAAGACCAGGTTCTCGGTCGTGACGCGCGGGGTCAGCGCCGTCTCGACCGGCCAGGGGATGTGGTAGTTCAGGCCGGGCGGGGCATTGCGGTGATAGGCGCCGAAGCGCAGCACTACGCCCTCCTCATCGGGCTGGACGCGGTAGATGCCGCTCGCCGCCCAGACGCCGAGGACGAGAAGCGCCAGCAGCGCAGCGGCGCGCCCGCTGCCGCCGCCACGCGGCGTGCGAAGAAAGCCCCGTACCCAGTCCTGCGCGCGGCGGATCAGGTCGTCGAGGTCAGGTCCCGGCCCGCCCGGACCGCGGCCGCCCCCCGGAGGCCCGGGTGGAGGTGTCCCCCACGGCCCGCCCGGTCGGGGATTTCCCCAAGGGCTGGGTCCGCCACTGTTCAGCGCCATCGTTTGGTCCGGCCTCCACCGTTTGATGTTCTGGCCGCCGGCAGGACCCTGGACACGCTCTGCGGCGCGTTTGGGGCTGGATGCGCGACGGCACCCGGCCAATATGACACGCCCGGCCGGGCGACGGGTGCCTGCACGCCAGAACAGGTCGCGAAGGGGCAGATGCCCGCAGCGTGAGTCCGTTCTGCGAGGAACAGGCCAGGACGGTTGGCATGTCGATCCGGACATGCCAACCGTCCTGGCCACGCGTTCCAGGCGGGCGCGATATTGGCCGGAAACGAGGGGTTTTCAAGCGATGTCCGAACAACTGGTCGATACGGTGCGGAATGCGCTGCGCGCGGTGCGCGATCCGGCGACGGGGCAGGACATCGTTTCCTCCGGCATGGTGCAGGGGCTGGCGGCACGCGACGGGCTCGTGCAGTTCGCCCTCGCCGTACCGCGCGAGCGGGCGCCGCAGATGGAGCCGCTGCGCCTCGCCGCTGAGCAGGCCGCGGCCGCCATCCCCGGTGTGCTGAGCGCGACAGCGGTGCTGACCGCGCATCGCCCGGCGCCGGCGGCCCCCGCCGCGCCGCCGCGCCCTAGCCCCAAGGGCCCCGCCGGCCAGGGCCCGATGCTGTTGCCCGAGGTGCGGAAGATCGTCGCCGTCGCCTCCGGCAAGGGCGGGGTCGGCAAGTCCACGACGGCGGTGAACCTCGCCGTCGCACTGGCCGCCGAGGGGCTGAAGGTCGGGCTGCTCGACGCCGACATCTTCGGCCCCTCCCTTCCCCAGATGCTCGGCACCCGCGAGCGGCCGCGCACCGAGGGCCAGCGGATCATCCCGATCAGCCGTTGGGGGCTGAAGGCCATGTCCATCGGCTTCCTCGTCGAGGAAGAGACGGCGATGATCTGGCGTGGCCCGATGGTGATGGGCGCACTCGAGCAGCTCATGGGCCAGGTGGAGTGGGGCGCGCTCGACATCATGGTGGTGGACATGCCGCCCGGCACCGGCGACGCGCAGCTCACCATGTCGCAGCGGGTGCCGCTGGCCGGCGCCGTCATCGTCTCGACGCCGCAGGACGTGGCGCTGATCGACGCGCGGCGCGGGGTGAAGATGTTCGAGAAGGTCCATGTCCCCGTGCTCGGGGTAATCGAGAACATGTCCTACTACTGCTGCCCGAATTGCGGGCATCGGGACGAGCTCTTCGGCCATGGCGGCGCGCGGGCCGAGGCGGAGCGGATGGGCGTCGAATTCCTCGGCGAGCTGCCACTCAAGCTCGAGATCCGCACGTTGGCCGATGCCGGCACCCCGATCGTCGCCGCAAGGCCGGAGACGGAGGAGGCGCAGGCCTATCGCCGGATGGCCACCCGGCTCTGGACCAAGCTGAACGTCGCAGAAGCGCCGATTGGGCCGCGGATTTTTATTGAGTAGTGCCAGTTAGCCAGGGCGGGCCATAGTGCCCGCCCCAACCGAAACGCTTCAGCGTTTACGGTCGCTACGATGCTCCGCTCGTTCATGGAGACGGACCGCAACCCAACCCAGGGTCACAACCACCACCGGCATAACGGCGAAGGCAAGAATATAATATTCGTTCAAGCCTTGAGTCCTGCGAGCACCCGTCGCGCCAGGAGATGTGGTGCAACGGCACCCGCAAGCCAACAACCTGAGCCAATCAACAGGTAAATAGGAGGCACCGCCTACTCCAGAATGCCTGCGCCGTATGGCAAGCCAGACAAGGGTGCCAGGATGCCAACGGCAACGCAGGCAGTTGAGGCGCGGTCCAATGCATTTGCAGGAGTTTAGTACGCTCGTTGAAAACGAGGCTCATTGCCGCGGCGCCGTCCAGCGCCCGAGCAAAACGCCGAGCAGCAGCATCCCGCCCAGCAGCGCCACCACCTCGCCGAACAGGGCATGGGCCAGCGGCAGGCCGATCAGCACGGCGAAGACCAGCACGCCGACCCAAAGCCAGCGCCGCCAGCCCGTGAAGGGAGAAACCGGCGCGGGCGTGCGGGAGGCGCGTGGGGCGGCAGGCCGGCCGGCCGGGCGGCTGGCGCGTGGGGCGCGGGGCTTTGGCGAGGAACGGGCGGTGCCGGCCGGGCTGCCGGCATCCCTGCCGCCATGGCTCCGGCTCATGCGGCAGGGCGCCCCAGCATCTCCATCAGCTCGCGCCATTCCCGCTTGGAGAGGCCGCTGCCGGGCTGTTCCACCGCCTCGCCCGCCAGCATCCGCCGAACGATCGCCAGCATCCCGGCCGAGAGCGTCGCCGCGCCCATGCGGTAATCGACAAAGGCCTCGTGGCAAGCCGGGACCCATGCCTTCACCATCTCCAGCATGGCATCGGCATAGGCGCGGATCTCGTACTGGGCATGGGAATCGGCGCGCAGCGAGAGGAAGTTGAGAAGGTTGTGGAGGTCAGCCTTCCAGTACCACTGGGTATAGGTGTTGAGCGTCAGGTTCATCCGCGCCAGCTCTCGTGCCAGGCCCTGGCGGGCGGGATCGGCCGGATTGCCCTCGGCATCCTCGTTCAGCATCCAGGCGTAGTGGTCATAGGCCTGCATGGCGTCGCCGCGCAGCAGGTCGAGCACCCGCGCCGCCTCTTCGCCCGATAGAATATCGCCGCGGCCCTGGCGGTTGGCGGTGGATTGCGCGGCAAGCTGGTCGGGCGCGGGGATGTAGAATTCCCGGTCGAGGATGGAATAGCGCGCCGAGTACTCGTTCACGTTCGCGGTGCGGTGGCGGATCCATTGCCGCGCGATGAAGATCGGCAGCTTCACATGGAACTTAATCTCGCACATCTCGAAGGGCGTCGAGTGACGATGCCGCATCAAGTAGCGGATCAGGCCGCGATCCTCATTGGCGGCGCGCGTGCCACGGCCATAGGAGACGCGGGCGGCCTGCACCACCGCCGCGTCGTCGCCCATATAATCGATGACGCGGACGAAGCCGTGGTCGAGCACCGGCACCGCCTGGTAGAGCAGCGCCTCGAGCCCGGGTGCCACGGGGCGACGGGTGCGGCCCTCGGCGGCGCGGGCGGCCTCGATCTCCTGTTGCTGGTCGTCGGTAAGCGGCATCGCGGTCCCCTGTGCTGGCCCGCGGTGTAACCCAGCCCCGCCGGCCGCGCCACGGTGACGGCGAGGAGTGTGGCGCGGCTGCATCGCGCCATCATTCACCGCGACATGAGCTGTCTTACCCCTCGAATTCCGCTGCCGGAGCGCCTACATCCCGTGGGTCGCTTCGGCGACTATGGTGATAAACACGGTCTGAAATAATCGTTGCGGACCCGGGGGCAGTGCCCGGCGCCTCCACCATAACGGGGGCGAAACAGGCTCGACGCGCGTGGTAAAGAGACCGCTTTTGCCCGGCATGGTTCCGCCGTCATCGGGCCGATTCTAAGTGCGAACGATAACAGCCGCGAGGCTGTCGCACTCGCTGCCTAGGAATAGGTAAGCGCGGCTCGGGGGGCGCCGGGCAACAGAAGCCCCCCACTTTCTGCTTGTCGATCTTATACTCCCACTTCCGTGATCGAGTAAAATCGCATTATATGAAGGAGGGAGTTCGATGCATGAGCGATTCGCCAACCCGTCCTGAAAGCCTGCTTCCTTACGCCCTGTGGACGGAGGAAGCCTTACGTGTCGTCGTACAGGACGCGCTGGCGCATGCCGCCAAGCATGGGCTGCCCGGTGAGCACCATTTCTACATCACCTTCCGCACCGACCATCCGGGCGTTGCCATGCCCGGTCATCTCCGCGCCCGCTACCCTCAGGAGATGACGGTCGTACTGCAGCACAAATTCTGGGACCTCTCCGTGGACCGCGCGGCCGGCATCTTCTCGGTCGGCCTGTCCTTTGGCGGCGTCCCGGCCATGCTGACCGTACCCTTCGCCGCGCTCACCGCCTTCGCCGACCCCTCGGTCCGCTTCGGCCTGCGCTTCCAGGCGATGCCGGCGCAGGAGACAGCGCCGGAGCCCGAGCCTGCCGTCGCGGCCGCGTCCGGGCCCAGCCAGGTCGTCAGCCTCGACAGCTTCCGCCGCCGGCCGGCCCGCGACTGATCCTCTCCGGTTGGCTTGGCTCCGCCTCTGGGCTAATGCCGGGTGATGATCGCGCCGCCGGTGGCTCATCGGTGGCGCCCCCTGCGCGGAGACCGCCCGTGACCCCTCCCCTCGATGTAGACGCTGGCCCGGTGTCGGCGCCCGCCCGCCCGTCCGGCTTCCAGTACAGCCCGATGTTCCCGCTGGCGGAGGATGGCACGCCCTGGCGCCGCCTGCCGATCGAGGGCGTCCGCACCGTCGAGGTCGATAGCAAGACCGTGCTGAAGGTCCCGGCCAAGGCCCTTGAGGAGTTGGCCTTCCAGGCCTGCCGCGACGTCTCCCACCTGCTGCGCCCCGGCCACCTGCAGCAGCTCGCCAATATCCTGAATGACCCGGAGGCGAGCGCCAACGACCGCTTCGTCGCGCTCGACCTGCTGAAGAACGCGAACATCGCCGCCGGCGGCGTGCTGCCGATGTGCCAGGACACCGGCACCGCCATCGTCTTCGGAAAGAAGGGCCAGCGCGTCTGGGTCGAGGGCGACGAGGAGGAGGCGCTGAGCTTCGGCGTCCACCGCACCTATACCGAGACCAACCTGCGCTACTCGCAGATGGCGCCGCTTTCGATGTTCGAGGAGGTGAATACCGGCAACAACCTGCCGGTCGACTTCTCCATCATGGCGCAGCCGGGCGAGCACCATGCGGACGAATTCCACATGATGTTCGTGCTCAAGGGCGGCGGCTCGGCCAACAAGACCTTCCTCTACCAGCAGACGCGCGCGGTGCTGAACAAGCCGAAGCTGCTCGCCTTCCTTGAGGAGAAGATCAAGACCCTCGGCACCAGCGCCTGCCCGCCCTACCACCTGGCGATCGTCATTGGCGGCACCACGGCCGAGACCACTCTGAAGACGGTGAAGCTGGCCTCCACGCGCTGGCTCGACACCCTCCCCACCCAGGGCGACAAGTCCGGCCACGCCATCCGCGACCCGGAGCTGGAGGCGGAGGTCCACAAGCTGACGCAGAACCTCGGCATCGGCGCGCAGTTCGGCGGCAAGTATTTCTGCCACGACGTGCGGGTGATCCGTCTGCCGCGGCATGGCGCGTCGCTGCCCATCGGCATCGGCGTCTCGTGCTCGGCCGACCGGCAGGTGAAGGCGAAGATCACCCCCAAGGGCGTCTTCCTCGAGCAGCTGGAGCACGACCCGGCGCATTACCTGCCGGAGGCGACGGACAGCATCCTCGGTGGCGACGTGGTCCGCATCGACCTGAACCGGCCGATGAGCGAGATCCGCGCCGAGCTGTCGAAGCACCCGGTGAAGACCCGCGTCTCGCTGACCGGCACGGTGGTCGTCGCTCGCGACATCGCCCATGCCAAGCTGCAGGAGCGGCTGGACCGCGGCGAGGGCTTGCCGGACTACATCAAGAACCATCCCGTCTATTACGCCGGCCCGGCCAAGACGCCGGAGGGCTATGCGACGGGCAGCTTCGGCCCGACGACGGCCGGGCGGATGGACAGCTATGTCGCCGCCTTCCAGGCCGCCGGCGGCAGCCTCGTCATGCTGGCAAAGGGCAACCGCAGCAAGGCGGTGCTGAATGCCTGCAAGCAGTATGGCGGCTTCTACCTTGGCTCGGTCGGCGGCCCGGCGGCGCGGCTGGCGCAGGACTGCATTAGGAAGGTCGAGGTGCTGGAATACCCCGAGCTCGGCATGGAGGCGGTCTGGCGCATCGAGGTCGAGGACTTCCCGGCCTTCATCGTGGTCGATGACAAGGGGAACGACTTCTACGAAGGGCTTGAGTGATGCTGGAGCTCCGCCCCAACTGCGAATGCTGCGGGCGGGACCTGCCGCCCGAGAGCCGGGAGGCGCTGATCTGCTCCTTCGAATGCACCTGGTGCCGGGACTGCGCGGCGAATCGCCTGCCCGGCGGGCTCTGCCCGAATTGCGGCGGCGAGCTGGCGGCGCGGCCGATCCGGCCCGCCGGCAAGCTCGAACGCTTCCCCGCCGCCACGGCGCGCAAGCGCTCCTCCCTCCCCGCCTGCGCCGGAGCCTGAACGCCATGGCCCGCATCCATATCTCCTCCGGCTCCCGCTTCGAGGAGGAGATCGGCTATTCCCGCGCCGTGGTCGATGGCGACCATGTCTGGGTCTCCGGCACCACCGGCTACGACTACGCCCGCATGACTATCGAGGACGATGTCGTGGCCCAGGCCGACCAGGCCTTCCGCAACATCGCCGCCGCCTTGGCCCAGGCCGGCGCCAGCCTCGATGACGTGGTGCGGGTGCTCTTCATCGTGCCGCGCCGCGAGGATTGGGAACCCTGCTGGCCGGTGGTGAAGCGCCATCTCGGCAAGGCCCGCCCCGCCTCCACCCTCATCCATGCCGGGCTGCAGACCGATGCCATGCGCATCGAGATCGAGGTCACGGCCCGGCTGCCCAACAAGGGATCCGCCTGATGCGCTTCGCGGTCGACCGGCTGGACCATCTCGTCATCAACTGCCGGGACCTGGAGGTCATGGCCTCCTGGTACCAGCGCGTCCTTGGGATGGAGCGGGAGGATTTCGGGTCCCCACCGCGGATTGCGCTGAAATTCGGCGGGCAGAAGATCAACCTCCGCCCCGCCGATGCCCCGACGGAGGAATGGATCGCCGCTGCCCGCTGCGAGCCCGGCACGCAGGACCTTTGCTTCGTCGTCGCGGTCTCGCCGGAGGAGATCGTCGGCCAATTCCATGCCTGCGGCGTCACCATCGAACTCGGCCCGGTCACCCGCACCGGCGCGCTGGGCGCCATGGGCTCGGTCTATTGCCGGGACCCGGAGGGCAACCTGATCGAGGTTTCCTCCTACTCCGCCTGAGGCGGCCGGGCCGGGCTGACGAACGGCAGGCCCTGCGCCACGTTGGCAGGACGACCGCCAAGGAGACGCCCGCATGGCCGAGACCCGCACCGAGACCGACAGCCTCGGCACCATCGACATCGCCGCCGACCGATACTGGGGCCCGCAGACCGAGCGGGCGCGCCTCCTCTTCCGCATCGGCACGGAGCATTTCACCCCGGCGCTGATTCGTGCCGTCGGCCTGCACAAATGGGCCTGCGCCGAGGCGAACGGCCGACTTGGCGAGCTCCCGGCCGAGCTTGTCGGGCCGATCAAGGACGCCGCGCAGGAGATCGTCGACGGCAAGCGGGACGCCGACTTCCCGCTGCCGATCTGGCAGACCGGCTCCGGCACGCAGACCAACATGAACGCCAACGAGGTCATCTCGAACCGCGCCAACGAGATGCTCGGCCAGCCGCTTGGCAGCCGTAAGCCGGTCCACCCGAACGACCACGTCAACCGGGGCCAATCCTCGAACGACAACTTCCCCACTATGATGCATATCGCCGCCGCCGAGACGGTGGAGGGGCGCCTGCTCCCTGCCCTCGGCCGGCTGCATGCGGCGCTGAACCAGCGCGCCGCCGAATGGGCCGACATCATCAAGGTGGGCCGAACCCATATGATGGACGCGGTGCCGGTCACGCTCGGCCAGGAGGCCGGCGCCTGGGCCCGCCAGGTGGAGCTCGGCCAGGAGCGCCTCCGTGCCACCCTGCCGCGTCTGCTGATGCTGCCCCAGGGCGGCACCGCGGTCGGCACCGGCCTCAACCGCCACCGCGACTTCGACCGCGTCTTCTGCGAGATCGTCGCCGAGCGCACCGGCCTCGCCTTCGCCCCGAACCCGAACAAATTCGAGGGCATGGGCGCGCATGACGCCCTCGTCGAGTTGCAGGGGGCGATGAATGTCATCGCCGTCTCGCTGAACAAGATCGGCAATGATGTTCGCCTGCTCGGCAGCGGCCCACGTTCCGGCCTGTCGGAGCTGGTGGTGCCGGCGGATGGGCTCTCCTCCTCCATCATGCCCGGGAAGACCAACCCTACCCAGGCGGAGGCGCTGACCATGGTCTGCGCCCAGGTGATGGGCAACACCACGACCGTCACCATGGCCGGCGCGCAGAGCTTTCTCGAGCTCAACGTGTTCAAGCCGGTCATCATCCACTGCGTGCTGCAATCGGCGACGTTGCTGGCCGATGCGGCCGAGAGCTTCGCCGAGCACATGGTCCTGAAGCTGGAGCCGGCACGGGAGCGCATCGCCGAGAACCTGGCGAAGTCGCTGATGCTGGTGACGGCGCTGAACCCGCGGATCGGCTACGACAAGGCCGTCGCCATCGGCAAGCTGGCGCTCAAGGAGAACCTGACGCTGAAGGAGGCGGCGCAGCGCCTCGGCCATGTCAGCCCGGAGGATTTCGACCGTTGGGTCCGGCCGGAGGACATGGTCACCCCCGGCGCGACGCTGGATGGGTGAGGAGCAGCATCTCAGGAAACGCAGCTTCCAGCTCGCCGGGCATCGCACCTCTGTGGCGCTGGAGGCGGAATTCTGGGTGGTGCTGGAGGATGTCGCCGTCCGGCGCGGGCAAAGCCTCGCCGGGCTGGTGACGGAGATCGATATGGCCCGCGCCAGCTCCGGTCGGCCGCTGGCGAGCGCCTTGCGGGTCTTCGCCTTGGGGGAAAAGGCCTAGCGCATCCGCGCCGGGGCGGAGACGCCGCCGCCCCCTCCCCCGCCGCCACCACCAAGCGTCGCCGCCAGCACCCCGGCCGCGATGCCGAGCGGTACGCTGATTAGCAGCGAGGTCGGCGTGCCTGTCTCGGCCGGCCGGGGCGCCTGCAGCACCCGTTCGCTGATCGCCCGGCGCGGTCGTCGTGCCGCACCGGGCGAGGCGATGGGCGCCGCGCCCCGTGCCGGAATGGCGATGGAGGCCTCGGCCGGCACCACCATTGCACGCTGCTGCGCCGCCGCTGGCCAGGCCAGGACGATCAGCAGCAGCGGCAGGAGTAGGCGAGGAAACATTCCGATATTCTACCTATCTGGTGCCGTCACCGGCAAGTGGCTTATCGCCGGCCGAGCATCGAGCGGGCGACGATCAGCCGCATCACCTCATTCGTCCCTTCGAGGATGCGGTGGACGCGGAGATCGCGGACGATCTTCTCGATCCCGTATTCCGCCAGGTAGCCATAGCCGCCGAGCAGTTGCAGCGCATCGTCCGCCACCTTGTGGCAGGTATCGGTGACGAAGCGCTTGGCCATGGCGCAGAAGGCGCCGGCATCGGGCGCCTTGGCGTCCAGCTTGCCGCAGGCGCGCCAGAGCAGCGTGCGGCTCGCCTCCAGCTCGGTCCGCATGTCGGCGAGACGGAATTGTGTGTTCTGGAAATCGGCGATCGCCTTGCCGAAGGCCTGCCGCTCCTGGACGTAGGCCAGGGCCTTGTCGAGCGCCGCCTGCGCCCCGCCGAGCGAGCAGGCGGCGATGTTCAGCCGCCCGCCATCCAGCCCGGCCATGGCGAAGCGGAAGCCCTGCCCCTCCTCACCGAGCAGGGCGGAGGCGGGCACGCGGGCGCCGTCGAAGATCAGCTGCCGCGTCGGCTGGGCGTTCCAGCCCATCTTCTTCTCGTTGGCGCCGAAGGAGAGGCCCGGCGTATCCTTCGGCATCAGCAGGGCGGAGACGCCGCCCGGCCCCTCGCCGCCCGTCCGCACCATGGTCAAATAGAGGTCCGAGGCGCCGGCGCCGGAGATGAACTGCTTGGTGCCGTCGAGGATGTAGTGGTCGCCCTCCCGCCGCGCCCGGGTACGCAAGGCGGCGGCGTCGGAGCCGGAGCCCGGCTCGGTCAGCGCGTAGCTGGCGACGAGGCGCATCGGCACCAGCTCCGGCAGCCAACGGGCGCGCTGGGCGTCGTTGCCGAAGCGGTCGATCATCCAGGCGACCATGTTGTGGATGGAGAGATAGGCCGAGACGGTGGGGCAGCCCATCGCCAGCGCCTCGAAGACCACGGCGGCATCGAGCCGCGTCAGCCCCGCCCCGCCGCTCTCCTCCCGCACGTAGAGCGCGGCCATGCCGAGGCTGGCCGCGGCGCGCATCTCCTCCACCGGGAAGTGCCGTGCCTGGTCCCATTCCAGCGCCCGCGGGGCGAGGGTGTCCATGGCGAAGCCGAGCGCGGTCTCCCGCAGTTCCTGCGTCGCCTCGGGCAGTTCGAAGGCCTGGTCGGGCAGCATGGTCGTCCTCCGGATGCCGTCTCTGCGGCTGGGGCGGATGTAGCCTATTCCGCCGCCATCGCCACCACCGGCTGCGACACCGCCGCCTCCAGCTCCGTCATCCGCGCCCGGGTCGCCGCCGCGTTGCGGGCCTTGATGTGGCCGTAGCCCTTGATGCCCGCCGCCGCCTCGGCCCAGTCGCAGATGCGCGAATGGGTCTCGGGCGAGAGCAGGGCCAGCAGCCGCTCCACGCCGGCGCGGTATTCGCCGGGCAGGGCGCGCTCCATCCGCCGCTCCTCGGTGCGGCCGAAGGGGTCGAGCGGGGTGCCACGCAGCAGCTTGCCGTGGCGCAGCAGGCGCATGGCCGTGAGCATCCAGGGGCCGAAGGCCATCTTGCGGGGCTGGCCGGTCACCGGATCGGTCTTGGCGAGAATCGGCGGCGCCAGGTTCAGCTCCACCCGCTGCGTGCCGGTGAAGTGGCTGGCGAGATGCGCCTGCCATTCCGGCAGGTGATGCAGGCGGGCGACCTCGTACTCGTCCTTGTAGGCCATCAGTCGGTAGAGCTGGGTGGCGACGGCACGGGTCAGCCGCTCCTCGCCCGGCACCGCGCGCGCTTCGGCGGCACGGACGCGGGTGACGAAGTCGGCATAGCCGCGCGCATAGCCTGCGCTCTGATAGTCCGTCAGCTCCGCGATGCGGCGGGCGACAAGCGCGTCGAGCGTCTCGTCCGCCGGTGCCACCGGGGCGGGCGGGGCAAGGGCCGCGGCACGGCCGAGGGCAAAGGCGGCCTTGTTGCGCTCCACCTGGGCACCGTTCAGCTCCAGCGCCCGGTCGATGGCCTCGGCCGAGAGCGGCACCAGCCCGCGCTGGAAGGCAATGCCGAGCAGCCAGACATTGAGGTAGATGAGATCGCCGAAGGCCTCTTCCACCGCGTGGACGCCAGGCACCGCCACCACCTCGCGGCAGGCGCCGCGAATGCTCTCCAGCATGCCGGCGCGGTCATATCGGGTGCTGGTGTCCTTCACGAACTGTGCGGTCGGCTGCAGGTCGGCGTTCAGCACGGCGACGGTGCGCCCGGCGCCGAGCAGCGGCCGCGCCGTCCGCCCATGCGCGACGACCATGTCGGCCGAGAGCAGCAGGTCGGTCTGGCCCATGCCGATGCGCGGCGCCTCGATCGTCTCCGGTGCCGCGCCGGCCCGGCCGATGCGGAGCTGGGCGAAGACGCCGCCGCCCTTCTGGGCGAGGCCAAGCATGTCGACCGAGCGGCTCGGCCGGCCCTCCAGATGCGCCGCCATGCCGAGGATGGCCGAGAGCGCCGTCACCCCCTGCCCGCCGACGCCGGCGAGCAGGATGTTCCAAGCCGGCTCGCCCGCGCGCGGCTCGGCCGCCATCGGCTCCGGCAGGGCATCGCCCGGCTTCGGCACCGGCTTCTTCACCGGCTCCGCGCCGACCAGCGTGACGAAGGAGGGGCAGAAGCCCTCGACGCAGGAGAGGTCCTGGTTGCAGGCGCTCTGGTCGATCTGCCGCTTGCGGCCGAACTCGGTCTCGATCGGCTCGACAGCGAGGCAGTTGGAGGTGCGGGAGCAGTCGCCGCAATCCTCGCAGACGCGCGGGTTGATCGCTACGCGCTTGATCGCCACGGCCTGGGTGCCGCGCTTGCGCTTGCGGCGCCGCTCCGTCGCACATTGCTGGTCGTAGATCAGGACGGAGACGCCCGGCAGGTCGCGCAGCTCGCGCTGCACCGCGTCCAGCTCGCTGCGATGGCGGTAGTCGATGCCCTTCGGCATGCGCGCATCGCCCTGGTGCCGCTCCGGGTCGTCGGAGACGAGGACGATCTTCTGCACGCCCTCGGCCGCCATCTGCGCCGCGATCTCCGGCACGCCGAGCTCGCCTTCCGGCGTCTGCCCGCCGGTCATGGCGACGGCGCTGTTCACCAGGATCTTGTAGGTGATGTTCGCCCCCGCCGCGATCGCCTGCCGGATGGCGAGGCTGCCGGAATGGGCATAGGTGCCGTCGCCGAGATTAGCGAACATGTGCTTCTCGGACACGAAGGGCGCCATGCCGAGCCAGGGCATGCCCTCGCCGCCCATATGGGTCAGCAGGTCCGTCTTGCGGTCCATGTAGATCGCCAGCGTATGGCAGCCGATGCCGGCCATGGCATGGCTGCCCTCGGGCACATTGGTCGAGGTGTTGTGCGGGCAGCCCGGGCAGAAATGCGGCGTGCGGTCATGCACCGGCGCCACAGCGAGGTTGGCCAGCTCGTCAAGCTGGGCGATGCGGGCGGCCAGCTGCTCGGTCCGCAGCGCCTCCGGCAGGCGGGCATAGAGCGCCCGCAGCACGGCGCCGGTGTCGAGCTCCAGCAGGTCGGAGAGCAGGCGCCGCCCCTGCTCGTCGGTCTTGCCGGTGATCCGTGGCCGCTGCATCTCGTGGTAGAGCGCGTCGCGCAGCTGCGGCTCGATCACCGGGCGGCGGTCCTCGACCACCAGAACCTCCTCGAGCCCACGGGCGAATTCCCGCGCGGCCTCAGCATCCAGCGGCCAGGCGAGGCCGACCTTCCAGATGCGCAGGCCCGCCATCCGCGCCAGCTCGTCGGTGATGCCGGCATCACGCAGAGCCTGGCGCAGCGTCGCATAGGCCTTGCCGCGGGCGGCTATGCCGAAGCGTGCCTGCGGACTGTCCACCACGATGGGGTTCAGCCCGTTCGCCCGGGCGAAGGCGACGGCCGCCGGCAGCTTCACCTGCCGCAGCCGCTGCTCCTGCGGGATGGCGTGGTCGCGGAGGCGGATATGCACACCGTCCGGCGGGAAGGGGAAGTCGGGCAGGACGCTCGCATAGGCCGCCGGGTCAACCAGGACGGAGGCGGCGCCGTCCATCGTCTCCGCCACGCATTTCATGCCGACCCAGAGGCCGGCGAAGCGCGACATGTCGATCGCCTTCAGCCCGTAGTCGAGGATTTCATCGACGCCGGCCGGGTCGAGCACCGGCATCTCCACATCCATGAAGCTGATCTCGCAGCCCGAGGTGATGGTGGAGGACTTGCAGGTCGGGTCGTCGCCCGCCAGGGCCAGCACGCCACCCTTCGGCGCGGTGCCGGCACTGTTGGCGTGCCGCAGCACGTCGCCGGAGCGATCGACGCCCGGCCCCTTGCCGTACCAGATGCCGAAGACGCCATCGACCGTCTGGTTGCCGTAGAGCGCCACCTGCTGGCTGCCCCAGACCGCAGTCGCCGCCAAATCCTCGTTCAGCCCGGGGCGGACGACGATGTTCGCCTCGGCCAGGCGCTTGGCCTGCTTCATCAGCTGCATGTCGTAGGTGCCGAGGGGCGAGCCGCGGTAGCCGCTGATATAGCCGCCGGTGTTCCAGCCCAGCGCTTTGTCCAGCTGGTGGCGGACCAGGGGCAAGCGGACCAGCGCCTGGATGCCGGTCAGCAGCAGCGTCTCGCCTGACTTGTCCCAACGGTCGTCGAGGGTCGCTTCGGGGCGTAGGATGCTGCCCATGGTCCGTCTCCCGCGTCTTTATCCCGAATGTCGGGCGGCCGGGGCCCCGGGGCAATCCCCCGGGCGCGGCCTTTCAGCGTGGAAGGATGAACCGCTCCTGCCGGGGTTTCTTCCCGTTCTTTATGCTGCACCGCCGAGAAGGCAGAAGGATCATCCGCGATGGGCGGTCGCGGGATGGGGAGGGGCGAGGCGCGGCCCGGCGCCGAACAGCTTCTGCCGGTAAGTCCCTGGCGCATAGCCCCGTTTGTAGGCCCCGCGCTCCTGCAATTCGGGCACCAGCAGGTCGACAATGGCCTCGATCCCCTCCGGCATCACCGTCCGGGCAAGGTTGAAGCCATCGACATCCGCCGCTTCGACGAAGCCGATCAGCGCCTCCGCCACCTCCGCCGCGCTCCCGACGACCGGGCGCTGCCGGCTGCCGAGGACGAACTGGTCGATGAGCTGCCGCTTGGTCCAGCCCGGGCCGAAGACGCGCCGCAATGCTTCGACATTGGAGCTGATCGCATCGGTCGCCGCCACATCGATCGGCTCGTCGATGCCGAAGCGGTCGAAATCGATCCCGAGCGAGGCTGCGGCATGGGCCAAGGCGCCCTCGACGCTCGCATGGCGGCGGTATTCGGCCAGCAGCTCCTCCGCCTCGGCCCGGGTCCGGCCGACGATCAGCGTTGCACCGGCGAAGATGCGGATCGGCCGCGGTGAGGCCCGCCCCCGGAGGTCGGCGGTGAGCCGCGCGATGTCGGCCGGCCTGCCGTAGTTGACGAAGACGCATTCGGCATGCCGGGCGGCGAATTCCCGTCCCCGGTCGGAGGCCCCCGCCTGGTAGAGCACCGGCGTGCGCTGAGGCGAGGGCTCGACCAAGAAGGGGCCGCCGCCTCCCACGTCCCGCACGAGCGACGGATCGGCATAGACCCCGGACGCCCGGTCCCGCCGCACCGCGCCATCCGCCCAGGAGCCTTCCCAGAGCTCGTAGGCGCGGTCCATGAAGGCTTCGGCCGCGTCGTAGCGGTCGTCATGCGCGACCTGCTTCTGCAGGCCCATGGCGCGGGCGGCGCTGTCCAGATAGCCGGTGACGATGTTCCAGCCGATCCTCCCACGGGTCAGATGGTCCAGCGTCGCCATCCGCCGGGCAAAGAGGGGCGGTGCCTCATAGCTGAGGTTGCAGGTGACGCCGAAGCCGAGATGGCTGGTCGCCGCCGCCATGGCCGGCACCAGCATCAGCGGGTCGAGCAGCGGAATTTGCACGGCGTTGCGGATTGCGGCATCGGGCCGGCCGCCCAGCACGTCATAAACGCCGACCACATCGGCCAGGAACAGCCCGTCGAAGAGCCCCCGCTCCAAGGTCCGGGCCAGGCTCATCCAGTAGCCGAGGGTCGTATACTCTACCGAGCGGTCACGCGGGTGGGTCCACATCCCATGCTGGATGTGGCCGATGCAGGCCATGTCGAAGGCGTTCAGGCGGATTTCACGGGGCATGGGCGAAGGCTACCATGACGAGACAGGGCGGCCAGCAATCGCACCTCCTCGACCACAGGTTGTCGTATCGATGTTCATATTATAACGTATAATGCCTCACCGGGCCCT
This sequence comes from Belnapia moabensis DSM 16746, assembly GCF_000745835.1. GTDB lineage: Bacteria > Pseudomonadota > Alphaproteobacteria > Acetobacterales > Acetobacteraceae > Belnapia > Belnapia moabensis. Next base: position 18,784 of record NZ_JQKB01000021.1, on the reverse strand, counting down.
TTGAGAAGAAAACCACCTCATCAAGGTAGACGAGACTAAGCGATGACCATGCCTCCCTTGAATGCTGACTGCTTCCAGGCTGCCGACGCAGCGAATCCGCATTACCGGCGTGCTTGCGAGGGGATCGTCAATCCTCGCTACAAGCTCCTTCCCGCCAGGACGCGCCTGTTCCGCTTCGGCCATACCGTGGACCGCCGCAACGGCAACAACATCCCGGCTGTCGTCAACCACACCTCTCCCTGGTGGTTCTCGGAATCGGATTTCCGGAACTTCCTCGTCGCCCCGACGACGCGTCCTGCCCGCAGCGGCTTCGTCCTCGACCCGTCGGACGCAGGCGGCGGCCCGAGCGGCTTCAACTCCTACGGCCAAAATGCGCTGGTTCGGACGCGCCTCGCCGTTGTGCACCAGTTCGGCCAAGCCGACCGGATCCTCGAGGCGGTCCTGACCGCCGACCTGGGCTGCTTCACGGGCAAGGGCAAGCCGATCAGCGAGGATCCGGTCACGGGCTCGCTTGCCCCCCTCATCACCGACAGCGTGACGACCTGGTTCGCCGATGCGGATGTGATGCAGCTCTTCATCCCCGGCCTCCGCAATGCATCCGGCGGGCGCAGCACCGTGGCCTCCGATGCGATGCGCATCGTGAAGGACCGGCCGGCCCACGAGTTCTTCGTGTTCTGATGGAAGGGCCCTCCCAAGCCCACCCGTCGCAACCCTGACCAAGCGAGCGCGCATGGACGCCATCGACCGACGCATCCTCCGCGCCCTCCATCGCAATGCCCGCCTGACCAATGCCGAGCTGGCGGAGGAGGTCGGCCTTTCTCCATCCCCCTGCTGGACGCGGGTGAAGCGGCTGGAGCAGGCTGGCGTCATCAAGGGCTACGTGGCGATCCTCGACCAGGCGGCGCTCGGCCTGCCGGACACAGTCATCATTGAGGTGATGATGGAGCGGCACGACGAGGAAAGCCTGCGCCGCTTCGAACAGGCGGTGACCGACATGCCGGAAGTGGTGGAGGCCTGGCTCGTCACCGGCGAGTACGACTATGTCATCAAGGCCGTGGTCGGCGGCACGGCCGGCTATGAGCGGCTTTTGCGGGAGAAGCTCTACCGCCTGCCCGGTGTCCGCCACACGCGGAGCAGCTTCACGCTGCGCAACCTAAAGCAGGTCTGGACGCCAACGCCCTGAGCAGGCCTCAGGCCGGCGGCAGGACCCGCGCTGCGCGGTAGGCGTCGATCTGCCGGGAGAACATCGCCCAGCTGTCGACAAAGCCGGTGAAGCCGGCCATCCGCGCCGCCGTCATCGAGTGCAGCACGTCGTAGTCCATGCCGAGGACGAAGTCGGCGAACTCCCAGCTCGCCACCGCCTCGATCGGCAGTGCAAGGCCGTGGCGCGCGCGGATGCCCTCCCAGACCGGTCCCTTGTCGGCCATCCAATGAGCGAGCCGCATCGGCCGCACGGCGCCGGACGGCAGGCCGAACCGGTCGGCGAGGAAGGGCCAGAGGTCGCACCAGCGGAAGCAGTCGCCGTTGACGAGGTTGAAGGCCCGGTTGGCACAGCGCGGCTCGCCGATCATCCAGAGCACGCCCTCGGCCAGCAGCGCGGCATCCGTCACCTCGTGCAGGGCGGTCCAGGTGCCGGGCTTGCCGGGAAAGTCGAAGGGCAGGCCGAGCGCGCGGCAGATCGCGGCATAGGCGCCGAGGGTGGAGACGAGGTTCCGCGCCCGGCCCGGCGCCACGTCGAGCACGAAGCTCGGCCGGCTGGCGCTCCAGCTCCAGCCCCTCCCCTGCTGGCGCCCGGCCACCAGATCCTGCTGGTCGTAGTAGAAATTGGGCGGCATGTGGCGCGGGTCATCCTCCCGGGCCGGCGTCCGGAAGGGGCCGATATGCACCCCGTACCACTTGCCGCCATGCACCAGGTGCAGGTGGCCGAAGCGCGGCAAGCCGGCCTCCGCCGCGTCCAGCAGGTTGCGCAGCATCGCCAGGTTGGCGGCGACGTCCTCCACCCCGCTCTCGCCATGCGGCGCGCGGGAGGCATAGACGAGATGGGTGATCTCCGGCCGCGCCGCCAGCGCACGGGCCAGCCCCGCCGCGTCCTGCAGGTCGGCGGCAATCCAGTCCCCTGCCCCCTCAGGCACGCGGCGGGAGAGGCCGATCGGGGCGAGGCCCGGCGTCAGCGCAGCCCGTTCGGTGATGCGGGTGGCTGCCGCGCCGCTGGCGCCGACGATCAGCAGGCTGCGTGCGTTGCTCATGGCTCCTCCCTTAGGACGAGCAGACTGAACCGCCCCCAGGCCGGGCGCCAGGGCCTGCCCAGTTTGGGCCACGCCGCGCCGGTGCTACGCTCGCCGGAACAAGCCCCGGGGAAACCGCCATGCCGACACGCCGCCACCTGCTGCTCGCCACTCCTGCCCTTCTCGCCGCGCCCGCACTGGCGCAGACGGCGTTCGACCATACCATCCGCATTATCGTCCCCTTCGCCCCGGGCGGCACCAGCGACATCCTCGCCCGCATCCTGGCGCCGGAGCTGACGAAGCAGCTCGGCCAGTCCGTGGTGGTGGAGAACCGGCCGGGCGCCGCCGGCAACCTGGGCGCCGATGCCGTGGCCAAGGCGGCGCCGGACGGCCACACCATCCTGCTGATCGATGCCGGCATCCTGGCGACGGCGCCGAGCCTCTTCACCCGCCTGCCCTTCGACGTCCGGCGGGACCTGGCGCCGGCGACCATGCTGATCTACGCGCCCTACATCCTCGCCGTGCATCCGAGCCTGCCGGCGAAGGACGCCGCCGAACTCACCGCCTATGCCAAGGCCAACCCGGCCAAGGTGAACGTTGCCCATTCCGGCATCGGCGCCGCCAACCACCTGACGGCGCTGATGCTGACCCAGGCCTGGGGCGCGGAGCCGGTTTTCGTCCCCTATCGCGGCGGGGCGGCGGCGCTCTCGGCGGCGGCGAGCGGCGAGGCGAACCTCATTATCAACGGCGCGACGGCGACTCAGCCCTTCGTCCAGAACGGCACGCTGCGGGGCATCGCCGTCTCCGGCGCGCATCGCCTCGCCGCCTTCCCGGCGCTGCCGACCTTCCGCGAGTTGGGCTGGCCCGCGGTCGACAGCGGCACCTGGCAGGGGGTGCTGCTGCCGGGCGGCACGCCCCAGCCGATGATCGCCCGCTGGGACGAGGTGCTGCGGAGCGTCCTCGCCCAGCCGGAGGTGACGCGGCGCATCGCCGATCTCGGTGGCGAGGTCCGCGCCGAGGGTCCGGCCGCCTTCCGCAGCTGGCTCGAGAGCGAGACTGAGAGCTGGGGCGCCATCATCCGCACCAACAACGTGAAGCTCGATTGAGAGCCAACGCGACCGTATCTGACGCGTTACCGGTGTTGAACTGAGGCGCTGGGGGCTGTATGGCCCCTGTCGCCGCCGCGGGGCCTCCCCGCCGGCAATCCGACGACAGAGAGACCGATGCACCCCCACCCTAGGCGTGGCACTGCCCCGTTCGCCCCCGCGGCGACGGTTGCGGTGCCGCCCGGAACAGCGAGACCCGCCCCTGGCCCGGTGCCAGGCGAGACGGGAGGCGTGGCCTAGGCGGCGCCTTTCCCGATCGCCTCTGCCCCGGCCCCGGGCGGGATGGAGACGAGCGATGGCGAATGGCGCGATCACCCGCGATGCGACCCCCGGCACGACCTTGGCCGAAGCGCGTGATGTTTTTGTGAAACGGCATGAAGTGGCGGAGCATCCCGCTATGCCGGCGGCTGCCCTGGCCCTGGGCGATGGCGAGGCCGCGCCGGTGCCGAGGAACCCCTGGGCCGGCGTTGTGGCCACCCGCCTCTGTCGCGCCGCCCTCGCCCTGCCGAAGGCGGCGTAACCGCCCGCCAGGACTGCCCGAGGATGCGGCTGCCGCCCGCCCCTGCCTCGCACTGTCCGTGGGGCCGATGGCCGGGGCTGCTCTAGCCCTGCTGAGCCTCCCAGGGGCGCAGGGCCATGGCAGCGCCGGCGTTGCCAATGTCGACCCGCCCGAGGCGGCGCTCTTCCCAGACCTGATCGTTCTTCAGGACCGGCTAGAGGAGCAGGGCTGGATGCTGCACGGCGAGGCGGCCTTCGTGTTGCAGGGGCATCCGCGCTTTAATTCGTCCTGTCGCGGCGCCGTCAGCCTCAGCCCGGCGGCGAATGCGCGGACCATCCTCTCGACCGACCTCATCCGCGGCCGGCGGCCCTGGCGCGGAGCGGAGGTGACCGTCGATGCCTCGGTAACGCGGGGCTTCGGCCTCTCCAACTCCATCGGCACCGCCGCCTTCCGCCTCGGCTCCACCGAGGCAACCTTCTTTGTCACTTGCAGCTTCCTGCGCCAGGTCACCGCCTTCTCCGGCAAACCGTACCGGATGACGAGGATCTGCTGCGCTTCAGCGGGCCGATGCGGCGGGAGCGGCTGACCATGACGCTCGGCAAATTCTCGGTCTGGGATATCTTCGATAACAATCTCTACGTCTATGACGCCCGCACCCAGTTCTCGGCTGGGCGGCATCGGCTTCATCACCGGCGACGGGCGGCCGGACTACTTGCCGGAACTTGCGAACCAGGTCTTCCACGACGCCCGCATCGCGCCCGGCCGCAGCGTGGCGCTCGACTACCAGCCCCTCGCCAACCCCGCCTATGAAACCGACCGGACCGGTGAACGTCTCCTCGCTGCGGACCTGGATCGCCTTCCGACCCCTTGCATCGGCGATGGCTGATCTGCGCATTGCGCGGGTGGTAATCTTGGCACAACCAGACCATATCACGACCATCATGCGTGACATGCCCGCCCTCCAGGCCGACGACATTGCCATCCGCCTTGCCGGCCTCAGCAAGCGCTTCGCCGAGGGCGGGACGCTGGCGCTGAGGGACGTCTCGCTCGAGGTGCGGGGCGGCGAGATCTTCGGCATCGTCGGCCGCTCCGGCGCCGGCAAGTCGACGCTGGTGCGCACCATCAACCTGTTGGAACGACCGGATGCTGGCGCCGTCACCGTGCTCGGCCAGGAGTTGCTGGGCCTCGACGCTGCGGCGCTGCGTACGGCCCGGCGCGGCATCGGCATGGTTTTCCAGCACTTCAACCTGCACCACCGCCGGACGGTCGCCGAGAACATCGCCTTCCCGCTCGAGATCGCGGGCATCTCCCGTGCTGAACGCGCGGCCCGCGTCGCGGAGCTGCTGCCGCTCGTCGGACTGGAGGCGAAGCGGGACGCCTATCCGGCCCAGCTGTCGGGCGGACAGAAGCAGCGCGTCGGCATCGCCCGCGCGCTCGCCAGCCGTCCGCGCATCCTGCTCTGCGACGAGGCGACCAGCGCGCTCGACCCGGAGACGACGGCCGAGATCCTCGCCCTCATCCGCAACCTGCGCGACCGCTTGCAGCTCACCGTGCTGCTCATTACCCATGAGATGGCGGTGGTGAAGTCGATCTGCGACCGCGTGGCGGTGATGGAGGCCGGCCGGGTCATCGAGCAGGGACCGGTGCTCGAGGTCTTCACCCGGCCGCGCCAGGAGACGACGCGCCGCTTCGTCGCCGAGGTGATCGGCCATGGCGTGCCGGCCGGGACGCTCGCCCGCCTGCCCGCGCCAAAGCCGGGCGAGGCGCGGCGGCTGGTGCAGGTACTCTTCCTCGGCCCGCACAGCACCCGCGCCGTCATCAGCGAGGCGAGCCGGGACTTCGGCATCGACCTCGACATCGCGGCCGGCCGCATCGACAGCATCGCCGGCGAACCCTTCGGCGTGATGGCGCTCGCCGCCTATGGCCCGGCTGAGGCCCTGGAGGCGGCCTTCGCCTGGATGCGCGGGCTCGGCCTCGTCATCGAGGAGATCGCGCCATGACTTGGCTCACCCCCATGATGCAGGAGCTGCTGATCGAGGCGCTGGGCCAGACCCTCGTCATGGTCGGCGTCAGCACGGTGCTCGCCATCGCCTTCGGCCTGCCGCTTGCCCTGCTGCTGCATGTGACGGGGCCGGGCGGGCTCTCGCCGCGGCCCTGGCTGAACCGGCCGCTCGGCCTCGTCGTCAACGCGCTGCGCTCGACGCCCTTCATCATCCTGATGGTCGCCATCGTGCCGTTCACGCGCCTCGTCGCCGGGACCTCGATCGGCACCGGGGCGGCGATCGTTCCGCTGGCGCTGGCCGCGACGGCCTTCCTCGCCCGGCTCTTCGAAAATGCGCTGCGCGAGGTCGACCCTGGCGTGGTCGAGGCGGCGCAGGCCATGGGCGCCTCGCGTGGCCAGATCGTCTGGAAGGTGCTGGTGCCGGAGGCGCTGCCGGGCCTCATCGCCGCCGTCACCGTGGCGCTGGTCTCACTGGTCGGCTTCTCCGCCATGGCGGGGGCGATCGGCGGCGGCGGGCTCGGCGACCTCGGCATCCGCTTCGGCTACCAGCGCTTCATGCCGGAGGTGATGGCGAGCGTCGTCCTCATCCTCATCCTGCTGGTGCAGGGCCTGCAATCCATCGGGGATTGGCTGGTCCGCCGGCTGTCCCACCGCTGACGGAGTACCTCGCATGATCCGCCGCCGCCCGCTGCTGCTCGCCGCCCTTGCCGCACCCTCTCTTGCTTACGCGCAGGAGATCGGCAGCGCTGCCCGACCGCTCCGCATCGGCGCGACGGCGGGGCCGCATGCGCAGGTGCTGGAGAAGGTGCGCGAGATCGCCGCGCGCGACGGGCTCGTCCTGCGCATCACCGAATTCCAGGACTACATCCAGCCGAATGCGGCGCTGGCGGCGGGCGACCTCGATGCCAACAGCTACCAACACCAGCCCTTCCTCGACCAGCAGGTGAAGGATCGCGGCCTGGCGCTGGTGGGCGTCGGCAAGACGCTGATCTTCCCGCTTGGCGTCTATTCACGCCGGATCAAGGCGCTGGCGGAGTTGCCGCAGAGCGGCCGCATCGCCATCCCGAACGACCCGACCAATGGCGGCCGCGCCTTGGTGCTGCTGGCGTCGAAGGGCGCCTTCGGCCTGCGCGCGGGCAGCGACTTCCGGGCGACGGTCGCCGACATCACCGAGAACCCCCGCCGGCTGCGCATCCTGGAACTGGAAGCGGCGCAGTTGCCGCGCGTGCTTCAGGAGGTGGATGCGGCGGCGATCAACACCAATTTCGCCGTCCCCGCCGGGCTCAACCCGGTGAAGGACGCGATCGCGCTGGAGAGCGGCGACAGCCCTTATGCCAACCTTATCGCCGTGCGTCGGCAGGATGAGGCTGCGCCCTGGGTGCGTCGGCTGGTCGCGGCCTACCAGACGCAGGAGGTGAAGGACTTCGTCGCCGCCACCTTCCAGGGCGCGGTGATCCCGGCCTTCTGAAAAGCTGCGGAAGTTCGCAGCAATTGAAGCATGGGTCCCGGTCCGGCCGGGGCCTGATGACCGATGGGACCCGCCACATGTTGGGGCGGGGTCCGTAAGACGGTTCGGACGGAAACCGCTCTCGTAGCGGTCAGCGTTGCAGCGACGATCAAGCGCACCGGAACCAATGTCGGCACCCGATTGGTGCCGACATATTCCTGCCGAGCGAGACGCGCTGCGCCACCTGCCGCTTTTTCAACCCGGCGGAAATGCAGAAGACGAGCAGAAGGATCGGAGCAAAGGCGGAGCGAAGATGCGTCGCTCTTTGCATAGCCGAGCCCGCACCTGGGCCAAATGCCTGGATCGCGGGAGACGACGTGTAAGGAAGCCGACTGGAGCAGCGGTGGGAACCGGGGAATGAAAGTCTCTGGCCAGGGCTGCTGCATCACCGCAACCGCCAATCAAGCAGTTGCGAATCAGCAAGGAAATCGCGCCTATCGCGCCGGAGGCAGCGAACCATCCCCTCTTCGCATTGGAACGTTCCGGCGCTGCCATTATGGTGCTGACGGGTATGTTGCTCAGGTTGGGCTCGCTGCGCACCATCACCCTGTTGCCGACGCATCGGCAGACATCGTCCAGATACAAGCCTCCGAAGGCTGCCCCGCTGACCGAGCGCACGTCATCGCAATGCAAGCGGTGACCACTTATTTCTCCGACGCCGCAGGGTGGGCGTGCAAGAAGACCAGGATAGCCTGGGCGAACTCAGGCCTTCCTGGTGCTAAGCCGTGCGAAGCATTCTCGATAGTGACTAACTTGAGCTGTGGCATCCTCGCCCTCAGCTCAAAGAACGAGCCCAGGTAGGGATCAGCGGTGCCGACAAGCCCGAGCGTCGGCACCGTGACTGCCGCCATTTGCGCCAGGGTGACTACCTGGGCGGGGTTCGAGCGCCGCACAGCAGCGAGGGCGCGCACGTCTTGGCGGGCGAGTTGTGCGGCAGAGAGCTCGCGGATTCGCGCCTCATCGGGCGGCGGTTCGCCGTTTGGCCAAAGCCGGAGCATTTGGGAGCGGAGCAGGCCCTGCTCCATCTCGGCCGCTTCGCGATCTACCCGCTGCTGATCCTCCGGCGACCAGCTGAACCGGCCGGGAGCGCCGCCAAGCGTCGCGGTCAGGAATCGCTCGGGATGGATGGTGAGCAACTGCGCCACGATGTGCGCCCCCATCGAGTACCCGATGATATGGGCTCGCGCGATGCCAAGGCGATCGAGCAGGCGCAGGATGTCATATCCCATCTCTGGCCCGTACTGGGCGGCGGCATGCGGCTTACCGCTGCGCCCGTGACCTCGCACGTCCAGGGCAATGACGCGGTACCGCGCGGCAAGAGCCTGGGGTATGCCGGTCCAGGCCCACTGGGCCTCGGCGTCCGAGGTGTAGCCGTGAACCAGGACGACACACTCCCCCCAGCCCTCCTCAATGTAGCGAATGCGAACGCCGGCCGAGTCAAAGAACTGCTCCACCGCCGCGTCGGCGCCAGTGATAAAGCAGAAGGCTCCAAGCGCGAGCAGGGACCGTCTGGCGATTAGCATCGTCCGCATCTTACCGAGTTTGGTCCTTCTCTCTGATCGCCGTGTCGGCACCTAGCGGGTCCAGTTGACCTGCATAGGGCTGAAACGGGTGATGCCGTAGCGTGCCGATCGACGGATACGCGACGCGACATCGGACTGGTTCGAAGCGGGTGAGTAGCGCGCTGGGCTGGCGGGACTAAGGCTGGGCTTCGCCTACTTTAGTGGCCAAAATCTGACACTTGGTACCGCTGACTGGCCTGGCGCTGCATTTCAGGAAACAGTTATTTCCTGCCTCGAAGGCGAGCTTGCAGGCCTGTTGCGGCGTGTTAGGCTGAACCTTGTTCGAAAGGCCGGACGGTGTGGTGAGCTTGGCCGCCCCGCAACGAGCATCTGCCTGATGCCGGCGCTTCTGCACGTGCAGGCGGCCCTGTCCGGGAGCCGAAAGACGCCGATGCAGTTCCTGCGGGCCAATGACTACGACATGGCTTACCTGGAGCGGGGGGCAGGTACTCCTCTGCTTCTCATCCACGGTGCACTCTGCGACTGCCGGTATTGGATGCCGCAGATGGAAGCGTTCGGCCAGCAGTACCGGGCGATCACCGTCAGCCTCCGCCACTTCTGGCCTGCGTGCTGGGACGGGTCGGGCGACGACTTCACCACGCAGCAGCATACCGAGGATGTTGCTGCCTTCCTGGCCACCCTCGGAGCCGGACCGGTACACCTCGTCGGGCACTCGCGGGGGGGCTATGTGGCGTTTCAGGTCGCTCGCAACTTCCCGGACCGGGTCCGCGCTCTGGTCCTCGCCGAGCCTGGCGGCGACCTCGATGCATCATTGCAGCATACTCCGACGCCAACGGCTTCGGTCGCACCCATTTCGTTCGATGGAGCAGCCGAGTGTATCCGCCAAGGTGATATCGACGCTGGCCTTGCCGTGTTCGTGGAGGCGGTCAGCGGTCGTGGCGCCTGGGACGACCTTTCCGAGCGATCAAAGCAGGTCATGAGGGACAATGCACATACGCTGCTCGGGCAGTTCAGGGAGCAACGGGCCCCTTTCACCCGAAGGAACGTAGAGGAGATTGCGGCACCAACATTGCTGGTCGGCGCAGAACGATCGCCGCCGGCCTACGCACGGATACTAGACGCGCTGGAGCAGTCGCTTAGGAATGTCCAGCGTGTGACCATCCCGGGCGCTTCGCACCCAATGAACCACCACAATCCTGCAGCCTTCAACACGGCCGTGCTGGACTTCCTTGCATCGTGCGGAACCTGATCCGTGCAACGGCTCACCAAGCCGGCAGCCGCGCCGCCAGGGAGGCGTCTCAGCGCAAAGCTCCTCCGCGTCAGTGGGCGTACTAGCCCTACTGTCGTGCCGCCCGCCCGTGTCCGATCCGTTGTCGACCGGCGCCATTGTGCTGTTTTTAGGCGTTCGTCCATTCGCGTAAACTTGGGGCGACGCTTTGGCAGACCGCGGGTGGTCAGGGCCCTATAGCTGCGGCGGTGCCGTCTAGCACGAACGAACTCCAGCGCACGAAGTCGAGCAAACTTTGGTGATTTGCGGACCGCGCCCGACCGGCGCGCTCAGGCGTTTGGTGTTGGCCCTTTCAACTCGTGCGGATGCGGCCGCACGATGCGTACCCGCGAGGCGTTCGGCCCACCACCCCTGAGTGGCCCGGCGTTGCTGCTTGGCCTTGTAGGGGTGGAGCATAGGCGCGGTGGGAGATTTACAGGTGCAGCGTGGTGTTGTGGCCGTGTACTCCGACCCCGGGCGCGGCTTTGCCCATCGCCACGAAAGGGCTACCCGCGAGGTCATAGCGAGGCAGCTGGCCGCCGTGAAAGGCCTCGAATTTGCGGGGGAGTACCAGCCGGGCACGTGCTACCGGGGCCCCGTCTACCTCGTGCCGAGCGACACCCTTGTCGGGCTTGGGGCGGCGGCGGCGCTCGGGGTGCGCGGCGAGCACGACCTGTTTGGCGGCGTAGTGCCTCAGGCCTTCGTAGCGACCAAGGCGATCACCCATCCCCTCGTCTGCGCAGACGCGGCAGCGCCGCCCGGCTGGTCGCCCGCATTCGGGCACCGGGTGAGTGGTGCCGTCCTTTCCGGCTTCACCGCCTTCGCCCGCGCGGACGCCCGCCGCGCCGGCGAGCGCCTGCTTGAGCGCGGGCCCGTGCGCGTCAAGCGAGTGCGGGCGACTGGCGGGCGCGGGCAGGTCGTGGTCTCCGATATGACCGCGCTGGAGGCAACGCTCGACAGGGTGGAGGCCGCGACCTTCTCGGACGATGGGCTCGTCCTGGAGGAGAATCTGGCGGCGGTGACGACCTACAGCGTAGGCCAAGTGCGGGTGGCCGAGCTGGTCGCGACCTACTGTGGCACACAGCGTCTCACTCAGGACAGCAGCGGCGCGGCCGTCTACGGCGGCTCCGAGCTGTTCGTCGCACGCGGCGGCTTCGAAGCGCTGGCGGAGCTCGGACTTTCGGACGAAACACGGCTCGCGGTGTCACAGGCGCAGGTCTACGATACAGCGGCGGTGGAGTGTTTCGCAGGGATGTTCGCCTCGCGCCGCAACTACGATGTTGCCCAAGGGTCAGACGCGACGGGCCGACCCCGCTGCGGCGTTCTGGAGCAGTCCTGGCGTATCGGCGGCGCGAGCGGCGCTGAGCTCGCGGCACTGGAGGCGTTCCGCGCCGAGCCCGCGCTGCGCACGGTACGCGCCGCTACCGTGGAGATCTATGGCGAAGCCGCGCCACCGCCGCCGAACGCGACGGTGTACTTCCGGGGGGTGGACGAGCTGGATGGCCCGATGACCAAATACGCGATGGTGGAGCTCTGATGGCTACGCGCGATGAAGCGGTCGAAATTCCTGTCGACGGTCGGAGCATTCCCGGTACCGTGGTCGCGCCGGCGACCGCGATTCCCGGCATGCTGTTCGTGCAGGGGTGGGGGAGCAATCAGGACGTCTACCTCCCCCGCGCCCGTCAGATTGCGTCGCTCGGCTGCGTCGGCCTAACCTTCGAGCCGCGCGGCGTGGCGCGAGATGACCCCCGGCACAACACCGTGTCGCGTGAGGACAACCTGCGCGACCTTGTTGCGGCCTACGATACGCTAGCCGGTCAGCCGGGCGTCGACCCGGCGGCGATCGGCGCCGTCGGCAGCAGCTACGGCGCCTACCTGGCGGCTATCCTTACCACACTCCGGCCCGTCAGGTGGCTCACCTTGCGGGTGCCTGCTCTTTACCGAGACGAGGATTGGGCGGCACCGAAGCAGCGGCTCGACAAGGACGCTTTGGCGGCTTATCGGCGGGGCCCGGTCGCCGCGGAGGAGAACCGGGCGCTGCGCGCCTGCGCAGAGTTCGAAGGTGATGCGCTGATCGTTGAATCCGAGCACGACGACATCATCCCCCACGCGGTGGTCGCGAATTACCTCGCGGCGTTCCGGCGCGCACGCTCGCTGACCTATCGCCGGATCGAGGGTGCCGACCACGGGCTGTCCGACAGGGCGTCACAGGAGGCCTATGCCGCGCTGCTTATGAGTTGGGTGACGGAGATGGTGTTGGACGCCAGAGGCGGTCAAGCCTACCCTTCCGGCCATCCGTGGGCGGGTTGAAAGGCTTTGCACAAGCCTTGCTGCACGGGATGTCGCCCGGACAGACGCGGCCGCTCTGGAGGACCTTGTCGGGCGTGATCCCTCCGCCCAACGGCGTCCGCCCCACAAGGCTCCCCCCGCGCAGACGCGTTCCGACGGGGCGAACACGACCACAGGGACCCGCCCATGGTGACCTCAGCCGAAATCACCATTCGCAAGGCATTTGCCGCACAGGCCGAAGCGTGCGCCAAACGCGGCTCGCCCTTCACGGGTCTGCTCTGCGAGGTGCTCGAGCGTTCGCTCGACCGCTCGACAGAAGTCGGACGACGCGTGCTCAACTGGTCCGGGCGGCCCGACGCACGCGGCGATTCGGTTCCGCTCAGATTGGCCGGCGGTCTGCACGCCCTGGTCCGGCGGGGGCGCCTGCCGCGCCTGGCTGCGATGTACCCGCCCAATTCACTACCAGAAGCGGAGACGCTCCAGGCGACCTTGGCCGACGCCTTGCCCGAGGCCGATGCCGACCTCCTGCCGTGGCTCGACCGCGCGCCACAGACCAACGAGCCCATGCGCTCGGGCCCGCTCATGGCGGGCCTCCTCGTTATCGCCGCCGAGACCGGCGGATTGCCCTTCGCGCTGCACGAGCTCGGTGCGAGCGCGGGCCTCGTCCTCGTGCTCGATCGCTACGAGCACCAGTTGGGCGGGGTGACGGCCGGCACGCTGGGCGCGCTGGTCAGGGTCGCTCCCGCTTGGGAGGGTGACCCGCCGCCGGCAGACGTGTCGCTACATGTTCTGCGGCAGCAGGGGTGCGACCTCGACCCGCTTGACGTGGCAAACCCTACGGACCGCGAGCGCCTGCTCGCCTACGTGTGGCCCGATCAGGCCGACAGGCTCGCCCGCGTCGAAGCTGCCATCAGTGTCGCGGCCACCGACCCGCCCCGGCTGGACCGCGCAGAGGCAGCCGCCTGGACCGAAGCGGCGCTTGACCCGGGTGCCGCCGAGGAGGGGGTGGCGCGCGTTCTCATGCATGCGGTGGCCCTCCAGTACGCCCCAAAGGAGACCGCTGTCCGGGTCGCAACGCATGCGGCGCGGGTCGGGGCGGCTGCGACCAGCGAGGCGCCCTTCGCCTGGCTCCGCTTCGAGGCGGATCCGGCCTACGGCGAGCAGGCGAGCCTGCGACTGACCTTGTGGCCTAACGGAGGCGAGCGTGTGCTCGGGTTGAGCGACACGCACGGAGAGAAGCTGAAATGGTTGAGGTAGGCCCAGTGGTATCTATTGTCGGGCCGGTGCGTCGAATCAGTCGTGGTTAGCACCACGCGCCCTCTTTGGCTGGCCGGGGCGGCGCCGGTAAGCACCGGAGCCAGCGGGGCGGAAGCTGGTGATGAACTGTGTGGCTTGCGGCTCTGCTGCCGTCGCGGAGCGGTTGGACCGTGCGGCCCAGGGTTACCGCCGGTCCGCTGCCGCGACTGCAGGAAAGCGTTCAACGGCTACTCCGGCTACGCGCACCAACACTCAGCAGGGAGCACGCCCGGCGGTCAGCCTTGTGAGTTCTTAGCCGCATCCGGGTTCGAGCCGGCATCCTCCTCAAGGTCCGCAACAATCTCCTTCAACGCAGACTCATCAAGCTTTTTGGCCTCTTCGATCAGCTGGTCGGCCTCGGCCTCCCGTCCCTCTGCTAGCTTACCCAATGCCGCTTCGCCGAGGTCCCGAGCTTTCTCGTGCCGGTTGTCAGTCGATTGTGCCGGGTCTTTGCTTTGCTTCGCCATGATGCGCTCCGAGCAGGATCTCGCCAGAACCGGAATCCAATCATCTGGTTCCAGTTGGTGTTGCCTTAGGAGACCTGTGCGCGGGTCCGGTGAGCCACATTCTGTAGCGGCTGTCTCAGGCGCCCAGGTGCCAGATACTGTGTCTCGGTCGATCCGCGCACAGGTCTCCTAGCCAGAACAAAGCCGCTTCGACACCAGTGAACCTCAAGTTTTCTATGTGTCCGGACCAGTTTACACTCTGATTGTGGGCCCTGCGGTCCGCAGGAGATCGGAGGGGAAGGCTTGAGTGAAAATCCGGAGGGCCCGGGCTCGGCGACATTGCAGCCGGCGGCGCCTCCCCACCCAGGCTCAGTATTGCGACAGCGGATGCTCGCAGTATCCGGCATTTCAGTTGCCCGTGCCGCGCGCGAACTCGGCGTCACACGGCAGGCGCTTCACCGCCTGCTCTCGGGCATGACCGGTGTCACGCCTGAAATGGCTACTCGCCTTGGGCGCTTCTGTGGCACGGGAGGCGCCTATTGGCTTACCCTTCAGCAGGACTTCGACCTGGCGGATGCTGAGCGTGCCCTCGGCGCGGCCCTCGATCGCATCCCGACCTATGCCGGTCTCGCCGGCAACCTCACCGGACAACCCCATGCATCCCGGGCCGGTGCGATGGGCGAGACCGAGTACGCGACGTTTACGGCCGACCCGCCGGGCTGCACCGCCGGCACGCTGGAGGAGGAGATAGCCAGCGGGCTTGCTGAAGGAGGCACGGCCGGCGAGCGCAGGGACCTCCAGAAGGATGACCCTCGCTTCTGGGCCAGCGGCCCGCCAATGCCGCTTCGGACCGATGAGGACGGGGCCCGGCTGACCGAACACGCCGGAGTTCTTGGGCAGCTCGCCGAAGGGGTGATCGTTGCTGATGCCGCCGGGCGCATCACTTTCGTGAACGACGCAGCAGCTCAGATCCACGGTGTGGCGCGGCTGGATGTCCTGCCTGATGCTTACAGCAAGACCTACCACCTCTTGACCGAGGACGGTCGCACCTATCCGTCAGCCGAGCTGCCACTCGCGCGCGCCGTGCTCCGGGGCGAAACGGTGACTGATGCGCGCTGGCGTATCCGCCGGCCCGATGGCTCCGAGGTGCTCGCCGTCGGCAGTGCGCGGCCGCTGCTGGCCGTTGATCGCACGCAGGTCGGCGCGGTGCTTACATTGCGCGACGAGACCGCACGCGACGCGGCTGAACAGGCACTGCGAGCGAGCGAGGAGCGCTTCCGCGGCGTCTTTGACCAGCAGTTCCAATTCATGGCCGTTCTCTCCCCGGAGGGTGTCACGCTTGAGATCAACGAGCTGCCGCTGCGCGCCGCTCAGCTGAGACGCGAGCAGGTGATCGGGCGCTTCTTTTGGGACACCCCTTTCTGGGCCGGCCTCCCCGCCATGCGTGACGCCTGGTCCGGTCGTCTTGCCGAAGCCGCGCGGGCCGACGGCCCGGTACTCTCAGAAGATCTGTACCAAGCCGCTGACGGCGAGGTTCGCACCGCGGACGCCGCAGTCACCGCGGTCAAGGGTTCGGACCGAGCCGTGCGGTTCTTCGTCATCCAGGCGAGCGATACCACCGCCCGCAAGCGGGCCGAGGCGGCGCTGCGAGAAAGCGAGGCGCGATTGCGTCTCGCCACGGAAGCGGTCGGCCTCGGCATCTGGGACGTGGATCTGGAGGGCGAGGAAGGCATCGGCACGCCCCGTGTCTTCGAGCTCTACGGCCTGCCCACCCCAACCGACGGCCGGGTCCCACGAGCCGCTTTCCTTGGCCTGATCCATCCCGACGACATCGCGGCCATACGGGCTGAGCATGAGCGCACGGCTCGGGAGGACGACACTTTTCATCTAATCCATCGCATCCGGCGCGGCTCGGATGGGGAAGAGCGCTGGCTGGAGGTCCATGGCCGCCACTTCCAACAAGCGGGGCGCCGCCGTTTTCTTGCCGTCCTGACCGACGTGACCGAGCGAAAGGTGGCTGATGAGCGACAGGCCCTCCTCTCGCGCGAGGTGGACCACCGGGCCAAGAACGCGCTTGCCGTAGTGCAGGCGACGCTGCGCCTAACTCCTAAGGAGGACGCCGCGTCCTACGCCCGAGCAGTAGAGGGTCGGGTGAGCGCACTCGCACGGGCGCAGACGCTGCTGGCCGAAGACCGCTGGACTGGGGCTGATATGCGCGCGCTTGTGCAGGGTGAAATCGAGCCCTTCCTCGCCGGACAACGCGCCGAGCTGAACGGGCCACCCGTGGTACTGCCACCCGGCGCGGCGCAGCCGATTGCCATGGTGCTGCATGAGTTAGCGACAAACGCGGTGAAGCACGGCGCGCTGTCGGTACCGGAGGGACGCGTTTCGGTGTCGTGGCACCTCGACCTGGCCAACACGACCCTACGGCTGCGCTGGGTGGAGGCGGGCGGGCCGGTAGTACCTGGGCCGCCTGGGCGACGTGGCTTTGGTATGCGCGTGCTGGAAGGCACGGTGCGAGGTCAACTCGGCGGAGTAGTGTCGCTCACCTGGGAGACAACAGGACTGGCCTGTGAGATGGGAGTGCCACTGGCACGTGGGCATCTTGTTGCACAGGGCGCCCTAGAAGGTTCTGTTCTCGGATGAAAGAGCTTGGTGCACGAATAGGTCGAATGGCGTCTCCGGTGTAAATAGGGCCAGGGCCCTGCCCGATTTCGCCAAGGGGTCCCAACTTGCCATTCAAAGCCAACGCCGACCGCCAGCACTACATTTCACGCCAGCAACACAGGGTGACGAATTGGCCTGCCTACGAGGCTGGTCTGCGAGCACGCGGGAGCTTGAAGGTGGGGTTCACGGCCGACGCGATCAAAGCATGGCGGGCTGAGCCGCGGACTACACAGTGTGGACAGCCACGCTACTCCGCCCTGGCGATCACCACGGCGCAGACTTTACCGGCAGTATTCCACCTGGCGCTGCGCCAGACGGAAGGTCTCATGACCTTCATCATCGGCCTGCTTGGCCTCGACCTCGCCGTACCCGACCACAGCACGATAAGCCGTCGAGCGGAGACACCAGAGGTACCGCGCCCGCGCCTTGGGCGTGAGTCTGTGCACCTGCTGGTGGACAGCACGGGGTTGAAGCTTTGTGACCCCGGCGAGTAGCTTGTGGAGAAGCGATGGTGCACGGAGGTTAAGGTGCGCCTACAGCACGGCTCCACCCGAGAGGTGTCAAGCGACGCGAATGGAGATCGGCTTCGCAACTCGGATCATGCGGTTGAACACCTCGGCGACTATGGCGGCTTTGCCCCGCTGAGCAGGCAGAATACGGGCGCGCAGCTTCGGTCCCATGATCGCCTTGTAGCGTCCGACCGCGGTCTCCGCGAGACTGCGCCGGCCGTAGTCTGTCGCCCTCTGCCAGGCCATTCGGCCCTTCTCTGCGGTGATCCGAATGTGATGATCGCGTTGGCTCTGCGCCTTGGCGTCCTCCTTGCTCGGCACCGCCGACGCAGGTGGCGGGGTAACACATCCGGCGGTGGATCGGGCTGGTGGCGTGGCGATGGCCTGGTATACGGGCTCGCCGTCGTACGCGCCGTCCGCTGTCATGGAGGCGATTTTGCTCTTGATCGCGTCGAGTAGCGCCGGCACCTGACTGGCGTCATTAGCGGCATTGTCAGTCAGCACGCAGGCGACGATCTCGCCGGTGCCGGCGTTGACCGCAATGTGGAGCTTTCGCCAGGATCGGCGCGTCCGGCCGTGCTTATCCGCATCCCGCTCGCCCTGGCCGAAGAGCTTCAGGCCAGTGCTGTCGATCAGCAGGTGCATCGGGCTGTGTAGGATGACCTTGGGCTGCCGCCCGGCAAAGCTGGGGCTGTGCCGGCTCAAGGCGGCGTGGTCCGGAACCCGCAACGTCTGTCCGAGCAGCCGCAGCACGCTCGTGGCGAAACCCTCGGCCTGGCGCAGAGCGAGATGGAAGACAAGCCGCAGCATCAGCACCAACTCGATCGCCGCATCCGAGTACCAGGCCTGGCCCCTGGTGTGCTTCGCCGCGGCGCCTGCCGCCCTTTCGGGGCGTCCTTCATCGAGCCAGAACATCAGGTCGCCACGCCGCTTTCAGGCCGGCTTCGTAGGCTGGCCAGTTCTGGACCAGGTAGCGGACCTGCGGGATGTGGCGGCGGCGGGCGGCGTTGTGCTTGAACGGCATGCCCGAGAGTGTACCGGCTCAACCGTAGCCGGGACACCCACCCTGGATCTCAGCGGCTCATTGCACAAACGCCGCTTAAATATAGATCGGTTCGCCGTAGTTGGGTGCGTAAGCATCGTAGACCGGCTCGAGGCTCTGTTGCACAAATGGCCTGAGGGGGATTCATCTCGTGAATCCAGCGTGATAGCTGGACGGCATGAGCAGACCGACACCGCCGACTTACAAGACCAGGAACTGGCCTGCCTACAGCGACGGGCTCAAGCGACGCGGCTCGCTAACGATCTGGCTCGATCGCGAGATGACCTGGGAAGCCGCGCCGACCGGTAAACGGGGCCGACAGCCCCTCTATAGCGATGCTGCTGTCCAGACCTGCCTGACCATGAAGGTGCTGTTCGGCATGGCGCTGCGCCAGACGACTGGCTTC